>SFFI01000019.1 GCA_004556925.1 Clostridiales bacterium
TGACCTTGCCCACCAACAATGCCGCCTAGCCAAAGCAGCTTAGGATAGAAATTAAAGAAAGGCAATTACGAATTTACACACTATTGGGGACTTGACTTTCACTAGTTGCAAAAATGTCGGGCGGCCCACCCATTAGTTGCAAAAATGCCCGAGAATTCAGAATTCCGAAAGTCAAGTCCGCAATAGTGTGTAAATTGGTTGGCAAGTCCGCTAAAACAGGGGTTTGCTAACCTTTTTCCGGCTCACATTTGCTTTGGAAGCTAAATAATAGTTGGCAGATCGTCTAAAGCAAGACTTTGCCAACTCTTTTCGGGGCAACCCCATGCAGGGATAGCAAAAAAAGAGTTGGCAAGTTCGCGAAATCAGGGGTTTGCCAACCTTTTTTGGCCCGGCCGAGCCGGTTTAGCGGCAGATTTAGGTTGGCAAGTCCGCTAAAACAGGGGTTTGCCAACCTTTTTCCGGCTCACATTTGCTTGGGGAAGCCAAATAATAGTTGGCAGATCGTCTAAAGCAAGACTTTGCCAACTCTTTTCGGGGCAACCCCATGCAGGGATAGCAAAAAAAGAGTTGGCAAGTTCGCTAAATCAGGGGTTTGCCAACCTTTTTCCGGCTCGCTGGGCTGGCCCATAGAATCACAAATAAGGTGGAATGTCATTTTGAGGCGTGTCCTGTTTACTTTGGCAATTAACTTCAACAAGTTTACTCTGTCGTTAGAGAGAATTGCACTTGCAGAAAAGTGGCGCTTGTGCTAATCTTTTCAAGCATCAAGGCGAAAGCCTCCTAGATTGCCGATTAGTGTAACGGTAGCACACTTGACTCTGACTCAATCAGCCAAGGTTCGAATCCTTGATCGGCAGCCAATAGAGCCTCCTAAAGCTTATAGTTTTAGGGGGCTTTTTAGTTTAAGATAAGGCTATGTCTCTTTTAACACTCAACCATGTCGCTAAAACCTATGCCAACCAAGAGGTCCTCAGGGATGTTAATTTAAGTTTGGATCGTGGTGACCGCTTGGGTCTGATTGGCCATAATGGGTCAGGGAAAACGACCCTCTTGCGGCTTATTGCTGGTAAGGAAGATCCAGATGCGGATAAGGGCAGGGTCCACATAGCTGATTCGGTTATTTGCCAGTATTTGGAGCAGGAATTTAGCCAAGATGACTTAGACCGTGATGCCCTAGAGCATCCGGAATTTCGCGCCCTTCAAGAAGAGTTGGCAAAGCTTGAGGCCGCAATGGCGCAAGAACCTGAGAATTCCCAGCTTCTGGCCCGTTATGCAGAAATCAATGCCAACTTTGCCGCTAAGGGGGCCTGGGACTATCCTTACCGCCTGGCCCAGGCTGCTGCAGGACTGGGCTTGAGCCTAGAAAAAGTCAAGCGTAACCGCGCCTTGCTGTCTGGAGGCGAACGCATGCGCTTGGCTTTAGCCTCGCTCCTCGTTGAAGATGCAGACCTCCTGCTTTTGGACGAACCCACCAACCATCTGGATATTGAGGCCATTGAATGGCTTTCCATTTACTTAGCACAAACGAAAGCCGCCATGATCGTGGTCTCTCACGACCGGGCCTTTTTGGATAGTGTCACCAATCTTACAGCCGAGCTGAATCACGGCAAACTGACCCTATACCGGGGCAATTATTCACAATTTAAAGTCATCCAAAGCCAAGACCAACTCCGTCTTTCTCGGGAAGCTAGCAAGCTACAGAAGGCCATTGACCATGAGTCCGAGGTTGTACAAACACTTTACTCTCATCGCAAAATTGCCTCCTACCATTCGCGACAAAAGAAGCTGGAAAAATTGCAAGATGCCCTCACAAAGGTTAAGGAGGACGCTAAGGTCGTCACGCCGCGTTTCAAGCTTACCTATCTATCTGAGGCTGATCCCGGCAAGCCAGGTCAACTTCTTATTTCAGGGCAGGGGGTTAGTGTACGCTTCCCAGATGCCGATGAAGATCTCTTCGAGCCAGTAGATATAGAAATCCACTCTGGACAGCGTATTCTCATCTGCGGTCCCAACGGCTGCGGCAAGACCAATCTGCTTAAGTGCCTGGCAGCCGAAAACCCCTATTTAGTTGGCGATATTCGCCTCCTGCCCGGTTTGCGCTTTGCCAGCCTCGCTCAATGGCAGCGCTTTGAAGACCAAGAACAAGAAGTCCTGACTTGTCTGATGGCAGCCAACGATCGGCTAACCCCAGGCCAGGCCCAAGAAGTGCTGGCCGCCTACGGTTTTTTCCACACAGACTTGCAGAAACGTCTCAAGGACCTCTCTGGAGGAGAAAAATCACGCCTCGCCCTGGCCTGCATTCTCCAGCACCAGCCTGACCTCCTCTTCCTAGATGAACCGACCAACCATTTAGATATTAGGTCCTCTGAGATTCTGGAGTCTGCTCTGAAGGACTTCAAAGGCACCCTTGTCGCCGTCAGCCACGACCGGTATTTTATCCAAACCCTGGCGGAGCAGGTGTGGGGTTTTTTAGGCCGAGAGATTCAAAGCTTTTATTCCTATCCTTCTTATCGGCAGGCAGTCCAAGCCTGGCAACAGCAAGCTGCCAAGGCGGAGAAAAAAGGGTCGGACCAGGCGGATAAGCCCTCGGATGTCCTATCCGGTCAGGCGGAAGGCCCGCATTTCAGCCCAAGCGAACTCAAGCTGTGGCCTGACTTGGCCAAGCTGCCATGGACCAACAGGTCTAAACAGGCAGAGAGACAGGTTCGCGCGCAAGGGGCTGCAGCCCTCCGGGCCATGGAAAAAGAAATTGCCGATTTAGAAGCCTCCGGGGCTGAATTAGAAGCCCTCTTTGGCAAAAAAGACAGCCAAGAACTCTATGAACAATACGGCCACCAACAAATCCGCCTTGAGGGCCTGTTGAATCTTTACATAAAATTAGATGAGATTCTAGATAACTACCGGCCGAATTAGGGGCAAAATTAGGGCCGAATTAGATCAGTGATCTCTGTTTGGCCAGACCAGTTAGATCAGTGATCTCCGCTTGACCAGCCCCGTTAGGTCAGCTAGCGCCGCTTGGCCAGCCCGGCTAGGTTAGTGATCTCCGCTTGACCAGCCCAGATAGGTCAGTGATCGCCGCTTGACCAGCCCAGATAGGTCAGTGATCGCCGCTTGGCCAGCCCGGTAGCCGCTGGCCAAGGCAAAGTGTAAATTATAGCCGCCACAAAAACCAACCACGTCTAGGGCTTCTCCACAGACATAGGCGCCCGGATAGGCCTTGAGGCTGTAGTCCTGGCGGATAGCACTGAGGTCCAGCCCACCTCTAGCTACTTGAGCATCTGCGAAAGACTTCAGGCCTCTCAGCTTCAGGGGATAGGCTTTCAACTTGTAGGCTAAGCTACGGGCCAGCTTGGGTTCGGCCTGAGCATCAAGCTTGACACCTAGGTCAGCCAAGATAGCCTGACTCAGCCTGGTGGGTAAATAAGAAGCCAACAGGAGTCTCCAGCTTAGTTTCCAGCCATAAGACCGGCCCTTATCTGCTAGGGCCTTGGCTAAATCGCCTGCCTGCCAGTGCGGGAAAAAATCCAGACTTAGCGTAAGGGCCTGGTCAAAAATCCATTCTCCTTGAGGATCGACTTGAGAATCGGCCTGAGGGTCGGCCTGAGGCTCGGCCTGGGCAAAGCTCCCCTTCTCCCCGCCTAGCACATTAGCTAAATCCATGGCAGCAATACCAGAGAGAGCCCCCTTGTTAAATAAAAATTCCCCCTGGCTAGTCACACCTGATGCCAGTGTAGCCGTGGCTTTAACCCGGGTACCCAAGACTTGGCTCAGCTGGGTTTGTGGATCTAAAAGCAAGCCACAAAGGCCGGGACGGAAGGTTTGGCACGGCAACTCCCAAACTTTAGCAAGTGCAGTCATCGACCAATTCCCCCCCAGGGCAGGGCTGGCCGGAGAGCCTAAGGCGAGGATGAGAGATTTTGCCCTAAAAATCTGCCCTGCCTGGTCTAACAGGTAATAGGTCTGGCCCTCATATTCTGGCGGGTAGATCTGGCAAATCTCTGTTGCGGTCTGCAGATGAACCTGCAAACTTTCTAGACGCGCAAGCAGTAAGTCCCGCACGGCTCGGGCCTCCTCGGCCTGTGGATAAATCCGGCCGGCTTCATCAGATGTCCAAGCCAGACCTATTTCCCGGCAAAAATGATGCGTAAACTTTCGGGGAATTTGCTCAATGAAGGGCTTCAGCTGACCCGGATCCTGAGACAGGTATTGATCAGATTTAGGCGCTTGGTTAGAGAGATTGCAGCGGCCATTTCCCGAGGCTAAAATTTTGCGGCCGGCTTCTTTTTCTTTATCCAGGATGAGGATACGGGCCTGTAGCTTTTCCGCCTCCGCTTTGAGGCCCGCCCCGATACCCGCGGCAAGTCCTGCGGGACCTGCGCCTAAAATAATCAGGTCATAGGGAGCATGCAGGGCCCTAACCTGCTTTGACCAGGCCTGCGGCCCTAGAGGCCTCAGGGTTTGCAAGTCAGAAATAAGGTCCTCTAAGTTCTGACGATTCCCCGCCTTCAGCTCCAATTCCAACTCAGCAAAGGCCTCATCCTCCAAACCAGGATGTTGAAAATAGCCCTTGTCCAAAGCCCACTCTACCTGGGTCCCTCCCCTCCATAAGTTCCCTTTTTGACGGGTGAAGCGACTGGCTGCCAAGAGGACCACCTGGCCTGCTGCCAAAATTTCCCAGACTGGGGCCAATGCCTGGTCTTGAGAAGTCAGTATGCGGACACGGTCCCAGGCCAAATCTTCATAGTCTTGGGGCTTGAAGTCCAGAGAGCCAGATTCTAGTAGGACCTCCTCCCACTCTTCACGAGTTACGATCCCTTCCCGGTCGAACTTAGGAGCCTTCTGTTCTGGATCTTGAGACCTGAGATGACGCTTGATGGTTAAGACTAAGCGCCGTCCCTCCAGCCGCAGGCGCAGACTAAAGCCAGCTTGATGAAGGCTGGCCTCGGGGGTATCGTAATAAAAGGCTGCCAGGGAATCCGTCCTATCATGCGGGTCTGGCTGCCAGCCCACCAGGTCCTGGGGCCGGCAAAAGCGCTCCTGCCAAAATTCCCAATCTTCAGCCTTGCTCAGTTGGAATTTAGCTTCTATTTCCATGGGACCATGTGGGCACTGTGGCTGGTCACCACATTGGCTTCCTTGCCGGCATAAAAGTTATAGGCCAGGATTTCACCATCCATGGCTTGAGCCTGGCCCAGGCTCATGCTGGCCAGGTCTATCGTATACAAGAGATTATCTGCTGCATAAACAATTTTCGTATAGTCAGGACTCATGTGGATATGGGCAGCCCTACCAATCTGGTCTGCTAGCTCCTCTAGGCCATTCGAGGCAGAAAACTTATAGAGGCCATTAAAGGCATCCGGTTGCGCATTGCCTAGGATCACCAAGTCCGGGCCTTGGGGGAATACCGCCAGGATGGAAGATAATTCTGCATCTAAGACATTTTCTTCCTGGTCGAAATCAAGTTTAACCACATGGTTTGCAGAATAAATGATGGGTAGGCCGTCTTGATCATGCTCTAAGCCATAAAATAAAGCGTTATAAGCCTCTACGACCTTTTGTGCAACCAGGCCTCCCTCCAGATCATAGCGCCTGACCAAGGTCTTCATGTTGGAGGAGGCGGTGTTCAAAATGAGGACATCTAGGTAGTTCCCGTCGGGACTGAACTGAAGATTTAAAGCATTACCAGACTTGGCAAAGCTGAGGGTCAAAATTTTCTTACCCTCTGGACTTACCAGGTGAACCAAGGCCTTATCATCCGCTTGCTCGTCCAAAAAAGCCCAATAACCCTTCTTGCTCAGGCTAGCCCGCACAAAACTTGAATCCAGGTGCACTTCAAAAACCAGGCCGTTTGGATTAACGACCACAACTTGGCCACCTTCGCGGTCCCCCACAATCAGGCAGTTATCCATCAGCTGGACGCTGGGTCGAGTCATATTGAGGGCGTGGGCAAAAATCTGGCGACCCTGGTAGTCTTCACAAACCAGCTCTTCCCGGCTAACAAAGACCAGCTTGTCCGCTAAAGGATAGGTCCGACGGGCAAGGTTAGCCTCTAGGTCGCGGGATTGATGCGCTTGAAAGGCTTCAGGGCCGCGAATAGCATGTTCTACCTGGCCGCGGGGTATTATGACCAAAACTAAAATCAGCAAAAACAGGCTGATCAGGGTTAAGGCAGCCAGAAAAATGACACGGGACTTATTAAAGTGACTGAGCCACCCCCTGGGCTTGCCCTGGGGAGAAGGCCCTGGCTTGACTGTTGGCATCTATGACTTCTCCTCTAAGACAATCAACGCTCGAAAGGCTAGGTCCAATTTGTCCTCTATCTTTTGGTGGCCTGTAAGCTCCCAGGACTGGGTAGGAGCCTGGGACGAAAAATCTATGTCTTGACCCTGGAATAGGCAAGCGTGGCTGCTAGGCTGGTTGGCTTCGGCTTGCTTCAGGCTGAGGGTTAAGGTTTGGCCAGCCCTCACTTCCGCCACATAATTGCAGTGGATCTCTCTGACCTGATAGTCGATCAAGGGCAAGTCCCGGCTCGCGAAATAGGACCACAGGCAGTCCATGGCCAGGCTGATATAGTTCACATTGTTGAGATGGTAGTTATCATCAAGAAGGCTATAGCCAATCGCGAAGTCTTGCTGGTACAAGGTTGCGGTTTTGCTGGGTTTTATCCGGAGGGTCCTAAAGGATAAACCGCGGTCTGGAGCACAATAGGCCTTATAGTCCTCCTCGCTTACTACCTCATAGGGTCGGAGTGGCTTTCTGCTGTCCCGGTCTACCAAAAACCAACGCGAAGACCCGTGGGCCACAAGTTGAGTTGCTTCCCGCCTCTCAGAAAATATAAGGTGAGAGCGCAAGAAATTGATACCTTTGATACCCGGCGACCAGGTTTCCGACAAGACCTGGCTGCCCTTTACTGGCCGGAGCCCCGTGAGATAGTAAGAGACGCTAGAGATCATCCATTTAATCTCTTGGGCCTCTAGGGCCTCTCGACCCAAGGAGGGGCAGAGTTCAATATCCTTCTCTGCCGCATTCTGACCAAGCATCAAAAGGGTATGGGGGAAAATTAAGCGTTCGAAATCACATTCAGACGGATGTAAGTCGGTTCGATAAAGCGTATGTTGATCTGCGGTGACCTGTGTAGACATCTGCTGAACTCTTCCTTCTCTCGCCAAAGCTAGAGTTATTATAAGTGTTTCGCCTGCCAGGGGCAAAGTCTGCTAAAAAAAGACTGCCTTTCCGCAGAAAGGCAGTCTTTGTAATTGATATATTCAGCCCTGGGCCCTAGTACATCATGTCAGGACCGCCTGCAGGCATGGGAGCTTCCTTCTCAGGAATATCTGCCACAGTGGCTTCCGTGGTCAGTACCACAGAGGCAATAGATGCAGCGGATTGCAGGGCAGAACGAGTGACCTTCGCAGGGTCAACAATCCCTGACTTGATCATTTCGACGTACTCTTCCTTGAGTGCATCAAAGCCAATGCCCTTGTCAGCTGCCTTGACCTTGTCACAAATGACGGAACCATCAAGACCTGCATTCATAGCGATCTGGCGAACAGGTTCTTCCAGAGCTCTTGCGACGATCTGAACACCCGTCTTGACATCGCCTTCCTGGCTTTCAAGGAGGGCATATACAGCTGGCAGAGAGTCAATGTAGGCTGTACCACCACCGGCTACAATACCTTCTTCGACAGCAGCTCTGGTCGCAGCCAGGGCGTCTTCAATCCGGGTCTTCTTCTCTTTCATTTCGGTTTCGGTAGCTGCGCCAACCTTGATAACTGCTACGCCACCAGCCAGTTTGGCCAGACGCTCTTGCAGTTTTTCCTTATCAAAATCAGAATCGGTCTCCGCGATACGGGCACGAATTTGCTCCACACGGGCCTCAATATCTTCAGCATTACCAGCGCCATTAACAATAATGGTCTTATCTTTGTCAACCTGAACCTTACCAGCATGGCCCAAGTCCTCTAGGCTAGCTTCCTTGAGGTCCATGGCGAGCTCGTCAGAGAAGACCTTACCACCCGTTAGGATAGCAATATCTTCCAGCATTTCCTTGCGGCGGTCGCCAAAGCCAGGGGCCTTGACAGCAACACAGTTCAAGGTACCACGCAGGCGGTTGAGTACCAAGGTAGACAGGGCTTCACCTTCGATATCTTCAGCAACAATAACGAGGGGTTTGCCACCCTGGATGACCTGCTCTAAGAGGGGCAGAATCTCCTGGATAGAGGAAATCTTCTTATCGGTGATGAGGATGTAGGGGTTCTCATAAACCGCTTCCATCTTCTTGGTATCGGTAACCATGTAAGCAGATACATAACCGCGGTCAAACTGCATACCTTCGACGATTTCCAGCTCCGTAGCCATAGTGTTGGAATCTTCAACCGTAATAACACCATCAGAAGAGACTTTTTCCATAGCATCAGCAATTAGTTGGCCAATCTGTTCATCATCAGCAGAAATGGCAGCAACTCTGGCAATGTCATTCTTGCCATTGACTTTGTGAGAGTTCTTAGCCAATTCGTCTACTACGGTCTGTACAGCCATATCGATACCCTTCTTCACGATGACAGGGTTAGCGCCGGCAGCAATGTTCTTGAGACCTTCACGCATGAGAGCCTGGGTTAACAGGGTTGCAGTGGTCGTACCGTCCCCCGCAACATCCTGGGTCTGGGTAGCCACTTCTTTAATCAGCTGGGCGCCCATGTTTTCAAAGCGGTCTTCCAGCTCGATATCACGGGCAATGGTTACACCGTCGTTGGTGATGACAGGAGCGCCGTATTGTTTATCTAAAACCACATTGCGGCCCTTGGGTCCAAGGGTAATGCGGACGGTATCAGCGAGTTTATTTAAGCCAATTTCCAGGCTCTTGCGGGCATCGGCCCCGTACTTGAGATCTTTTGCCATAATCTATTTTCCTCCTAAAGTCTAAAGTTCAGCTGTTAAGTGCTTATTCCACAACTGCGAGAATATCTGACTGTCTAATAATTGTGTATTCTTCGCCGTCAATTTTTACTTCGGTGCCGGCATATTTGCTGTGCAGGATACGGTCACCAATTTCAACTTCCATGATGACGTCCTTGCCGTCTACAACGCCACCGGGGCCTACGGCTACTACTTCAGCCACCTGGGGCTCTTCACGGGCAGATTCCGGTAAAACAATACCGCCCTTGCTGACTTCTTCTTTCTCCAGCATCTTAATAACTACGCGATCTGCTAAAGGTCTAATTTTCATCTGAACCTCCTTATATTTAGCCATGGGTCCAGGTCTCTGCCAGGCCATGGTCTTCTTTGCGTCTTAGCATTCTAGGTCGTCGAGTGCTAACCCTTAGTAAATATAGGGTGTGGCCTCTGCTTTGTCAAGGAAGATTATGAAGCAAATCGAAAAGATTGTGACTATAAAAAATCACAACTAAAAACCGGAGAAATAAAGGCCTACAAGTAGATCGAATCGCTTTGATCTGCGGCCTGTATCCTTAAAAGATGCTGTTTAAGATAACCTTATAAAGTTGAGATTCTGAGATCAGGCTGGCCAGCCGCGAATCTTGCAGGCCAGACTCTATGGCGGGAAAACTGGCACCCAAGCCAGGCAGGAGGGAGAGCAGGGTTCCCGATAAGAGTACCGCAAGCGCAAAACCCAAGATAGCCCCACTCAGGCGGTTGGCAAAACCAAGAACCGGCAGGGCATTGATCCCCTTGGAGAGCAGTTTTAATAGGGCTTTGAGGATAAAGTAGGAGGCAAAAATTAATAAAATAAAGACAAGAATTTGTAAACTCAGCCTGAGGATTTGTTCGCTTATGGCCTGGGTCATTTCATCCATATAGGCCTTTGACTGGTCGCCCAGCTTCTCTACTGAGGAGGAAAAGTCTTTCAAAACCCCCTGCATATCGCCCTTGAGAATATTTTGGTAGGACTCGGTAAGACCCAAGTCCGCAAGACCAAGCTTCAGGTCTTCTTCGCTTTCTAGTTGGTGGACAAACTTGGACGTTTTAGCTTGAATAATGCCATTATCCACACCTAGCTGGTAGACCTTTGCAGAGAGTAATCCTGAAAAACTAGCGGCAATGAAAAAAGCAAGCAAGAGCATGAAAACAAGGCCCGCATTGTAGAGGAAGCCTCTCCGCCAGCCCCGGACCAAACACACAAGGAAAATAAGGACTATGAGGATATCTATAGCCAAGGCAACTACCTCAAGTCCTCAGAAAGGGGGCCCGGCAAGTCGGTTTTTTGCAGGCTAGCCTCTGGACCTGTTCCCAGCAGTTCACTGCTAACCAGTTCGATGCGCAGGCCCTTTTTGGGTTCCGCCAAATTCCGGGAGAGTAGGAGTTCCCACAGGAATTCCAAGAATAATCTCTTCTCCTCCATCATGACTGCCCAGCTAGGATCCAGCACGATGAAGCGAACATAAAGATCGATGCCTGTATCGGTAATCTCATCTAAATTACAGTAAATATCCTCCGGATCCACCTGTTCTCTGGACCGTAGGTAGTCTGTAACCTGAACTTTTACCGCAACCAGGTCCTCCTGATCTGCAGTAAGCGGCAGGCGCAAACTAAAAAGGACCCGTCGTTTGTCCATCCGACTGATATTGACCAAGACATTTTCAGACAAAAGCTTATTAGGTATGGTGATTAAACTGCGATCATAGGCCCGAATCTGCGAAGACCTGAGGCCAAGATCTACCAGGGTCCCACTCTGGCCTAAGATTTCAATGTCATCCCCCACCTTGAGGTCAGGATCATTGAGTAAGACAAAGCCAGCTATGAGATTAGAGAGACTATCTTGGGCTGCTAAGGAGATGGCTAAACCACCCAGTCCCAAGCCAGCGGCTAGACTAGCTACGTTCACCCCGAAAATAGACAGGACCGCCAAAACTGTCAGAAGCCAGCTAATCACCTGCACAAGGCGGAAATAGAAGCGGATACTACCCTGCTTGGTCCGCCATTTATCCTGATCAAGTACTTTAACCTGCATCAGGCTCTTGATCCAGGCCAGGCCTGCTCCGATCAGCACAATAATCAGCAAGGAGGCATTTAATTTGTCTAAAAACATTTGCAGACTAGGCGGGAATGAAATTACCCAGTGGTTTAGGCTAATCCAAGCAAGTAGGGGGAGTAAAAAGGCAGAAGTTTGGTTGGACTTCAGCTGGGCCTGCAGGTCCGGTTGGCGCTTAAATAGCCTGATAAAGATGCGGCCCGGTAGCTTGCGTAAAAACCAGGCTAAAACCAGGACCCCCACACTGATCGCCAAATCAAGGCTATTCGTTTGCTCCCACAAATTGTGCTGCAAGAGTTCAGTGGCAGTCTCCGTAACCGTTTCAGCAAGAATTTCCCTATTCAACAAGAGCTGGTATAACAAAAAGTCCTATCTCCTCTCCTAGTTTCTTCATTATACTGGCTTTACAAAGCTCAAAGGTTACAGCTTAGTGTCTGAACCGCTATACTAGGGGAACTGCAAGGCGGTCCCATAAGCTATGCCCGATAATCTTAACTTGCCAGCAGGTGGACGCGTCAGCTTTTAAGCAAGTCAGGAAGTCAGAAAGGATGAACTGAAAATGCCAGACCAACTCCATAACCAAGCCAACCAAGTCAAGCTGATTCTCTTGGCCTTAATCAAAAGCCAGCCCGGCCTCGCTCCTGTCCAGGTCCAATCCTTAGCACAAGAAACTATGTTTTTTGACTATTTTACCGTCGCGGAAGCCTGGGCTGCCCTCTTGGACCAAAAGCTGATCAGCGTAAGCGAGCCCAAATATCAAAAGCACAAAGATCTCAAGGGCCAGCCCCTCCTAGCTAGTTATCTCACAGAAGCAGGTGAATTGGTATACCGGCAATTAAAAGGGAAGCTCTCCCCTGCCCTCCTCGAGCAAATCCACGCTCTCGGCCAAAAGGCAGAGGACCAAGCGGAGCTCAAATCTAGTTTTACAGCCCAGGGGGATGGCAGCTATTTGGTTTCTTGTCAGGCTTGGGACCGAAACAGTAAGCTCTTGGAAGTCCAGGTCCAGGTAGCAAACCAGGACCGGGCCCGGGCCTTCTCCGAGGCCTGGCCTGCCCAGGCTGGACCTATTTATAGTTATATTCTGAACGCCCTCAGTCAAGAGGAAGAGTCATAGAAAAAGGGACCCTCGATAGTGAAGGTCCCTTTTTTAACTTATAGCCTGATCTCACTAAGCCCATTATTGCTTAGAGAAAGCATCTTTGGTGGCTCCGCAGAGGGGGCATACCCAATCTTCTGGGAGATCTTCAAAGGCTGTGCCGGGGGCAATGCCGTTGTCGGGATCGCCTTGTTCAGGGTCGTAAACATAACCACAAAGGTCACAAATATATTTATCCATGTGCTTTTCCTCTCTTCTTTGGACTTAGGCCTTGAGCCTAATCGCTTGTTTAGGCCTTGGAGCCTAATAGGTGAATTATAGCAAATGCTTGCATAAAGTAAAAGAGTCAGACCAAAGAGGCTTAACTCCCCAGGCCGTCCGTTTCTTCTCCTGCCTTGCGGCCCAAGAATTGGAACTCCGCGCCGCCAATATCTACCCAATCGCCATCTTGTACCCCCGCTTCCGAGAGGGCAGCGTTGAGCCCCTTCCGCTCAATTTCTTTTTGGAAGTAGTGGAAGGACTCCGGGTTGTCGAAGTTCGTAGATTGCACCAGGCCTTCAATCCAGTTGCCGGTTACAAAGGCTTCACCCTCTTCAAAGAAGATTTCATAAGGCGCTTTGGGCTCATAGCGGTAGAGCTGCCATTCTTCTGTGCTCACTTCTGTCTGCTCTACCGCTGGCAGGCTGGGTAAGAGTTTGAAAATTGCTCTTTTTAAGTCATCTATGCCCTCGCCAGTCACGGCAGAAACCCAATATTTGGGGAGGTCAAGATCGGCAAAGCTTGCTTCTAGCTCAGGTCTTTGGTCAGGCGCAAGCAGGTCTGCCTTGTTCAAGACCAAGATTTGTGGGCGCTCATCCAACTTGTCCCCATAGTCTGTCAGCTCCCCTTGAATAAGGTCATAAGCCTCACGTGGATCAACTTGCCCCGGTAAGGGACAGGCATCTACCACATGCAGGAGGAGTCGGCAACGGGCCGTATGTCTCAAGAAGTCATGTCCCAGGCCTGCACCCTCAGCAGCACCCTCGATGAGGCCCGGCAGGTCTGCTAAAACAAAGGACTGGTCGTAACTATCAACGACACCAAGCTGGGGCTGTAGGGTGGTGAAGGCATAGTCCGCAATCTTGGGTTTGGCTCTAGACATTTTAGCCAGGAGAGAGGACTTGCCAGCATTAGGCAGGCCTAGGAGGCCCACATCAGCAATCAGCTTGAGTTCCAAGCGAATATTGAGCTGGTCTGCCGGCCCTCCGGCCCGGGCAAATTTAGGGGCCTGCCGGCGGGAGCTTTTGAAGTGGACATTGCCCAGGCCCCCCTTGCCACCCTCCAATAGCTTGAAGGTCTGGCCCTCTTCTTTGAGGTCACAGATCAGCAGATCCCGGTCGTCATCATACACCAGGGTTCCAGGAGGGACTTCCAAAATCAGGTCTGCACCTGACCGGCCGAACATCTTTTTCTGTTGGCCATCCTGGCCATCTTCAGCCGCAAAATAATGCTTAAAGCGGTAATCAATCAAGGAGTTGCGTCGGTTGGTCACCTTTAAGATCACATTTCCTCCCTTACCGCCATCTCCGCCATCCGGCCCCCCGTCGGGGATATACTTTTCCCGGCGGAAGGAAACCGCACCATCCCCGCCCTTACCAGATTTCACTTCCAATCTTACATGGTCAAAAAACATCGCTAGATCCTAACTAAAAAAGCCCAGCCCCAAGGGGCCAGGCAGTTCTACACAAGCTAAACTAAGGCTGCTTAAAAACTCGCTTAAAAGCGCAAGCTATTCAGCCAGAGCAAAGTCCACAGGACGGACAGAAACTTGCTTACGCTTCTTGTCCTTACGCTCGTAGTATACCTGACCATCGACCAAGGCGAAGAGGGTATCGTCTTTACCTTTACCCACATTCTCACCGGGATGGATCTTGGTACCGCGTTGACGATAAATGATGTTACCAGCCAAGCAATATTGGCCATCTCCTAGTTTTGCACCAAGGCGTTTTGCGCGGGAGTCACGGCCGTTCTTTGTAGAACCCACACCTTTTTTACTGGATAAAATTTGTAAATTTACATTAATCATGTGCTTCCTCCAAGTAGGTCTTCTTCTCTACTGTGATGAATTCCCCATAATTGGGGACTAGCTGCTCAATTCCGATATAGGCAGAAAACATAAGGGCCCCTAAGGCTATCTTTTCTGTCTCGTTGTATTGGTCGTAGTCTTGCAGACGGCAGGCTATTTTCCCTTCTACAGGATCCAAGCCGTAGCTAAAGGTGTCGCCCACAAGCTCCTCAATAGTGCCGATAACCGTTTGCCCAATGGCAGAAACAGCGGCACAAACAATGTCGGACCCACGATCTGCAAAGCCCGCGTGGCCTGAAAATTCAAAGGCTCTGAGGACTTCTGCCTGATCATAATAAAAGCTGGCCCGGATCATCTGCAAATAAGCTCAATTAGCGAGCCAGGCTGATAATCTTAACCTTGCTATAGGGTTGACGATGGCCTTGACGGCGGCGGTAGCCCTTTTTAGCCTTGTACTTAAAGATATTAATCTTGGGGCCTTTGCCGTTCTTGACGATCTCGCCCTCGACCTTAGCGCCTTCCAGGAAGGGTTTGCCCCACTCCAGAGACTCTCCCTCGCCCATGGCGAGCACTTGGTCAAAATTTACCTTTTCACCAGCCTCTTGGCCGAGCTTCTCTACGAAGACTTCATCACCCTCGGATACCCGGTATTGCTTCCCGCCAGTTTTAATAATAGCGTACATGCTTTTCCTCCTGTAAACAGTCTCGCCCGCGAACAAGGCAGCCTAAGCTTTACGAGCCTTGGCGGAGCGGTCGCTTGAGTATATTAGCAAGCAGGTCTTGTGCTGTCAAGGCTGAATCTTCCCATCCGCCAGGCCTACATGCTGGTGGAAGTGGTCTTGGCGATTGGCTAGGCTGTCCCCAACCTGCCGGATATCTTGCCCCATAAGAATAACTAAGTCTCCCTTGGCCAACGTATCCCTAAGATAGGCTTCCAGGGCCTCTTTACTGGCAAAAAAGAGGGCTGATCCCCCTTGCTTGTTGATTTCCTCCGCAATGTGGGCCGAGGAGAAGCTGCGGTCCTTTTCCCGATCATCAAAGACTTCTAGAAGGATGGGATGGGCCTGGTCCTTCAGGGCCTCTACAAATTCTGGAAAGAGGCCCTTAGCCCGCGAGTAGGTAATGGGCTGAAAGCAGGCAAAGAGTCTTTCATGGGGTATTTCTTCTGCTGCTGCCAGAGTGGCTTTAATAGAGTCAGGATGGTGGGCATAGTCATTGACAAGCAAGGCGCCTTGATAGTGGCCTGCCAGCGTAAACCGGCCTTCGGCTCCCTTAAAGTTAGCCAAGCTCTTGCTGGCCGTTTCAAAACTAGCGCCTGCCAACTTGCAAAGGAGGATCGCCGCGGCGGCATTCTCCACATTAAAGCGGCCGGGAATAGCCAGGCGAAAGCTGCCCACAGGCTCCCCCTGGTAGGCCAGCTCAAAGATCGGGAGACCTGCCTCATAAGACAGGTGACGGATGGCGAGGTCCGGACATGGTTTATCTTCAGGATAACCAAAATAATAGAGGTCTAGCTGGTCAAGCCAGCCGGGTTTTTGGGCCTCTACCAGGTCTAAAAGTTGGGGGATATAGGGATCAAAGGAAGGAAGGACCAGCTTCGTGCCTTCCGCCTGGCGTAGGATATAACCCGCGAAGGCCTCTAACACGTCTTCCATTTGGGGGAAGATATCCACATGGTCATGGCCCAGATTAAGGATAGCCGTTATCGTGGAATAGAATGCGTAAAAGCTTAAGTTAAACTCACAGGCCTCAGAAACCATGAGGTCTCCCCTGCCCGTATGGACGGTAGAGTTCAGCCGGTCGAGTTCCGCTCCCAGATGGATCGTGGGATCAAGTCCGGCATCCAGGAGGATATAGGAGCACATGGCCGTGGTCGTGCTTTTACCATTGGTGCCCGCCACGTTGATGACTTGGGGATAGGTACGATTGACCAAGCCCAACCACTTGCTCCGTTCCAGGCAGGGCAGGCCCAAGTTCCGGGCCTTTACTAGTTCCGGGTTGTCTGGGGCAATCGCGGCAGTATAGACTACCGCCTGAGGCTTGAAGGCCTCAATATTCTCTGCTGCTTGAGGGCAATAAATTTTAATGCCCCGCCTTTCTAAGTCCTTTATCCGGTAGCCTCTGGCCCGATCAGAGCCTGCAACTACCAGGCCTTGGTCCTGGGCTAGCTCTGCTAAGCCTGACATGGAGATACCCCCGATGCCGACAAAAAAGATCCTGGTTTGAGGGGACATGAGGTATTGATAGTGTGCGAAATCTAAATCTTGGTAATGCTCGATCAGCTTATTGGCCATAGGCAAGCCCTTCCTTTCCCCGCTATTTTACTCGCACCGGGTTCTGGGGACAAATGCCTGGGTTACCAAAGCCAAGCACATGCTCAATAGTCTATTAAAGCCAAGGCCGCCCCATATGGGGCGGCCTCGGCCTATAGGTAAATTCAGTTTAGGATAGTTTTCCGTCTAAGATACAGAAGACAGCCACAGCTTGAAAAGAAAGTAGAAGGATCCGAAACAAGCCAAGAGAAAGAGCACTATAGGCAAGAAGGTTCTAAGGGCTATACGATAAAGCTCCCAGACTTCTTTGCGGGAAAAGTCCATATCCCGGACTATATCTTCCTTGGCCTTGATCTCTTCCGGACTCAAGTTTCGAAAAACATCTCTTTTTTCAAACATGCTTTCGACTCCTAAATCTTTTGAATCGCCTCATGGGCCAAGCGATCGGCTTCAGCAGCGCGAGCTAGGTCCTCGGCGTCTTTCTGAGCCATGTAGACTTTACGCTCGTCTTCAGGCATATCCATGAGGTGACAGGCAATCTGGTGCTGGTCATTCACCCTGATAAATTCAGGCTCATACTGCGAACAAACATCCATACAGTACTTGCAGCGGGTGTGGAAACGGCAACCACTCGGTGGACGCACAGCAGAGGGAATATCCCCTTCCAAAACGCTGATCTCTTGCTGCTCCACGTCAGTCCGTGGGATAGCTTGTAAGAGAGCCTTGGTATAGGGGTGCAAAGGATTGGTAAAGAGCTCGTCTGAGTCCGCTAATTCCACTACCACGCCCAGATACATAACAGCGATACGGTCCGAAATGTACTTGACCACAGATAGGTCATGGGTGATGAACAGGTAGGTCAAGCCTCTTTGTTCTTTAAGGTCGGAGAGCAGGTTGATAACCTGGGACTGAATAGACACGTCCAGAGCAGAAACCGCTTCGTCACAGACAATAAATTCCGGTTGCACAGCCAGGGCGCGTGCAATACCAATTCTTTGTCTTTGGCCGCCCGAGAACTGGTGGGGATAACGGTGAATAAAATAGGGTGCTAGGCCACACTCGCCCATTACCTTCTGAATATAGTCGTTATACTCTTTAGACTTATTAGAGCTGAGCATGTCGTGCGCAATAACGCCCTCACCAATGATATTGCCCAGGGTCATCCTGGTATCCAGGGAGGAATAGGGGTCTTGGAAGATGATCTGAATTTGCTTCCGTAAGGGACGAATTTCTTCATTGCTTAACTTACTTAAGTCAATGCCCCGATCCAAGCGGTCTTCCAGTTCCTCAAAGCCCTCCTTATCCTTTAGGCTCTGGCGGAGTTTTTCGACTTCTGCCTTTTTTGCCTCAGCCTTCTGCTTGAGCTGGCCAAGCTTAGGTTCCAGCTCGGCTAATTCTTGCGCACGTTTATTGGATTTATCGGGACTCAATTCCTTTTGAACATCGAGCTCCTTGATCCGGTTTTTCACCGCACAGTAGGCGGCATCTTCATCAAGTTCTTCCAGCAAGATCTGCGACACCTTGCGAAGATCGTCATGGACCAGAAGCCCACCGGCCAAACGCAACATGACGTCGTACTTATTAGCCAAGTCTCTCCGTCTATGCAAGAGGTCGTCACTTAAGGCAGGATCTACACCGCCTTGGTCTGCCTGTTCCTCAGCCTTAGCTTCTAAGGCCTGGAACTCCGCCAAATCTTTTTGATAGGCTGGATAAAGAGTCGGGATATCCCGGAGGGCCTGCCTGGCGTAATGAGGATTGACATCACCCAAGCTAGCACCATAGTAGATAATCTGTCCATCCGTGGCCGGATAAATTTGCAGAATGGTACGTCCCAAGGTGGACTTACCGCAGCCAGACTCCCCAACTAAACCCAGTGTTTCACCCCGGTAAATATCTAGGGTAATGTTCTCGTTAGCATGCACATATTCTTGTTGCCGGGAAAAGGTCTTTTTCTTGACCGGGAAGTACTTTTTTAAGTGTCGGATTTTGAATAAGGGCTGCTTTTCTTGATTGACTTGCTTATTTTCCATTAGCTCTTACCCCCTTTTCTGGATAGTGGCAGCGGACCGTATGCTTGTCGTCTACCTGGCGCAACTCAGGCATTTCTTGTCTGCAACGCTCAGTGCAATACTTGCAGCGGTCTGCAAAGCGGCAGCCATCTGGGATGGCCAAGGGGTGGGGTACAGAGCCTGGAATGGCGTCCAAGCGCTCTGTACGGTCTGTTGTCACGGCCGGGATAGACTGGAGCAAACCCTCGGTATAGGGGTGCTGATAACGCGTCAGGCCCTCGCGGAAGATCACCGGAGCGGGCGCAGATTCTACGACCTGGCCACAATACATAACCGAAACATCGTCTGCCATCTGGTTAATGACACCTAAGTCGTGGGTAATGAAGAGAATGGCCGTATGGGTTTCATGCTTGAGCTGGTTCATCAGCTTGAGAACCTGAGCCTGGATGGTAACGTCCAAAGCCGTCGTAGGCTCGTCAGCAATTAGGAGCTGGGGCTTGCAGGCCAGAGCCATGGCAATCATGACACGCTGGTTCATGCCGCCAGAAAG
The DNA here is from genome assembly GCA_004556925.1 of Clostridiales bacterium. Classification (GTDB taxonomy): domain Bacteria; phylum Bacillota; class Clostridia; order Saccharofermentanales; family DTU023; genus SFFI01. The sequence goes on from SFFI01000019.1 coordinate 18,981, forward strand.
TTCAAAGGGATACTGCTTTACCACAACATCAGGGTTAGGAATTTTAACCATGCTCAGCAAGTCTTTGGCTTTTTCCGCGGCCTCTTGTTTGTTCATGTGCTGGTGCAGAATGAGGACTTCTGAAAGCTGGCGCTCTACGGTAAAGACCGGGTTAAGTGAAGTCATGGGCTCTTGGAAAATCATGGAAATATCGTTGCCACGAATATGCTCCATCTGCCTATTGGAGAGGTCAGAAATCTTTTTACCGTTAAAGTATATTTCGCCGTCAAAGATTTTCTGGTTTTTCTCAAAAAGCTGCATGATAGACATAGCGGTTTGACTCTTGCCAGAACCCGACTCCCCTACCAGGCCCATAGTTCTGCCGGCTTCGATCGTGAGATCAACGCCATCAACTGCCTTAATGAGACCTTTTTTGGTGGTGAAGTAAGTATGTAAGTTTCTAATTTCTAATAAAGCCATAGAGCTACCTACCTTTCCATGGCCTTGGGGTCAAGGGCGTCACGCAGTGAGTCACCAATTAAGTTGACTGACAGCGCGGTGATGAAAATAGCCAAGCCGGGGAAGATCCAGCGCCACCAGTAGAGCTGCATAACGTCTGCAGACTGGGCCGCGGTCATCATATTACCCCAGGAGGGCAAGGGTTCAACCACACCAAAGCCGAGGAAGGAAAGTCCGGCTTCTGTCAGCAACATGCCAGCAAAACCCAGAGTCAAGTTAACAATGATGATAGACATAACATTGGGCAGAATATGGGCAAGAATAATCTTCTTGTCTCTCAGACCCAAGGCCTTAGCTGCCGTAATGTAGTCCTTCTCACGCTCAGCAATAATCTGTCCGCGGATCAGGCGGGCAATACCGGTCCAGCCTAAGACACCTAAAATAACGATAATCATCATCATACGCGTATACTGCGAGAAGTCTGGGGGCAGGATAGCCGCCAAAGTAATGATTAAGGGGTAGAAGGGGAAGGACGCAATAATTTCTGAGAACCGCATTAAGAAGTTATCCACCATACCACCATAGTAACCAGAAATCAGGCCAACAGTAAGTCCGATAATAACCTGAATCAGGGAGCCTAAAGCAGCGACTAAAAGGTTCATCTTACCACCATGGATAAGGCGGGTAAAAAGGTCACGGCCGTTATCGTCCGAGCCAAGTAAGAAACCATCTAGGCCCCAAGACTGATAGTCGTGCCCATCTTTTTTCAGCACATAGTTATTAAAGAAGCCAGAAAAGAGTTGCTCTCCTTCCTGTACTTCCGGATAATCAGCAGCCTTATAGTTATTAATACCCCAGGAGTAAACCTTACCAGCATCGGTAAGTGCGGAGAAGTGTAAACGTCCAGCCGCTACCTGAATAACCTTACCTTCCATTTCTGGATAGGCCGAGGCTTTTTCGTTGCTGTTACCCCAAGTGATAATCTCACCATTACCTAGGGCAACCACACCAGAGTATTGGGTACGGGCAAAGGATACAATATCGTTGCCCGGCTCTTTGAGCTCCTTGGGCATGGCGGTATCAATTTCAGAACCCTTGGACCCGATCAAACGCAAAGAACCATCATTTAAGAGGCAGAGAATGTTGACCGAACCTACACGGAAGTCTTCCACCATGCCTTCCAAGTCTTTAGGAATCCGGTTGAGCCGGTTGGGCATGGTAGAGCCCCAAACATAGATGTTGCCTTTATCAGTCAGCATGACTGAGTAGGCATCGCCAGCACCAATTTTCTTGATGCCTTCTTCTTTAGCGATCTGCTTGAGATTTTCTGGGAAAACCGTTTGTTGGAATTCATTGTTTCCCCAGCCATACACTTCATCATCCTCAGTCAAAATCAAGATATGGCGGTCACCTGCCACGGCTTGCTTGATCGCCTTACCCTCTACGGCCTTGGCTATGTCTTCAGGCATTTCCAGATTGCCAAAAGAGTCAAAGCCCCAGAAGTAATACTTATCCTCTTGGGAAGTCCCTACGGAATAGGTAATACCGATTGAGATATCTTTAATCCCTTCATCTACCATCTCAGCGGGAATATTCATGTAGCCAGACCCTGGACGGATATTGCGCATGACGCCCATAGCAAAGTAGGGGTCAAACTTTAATAGATGCGAGCCACCAAAGATCAAAATGAAAATCCCTATGAAGACCACGAGTCCAACCATACCTAGAGGTGTATGGGAAAAAGTCCGCCAAACCATGCGCCAAGGCGACATGACGGCTTCTTCACGTAGGATATCTTGACCGGTCTTAGGGGCATTATTATCAATTTTTTGTTGTTTATTCTTGTTCATAGCTGCCTCCTTATTCCAGTCTGACCCGAGGATCTACCAGGGAGTAACCGATATCCATGAGGAGGTTGCCCAGCACTGATAGGACTGCATACATCATGTTTAAGGCCATAACAACGTTATAGTCACGGGCAACTACGGAGCTAATGAGGAAACGGCCAATACCGTTATATGAAAATACCTGCTCCGTGATTGCAGCACCGCCAAGAAGGCCGGTTAAGGACCAGGCCACGATGGTAACCACCGGGATCAGGGCATTGCGGAAAGCGTGTGAATAGATTACCTTGCGTTCGGATAAACCCTTAGCCCGAGCAGTACGCACATAGTCCTGGCTCAAAGATTCCAGCATAGAGTTACGGACATAGCGGGATGTGGACGCTAGGGAAGGAAGAATCAAGGTTAAAGAAGGCAGGACCAAATATTTGACCATCTCTGAGAAACCAGGATTACGGGGCATACCACCGGGAGGCAAGACTCCCCAGGTCAGAGCAAAGAGGAAGATCAAGGTAAGCCCAAAGAAGAAGGTCGGTAAGGAAATACCAATAATGGAGATGACCTGAGTCACCTTATCAAAGACCCCTCCCCTGTGCACGGCCGCTCGTATGCCTATAAATAACGAGATAATAAAGGATATGAGGGTAACACCAATATTCAAGATCAGGGTGTTGAGCAAGGGTTCAGCAATGAGGTCTTTAACTGGCCGACGATAAACCGTAGACTCCCCTAAGTCACCATTGAACATGCGGGCAACCCAGTTGACGTACTGAACAGGGATCGATTTATCAAAGCCATATTTCTTCTCTATCGCGGCACGCATTTCCATCTTTTGCTGCTCATTCTTGAAGCCAGACTGCGGCATCATCAGATCCACAGGGTTACCAGGCATGAGCTTAGAAAGGCCAAAGAGGAGAATAGAAATAATAATGAGGACGGGGATCAAGTTAAGAAACCGCCGCAGAATATATTTTAATATTGACATCTTGTCTCCTAAACTGAATCACCACTCAAGCGAGTGATTCAAATACCTAATCATACGTATAAGAAACGGATACGTTTGTGAAAATATACATTTCCCTAAAAAGCCCTTTTGGGGAGGCCGAGGCACTCCCCAAAAGGTTTAGCAGTTAATTGTGCTAGTAATTAGGATTATACCAGTGTCGCTAAAGCTTATTCCAGGTACATATCATAAATATCATTGTACCAATCCCACATGGGTGTAGGTTCATGGCCATGTACACGGTTGGTGAAGAAGGTGTGGTAGTCATTAGCGTACAGAGGGATATTAGGCAGGTTGGCGTTATACCAGCGTTGGAAAGCCACCCAGCCGTCTTCCCAGGTATCCACATCGGTAGGATCAGCAAGGCGCATGGTTACCAGGATCTCATCCAGCTCAGGGCTGTTGACGCGGTCGTTGTTAGAACCAACACCAATCTGAGAAGAGTGGTAGGCATAGTATTTATCATCTGGGATAGAGAAGCCAGTACCCATGTTGAAGCAAGAGGCGACATCAGTTGTGTCGGCTGGAGCCTCGCCATAGTAAACGTCCAAGAGGGTAGCAAAGTCTACAGGGTTAACGATGTAGTTCATGCCAACACGCTTAGCGTTATCAGGCAACATAACCTGGATGAGGTTGGTGGTCTCAATGCCAGAAGCACCGTAGTGGATAACGCGGAGTTCGTTGCCTTCAGCATCATAACGCCAGTAGTCAAAGTTTTCTTTGTCGTTATCGTAGGCTTCCTGAGCTTTTGCAGGATCCCAAGGAGTTACGCCGTCTTTTTCAAAGGTGTAAGGAGTGGTATCCAGAGCTTCATTGGCCTTATCAGCGTTCAAGGTATAGTGGATCCAAGATTCATCAGATTCCAGCTCATCGCCACGGTCAACATATTCAAATTGGTCAATACCAAAGCAGCCGTCCACTACCAGACCATAACCACCAGAAACGGTAGATACAAATTCATCACGGTCGATGGAGTAAGCAATGGCTTGGCGTACGCCCGGATATTGGGTGGGGCTGTAGTCGTTACGGATGGAAAGAACGCCATAACCGTTACGAGGGTAGTTAGCGAAAGAAACTTTGTCAGGATTGTCCTTACCTTTGTTGATCTTAGAAGCTTCGGTGAAGCCAGGAACCAAGTCAATGTAACCAGCAATGAGGAAGTCCATATCCAAAGCAGAGTTAACAGTTTGGACAATGATATTCTTGATGGTCGGGAGTTTACCATTTCTGTCACCCTTATGCTCAGGGTTCAGGGTAACTTTGACCATGCGGTTAGCATATTCGACAAACTGGTAAGGTCCGCAGGTGACATCAGGCTTAAAGCGATAGTTATAAGCAACGTCTAAGGCAGCTTCAGTCATGAGGGATTCCAGGGGATCCATCTCAATGGCGCCGGACTCTAAGTCATCTACGTATTGTTTGGCGTCGTCAACAGCTTGCTGCAGTTCAGCCAAATATTCTTCTTCCTCTTTGACGTCACCAGCAGAAATGCCGGGCAGACCGCCTTCTTCGACTTCTGCATCTTCGCCAGCGGCTTCAGCCTGGCTAGCCTTGTAGTCTTCCCACCAGGCTTGCTCTTCAGCCAGTGCATCTTCGGCTTCAGTGACTTTGTAGCCTGCGTTCTCCACGATGGAAGCTTTGTCTGCGTCCGTTACTTCATAGCCTTCTTTTACAACCAATTCGTTATCTACAACATTCAGGTTAGGAGCATAACGATGGATGGGGGTAGGGCTGGAAGCAACCATGACAGTTTCGTAGAAGTAAGGGAGTTTTTCAGCTTTCAGAGTGATGGAGAAAGTATAGTCATCAATCAGCTTAACGCCTTCAAATACGCGGGTGTCGCCGTTATGGTATTCATCAAAACCAACAAAGTCTTCACCGGACATGGAGTTGTTGGCACCTTGGGCCATCCATTCGGGAGAAGCTAAGAAGAACGCACCAAAGACATAGTCTAAGGCCGTGATGGGTTCTCCATCATTCCACTTGAGGTCATCTACGAGGTGGAAGGTGTAGGTTTTAGTACCGTCTTCATTCTCAGTTACTTCGGGCTCTTGTGTAGTAACGGTGGGGTTCAGGATATATTGGCCTGATTCATCAGGGAAGTAGGTTGCATAACCCGCTTCACCACCATAGTTACCGAGCAGGTATTTAACGTAAACGTCATAAGAAGAGTTACCGAAACCGTTGATATAGTCAGCATTGAGTTCCGGAGCACCCACAACCAGGGTGTCGGCATCTGTCATGACTTGTTCGGGCTCTTCCAGCTCTGCGGTTTCTTCAGCAAATACGGGGGTTGCGAGGGCAACCATGCCGAACAGCATGACGAAAGCCAGCAAACTAGCTAAAAGTTTTTTCATGTTTGAGAATCCTCCATTTTTTGTTCTGTGCAAGGAGCAAGGCGAATCTCGCTTGTTGCAGTTTTCCTCGCGTTTGCTGGTCAGTATAGCATTATAGAGTGCACAACTTCAAGTAAATAGGTCCAAATAATTTGCACAAATTACCAACAAATGTAGGCAAGATCACCTTATTAATGAAATCGTCCGCCTAAGCAACTGCTTGGCGGACGATTGTCTGCTGATCTTATACGACGATTGTCTGCTGATCTTATACTTTGAAGCCGGCATTAATTCCCAGACGCCAACTTCTTAATTGTGTTTAATCTTCCTGATCTTCTTCCCTACTCTTTTCTGATTCGCCACTGTTATCCGATTCGCTACTCATTTCTGATTCGCTACTCTTTTCCGATGGCTTGCCCAATTCGGCTAATTCAGAAATAAAGATCCGGTCTTCTCCACCCTTGGGCGGTTTATAGTTCTTAGCGTATTGCTGATAAATCTCCTCAAATTCAGGCCCCTCAATCTTCTCTTTAGCCAGCAAGGTCTCTGCTAATTGGTGTAGCAACACATCCTCACTTTTCAGCAGATCAAGGGTATCTTGATAGGCCTTACCCAAAATGCGCGTGACTTCCTCGTCAATCGCGGCTGCGGTTTGCTCGGAATATTGCTTCGTATGGCCATAGTCCATACCCACAAAAACCTCGCCGTCATCTTGGGTCACGAAGAGGCCCATTCGATCAGTCATGCCATATTTGGAAACCATCTCCCGGGCGGTAGCATTACACTTTTGCAGGTCATCCGAGGCTCCCGTGCTAATATCTGCCTGGGTCAATTCTTCTGCGGCCCGGCCGCCCAAACCAATCATAATGTTTTTATAAAGATTGTGTTTGGTCTCAAAGGAGATATCTTCATGGGGCTTGTAGGCTGTATAGCCGCCTGCTGGGCCCGCGGGGATAATGGATACCCGCTCCACCTGCTGGCGGTCAGAAATCTGGCGGGACACAATGGCATGGCCAGCTTCGTGGTAGGCCGTGAGATTCTTTTCCTCATCCGACATCACGCGCGACTTCTTCTCCGGTCCAAGGGCTATCTTAAAGACAGCCTCAGAAATATCGGAGTAGGTAATTTGCTTGGCCCCCTTCCGAGCTGCTAGGAGGGCAGCCTCATTCAAGAGATTCTCTAAGTCAGCCCCGGTATAACCAGGCGTGATTTTAGCGATATCTTCAAGGTCTACATTTTCAGCAATGGGCTTACCCTTGGCATGGACCTTAAGGATTTCAAAGCGGCCCTTAACATCAGGGCGATTCACGGTGATGCGGCGGTCAAAGCGGCCTGGACGGAGCAAGGCGGGGTCCAAAATATCTGGGCGGTTGGTTGCAGCCATGACAATAATGCCTTCGTTAGGCCCGAAGCCGTCCATCTCCACCAAGAGCTGGTTGAGGGTCTGCTCACGTTCATCGTGGCCACCACCCAAGCCTGCTCCCCGGTGCCGGCCTACGGCATCAATCTCATCAATGAAAATGATGCAGGGTACTTGCTTTTTGGCATCGTTGAAGAGGTCACGCACCCGAGAGGCACCCACGCCTACAAACATTTCCACAAAGTCTGAGCCCGAAATGGTAAAGAAGGGCACGCCGGCCTCCCCTGCTACGGCACGGGCCAAGAGGGTTTTACCAGTTCCGGGAGGGCCTACGAGTAAAATGCCCGAAGGTATCTTCGCGCCTAGGGCGGTGTATTTTTTAGGATTCTTCAGGAAGTCAACCACTTCCTGTAATTCTTCTTTCTCCTCATCCGCCCCTGCAACATCATCAAAGGATATTTTATTATCTTGCGGATTAGATTTTTTGGCCCGAGAACGGCCAAAGTTCATGGCAGACCGGCCATCCTGGTTGCGGCTGACAAAAGAAATATAGACAAAGAAGACCATGGACCCAATCATGAGGACCAGTAAGACGACATTGAACATGCCAGATAAGTCCGCAGGTTGCGTGTAGTCGAAGGACTCAATTTTGTCTTCAGCTAAAGCCTTCTGCAGGAGACGGTGATACTGGGGCACCATAAGGGGAGAAACCGTCTTGCTAAAGGTCATGGGCGCTTGGTTGCGGTCCATGCGCATGACAATTTGCAGTTCATTGCCGTTAATAACGACGGACTTCACCCTGCCTTCGGCAATATCCGCCTCCATGGACGAAAGCACTCGTTGGTCAGGCTGGTTGAGCTTGGTCATAAACATAGAGGACAAGAGAATAGCAACAATCAATATGATGTAAAAGGACAGGCCATTTTTAGGTCTGGATTTATTCATCCTGGCCCTCCTTGCCATCGTCACCCAGCACTGCCAGATAAGGCAGGTTGCGATAACGTTGCTGATAGTCTAGGCCATAGCCCACGACAAAAGCATTGGGGATAGCCTGGCCAACATACTCCACAGCTACCGCTACCTGGCGGCAATCCGGCTTATCAAAAGCGGAGCAGACCCGTAGGCTGGCGGGCCCCCGATCGGTAAAGAGCTCGCGTAGGTAATTAAGGGTAAGCCCTGTATCAACGATGTCCTCCACCAAAATGACATGTTTACCGGTCACGTCGTGATCTGTATCCTTGACGATTTTGACGACGCCAGTAGACTTGGTACCCTGGTAGGAGGAAACGGAAATAAAGTCAATTTCCACTGGGAAATCGAGCTGCCGGATAAGGTCAGACATGAAGACCACCGAGCCGCGCAGGACACCTATAATCACAACTTGCTTACCAGCATAATCATGATTCAATTGTGCGCCCAGGCGCTCTACCATAGCCTTTATCTCAGACTCAGTTATCAATGTTTCTGCAATATATTTACTCATAGCGTATATACCACCTTTAACGAGGCCCATTATAGCAAGCTAAATAGGGCTCTACCACTCTATTAGCAGGTGAATTTTATTTGATCACCCTTGTTACCTGTCCCAGGTAGCCCTGGATCCCAAAAGTGAGGCCCTGGCCCAGATCAAAGGAGGCCCGGCCCGGCAAGTTAGCCAAGGCCTTCGCGATTTGCCCATATTGTTTTTGGCCCAGGGTAAAGGGCGTGTTGGGCAGGGATTCCTGAAAAAACAGCTGTAGAATACGGTAGTGCAAACCCTGGGGCCAAGCCGTTAAGGTCTTGAGGTTGAGCTGGTCTGCAGACTCCAAGCGACAAGCTGCAAGCGCCATAGCCGCCGTTTGTTCCAAGGCTTGACGCTCAGCCCGCAGGCTTTCGGTAAATTTACGGACCTGTGGGCCAGGATCATAAGTCAGAGCAGCCCTCCAAGCGGGTACAACCTCTAGTCTCAGGCGGTTGCGTAGATAAATATCTTCCGCATTAGAGTGATCCCTATAGTAAGTCAGGCCTCTGTGATCCAGGAAGGTGCGAATCTCTTGGCTGGTCAAGCCCAGCAAGGGTCTAACGATACGACCATCAAAAGAAGGCATAGAGGTCAAACCATCCGGGCCACTGCCTCGGCCAAGATTAATGAGAACCGTCTCCAAGAGGTCGTCTTGGTTGTGGCCTAGGGCCAAGATAGGCGTATCGTGTGAATTCGGCCCAATCGGCTGCTTGTCTGCTTCCTTAACCAATTGGTCGAGGGTGTTCTGAAAAAATTGGTGCCGGGCAGCACGAGCCGCTTCCTCGATGCCTGCCTGGCGTTGGCTGGCCATGGCCCGGACATCCGCAGTCCCGCTATAAAAAGGCAGCTGCCACTTTTCTGCAAAGTCCGCAAGTCCGAGCGTTTCTTCCGCATCCACTTCCGGCCGCAACTGGTGGTTAAAATGGGCTAAAGCCAGCTGGCACCCCTCTCGTGCCCGCAGCCAAAGCAAAAAGTAGGCCAGGAACATGGAGTCCGGCCCACCGGAAATGCCCAGGAGAAAATGGGCTTGCGGTCCCAGAGACAATTGTTGTTTGAGCTCCTGCCTTAGGTCCCTAAAAAGGCCAGTATGTTCCTGAAAGTCCGGCCAAGACATTAGAAGGGAGGCGCCTGAAGGCCCTTAAGGCGATTATCTAATTCGTAGAAGAGGGTGACTTCAGGTCTCCAACCCAGCTCTACTGAGCCCGTTTCGCCATGGCGGTTCTTGGCCACGATCAGCTCGGCTACGTAGGAGGCAGGTTGGTCCGTTTGTTCTGGCAGGCTCTCCACTTCCCTGCCCTCTAAAGCAGCGTAATAGTCATCCCGATAGAGGAAAAGCACCACGTCTGCATCCTGTTCTATAGCACCAGAATCTCGGAGGTCAGACAGCATAGGCCGCTTGTTGGACCGGGCTTCACAGTTGCGGCTGAGCTGGGATAGGGCAATCACCGGACAGTTCAGTTCTCTTGCCATAATCTTCAGTGACCGGGAAATATCGGATATTTCTTGCTGGCGGTTATCCTGACGCCGCCGGTCCGAGGTCATGAGCTGGAGATAGTCTACTATAACCAAACCTAATTGAGGTTCTTTCAACTTGAGCTCGCGGCAGCGGGCCAGCATTTCTTGAGGACCCAAACCGGACCGGTCATTAATATAGATAGGCGTGCCATAAAATTCCGTCGAGGATCTCGCTAGGCTTTCCCACTCATCTGGGCTAAGCTTGGCAGAGTTGACTTTACTAGAGTCAATCGTCGCGTAGGTAGATAAAAAGCGGGTCGAGACCTCTTCCTTAGACATTTCCAAGGAAAAAATCGCCGTTGGCACCGCGTAGGTAGAAGCCACACGTTGGGCAATATTAAAGGCGAAGGCGGATTTACCCATACCAGGTCTCGCCGCGAGAATGATCAACGAGCCCTTGCGCAGGCCACCAATTTTCTGGTCTAGGCTGGGATAGCCAGTATGCTGCAAGGGAGGCTTATCCTCATTGGCCATTTTGATCAGCTCATTGTAGCGGGCAAAGATAACCTCGCCCACCTTGCTGAAACTGGTATTTTCAGATGCATCACGGATTTCTTCTAAACGTTTGGCCGCCAGAGAAATCAGCTCGTCGGTATTGGCCTCTTCGCCGTAAGCCAACCCCTGGAGTTCGCGGAATGACTTGATCAGTCTACGCAAGCGGGATTTTTCCGCCACGATGTCAATATAGTATTCGGCATTATGGGGCGAAACAAAGGAGGAGAGGTCACTCAAAACCTGCACGCCTCCCACCTTGTCCAAAAGCTTACGGGTAGCCAGATCTTCCGCTAGAGAAATTAAGTCGATAGGGGCATTTTTCTCCTGAATATGGAGAATTGATTCGTAGATATTCTGGTGATTGGGATAATAAAAATCCTCCACCACAAGCCGAGCCATGGCGTGGTGGAGGTTTTTGTTATCCAGCAAAATAGAGCCTAGGACAGCCTGTTCCGCTTCCAGACTGCTAGGCTCACGTTCTACAAGATTTCCCGTTTGCGCCATTAGTCTTCCAGGGCCTTTAACTCAACAGTAAAGGGCACGGTGACTTCAGAGTGCAGACGGACAGTGGCCTCATATTGGCCGAGTTCTTTAATGCTATCAGGCATTTGGATATTGCGCTTGTCTACGACAATATCTTGGTTAGCCAGCTGATCTGCCACATCTTGGTTGGTAACAGTACCGTAAATACGGCCACCCTCACCAGCTTTAACCCCGATGGTGATGATCTTGCCCTGCAAACGTTTGCCGGTTTCTTCAGCTTCTTCGAGGAGCTTCTTAGCCCGGGCAATAGCTGCTTTTTGTTTGGCCTTCACTTCATTCATATTGGCCCTTGTAGCTGCGGAAGCCAAGCCTTGAGGAATGAGGTAGTTATTGGCATAGCCGGGTTTAACTTCGATCAAGTCACCAGCCTTACCAAGTTTGGCCACATCTTCTAAGAGTAAAACTTTCATACAGCGGGCCTCCCTTATTCAGAATAAGGCATGAGGGCAACCTGTCTGGCCCTCTTAATGGCCGTTGTAACTGCTCTCTGGTGCTTGGCACAAGCCCCAGTGGTGCGGCGGGGTAGGATCTTCCCAGATTCCGCAACAAACTTTTGCAGAGTTGCGACATCCTTGTAATCTACGTGGTCCTTATGTTCGGCGCAGAACAGGCAGACTTTCCTTCTGCCACGGCGGGGGCGGAAAGACCTGCCACCCCCACGATCGCCTCGTTTATTGTTAGCCATTTGGCTCTCCTTTCATCAAATCAAACACGTCAAACAAATCATCAAAATTTAGAGGTCGAAAGGCAGGTAGGCATCACTGTCATCTTCAACCGGGAGGAAACCATCACCTTCGGGAATGGGATCCTGCTTGGCTGGGCTCGGAGCCGGAGCTGAATTATTGCTGTAAGTTTGGCTGCGGTTATAAGCTTGACCGCCCGCCTGGTTAGCATAATTATTGTCAGACTTGGAATCGGCAAAGTAGACTTCATCAGCGACCACTTCGGTCATCCAATTACGTTTGCCATGCTCATCATCCCAGCTACGCACTTGGATTGAGCCCACCAGGGCAATCCTTTGGCCTTTCTGGAAGTAACGAGCCACAAAATCCGCAGTCTGCCGCCAGCAAACGATAGGGATAAAATCGGTCTCCCGCTCTCCCTGAGCATTTTTGAAACGGCGATCCACAGCTACGGTGAAGGAGCAGACAGATACGTTGTTAGAAGTTGTACGAAGTTCGGGGTCCTTGGTTAGTCTCCCCATTAAGATTGCTTTATTCATGCTCTTTCCTTATTTTTGCTGATTTGTGGATGGCACCTAGCTACAGAGCTTAGTAGCCAGGGCACAGGCTGGGTGTCTTACGCTTCCATGCTGGTAACGAGGAAACGTAAAACTTTATCATTGATTTTCAGCTGACGTTCGAGTTCAACTGGAAATTCGGGTTCTGCCGTGAAATGCAGGACTACATAGTAGCCTTCATTCATGTCTTGAATCTCATAAGCAAGACGACGGGTACCCCAGACATCTACATCTTTGATTTCGCCATTAGCTGAAATTAAGCCTTGGATGCGCTCATCCATGGCAGCCAGGCCTTCTTCACCAAGTGTAGGATTTAGAACGTAAAGTAATTCGTAGGTTCTAGCCACGTTTGTCACCTCCTTCCGGACAAATGGCCCTCAGTTAAGAGAGCAAGGGGGCATGAAATATAAAAAACATGCTTACAAAGCCTAGCACCCGGGCTTCAATTTTGCAAGCACCTTTTGTTGGCTATTAGCGTGGTCGGAGGGCTGTGCTAGTTCGGAATTCTGAATTTTTGGGCATTATTGCAACTTATGGGTGGCCCGCCGGGCAAGTTTGCAAGAAGTGGATGATAACGAGGGCAATTCTGCAGATTATGGGTGGTTTGGCCCTGTTTCCGAGCGTAAATCCATCCATTACTTGCAAACTTGTCCGCAATCCGAAAAAACCGAAAAAAAGGAAAGGAAGGGAGGCAGTAGAAGGTTGGCAAAGTGCTGATTTGACGGATTTGCCAACCAAATGCCGCCCGGTAAATGAAGTAGAAATATCATTTCTACTTCAACTTTGGGGGTGCGGACAAAAAACTGGACTCTGAAAGGAAGGAAATATGTATTCAGAGGAAGAAATCAGGAAAGCCTTGGAAGTCTACGAGAGGGAAGGAAGCT
>SFFI01000028.1 GCA_004556925.1 Clostridiales bacterium
CCAGCTGGATCGTCCAGGCGGAAAGGCCCTGGTCAGTCCTGGCTTGCAGCCACTCATTGACATACTTCTTTGCGCTTTTCAGCGTGGTACATTCCGGGTACTTCTCCTGGATGTACTTGATGAAATACTTCACGTGTTTCCAGTACGCCTTGTAGGTGCTGAAGGAAAAAATCTTGTCCTTCTCCGTCCCATCGGCCACCGCCTGCTTTTTGCTTTCGCCAAAAGCCTGCATCCCGGTCAGGCGGTCATAGGCTTGCTGGTGGAGATCCTTGTGGTATGCCTTGTTGCGCCGCCCCATAGAGCCTCCCCCCTCGCCGCTATTTTTCTATAAATCTATTTTTCTACTTTTATAGATTTCTTGTTGTCTCATGTAAATAACTTATATACGATATATACCGTAAATAAGTTATATAAATTATGCCATTTATATATGTTCAAGCAAAGCCGCCTCATGTCAGCTCCCCTCGGAGACTCGGCAATCGGCAAATACACTTTTTAACGTCTTATGTGTGACGGTTTTGGGATTGCTCCCTACACTTTTTTGAACTGCTTATGTGTGCAGCCCCGATTTATTGAGATCTACGGCAGTTCGGGATCTGTCGGCACCTTTTTAGAGGGTGTGGCTCTCCAGGAGATCTACAGTATCCTGGCTACTATCAGAGGGTGGATAGGGACACGATACATTGCACTTACCCATCACTTTCAAAAGGATTACTTGTGGTGGGGTCCATGGTGTGCTTTTCCAATTCACAAAGGTTACTACGGCAAGCCCGCACACCACACAGGAGTATCAACCCTGTCACGGCTTCTTATGGGTATTTGCTAAACCCCCAGCCGGTCATTTCCGGCCAAGACGCTCTGGGCCTAATTACTATTTACCCTCGCCCAGACGAGCATTGAAATCCGCCGCAGCTCCCGGCCACCGCCAGCCGCAGCCACTCTATTCAGCCTCCTTTCCATCGGAGCCGCCGAGCAGCGGCCCTAAAAACCATCTTCTATCCCAGTCTCATCTTACCATAGACCGTCGAAGAAGTCAACAGCATACACCGAAAATTAACCGTATAACGGTTTACCCGTTCATTTATAAACGGGTAAACCGTTATTTCAACAATCGACAAAAATATCCTAATTAAGTTCATTTTTTTGTTACATTCTATTAATTCCTAATTCATTTATCTTTTTTATCATAATAATGAAAGATTAGCCTGAAAAGTACAACTTAGTTTAATACGAATAGGGGGATGTAATATGGCAACGTATAAAATTGTATCCCACGGTGGCAATGGTCTACCCCTAAATGTAGAAACAACTTCAACAATTTCCGGACGTACAAACGTAAATATTTGGAAAGACGCTGGTAGCAATGATCAAAAATGGAGTATTAATAGTCTTGGCACATCACAGCAAGTCCGCACACTGAATAACACTGCTTATATGCTCAATGCATATAGAACAAACTGGAACTGTGATGTATACACCTCCAATTCTGACACGTATGTCAACTTTGTATCTCAAGGAAATAACGTATACTTAATACAATTGAATTCAGATAAAACTAAATATTTAACTGCAACAGGAACAGCCAGCGGATCTAATGTAGTTTGGCAAGCAAGAAACACTTCATCAGCTGCACAGAAATGGAAGATAAGCAAACTTTCTGATCTTAATATTTCTAATTTAAAGATCTTCCAAACCTATACGTCTCCTGGAAAATCTGCGGATGGTTCAGTAGCTCCAGACATGACCTATAATGATAAGACAAAGAGCCAGCTTTTATCACTTTCCCCTGTTTTGTCTGATGAAGCATCTATATTTGATATGCCTCCTTCCTCAAGCACTGTCCTTCCCCCTCAGGGGCCTCAAGCTGTAAAAGATCATATGATGAAACTCGTTTCTATGTTTGCTACAACCGACCCAGCAATGACTACCGTTGCAAAAGCGATGTTTAACCATTTCTTAGATGGAACTGGCTCTGTCTATAGAAACAGCACATTGACTCAAAGAGCAAAAAGCCACAGCAAAACCCAAGAAATGGTGACAAAAACAAAAAATATTATTATAAAATATATCAAACAATACGATGGAGATATACGCTCCTTCTATCAGAACACAGCTTTCCAGAAAGAATTGCATGATGTCCCAAATCCATACTTCAGTACAAAGGACGATAGAAGCAATGGCCTCCAAATTTGTGTTAACCAGGTTTGGGGCTACAGCATTACCCTCAAAAATTTCCGTTGTACTGGCTCCACCTTTAGCGGAACCTTAAGTTATTCTCTGTTTGATCATTTTGGCCTTGATGATAATGACGTAGAAAAAATTTATGGATGGACTCAGCAGTTCTGTGCATGGTATGTACTGCAACACTATAAAAATTGCAAGGGTGCATACAAACCATTTATTTCTTACATGGATTTTGATGTATCATTTAGTGGTTCTCTTTAAAAGTACGGCCTGTTGCAAGCAAAAAAACTCCGTCATTCAGAGAAAAACGGCCACCAAAGGGTGGCCGTTTTTCTCTGAAATTCGTCTCTTTTGCCGGAAATACGGATTGCCCAACCAAGGAGAAATATGATAAAGAAAAAATTTCAAAACCATATACGATTGATAGTGCTAATAATTTCAGCTTTCTTATTCACGTTCTACCTAATAGGCAATAATATCTCACACGAAAAACTAAAAAAAGAACTCAACGAACAAAATATCTATGAATTATCTTTCGAATATATTTATTCTGAAAAACGAGCTGATATATACTACATGATTTGCCGTCCCCCGTCCTCTCAATCAGAAATTATAGATTTAATAGAAGATCACTTCACTGCTACAAAATTAGATGATCTTTTCATCCGTACACAAACCTTGATAGATAAATTAATTACGTCCGATGGATTAACCAGAAAATTTGACGGGATTCTATATTTACACTTTATACACCCGTCAGATATATTGCCAATTGGTATTTTCCCAAAAAACATTTATGATCCAGAGTTAAATGTATCAGAGCAAGAAATTGTAACTCTTACCGTAACCTCAACAGCTTCCGGGTATGCTCTTGAATATTACTGGAATAGCAACTACTGTTAGGGTCGGGAGAAAACCGCCATTTTGGGCCGGGAGAAAAACGCCAATTTTGGCCCGGCCCTAACACTACTTATAAATATCTCTATCACCTTTTTGATTGACAATATTGCTGTATTGTTGTAACTCCACAGCATGATCTACACGGTACTTTTCCATCATCTGCCCAATTAAATCGCTTATACTACTCCGCTGCACATAAGCAATTTTCCGGATATCTTCATACAAGCTGGGAAGTACAGAAAGACTAATCCGCTTCTTCAGCTCGCGATCCTCCTTCGGTCGTCCCCGGCGTCCGGAGCTGCCAGCCTCCACGGGCGTCTGCTCCACGAATTTCCCAACTGCGGTAGATCTCCTGCGGCTCTCCCTTTCTTCCAGCTTACTCATGCTCATACGCCTCCCTCTTTTCCTTCCCGGACATAATCATTTCAGCTATGGCCACATATTCCTTCGCAAGTTCACTGTTTGGGGCCTGCTCTACCGCCGCCAGACCGTCATAAATTCCCTTCTTCGCCACGGCCAACCGCTTAATCACACCCAGCAGATTGTATTCCTTCCGGAGCAGGGCCAGGATCTCCCGGTCATCTGCCACCCTGGTATCGTACAACGTGGCGATCACTCCCAGCACCTTCAGGCCTGGGTTAATCAGCTCCTGGATCTCCTGGATACTGTCCTGGAGCTGCGTCAACCCCCGGTAGGCCAGGTAATCCGTCTTGACCGGGATCACCACCCCGTCGGCGCATGAAAGGGCGTTGATGGTCAGGATGGAGAGCTGCGGCGGACAGTCAATCAGGATAAAATCATACTGCTCCCGAACTGGCCGCAGTGCCCGATCCAGGATCTTCTCCCTGCTGGCTCTGGAGAGCAGCTCCATCTCCATGGGCGCCAAGTCAATAATCGATGTGACGATGTGCAGCCGGTCACTGAGCCGCTGCACACACTCCATGAGCGGCAGCCCCTCCTTCCGCAGCACATCCACGATTGTCTGCTCCACCTCCAGCGGCTCCAGGCCCACGCTGATCGTCAAGCTGGCCTGACTGTCCAGGTCAATCATCAGCACCCGCTTTCCCTGGGCCGCCAGCGCAACGCCCAGGTTATGCGTTGTAGTGGTCTTGGCCACACCGCCTTTTTGGTTTGCGATTGCAATTACCTTCACAGTTCCCCTCTCCTCTTATTATTTAATTGATATAATTTATTTACGCTATTTAATATATATAAATTATATCATATATTTACATTATATCAAGTAAAAAACCGGCGAGGCATTGGCCTCGCCGGTTTTTTACTCGCTCCTCTCTCGTGCCCAAAGGCCCACTGGAGACACCCCAGGATGCCCAGACATATACCATCCCTTGTCATTGTACTCAAAGGAGACGGCCTGCCATGTACCGCCACCGAGCCGATCCGGGAGCAACACATCCAGGCCCTGGCCACAGTGAATGTCCCAACCATCCCAGGTCAGTCGATCACGCTCTGGCTCGTAGCCAATTTGCAAAACCTTTCTCTGCACTATCTACACCACCCTTTACTCCGCCCAGTTTTCGATTTCCAGATCCGGTACACGCTCAAACTCCCGTACATTATTCGTTACCAGGATCATTCCCTCTGCTCGTGCATGGGCAGCAATCAGCATATCCAAAGGGCCAATTGGTGTTCCCTGGCTCTGCAAATAGGCCCGAATCTCCCCATACTCCGATGCTGCTCCCGCCCCAAAAGGCAAGATGCTCAACGGAGCCAGAAACCTCAAAAGGGCCTGCTCATTTTTTACCGGGTCAGAGCTATGTTTCATTCCGTACTCCAACTCAGCCAGCGTAATAGAGGAAATACAAAGTCCTCCGTCCAACTCCTCCCGGAACCTATGCAGCACCTTTTCCGGCTTTTTCTTCATAGCATAGATACAGATATTTGTGTCCAACATATAGGTCATAGGCTCTCTCGCTCCTCCTGGACACCCTGATCTCGTCCACCCTCAAAAATATCGCTGGTGAAGCCGTTCAAGCCGTCCATAAATGTCTGCCATAAGGACTCTTTGGGAACCAGGAGAACCGCATCCCCGAGCTGCTGCACAATAACCTCATCTACCTTGAAGCGAAATTTCTTTGGCAAACGCACCGCTTGGCTCCGTCCGTTTTCAAAAACCTTTGCCATCTCCATAGCAGTCACCTCCTAAATAATATATATCACGATATATATTATTTGTCAATCGGCACTCTGGCTATTCCACCACTTGCGGATCGTCTTAGGGTCAAGGCCCGTGTCCCGGTGGCAGTCAGCCTTGCGGCCCTCCGGGTGTTGCCCCCGCCATTCAGACACTCGTTCCTTGGCTATCCCACTACCAACAGGGCGTCCATTCCCTTCTCTCCAGTCTTTTTTTCCTTTTTGCCGAACCCCAATATCTCGAATCGCCCTTGCTATCTCCAAATGGTCTGACTGCTTTCTCCAGTTCCGCTTATTGACAGGCATAGATAGGCCAGAGAGCTTTGCTATATCGTCCCTGGGAAATGTCACATAGTCCTCATTAAACATCTCCAGGGCGCACACCACATCATCCTTCGTAAAGCGATTGATGTCCTCCACGCTCATATCGTCATAGGGTTTTAGCAGGGAGAAAGCATCCTGGCGCAGTTCGTCCTCGTCTATCCCACATTTCTTCGCATAGATGGCCAGCGTCATAATGCCATAAAACCGATGGCCCACCCGGATCTCGTCCCCGATCCGGTGCAGCCACCAGTCGTACAAGTCACGCTTGACCGTCCAGCGCCCCCGCCGCTCTTTCTTGACGATCCGCCTCTCATACCAGTCCGGATACTTCTCCTTTGCCTCGGCCAGCGACAGGCGGCTCTTTCTCATAAGACCTTCAAGCCGCTGCTGCTCCCCGTTGCTGTCCGGAATAAACTCCAGCAGCCTCTCCAGCGTCACTCTCCCGCCGAGCCGGTAGGCCGTCACAGGATACTCCCGGCCCAGCTTGGAGCCGGAGCCGACCACCCGGAAGCCCTGCAATATGCCCTGCATCTGCGGCTCCTTGATGGTGGAGGTGTACCTGTTCCAGATCTGCCGGGTGAGAGAATATTTCAGCTCCTTCAAGCATTTCTGGTTATGTGGGTACATAGGGATCGGCTCATCCAGGACATAATACAGGTGAAGCCCCGTCCCACTGTTTACGACAAAGGTTGCCTGGGGCAAAATATCCTTGTTCATCTGGTGCAACGTGTCCCGGAGCTGGGGCATCCCCACCCCATCCAGGTCAAAGACCAGGGCATAGAGATACCGGGCATTCTTGCCGCACCGACGTCGACCGAAGTAAGACAGAGGGGACATGATGGTAAAGTCCGTATTGTAGACCTCCGACAGCTCCGACAGCTCATCGGTGATGGTGTAGCGTTTGGCCTTGCCTTCCTCCTTGATCTCCAGGGCGATCCCCGCAGCCTTCGGCGGCACCGTCACCGCAATTCCGTTGCCCTTTTCGTCCTCAAAATGACCCTTCCGCTCAAAACTGCCCACCGGGAAGATCTCCCGGTAAAACTCAAAGGGCGTGACCGCCTCCAGGAACGTCTCCAAATGCTCATTCTTTTCCTGATACAATTCCCGCAGCCGCTCCATAGCGGCCTGCTGATCCATAGCCATGTGCACACCTCCAAAAGAAAAAGTAGCAAAAAGAAAATCCGCTGCGGCGGGGAACGCCTGCGGGGGGGAAAGGGGGAGCCAAAGAGCGGCCCCTTCGGGGCCTTAAAGAGAAAGTCACCTCCCCCTTTCCCCCCTGGCTCCGGCCATGGAAATGATGGAACCAAAAGGCCCTTCCCTCGGCATATATTATCAATATATTTTTTTCCCTATTTTGAGGCAGGCCAAATTTCGGTCTATTTTCACTCTCCCACTGCCCCCTCTATACGGCATATATTATCAATATATTTTTTTCCCTATTTTTGCTTGTTATTATAGCCTGTCCAGGCGGCTCTTTCAAGGCCCCTGGACAGGCTTATTTTAGGCGTCGATTTTCCGGACACTGACCGGCGCTACATCGGTACGTTTCAGGCTCCAACCAGTCTCCAGATCCCGCCAGCTCCAGCCGCCGTCAGGATCTCGCTCCAGCTCGACCTCAATCCAGTGACCGGCCACCTGGATCTCCAGCTGCTCTCCTTCCTTCAGCTCCCCGGCATCCAGGCCAGTCCATACCACAGTCAGGTTATGCGTTACCGCATCCTCCGCACACAGTCCCAGTTTCATTATATCTACCTCCTTCAGCTCACTCGCATATCCTTCGGGACAACCCCCAGGGGCCTTGTATGAACCAATATCACTTCCCAGTACCCGGCCCGATAGTTGGCTCTGAAGCTCCGGTATTCCATCAGAGCCACATTGTGCTTCACAAATTCTTCGTCTACATTTTGGTCATTCAGAAGATCTCCGTAATCACCGGAATACCATCTATCTATCCCTAACCTGGCCGCTTTCCATTCTCCATCTTCCGGGAAGAATTCTCGAATAATCAGCTTCTTCACCTGTTTTGCTGGAAACTCTATCGAATATGGACTTTGAATCACCGTTTCCCATAGTTTCGCTGATCCCAGCCTCCGGCCATCTTTGTACCGATAGATCTTTTCTGAAGATACCACTACCACATAGCCAGAGTGCTCTTTCTTGGGCTTCAGCTT
>SFFI01000008.1 GCA_004556925.1 Clostridiales bacterium
ATCCTTGGCATAGCGGAGGATACCTTCCCAAGTGCCCTGGTTGAAGGACTTGTCGTCTACGCCGCCAGTATCGGTGGCCAGGCCAACGGTGATAGGAGGTAACTTCTCGACTTCAGCTTCAGCTTCGGTTTCTTTCTCAGGCTCGGTTTCGTCTTCAGCCTTCGCTTCGGCTTCTTCAGCAGGAGCTTCGGTTTCTTCCTCAGCTTCCTTCTCAGCTTCAGTCTCTTTTTCGGCTTCCGTCTCGGTTACCTTTTCGGCTTCGCTTTCTTTTTCTTCACCGGCTGCGGCGGGCAGCTTTTCAGCTTCGCTTTCCTCAGCTTTTTCCCCTGGGGTTTCTTCCTCAGCGGGAGCCTCGGTTTCTTTTTCTGTGGGGGCTTCAGTTGCAGCTTCGGTAGCGGGGGCTTCGGTTGCTTTTTCCGTGGGGGCCTCAGTCGCAGCT
The DNA here is from genome assembly GCA_004556925.1 of Clostridiales bacterium. GTDB lineage: Bacteria > Bacillota > Clostridia > Saccharofermentanales > DTU023 > SFFI01. Next base: position 440 of record SFFI01000008.1, read on the forward strand.
TCGGTGGCTGGGGCTTCGGTCGCAGGGGCCTCAGTTGCTTTTTCTGCCTCTGTGGGTGCCTCAGTCTTGGCCTCTTCTGTCTTGACTGTGGTTGCTTGGGGTTTGGATTTTGCAGTCTCTTCCTTGGGTGGAGCACAGGCTGTAAAAACCATGGTTATAGCAAGCAGGAGGGCAATGAGGGTTGAAAATTTTTTCATCAAGTCTTCTCCTTTATACTTGCACCTTTTGGTGCGAGGGGGGTGCTATTGCGCACGGGTGTTTAGGGCCATATAAGGAACTAACCTTTATGCTAAATATTATACTCAGCTTTCATGACGGTTACAATTTTGTATCTTTGAACAGGGACTAAAAGGTAAAGTGGAAAAGTATTTCCACACCAAAAGGAGCGAAGGGCTATTGGGGTTTTCCGGCTTTTCAGCCGATACCGCTAGTAGTATGTGTCCTGAGCCTGCTGCAGTTCGGATTTTCGGATTTTCGGGCATTTTTGCAACTAATGGGTGGGCTGCCGGGCAAGATTGCAGCTAGTGGATGGTATCGAGGGCAAATAAGCAAGTAATGGGTGGTTTGGCCTCTGTTTCTGAGAGTAGCCCATCCATTACTTGCAAACTTGTCTGAAATCCAAGAAAACCGAAGTAATAGGAAAGGAAGGCCGGCAGCAGAAGGGCCAAAAGCCTTCACTACTTTCAATTTTCCGGATTTTCTTACAAGTTTGCAGATAATGTACATCCCGACCCACTTTTTCTCTATCTAAATGTATAAAACTCGGCGACAAGATGTATATTTGTATAAAAATCGTCTTTTTAGGGCTATTTCGAGGGAAAAAAGCAGGCAAACCCGACTTTCAGAAGATTTGGGCGTACAAAAGCTGCAAACTTGTAAGAAAAATGAGGAAGTTGGATGTACAGAGTGAAAATAAGGCAGTTTATGTACTGGGTGAGATTGAAGAACTTGGATGAGCAGAATTAAAAGTCTCGCTGATTAGCTGAGTGAAAATCCTTGTTCAGAGCATTTTGCAAGACTTATGGCAACTTTTCTTTCTATCTCTTTAAGTGAGGAAGCTCTCTTCCGCTCCTACCCCTTCGCCTCTGATATTCCTGTCAAGACCCTGGACGAATTCAAGGAGCTGATCAAAGGCAACACGTATACTGTTACCTTCGCCACAGGGACCTGGTGCTTAGGCCCACGTTAAGACTTGCCAGGCTAAAAGGCCAGGCGGAAACTGAGGTCTTGGTCTGGCTTGCCCCTTGACTCAAGGCCTATTGCTTTTTTGTATCTTCGGGGTCCACCCGGTATTGGGCGTAGAGGGCCTCAATGTCCGCTGCGGCTTGCGCATCCTCTGCATCAGTTTCTGAAACGGTCTCCGATTCGGAGTTCGCTTGGCCTACCAATGCTGTACCGTCCTGGGGGTCATGGAAAACTTTACGTTTGTGGTAAATGAAAGTGACGAGGACGAAGCGGGCAAAGATGTCTACCAGGATGACTAACCAGAGGTATTCAATCTTGGCGTGATCCCAGCTGGCTACCCAGAGGGAGAGGGGAACCCGGATCAGCCAAATGCCGCCAAGGGAGGTTAGCATGGGTAGTTTGGCTAGGCCGGTGGATTTGAGGCAGCCTAGGTAAATTTGGTGCAGGGTGTTAAAAGGCAAAACAATACCCATGAGGCGGAGGTAAACAGAGGCTAGTTCAATGACATCGGCATGGCCCGATAAGAGGCTCAGCAGGGGCTTGGGGAAGAGGAGCAGCAGGACCATACCCAGGGAGACAATGGCCCCTGCAGTCTTGATAATTTCTGAGATATAGCGCTGGCCCAGTTTGTTGTCCTGGGCCCCCAAAGCCCTGCCGCACAAGGTTACGGTGACAATACCAAAGGAGGCGGCAGGCATGTTGGCAATGCTTTCAGCTTGAATACCAATCTGGTTAGCGGCATAGGCGAGTTCGCCAAAGCTCAGCATAAGGCCACCAATAATAATGGCCCCCAGTTGCCAGAAGACATTTTCTAAGGAGGTAGGCAGGCCTACGGAAACCACATCCCACATGAGGCGCGGCTCCGGCTTCCAATAATGCCGGTCGATTTTTTTCTTGTAGGCCAGGACCTTACCCTTGGAAAAGAGGGAATAGAGGCAGAACATGGCTGTAACAAATTGGCCGATTAAGAGGCCAAAAGCGGCGCCTGTGCTACCCAAGGCTGGTCCAAACCAGCCAAAGATTAGGGGGACGGCTGAGACTACGAAAACCAGGTTGATGACAAAGGAGAAGGTCATGGGGGTCTTGGTATCCCCAATTCCTTGTAAAACACCCGTAGATCCGTGAATGATGCCTTGGAAGGCTAAGCCTGCTGCGGCTATGCGCAAATAATCTGTAGACAGACGACCGAGTGCGGGGTCTGGCTTAAAAAGACTCACCAAAAAGTCTGCTGAGAAAAACATGACCAGGCCGCAGGCCAGACCGAGAGAGAAAAGGAGAAGGATTGTTTGATAGCCCAGGCGGCGGATTCTCTCTTGGTCCCCCGCTCCATAGGCTTGCGATACTCGGATAGTGGTCCCGATCCCCAGGCCCTTGAGTAGCCACCAAAAGACCCCATTAATAATCGCGCCCATGCCGTTGGCGGCTACGTGGGTGATAGCATTCAGGCCCACACCATCAATTCGGCCTAAAAGGGCCAGTGCCAAAATATTCCCAGACAGGGAGAAGATACTCTCCAAGACGATAGGGACGGTTAACCAGCGTATCTCACGCCGGATTTCTTGGGGTGAATACTTATCCTGCATCTTCCTTAACCTCAAGCTTGCCGCACCTGAGACCGCAGAGGCGCTGATCTGCAAGCTATGTATTTTTCAAGCCATATCATAGCCTAAATTAAGGCCAAGTTCACTCTCCAAGTCTAAAGAAGAGGTAAAGTAATCTCCACACTCTTAAGGGTCAAGACTAAAGAGAGGGATAAGTGAAAAAAGTAAGTTCCACCCCTAAGGGAAAAAATGAGTTCCACCCCTAAGAAAAAAGAAAGTGCCACCCCTAAGGGTGGGGAGTTGCATTTAGTCTTACAGTTTATTCGACTGAGAACTAAGTCTTACACTCTACAGGAGAAAAGCTCAGCAGGCCACATAAGTTCATGTGAAAAACGTAGAAGCCACTTTTCACAGTAGCTTGTCAGCCAAATACCTGTGAAAAAGGTTGGCAAAGTGCTGATTTGGCGGACTTGCCAACCAAAAACTCCTGCTAAACTGGCCCGGCTGGCCGGAAAAAGGTTGGCAAACCCCTGATTTGGCGGACTTGCCAACTCTTTTTTTGCTGTCTCTGCATGGGGTTACCCCGAAAAGAGTTGGCAAAGTGCTGATTTGGCGAATTTACCAACCAAATGCCGGCTAGCAAAGGCTGCTTAAGAAGGTTATTAAAGAAAGGCAATTACGAATTTACACACTATTGAGAACTTGACTTTCGGAATTCTGAATTCTCGGGCATTTTTGCAACTAAGGGGTGGGCCTCCGGACATATTTGCAACTAATGGATGGTATTTGGGGCAAATCTGCAAGTAATGGATGCTTTGGCCGCTTTGACTCATCCATTACTTGCAAATTTGTCTGAAAGCCAAGAAAACCAAAATAAGAGGAAGGGAAGGCAGTCAGCAAAAGGGCCAAAAGCCCTCACTACTTCAACTTTCCGGATTTTCTTACAAGTTTGCAGATAATGTACATCCCGGGCCACTTCTTCGCCGTCTGAATGTATAAAACCGCGCGCGTAGATGTATATTTGTATAAAAATCGTCTTTTTAGGGCTATTTCGAGAGAAAAGAGCGGGCAAACCGGACTTCCAGAAAATTTCGGTGTACAAAAGCTGCAAACTTGTAAGAAAAATCGAGAAGTTGGATGTACTTAGTAAAAAAATAAGTGGGTGAGCTAGTGAAAATGGGAAGAGCTGCGTGAAAATTCAAAAGAGGGTCAGAAAAAAACTCAGCGGAATTCAAAAGCGGGCCAAAAAAAGCCCAGCGGAAAATGTCTACCGCTGGGGCTAAAGGAATGCGCTAGGCGAGGGCTTGTGGCAAAGCCCTAAGCCAGGGGCTGAGCAAAGCTCTAAGCCAGGGACTGAGCAAAGCCCTAGGGCTGGGTTTCTTCTTCGGAATTTTCCTCGGGCATATCCTCTGCTTCAGGAGAGTCGGAGGCTTCGCTTTCAGGGGCGCTTGCTTCTTTGCTCGCGGAGGCTTCGCTTTCTTCGGAGGCAGGAGCACTAGCTTCTTCTTCCGTGATGGGTGTGGCCAGGGGCATAATAAGCTCACGACCATTGTTTATAAACTCAAAGGAGCTTTCGGCCTTTAATTGGTCGATCATTTCGGCTTGGCGGGCAGCCCGGAGGGCGTTGTCTGCGGCACGGTACCAGTTGGCATCGTGGAGGCCCTTAAAGTAAATGATATGGTAGCCGGCATAGCCGCCTTCTTCTTGTGTTACATGGACTAGGCCAATCTGCCCGGGTTGGGTGGCAGGGTCCAGGCAGAAGTCTTCGTAGGGTTTGACAAAGCTGCCGGGAGCGACATCTTCATAGAGGCCGCCCTTTTTGTTAGAGCCGGGATCTTGAGAGTATTTCCCTACCAATTCAGCAAAGAAGTCTTCATCAACATGATCCTTTAGGCCTTCAAGCAGGGCGTTAACCGTGGCGGTGGCCACCTTATAGTCTAGGTCGGTATCTCCGGCTTCCTTAATCAGGAGGTGGCGAGAATCGTAGTTTTGGGCTTCATCCCGATAGCGGGAGATAAAGAGCAGGGCGGACTGGGATTTAGCACCTTCTACCAGGCTTGTATCGCCGGCTTGGCGATCAGAGTCAAAGAGCCAATCTGCGGAAGCGGGAATCAGATTCTCTTTAGCCACCCCTTGTTGCAGGCTGTTAGTGATGAGGGCTTCTTGGCCCTTCTCGTCCTTACCGCTGAAGGGGGCCAGTTTTTCGGCAAAATCGGCTTCGGTGAGCTCGGGTAGGAGTTTTTGTACTTCGGCGAGGTCTTCTTCAGAAATCTCAGCATCTAGCTGAACTAGGAGGAAGTCTACCAGGTCATAGTTGTCTGGGTTGGCTTCATATTCCGCCTGGATCTCGTCATCACTGATTTCGTAGGCGTCGTAAAAATCTTTCAAGTAGAGGGATTGCAGGAGGTCTTTTTCGACGAGGGGACGAAGTTTTTCTTCTGTCGCGCCCGGGCCAAAGAACTGTTCAAAGAGTTCATCCACAGTTAGGCCATTTTGGGCAGCATTTTGCGCAAAGCTGGCAAAGAAATTATCGACCAGGGCACGCTCGTCCTCACTCAGTTCAGCCCCCGCGTCTTGCGCTTTTTTGACGACCTTGGCCTTGAGTGACAGTTCCTCTTGCAGGAGATTCAAGATCATGTCGCGGAGGGGGACCTCCTCACCCTCGCCATTGGGTACGGGAGAATTTAAGATGCTGGAGGCCTGGGGGACAAAGGCAGGTGTTTGCGTCAGTTGCTGGAAGAGGAGGCCAGCATGGAAGTTCATCTCAAGAAGAGAGAGGTTCGTATCGCCGTTGATTTTGGCCACCATGGTTTTTTCGGGAAGGGGAAGCAGGTCATCCGTCTCATCAGCCGGGCTTTCGTCCCCCTCTTGGCCTGAGGCCTCAGCCTCGGCATCCTCAGCATCCTCGGCGGCCTCAGCCTCAGGAGCCTCGGTGGCATCTGCAGCCTGGCTTTCTTCTTCTGCCTGCAGGCTCAAGCCTAAGCTGGGCAGGAGGAGGGCCAGACTCATGAGGGCTATTAATAATAGATTAAGAATTTTTGTTTTTTTCATAGGAACTCCAATCTGGGTGACCCGTTTTAAGTAAGGGTCATCATCCTATAGCATAACAAAAGGTCGGCTAGTTGACCTAACCGACCTTGTTAAGTTTCTAGAAGTTACCTGGAGGGGAGGCCCCAAGCCAGGCAAAAGAAGCCAGGAAAAAAAGCCAGGTATAGGGGGCTAGATGCCTTTTGCCTGGAGCTTTTCCAACATATCTTTAACCATCGCCGCCATATCGTACTCGGGAGCCCAGCCCCATTCTGCGCGGGCGCAGGAATCATCTAGGCTGTTGGGCCAAGAGTCTGCAATCGCTTGGCGTACGGGGTCTACATCGTAGGTCAGGGTGAAGTCCGGGATATGCTTCTTGATTTCCGCACCTAGCTGGTCGGGCTCAAAGGACATAGCGGTAACGTTGAAGGCGTTGCGGTGGACCAGCTTGTCAGGGTCAGCTTCCATGAGCATGGTTACGGCCTTGAGGGCGTCGGGCATATACATCATATCCATGTAGGTGCCTTGGGCGATGAAGCTGGCGTAGCTATGCTTTTTGATGGCTTCGTAGAAAATATGTACAGCATAGTCCGTTGTGCCGCCGCCGGGCAGGGCTGCGTAGGAGATGAGTCCGGGGAAGCGGACACCTCTGGTATCCACACCAAATCGGGTGTGGTAGTAGTCGCAAAGTAGCTCACCCGCTACCTTGGTGACCCCATACATGGTAGAGGGTCTTTGCAGGGTATCCTGGGGCGTATGATCCTTTGGGGTGGAGGCGCCGAAAGAGCCAATGGAAGAGGGGGTGAAAACCTGGAGCTGCTTCTCCCGGGCGACTTCTAGGACGTTAAAAAGCCCGCCCATGTTGATATTGTAGGCTAGGGTGGGTTTCTGTTCGCCCACGGCTGAGAGGATGGCTGCCAGGTGCAGGACGGTATCTACCTTATATTTGTCGACCACCTCGGCAATGGCCTTAGGATCAGTAACGTCTAGGAGTTCAAAAGGACCTGATTCGATCACTTCCGGCACGTCTTTTTTGACGATATCTGAGGCGATTACATTGTCATTACCGTAGGTTCTGCGCATGTGCATGGTGAGTTCTGTGCCGATTTGGCCCAGGCAGCCCGTTAACAGAATTTTCTTACTCATAGTTCATCTCCTAATTGATACTTGCTCTCAGGCAAAATAACCAGGCGGCTAGCCTGGCCCTAAACTCGTCTAAATATAACACAAAGCCTGCAAGTTTTGGCTATTTTTTCGGCTTTATGTCTAAGCCCGTGTATGTCTAAGCCCGTGTATAATAATAAGGATAATCTCGTCAAGCGCTGGCACTTGAGCTAAACTAGGACTAGTCGAAAGAAGCTGAGGCTGAGGGAGTCAGAAGCCCGAGCTAAGAAAGGATAGCAGGATATGCAGACCAAACCCGCACGAAAAATTGTGGCCAGTATAGCGGTAGTGATCCTATTGGCTATGCAGATCTTTGGCCTTTCCGGCTTGCTCATTCCCTACTCCACAGAAGAGGTGAATATTCGCTTCAACACCCTGATTTTCCCCTTAGGCTTTAATCTAATTTTCACCTTCCTCTTGGATTTTTTAGTCATGCTCTACCTGCTTTACAGCTTTGACTTTATCGGCAGCAAGAAAACGGAGTTTAGCCGGCAATATATAGAAGTGGCAGATGTAGGGGTTATCCTTATTTGCCTCATCCATGCTGTAGACGTGTACATCTGGCACTATGGCCTCTTTGGAGTCAATGTGATGTTGCGGGCCCTCATCATGCTCATTCTCCTGCGGGTGAGTATGGCCTATTTTGGTAGCCGGCGTAAATTCTTCCTGCCTGGTTTGCCCTTTAATGTCTACCTGGGCTACATGAACTACCTCCTCCTGGCCGCCCTGGGTACAGCCTTTGAAGCTTCTAGCAAGGAGGGAGGGCTTTTCACCAGCAATGCCAGAGCAGTTCTGCTCATCCTAGCGCTGACCATTTCAGCCATGATCATTGGTTTGAAGTTCTTAAATATTTTTTCACTTTTTACCGTTTTACTCTGTGAAGGAGCGGTTGCGGCTATTCACCTGGGGCCACCCCCGGCTTACGATGGCCGCTTTCCCGAAATCTATATTGCCTGCATTTTAAGTATGGCAGCCCTGGTAGCCGCCATTATTGTGGCGGCAATCAAGAGGCGCCGGTCTTAAGGTGAATATGTTAAAATAAAGCTTATCTAGGCGTGAGCGTGTGGGCACGCTCCGTGCCATAAACTTAGATAGCAAAGGATAGGCAGGCAGCTGCCTTTTGCGGTGATACATATGAACAATAACAATTATCGTCCCAGCCATCCAGCTCAAGCGGGCCGACCTCAAGGCCCCCGTCCTCAGCCTGGCCAGCCTCCCCAAGGCCCGGGCCCCAGAGGACCCCAAGCCGGTCCTGGCCCCAGAAGGCCCCAGCTTGGACCTGTACCCCGCAGGCCTCAAGGCCCCATGGGCCCTGCTGGCCCGGGTCATCGTCCTTCTGGGCCCAGACCCCAGCAACGGCCGGAAAAAATGCAGACCAGGCCGTTGGAACCCTACCCCGGCTATAGTCCAGAAGGCGGTAAAATGCCTGCCCCTGCCAGACGTCCCAAAGCGCAAAAATCGAAGGCTCTGCCCATCGTTTTGAGTTTGATTTTAGTGGTCGCCCTAGGCCTGGGAGCTTTTGTACTCCTGCGGGGCAACTTGGGTGGGAATTCTGTTGAGGCCCTGGAAGCCAGGCAGCGCACCAATTCTTACCGCCTGGCTGGTAATGATGCACAATATTCTATACTTTCGGCCCACCTGGCCCTGTCCCGCCTTAGTGAGACGACAGCTGGCCAAGATGCCATTGCCTTTACCCCTGTGCCAGAAAATCCTGTCCAGTTTTTAGACAATGACGAAGACTTTGACTTTGTCCCCCAACAGGCCTATGACACCATGGGCCGTCTGGTTATTCCTTCCATTGGTGTGTCCTCTCCCATGTCGAGAGACGGCAGCCAGGAACCCAACCTGTTTTGGGGTGCAGGCATTGTTCCCTTTATGCCTCAACCGGGCGAGGATGGCATGACTGTCATTTTGGGCCACCGGGTCTTGAACAAGAGGACAGGCCTACTCTACCTGGATGAAATGCAGGAAAACGATCCCTACTATATTGATGATTTCACCACAGGCACGCGCTACCACTACAATGTGCGGATTGTCGATAACGTCACGGAGGAAGAATACTTCGAGCGCTTTAACCCGGACGGTCCCTCGGGCATGGACCAGTCTTCCATGCTGGTGGTCTGTGAACCCTATATTTACAACGTGTCGGAGCGCCGTATCCTAGTTTATGGTGAGCTGACCTCTACTTCTGAGGTCCCCGAGGACGACCCCTACTTCCAGCGTTATTTGGAAGAGAACGACCTCGAGTAGACCTCTAGTAGGCTATCCATACGATGCCGAATTTACGCAAACACTACATTTGCGTCATCCTTAGCCTGCTGATTTGCTGGCAGGTCTTCTTGGTGGCGGGCCAAATGGTTTGGGCGGACCCAGTGAGTGTCTCGGGCTCCTTCAACTACGATGCGGCCCGGCAGATGCTGGACCTCGTTAATCAAACTCGGGCTGCAGCAGGTCTTGGCCCCCTGGTCTATGACTACAACCTGGAAGATTACGCCAAACAGCGGGCTGCGGAGCTGACGGTCCTCAATTCCCATGTCCGACCGGATGGCAGTAATGTAGCTTACAGTGAAAACTATTCCATTGGTTGGGCTACAGCTGGTGATGCGCAAAATGCCTTTGTAAACTCCAGCTCCCACTATGCCAACATTGTGGGTGGCTATACCACCATGGCAGGCGCCTGTTTTGTCTCGGGCGGTCAGACCTACTGGGTCCAGATTTACAGTAACAATGCTTCTGGTGGGGCCCCTAATGGCTGGGCCGGCGTGCAAGCCGAAACTCGGACTGTCAATGCTCAAGGTGCAGCTGCGGCAGCTCCCCAGTATGCAGACCTGGATGATGCACTCACCCTGAAGGTGGGTGCTTACATTAAAGTTAACGCCGGGATCAACGGCCAAATGACTAATGGTACTTGGTCCAGTGACCAACCCGGAGTTGCAACGGTGGACAGCTCGGGCACGATTACAGGCGTGAGTCCTGGGGTCTGCCTGGTGACGGGAAACTTTGGGGTGACCGCAGTGCGGATCCAAGTGACGGTCATGACGACTGGCACGCCCCCGGTCCAGCCTGCCCCGGCCCCGCCAGAAGCTGCCCCCCAGCCTGCGCCGAGTAGCCAGGCTCCGGCAGGAGATCCGGAATCAGCAGGCGCGTCAGAAGACCCAGCAGATCCCGCGGCACCCGCAGAAGAGCCTGAAAGCCTAGCCACACAGGACACGAGTGCGGAAGCCGAGCCTTTCCCACCTGCAAGAAAGCCAGAGGAGTCCCAGCCCTCTCAAGCGACAAAAGCGCAGGCAACTAGCAGGTCTAGCCGGTCCCAGCGCACAGAGGCGACTAGGTCACACAAGCCAACTGAGCCTAGGCTCAGTGAAGCCGTGACCAGCCTGGCCCAGAAAAGTTTTCTGGCGGCAGACGGCATGTCAGAGGGAACACGAGGCCTCTTAATTGTGGTGAGCCTAGTGGGTATTGTGGTGGCGTCCAGCCTAATTGTCTTGGTGGCTAAATCCGGACGGTAATCGCGTTTATAGTGTCTGCATTTATGCATTTAGTAGATTGTAGGCTTGACAAAATATCACTGATTAGCGATTAGAGAAAATAAAAAACAAACCAATGAAAAACCCCGCAGGCCTGCGGGGTTTTTGATTCTTTGCTTTGGTGGACCTGTGCGTTTTAGGAAACGCGGGTCTAGGCTTGAGCTTTACTTAGTCGGCCACGATAATTCTGGGCTCCGTAAATTCGTAGCCAAAATTGCCTGCCTCGTCCATGAGGACTTCTTGGATGTAGTCCACCACCAGGTCCAGCATGAGGCCTTGCAGCATGATTTCTGGCTTGCCTTCAAACATGGTGTAACCATCGCCGCCTACGGCGAGGAAATCGTTGGTGGCGAGCTTATAGCTGGCAGCAGGGTCAATAGGCTCGCCCGCTACTAAGATATTTTCTACCTTATAGGCTTCGCCATCTTGATGGAGTTCATAGGACATGCCGGCCACATGGGGGAACTTACCGGCTGTGGCAGGATAAGCGTCCGTACCATAGGCCAGAGCATCCATAATATCTTGGCCGCTGACTTCAATCACGGTAACCATATTGCCAAAGGGCAGCACGGTGAGCAGGTCGCCCATGGTGACCTTGCCGGCAGGGATAGAGGCACGGACATTACCGCCGTTAGAAAGTGCGACATCCGCATCGGTGGCCCAGAGCAAGGCGTCTACAACCAGGTTGCCCATATTGGTTTCACCAGCACGGACGTGTTCGCGCTCGCCATCGAGATCATTGAGCAGGGTGCCCACTTCCACTTCGGTGTAGCGTTTATTCTCTTCCTCAATGGCGGCAATGTAGTCCGCAATGTCTTGGTCAGGAGTGTACTGCATGGCATCTTCAAAGGAGATGAGCTCGGCAGTTTTATCGGTGAGTTTGCCATCCGTGAAGGTCAGGGTGACCAGGCCCAGGTTTTCCTGGTAGGAGCCGGTAGAGGCAATCAAGGTATCCCCGTGCATTTCGCCCTCGGGTAGGTAGGTGTGGCTGTGGCCGTCGATGACTAGGTCAATCCCCTCAACCTTGTCCAGAACATAGTAGCTGGTGAATTCAGATTCCTCATCCATACCCAGATGGCACAGGAGGACGACCGCGTCTACGCCAGCTGCTCTGAGTGCGTCAACTTGCTCTTGCGCGACTTCAGCGGGGTCTAGGAATTCGTAGCCTTCGGTATTAGGAGGAGAAGACTTGACCTTGGTTTCGGGAGTGGATAGGCCAAAAACCCCGATTTTGAGGCCGTTTGCTTCAAGGATGGTGCTGGACTCAAAAACTTGGGATCCATCTGCTTCTTGCACAATATTGGCTGAGACTACGGGGAAGTCTGCTTCTTTAATGGCCGCATCCAGATCTTCTTTACCGTAGTTGAACTCATGGTTGCCCAGGGTCATGGCGTTGAGGCCCATTTCATTCATCAGGCGGATAACCGATTGGCCCTTAGACAGGGTGGCGAAGTTGGTGCCGTGGATGGCATCACCGGCGTCTAAGTAGAGCACAGATTCAGGATAAAGTTCTTTGAAGGTGTTGATAATGCCCTTGACCCGGTCATAACCAATGATGCCTTCTTTCACCGGCTTACCGTCTGCGCCAGGTGCGGGGTCGCCTACCACCCGGCCGTGGATATCATTTTCGTGGAAAATATAAACGTTCTTCACTTCTGGTTCAGCTTCTTCGGCCTGGGCGAAGGCGGGCAGGAAGCTGAAGATGAGGCCGAGCACTAGGAATAGGCTCAGTAAGGTCTGGTAGAATTTTTGCATGCAATCCTCCTTTTCCTCAAACCGGACAGGATAGGCCGTCTGCCCTGTCCTCAGAGGGATGTTATATCTATATTATAGCGACATAAATCTTGCCCTGGCTAGGAATAGGCAAATTGTGTGTAAATTTCTTAATCAGCTCGCTTGCCGGCGGAAACCCCAGTGGGCCAGTTACCAATAGTTGCCTCCTTAACAGGTTTGCCCGTAAAGGTTTGCCAGTAATATGCTTGCAAGCGAACTGTATTCTTGCCTTCACAGGCAATTCACAGCAAGCCCCTATACTGAGACCTTGACTAGGTCTACTATTTTGCCCAAGCATACTTTGCATATTTCAGAATGAGGAGCCATGATCATGATCCTTTCTACAGCTAAGCTCCCGAAAAAGCTGGACGCGCCTAGAACAGCGCTCCACAAGCAGGGGCAGGCTAGGCCAGGGAAAAGCGCAAAGGCCTTAGTCTGTTTGCTGGTCCTGGTCTCCTTGCTCACATCTTGCAGCAAGGACAACTTTACCTATACCTTGCAGACGGCCCAAGTCAGTGAAAGCAGGCAAGCCAGCACGGAGGCAACTACAGCTGAAAAGCCAGCAGAAACCGGATACAGCTCGCAAACTTCGTCCCCAGAGGAGACGGGTGTGCTCCAGTCCCCGGAGGGCGGGAACCCTGCCTATGGTAACCGGGATTGGGTGCTTAAACCGGCAAAGCTTGAAGCAAAATTCCGCCAGCTGGAAGCCGACCTGGGTATTGCGGATGAGTATATCGGCTACGTTTTCCTGGATCTAGAGAGTGAAGAGTATTGGGGGAAGAATATAGACAGGCCCTTCCTGGCGGCTTCCGTGATAAAGCTGCCAGCGGCCCTCCTGACCTACGAGTGGGCGGCTGCCGGCAAAGTTGACCTGGGCCTGCCTATTACGATTGAGGAAGAGGACCTAGAGCTGGGTACAGGGCCGATTTCTGCGGCGGGATCAGGCCTTAGTTATACGGTAGAAGAACTCCTCCAGGCTGCGATTGTCCATTCTGATAACACAGCCTTCCTAGCCCTAGACCGTATGTGGAAGCAGATGGGTTGGCTGGTCAATCAAATGGACATCCGTTATGGACTCCACTACGGTATCCAGCGCGAGCTTACCCCGCGCGAGTGCCTCAACTTTCTTTGGGAATTCTATGACAATCCACAGCAGATTCCAGGTTACGCGACCCTGGACAGTTATATGCAGAATACCTCCTACCCTGCCATGGCGGCTAGCTATATTCCCGTGCCTGTGGCGCGCAAGTATGGCAAAAATGGGGGCTATTATCACGATGTCGGTATTGTGTATGGCGACCGGCCCTTTGCCTTCGCCATCTTCACAAAAAATCTGGCCTACCCTGCAGAGTCGATAGGCCAGCTCAACTTGGCATTTTACGAATACAGTCTTGACCTAGCTGACTAGCCTTAAGGCTCCACGCCCAGAACTGCGAGAATAGTTTCCAAGATTACCTGGTCATAGACATCCGCCCCTTCGGGAACAGGGTGGGTGGCATCCTGATAAAAGTAGGCCGCCACATTTTTGGCCCGCCCATACCAGTCTGCTACATAGACCTGGGAGTGGTTGGCAGCAAAGTTGGCCAGTTTTTGGTTGTTGGGCTGTTCCCAGGTCCCGGGTACGACTGTGTTGACAAAAATTAAGGGCCGGCCGTTGGCTACCTCATAGTAGGTGTCTATATCGGGCGGGTTGATGTCCCCGTTAGTGGCCAGGGCTACCACCAGGATATCTGCATTGATGCCGGAATTATCTAGGGCTTGTATGATGGCCGGGCCTTCATAGAAATGCCGGGAAACCTCGGCGTCAATATAGGCAGCTGGCACATAGGCTTCGATGCCGGGAATGGCCATGGCCATGACGGAGTCGCCGACAATCACGAGATTGAGATTTTTTAAGGCCGCTACGGCGGCATCAGAGTAGCCATAGGGGTTACTGGTGGACACTTCGCCGGTACCCGGGTTGCCCGTGACAAGACCAGCGGATCCAGCGTCTTCGGTTGCCGGGTCTGCCTGACCGGAGTCAGGGCTGGCCTCCGTATTTTCTGGATTTTCTGGATCAGCCTGGTCCTCTGCCTGGTCAGCGGCCTCCGCAGATTTTTCATCCGTTTCTTCCGGCTCATCTTGTTCTTCTGGATGGGAGCTTTCCTTTTCTCCGGCCGCTGCGGGGGCTTTATCCGTAACGGTGGGCTTGGGCTGACTGTTTTCTTCTTGTTCCAGGAGCTTAGACTGGCGCTCGTGGTTGGCCTCAATGGCCTTCAAGACTACGTCGCCTTCCAAGGCGGGTGCGTCCGGTGTAGTGAGTGGGGGGATGACCAGGAGAACAACCAGGATACAGGCTAACCCGACGGCCAGGCTGCTGCGGAAACCTGCGCGGATGCTCCCTTTTTGCTCAAAAATCCGCCAGGAAAGCTCAGACATGAGGGCGAGCAAGATCAGCTGCATGGCCAAGCGGGGCAAGAAGGGTAGGGTGGAGAAGCGTAGGGCAGCCTCCAGGCAGACCATAAGGGCGTACTGCCAGAGGTAAAGGTGGTAGGACCGGGAGGCCAGATAGCGGAAGAGTCTAGTCTCCATGAAGCCCATGCCCGGCACGGCCCGCACGCCGGCAAAGGCGACAAAGAGGGCTGCGAGGATGGAGTAGAGGTAAAAACCGCCTCGGTAGAGGAAACTAGAGTCATAACTCAAGAGAAAGAAGGGGGCCAGGAGGAAAATCAGGCTGAACCATCCTACAGAGGCGCGAACGGCTAGGGGTATGGGCTGGGGCTTGCGGTGCCTGTGGGCAGCAGGGTCGGTATTGTCATCGTCCCAGACTTGGCCCGAGGCCACAAGATAGGCCTGCCGCATTTGCCGGCCTGCCAGAATGAGGCTGGTCGCGGCCCCATTCAGGAAGGCGTTGGCCCGCATAAGGGAGTTGTAGTAATAGGGCGTTGGGTCACCACCTGGTACAAAGGATACAGCCATGTAGATGGCTGAACCCAGGCCTAGGGCTAGCAAGATATAACCGGCGAGCTCTCGGCCGTAAATGCGGATTTTTGAAGGTAGGCGGTCGCTTAAGGTGGATAAGCCGGCAAAAAGCAAGGGATAGAAGAGGTAGTATTGCATTTCTAGGGACAAGGCCCAGAGGTGGGTCAAGGGGTCAAAGGACCCGTGCCTGGCAAAGTAGGACTTATCTGCCAAGATTTCCGCTATGTTGTGGTAGCCTAAGACCGCGGAGGGAGCGGAGTCCCGGAGGAAGCGAAAGACTTCGGGCAAAAAGAAACCCGAATAAATGGCCATGCTGGCGACTAAAAAGAGCAAGGGGGGCCAGAGGCGGCTGACCCGGCTTTTATAGTAGGAGAATAAGTCCAAATGAGGCCTTACGACAAAGGATCTAGTGGTGTAATAGCCCGCGAGGACCAAGAAAATCACCACGCCCAAAAAGCCGCCAGGTACCAAGTCGGGCCGGATGTGGTAGGCCATCACGCCGAGAAGGGCAAAGACCCGCAAACCATCAGAACCGGTGTGTCTTGCTTTGGCTGGAGTTTTGGGGTTATTCAACTGCAATATTTCTTCTGACATAAGGCATATTTTAGCATGTTGGCCGGACATAAAAACAGCCCCGCGGCTGCGGGGCTGCTTGGAATGCTTTCCAAGTTAGGTGGACTAGGCTTCGGCCTTCCACAGACCATGCAGGTTGCAGTATTCGTAAACTTCCACGGGGCCATCTTCCACTTGGAAGCAAGCCTTGGGTTCGTCACCAGGGTTCAGATAAGCCACTTGCAGTTTTTCACCTTGGACAGCGGCGATAAAGGTAATCCAGTGCTCTTCGGTCATGGGGTGGAGAACAGAGCCAACCTCAACATGGATGGTATTACCATTGCGGGTCACGGCAGGTACGTGTTTCTCTAAAGCGGCGTCTGTGGTGCCCGCTTTGAGTTCTTGCATTTCTTGACCACAGCAGGAAATGGCAGGGCCCATGTCCAACATCTTCAAGACGATGTTGCCACAAGTGTTACACTTAAAAACTTTGAATTCTTTCATGGTTTACTCTCCTTTAGAAATAATCTTACTTTCACTTTCAGCGTTAGGAGGCTCAGATGAGCGCATTTCCTATGTTTTTAGTCTAACTTTTTAGGGGGGCTAAGGTCAAATTTTGCTAGCTTTCCCAAGGCTTTTGTGTCTCTAGGTACGGACCTAGTAGGCGGAAAATTCTGCTTGACAAAAGTCTAGGTCTGGCTAAAATCGATAATGCTTCGCAATTTCAATTTTCCTGATCTATTCCCTGGCTCATTTGGCCTACGAAGGCTAGGGCCACAAAGGAGGCAAGGCACAGAAAGAGAGGCTTTTATGGCAAAGGCGGCACGTTATAAGAGTAAAGTGCGAGAGGAGATAATTGCCTATCTGGCAAGCCGGCAGGCAGACTTTCTCACGGTGCGAGAGCTGAGTGAAGGTCTGAACCAGGAAGAGGTCCTGGTGAGCCAGGCCACCATCTACCGGACCCTAGCCCTTCTTGAGGAGGAGGGACAGGTGGTTAAAATCCCTGCGGCGGAGGGCCAAAGTGCTCGTTACCGCTATGTAGCTGGCGAGCAGGACAGTCCCTACGGACGCTTGCAATGCCAGGTCTGCGGCCAGTCCTTCCGCCTCAACTGCAAGCAGCTGGATGATTTGATCGGCCACATTGAGCAAGACCACCATTTTGCTGTATCACGCCGGCACATTCTTTTTTACGGTGTGTGCCAAGCCTGTCAAGCCCAAACCATTCAACAAAAATAAATAGAATAACTTGAGGATTTATCAGTTATGAAAATGCCTAAAACCACACCCTTTCGCTTTAACATTCCGTCTCTGACCCGGCGCGCAGGGCGTCAAAAATTGCTGGCCTGCCTGGCCGGCCTAGGAATCCTGCTCGGCCTAAGCCTCTTCCTGCCGAACTGGGGAAACAGGTCTGTCAGCGCTGAAGACGACCGCCTACAAGTCATTGCCAGCAATTTTCCGGCCTATGATTTTCTGCGCCAAGTTGGCGGGGACAGACTAGACCTCACCATGCTCCTAGCTCCCGGGGCAGAAAGCCATAGCTATGAGCCCAGCCCCCGAGATCTGGTTAAGCTGGCAGAAGCTGACCTTTTTGTGTTCACGGGTGGCGAGGCGGATGCCTGGGCCAAATCTGTCCTCATCACACGCCCTGTGGATAAGCCCAGCCTGGCCATGGTGGATATGGTTGACCTCTTGGATGAGGAAATTGTTGAAGGCATGGAGGACGATGACCACGAAGACCACGAAGACCACGAAGACCATGAGGACCACGAAGACCATGAGGACCACGAGGATCATGAGGGCCATGAGGATCATGAGAACCACGAGGGCCATGATGATCACACAGACCATGAGGGTCAAGAAGGCCACGACCATGGGGACGACCGGACATCTCGGCGCTTCAGCCACACCATTGACGAGCACGTCTGGACCAACCCGCAAAACGCTGCCAAGATTGTGCAGGCTCTATGTGATAGCTTAGTTGACCTGGACCCCGACCATGCCGACTATTACCAGGACAGGACAGCCAAGTATCTGACCCAGCTCAAGGACCTGGATAAGGCTTTTGCCGACCTGATAAAGCATGCCCACCGCCACACCATTGTGGTGGGCGACCGCTTTCCCCTGCATTATTTTGTCGAAGCCTATCAGCTAGACTACTATGCCGCCTTCCCCGGTTGTTCCACGCAAGGTGATGCCAGCCCCCAAACCTTGGCTTTTTTAATCGACAAGGTGCGGGACGAATCCTTGCCGGTCGTCTTCCACATCGAGCTGTCTAACCAGAAGCTTGCGGAAACTATAGCGGAGGATACAGGGGCTGAGGTCTTGCTCTTCCACAGCTGCCACAATGTTTCTAAAGAGAATTTCAAGGCAGGGGTCACTTACTTAGACCTCATGCAAAACAACCTCAAAGCTCTGGATAAGGCTTTGAACGACTAAGCCGCAGGGCGCGGGATCTGGCTGGTGCAATTTTGCCAGGAGGTCAAGCGCTTTGTCTATTCCCTGGGGGCTAGACGTTTGCCGATTCGATCATGCGAACAAGAAGAAAGAGTGAGAGATGACCTTAATTCGCTGTGAAAATCTAAGCTTTGCCTATGATGGGCGAAGAGTTTTGCAGGATGTTAATTTCCAGATTGAGCCGGGAGACTATCTCGCCATATTAGGCGAAAATGGGTCTGGCAAGTCCACCCTGCTCAAGGGGATCCTGGGCTTAAAAGCCCCGGCCACGGGGCGGGTGACTTTTGCCTCCGGCCTCACCCCCAGCAAGCTGGGCTATTTACCGCAAAAATCCGAGATTCAAAAGGATTTTCCGGCTACGGTGGAGGAAATTGTCCTGTCGGGAGCCCAAAACCGTCAAGGTCTAAGACCCTTTTATAGCAAAGCCGATAAAGCTTTGGCCCGTAAACGCATGGACAAGCTGGAACTGAGTCCCTTGGCCAAGCGTTCATTCCGGGAACTGTCCGGCGGTCAGCAGCAGCGGGTACTCCTGGCCCGGGCCTTGGTGGCCGGACGTGACCTCCTCATCTTGGACGAGCCCTTTGCTGGCCTAGACCCGCTGGTATCCCAAGATCTCTACCGGCAGCTGGCAGATGCCCAGCAAGAGGGGATGGCCATTATCATGGTTTCCCATGACCTGCATGCCTCCCTCCACCATGCTAATAAGGTCCTGCATCTGGGCTCACGCCAGCTCTTTTTTGGCAGCGTTGAGGACTACCGCCAATCTGCCATTGGCCAGTCCTATTTAGGCCTTTCGCGGCAAATTCCTCAAGAGGGGCCGGTTGGCCAGGCGGAGGCCTTTGACGTCTGCGAGGTCTGCGCAGCCCACGAGCCAAGAGAAAGGAGGTAGCCTCATGTTGGAACTCTTGCAAGACATTTTGAACTACCCCTTCTTGTTTAGGGCCCTCCTGGCGGGCCTGCTCATATCTATTTGCTCGGCCCTCTTAGGTGTCAACCTGGTCCTTAAGCGCTATGCCATGATCGGGGATGGCTTGAGCCATGTGTCTTTCGGTGCCCTGGCCCTGGGGATGGCCCTAGGCTTTTCGCCTTATCTTCTGGCCGTACCGGTGGTGCTACTTGCTGGTTTCTTCCTGCTGAAACTCTCCGACAAGTCAGGCATGAGAGGCGACGCGGCCCTGGCCATGATTTCCTCCTCCTCCCTGGCCCTTGGTATCATTGCCGTCTCCTGGGGGCAAGGGGTGTCCACAGACGTCTACAACTACATGTTCGGCTCCATCCTCACAACCTCCAAGCTGGACCTCAGCTTGATTGCCATCTTGACCGCAGTCTTGCTCCTGACCTTTGTCCTCTTCTACCACAAATTCTTTGCCATCAGTTTTGACGAAAACTTTGCGGCAGCTTCTGGCCTCAAGGTAGGCTGGTACAACATGCTCCTGGCCGCCCTCACCTCACTGACTGTGGTTATGGGCATCCGCATCATGGGGGCCCTCCTCATTTCTGCCTTGATTATCTTTCCCGCCCTCTCTGCCATGCGGCTCTTCAAATCCTACAAGGCTGTCACTTGGGCCTCTCTCCTTTTCTCCCTCCTGGCCTTCCTCTTGGGCTTTATTGCCTCCTATCACTTTTCCACTCCCTCCGGTGCGTCGATCGTGCTTGCTAACCTCGGCATTTTCCTAATCGCCGTCCTGATTGCGAAGCTCAAGCCCTTCTGGAAACAAGCCCCCCCTGCGCCCTAGCCCAGCCCTATTCAAGTATTAAGTTGCTGGTTATATGCAGATGCCAAAGGCATGGTCATACTCATTTGGCTTATCTTTCTTTATAATGTGGACTATAAAATCCAAAAGCTTCTAACTTACTGACAGGGCATAGGGTTGATTTAGACGAGCCGAATCAGCTCGCATGTCGATATGCTAACGATGAAAGGAGAAAAAGAATGTTTGTTTTTCCACGAGGAAAGGATTACGTCCTGCGTCTGGTACGAGGCGAGGATGTGATGGAATGTTTGAAAAAGTTTGCCTCAGACCATGGTCCCATGCTGGCCTCTGTCTCCGGTATCGGTGCAGTAGATGCCTGCCGCCTGGGGATTTACAGCTTGAAGGACAAAAAATACATTGAAAAAAGTTTTGAGGACGAATTCGAAATCTTATCGATCACGGGTAATATTTCCACCAAAGAGGGAGAACCCTATGTCCATGTCCATATGGTAGTAGGCGACCGTGAGATGCAGGTCAAAGGCGGCCACCTGGACTATGCCCGCATTGCCGTGACCGGCGAAATCTTTATCAAGGTCTATGAAGGCCGCCTGGAACGCGAACAAGATCCCGAGATCGGCATCAACATGCTGGTGGATGCCTAAAGCCTGCTAGGAGCGGGCAGTTCTTAGGCTGAACCATAGGTCTGTCCCATAGGTCTGTCCTATAGGTCCGACCTATAGTTCAGGACCATAGGTCTGTCCCATAGGTTCGACCTATAGTTCAGGTTCTTAGTTCAGACCCAATCAGGGTGTTTCTAGTCCATGCGAGAGGATAGAGACACCCTTACAAGTATCAGACATCTTTGCAAGTAATGGGTGGAGTATAGGGGCTAAACCACCCACTACTTGCGGATTTGCTATCATTACCCCCCACTAGTTGCAAACTTGCCTGACGGAACACCCATTAGCTGCAAAAATGCCCGAGAATCCAGAATTCCGAAAGTCAAGTTCGCAATCGTATGTAAATTTGGAATCGCCTTTCTTTAATGACCTTTTTAGGTAGCCTTTGCTAGCCGGTATTAGTTGGCAATTTCGCTAAATCAAGGGTTTGCCAACCTTTTTCGGCCCGGCCGGTCCGGTTTAGCAGGAGATTTTGGTTGGCAAGTTCGCTAAATCACCACTTTGCCAACCTTTTTCCGGCTCACATTTGCTTGGGGAGGCCAAATAATGGTTGGCAGATCGTCTAAAGCAAGACTTTGCCAACTCTTTTCGGGGCAACCCCATGCAGAGACAGCAAAAAAAGAGTTGGCAAGTTCGCTTAATCAGGGGTTTGCCAACCATTTTCCGGCTGGCCAGTCCGGTTTAGCGGCAGATTTTGGTTGGCAAGTCCGCTAAATCAGGGGTTTGCCAACCTTTTTCAGGCCGGCCGGTCCAGTTTAGCAGGATATTTTGGTTGGCAAATCCGCCAAATCAGCACTTTGCCAACCTTTTTCCGGCCGGCCGGTCCGGTTTAGCAGGATATTTAGGTTGGCAAGTCCGCTAAATCAGGGGTTTGCCAACCCTTTTCAGGCCGGCCGGTCCAGTTTAGCAGGAGTTTTTGGTTGGCAAATCTGCCAAATCAGGGGTTTGCCAACCCTTTTCAGGCTGGCCGGTCCGGTTTAGCAGGATATTTTGGTTGGCAAGTTAGTCAAGCCACTAATAGTGTGTAAATTTGCCTTTGCCCATTTCACAAGGCCTCTAAGCCATCCCAGCAAATCTCAAATATGGTGGAATATTGTATTTGTCCATTTCACAAGCCTTAGGGCGAGGGCAAAAGCCCGAAAAATATGGTGAAATGTGATATTATCTCTATTCACAATATTTTTGCCCAGACCAGATAAGGAAATTATATGGTGAAATAGCATATTGAGTTATTTCACATGAATTTTGCTAGGGCCGGATAAGGCCAATTTATGGTGGAATGTCATAATAATTTATTTCACATGAATTTTGGCCAAATAATTAAGGGCGAAAGACATGTGAAAAATGACTTCTTCGATTTTCACAGCTAATTAGTTGAAATCTAAGGGCAGGGTAACCTGTGAAAAATGGCTTCCGCAATTTCCACAGCTAATTGGTTGAAA
The DNA here is from genome assembly GCA_004556925.1 of Clostridiales bacterium. Lineage (GTDB taxonomy): Bacteria > Bacillota > Clostridia > Saccharofermentanales > DTU023 > SFFI01. The sequence continues at coordinate 22,440 of SFFI01000008.1, forward strand.
TCTAAGGGCAGGTTAAGCTGTGAAAAATGAATTCCGCAAGTTCCACCGGCAATTGACTGAAATCGAAGGATAGAATAGCTTGTGAAAGCTGACTTCTACGCTTTTCACAATCACTTATGATGCCCACCGAGCGGCAAAATACCGCCTTTCTCACTTTACCCACTTGTTAATTTCCCTAGTTTTTCTTTGCAGATCTCCGGAAAAAATGTATTATTGAACGAGCCCCTGCTTTCTCCACCTCACCAGCAGGGGCGGCAAGAATTATTTAGGAGGTACCCGTGGACCTCGGGTGCGGCAGTGTGGAGACCTGCCGTAAGGTCGCTGGGACTTAGCCGCCCAGGGGCGAGGCAGCTGCGAGGAGTCAAGGCTGTTAAGGTCGAATCGTTATGGCAGAAGTACGTCTAAAGGATGTTACCAAAGTCTACCCCCTGCTTTCTCGGGCAGAAAAGAAAGAAGCCAGAGAAATGCAAAAAAACCAGAGTGAGGGGGGCCTGATCCGCACAGAGGATGGTGTTGTAGCGGTCCATGAATTCAACTTGGACATTGCCGACAAGGAGTTTATCGTTTTAGTTGGGCCCTCAGGCTGTGGTAAATCTACCACCCTCCGGATGGTGGCTGGCCTGGAAGAAATTTCTTCTGGTGAACTCTACATTGACGGCAAGCTCATGAATGATGTGGCGCCCAAGGACCGGGATATTGCCATGGTTTTCCAGTCTTATGCCCTCTATCCGCATATGACGGTCTATGACAATATGGCCTTCTCCCTCCAGCTCCGCAAAGAGCCTAAGGATGAGATCGACCGTAAGGTGAAGCAGGCAGCGGAAATCCTGGATATTACCCAATACTTAAACCGCAAGCCCAAGGCCCTGTCTGGTGGTCAGCGCCAGCGTGTCGCTATCGGCCGTGCTATTGTCCGAGACCCCAAGGTCTTCCTTATGGACGAGCCCCTATCCAACTTGGATGCCAAGCTGCGTAACCAGATGCGGGCTGAGATTATCCAACTGCGGCAAAGAATTGAGACAACCTTCCTTTATGTTACTCATGACCAAACGGAAGCCATCACTCTAGGCGACCGCATTGTCATTATGAAGGATGGTTTTATCCAACAGGTAGGCACACCTTCTGAGGTCTTTAACCAGCCGAAGAATATTTTTGTGGCCGGCTTTATTGGTACGCCGCAAATGAACTTCTTTAAGGGTAAGCTGACCAAGGATGGCAGCAAGTACAATATTCTCTATGCGGGCCATGCCTTCCCCCTGTCTGCGGAAATCTCTGCAGAACTGGCCAACCGCAAGGTTGAGCCTATGGACTTAGAGTTTGGTGTCCGGCCGGAGCACATTGTCCTAACCGCTCCAGAAACGGACCAGCCCCACATCAAGGCTAAGGTCCGGGTGTCTGAGATGATGGGCTCATCAATCCACCTGCATGTTAAGACGGTAGATGGCGATGATGCGGTTATTGTGATTCAAACCGTAGATCTTAACCCGGATAAGCGGTTTGGCTTCAAGTATGAGGATGAGATCAACTTTACCTTTGGCGACTCCGTCCCCCACCTCTTTAATCCTGTGACAGGGGAGAACTTGATTTACTAAGACCTTCTTTCCCTACATACATAGAAATCTCACATAGACCTCTCAACCCTAGATATCTCAACAAAAAGCAAAACGGCGGAAGATCTCCTTCCGCCGTTTTTATAAGGTCGCATGTTTTCAGGCTTGGATGCGTTTCGCTGACCCTAGCCCAGTTAGGTGCTTAGCCGGCCCTAGCCCAGTAAGGTGCTTAGCTGGCCCAAGCCTAGTTAGGGGTTCCCCGGTTCTAGCCCAGGAGGCGCTTAGCTGGCCTTGGCCCAGGAAGGTGCTTAGCTGACCCTAGCCCAGAAGGAGGCAGGTTAAGTCATTCACATTGGTGCCGGTAGGCCCTGTCATGATGAGGCCACCAATGGCGGCCAAAGCGTGGTAGGCATCGTTGTCCTTCAAGACCTGGGCGGGCTCGTAACCGGCTTCTTGCAAGCGCGCCAGGCTCTCGCCATTGACCCAGCCACCTGCGGCATCTGTAGGACCGTCTGTGCCATCCGAGCCTGCAGAAAAGACCAGGCAGGAGTCGAGGCCCGCCAGGTAGGGTGCTGCGGCCAGGGCAATTTCCTGGTTGCGGCCACCCTTGCCTGTGCCCTTCAGCGTAACGACGGTTTCGCCCCCTAAAATATAAGCGGTTTTACCTGCTGGCCTGCTGCTGAGCCTGCGCTGGGTTTGGGCCAGGCCGCCCAAAAACTGTCCCAGATCCCGGGCTTCAATATCCACCCGGTCGCTTAAAATAATCGTTTGGTAACCCAGCCTTTCCGCTTCTGACTGGGCTGAGGCAATCAGCCCCCCCACGGAGCCAATAATCTTGCTGGTGACATGGTCCAGCTGTGCTGGCAGGTCTTTATGCAGCATGGCCAAGGCCTGGGGGGAGAGGTCTAGTTTATAGTCCTCGACCAGGGCGAGGGCCTGGTCCTTGCTTGTATGGTCGGGGTAGGCAGGCCCAGAGGCAATACTGTCCAAGCGGTCCCCTAAAACATCAGAAAGGACTAAGGCATTCACGTGGGCGGGCGCTGCCCGGAGGGCAAACTGGCCCCCTTTAACCTGGGAGAAGCGCTTGCGCAGGGTGTTCATCTTGACAATGTCCATGCCGGAAGCCAGGAGGGCTTGGTTAATCTCCTGTAATTCTGCCAGGCTTAGGTCGGAATGCTCGAAAAGGGCAGACCCCCCTCCGGAAATCAGGAAGATCAGGCAATCGCCTTCCCCCAACCGATCTGCTAAGGCCAAGGCCTCCGCCGTGGCATCCAGAGAGTTTTGATCTAAAACGGGATGGCCGGCTTCAAAAATGTGGCAGGCGGGTAGGGGCCCCTGGCTATGGTCGTACTTTGTTATGACGATGCCTTCCGTTAAACGGCTACCCAAGCAGTCACAAGCTGCTGCCGCCATGGCCCAGCCTGCCTTGCCTATAGAGATAAGGTAATAGTGGTCGGCCGGGGGCAAACTGTCCATGGCCTTGCGCACGGCAGGCCCGGGCTTGGCATCTTCCAAGGCCCGCGCCAGCATGGCCTGGGCATCCGGTCTAAGATCTGTCATAGCTGCTCCTCTCAAGTAGCAAGGAGCTGGCTCAGCCCTGAGCCAGCTCCTCGCGGGTAGGGTTAGAAATGTTTTGTGCTGGGGGTCACTTAACGGAAGATGAGCCAGAGCACAACAATAAGGGCTGCTGAGGCTACGCCTTCAAGCAGGGTGACCAGGGTTTGGGTCTTATAACCCTCCTCCGCCTTAAGGCCGCCAAAGTTAGTCACTACCCAGAAGTAGGAGTCGTTGGCGTGGGAAACGGTCATGGCACCAGCGCCAATGGCCAGGACGGTCAGGACCCGCATGAAGGTGGAATCCAGGTTCATGGTTGCCATGAGGGGATTCATGATGGAAGCGGTGGTGACCAGGGCCACGGTGGAAGAACCTTGGGCCGTTTTGAGGATAGCCGAAAGCAGGAAGGGGAAGATAATGCCCAGGCTGACTAAGGCGGTGGCGTTGTCTTTAATAAAGTCGATCAGGCCAGAGTTAGAAATGACCCGGCCCAGAATGCCGCCAGCACCCGTGATAAAGAGGATGGGGCCAACGGTCTTGAGGCAGGACTCCGTCAGGCTGTGGAACTGCTCGCCATGACCTGTTTGGAAAATCAAGACGACGCCAAAAATGACGCCAATGGCCAAGGCGATCATGGGTGTGCCTAAGAAGGCCATTAAGGTGCCGAAACCACCAGAAGCGCCAGCAACCTTAGCAATGGAACCTATAGCCATCAGGAGGATGGGGATAATGATGGGGGCAAAGCTCATGAAAGGAGAGGGCAGCTTGCCGTAGGAAGCAATGAGCTCCTCGTAGCTTTGTTGGGTATCCCCGTCAGCCTCGTCGGAGGCCGTAATCTTTTTGCCAATGAACTTGGCGTAGAAGTAGGACACGAGTAAGGCGGGGATAGAGACGACGGCACCCATCGCCATGATCAGCAGGAGGTGGCCGGAAACCTCTAAGGCCTCAGCCGCGGCGATCGGGCCGGGTGTGGGAGGAATAAAGACATGAGACGCGTAAAGACCGGCAGATAGGCAGACGGTCATGGCGACACTAGAAGCCTTGGTCTTCTTCACTAAGGCTTTGCGAATGGGGTTCAGGACGACGAAACCCGAGTCGCAGAAGACGGGGATGGAGACAATCCAGCCCATGATCAGCATAGCGAGTTCTGGGTGTTTGGGGCCAACCCAGCCAACTACGGTCTCCGCCATAGTTACGGCAGCACCCGTGGCTTCCAAGATCGTGCCGATCAGGGCGCCGAAGATGATGACCAAACCGATGCCGGAGAAGGTTGAGGAGAAGCCACCGTTAATTGAGGAAACGAGGCCTACTTGGACCACTTCACCATCCTGCTTGACATCCATCAGGGGCATACCCGAGACGAAGGCAAAGAGGACAGAAATAGTGATCAAGGCGAGGAAAGGGTGAACCTTGAACTTCGAGATCATCAAGATCAAGAGAACGATTGCCACGACAAAGGCAATAACTAGAGCAATTCCTTGCATACGCACCTCCATATTGTGGGAATTGACTAATTATACCATTCTTTTCAGGAATCTTTATGACAAATTAAATACAGGACCCTGCTTTTCTATCCAGTACTAGAGCATTTAAGAGCGAACTGGTCCTAAGGTATTTTAGAGCGAGGCCTGATCCTTTCGGCCTCTGATCTACTTGTCTTTCTGTTTTTTAACCTTGATTCGGTTGAGCGACCGCAGAAGCTTAGCCTCCAAGAAAGCCTCCTCCCGCTGGTCTTCATGATCTTCCAAGGCCTCTAAGGCGGCTCGCGTTTCGGCTTCCTCCCGCTCTGCCCGGGACAAGTCTATATCTTCCGGTTTTTCACAGGTATTGACCAAGACTAAGGCCTGGTTATTTTCCATCTTGAGGATGCCAAAAGAAACGGCCGCCAGATGCTTTTCGCCATCTTTTTCTACCCGGTAATAAAGGCTGCCCGGCTCAATTGCGAAAATCGTATTCTCGTGATGGGCCATGATGCCATACTGGCCATCCGGTGTGGGAATGGACAGGTAATAACAAGGCCCCTCATAAAAGGAGTGGTCAGCGGCATGAATGGCAAGTTGAAAGCTTTTGCCGGACATTTTGCCTCCTTGCTCTGCGATAAACTGAGCCTAAAGCGTCTTCGCCTTGGCCAGAGCCTGGTCTATATTTCCTACATTATAGAAGGCGGCTTCGGGGTAGCGATCCATATCTCCGGACAAAATAGCCTCAAAGCCTTGGAGGGTGTCCGAGAGTTTGACGTATTGGCCGGGGATGTTGGTAAATTTCTCGGCGACAGCCAGGGGCTGGGTGAGAAAACGCTGGATTTTGCGGGCCCGGTTTACAGTCAGCTTGTCTTCGTCTGAAAGTTCATCCAAGCCCAGGATGGAGATGATGTCTTGCAGTTCCTTATATTTTTGCAGGGTTTCCACGCAAGCCTGGGCGATATCGTAATGGCGCTGGCCAACATAGTCGGCTTCCAAAAGCCGGGAACTGGAGGCCAGGGGGTCAATGGCCGGGTAGAGGCCTTGCTCGGCCACTTTGCGGCTTAAAACGGTGGTCGCATCCAGGTGGCTGAAGGTGGTAGCTGGGGCCGGGTCGGTGAGGTCATCGGCCGGCACATATACAGCCTGCACGGAGGTAATGGCTCCTGATTTAGTCGAGGAGATACGCTCTTGCAGGGCGCCCATTTCTTCGGCCAGGGTAGGCTGGTAGCCCACGGCGGAGGGCATGCGGCCCAGGAGGGTGGAAACCTCAGAGCCTGCTTGCACGAAGCGGTAGACATTATCTATGAAAAAGAGGACGTCCTTATGGTCCACTTCACGGAAGTATTCCGCCATGGTGAGCCCGGTCAAGGCCACCCGCATGCGGACGCCAGGTGATTCGTTCATTTGACCAAAAACCAGGGCCGTTTTTTCAATGACGCCGGAATCAATCATCTCCAGCCAGAGCTCGTTACCTTCCCGGCTGCGTTCGCCTACACCGGCAAAGATGGAGTAGGCCCCCTGGGCGGTAGCAACATTGTGGATCAGCTCTTGAATTAAGACGGTTTTGCCCACGCCCGCGCCGCCAAAAAGACCAATTTTGCCGCCCTTGGCGTAAGGTTCCAGGAGGTCGATAGACTTAATCCCGGTCTCCAAAAGCTCTAAGGCAATCTCTTGCTCGCTGAAGCTCGGGGTTTTGTGGTGGATGGGCCATTGGGGAACTTGCGGATCTTGGCTCAGGTCTTCCTTGCCATCAATGGGCTGGCCCAGGACATTGAACATCCGGCCTAGTGTCTTTTGGCCCACGGGCACCTGGACACAGCTCAAGGTCCGGTAGACTTTCATCATCCGGGTCATGCCTTCGGACTCGGACAACATGATACAGCGTACGGAGGCGTTGCCAATGTGCATGGCAACTTCCATGACCCGCCAGTCTCCCTCGCGGACTTGAACCTTGAGGGCTTCGCGCAGGCGAGGAATATTATTGACGGTAAATTGGACATCTATAACAGATCCGGCAATAGCAATGATCGTTCCGGTATCAGGCATTTTTATCTCCTTTTGGCCCGGTCGTGTTCCTGGGCCTTGGCCCCGGCAGACACCTCTGAGATAGCAGAGGTTATCGTTTCCTGGCGGGCCAAATTTCTTTGCACACGGAGCAGGTCCATGAGCTCGCGAGCGTTGTCGTTGGCCTGGTGCATGGCATTAAGCCGGGCATTTTCTTCGGAACTCAGGCTGTCCAAGAGGGCTCCGTACACAAAACCTGTCAGGTAGGACCGGATGAGGGCCTGGACAACCGATTCCGCATCGGGGTAATAGACAAAGCTGGAGCTTTGGGCCGTATCAGCTGCAGTGTTATCAGCCAGGTCCCCCGGCAGCTGTTCCCGGTGAAAGGGGAGGAGGCGGGTGGATTGGGCAGCCTCCTTCAGGGGGTTCACTAAGTCTGTGTATACGACAAAGAGTTTTTGAAAGGCTCCTTGGTCATAGGCAGCCAAGAGCTGGGCTGTCAGCTGCCGAGCGGCGTCAAAAGAGGGGGGCAGGTGGTCCAGGTGGGGCAGGGCCTCAATAGCTCTGCCCTCCTTTTGGTAATAATCCTGGGCCTGACGGCCGAGCACGTAGAGTTTGTTGGGACCAGGGTTCTGGGCCAGGAGCCGGTCAGTTTCCTTTAAGACGTTGAGGTTGTAGGATCCCGCCAGGCCGCGGTCTGCGCTGATCACCAAGATACCCCAGCTTTCCGGGTCTCCAGCTGCAGGCTTGTCTGGGAAGAGGTAGTGGCTGTTCAAGCGGTGCAGGCTAGGCAAGGCCTGATTAATTTCCCCACGCACGGCCTCAAAAAAAGGCCGGGCATGGTCTAAGTAGGACAAGCTCTTGCGCCGGCGGTTAGAGGCGATCATGTACATGGCATTGGTCAGCTTCTGGGTGTCCTGTATGGACTTCATACGGGCCTGGAGGTCTTTGAGCTTAGGCATGGTCGCACCCTATTTCTTGAGGATCTAGCTGCCAGAAGGCGGCAGCTAACTCTAAAATCCGGCTGCGGTCTTGGGGGCTTAAGAGCCCGGTTTGGTCAATTTTCTCCAGAATCATGGGCTCCTGCTTGTAGAGTTCGGGCAGGAACTTGGCTATCTCCGACCGCCAGAGGCTGGGATCGAAGTGCTTTAAGCAGCCCTTAAGACTGACCAGGAGGAGGACCACTTCGCTAGACCTGGCCAAGGGGGCGTCATGGTTTTGCCGTAAGACCTGCATGATGCCCTGGCCCATGAGGAGTTGGGCCTTGCTGGCTTGGTCCAGGTCTCCAGAAAATTGGGTGAAGACTTCAATTTCGCGGTATTGGGCCAGCAAGAGGCGGAGGGAGCCTGCAGCCTGCTTCATGGCTGGTGCTTGCGCCGCGCCGCCTACCCGGGAAACGGACAGACCGACATTGATGGCAGGTCTTTGTCCGGCGTGGAAGAGACTGGTCTCCAGAAAAATTTGGCCATCCGTAATGGAAATGACATTGGTAGGGATATAGGCGGATATATCGCCAGACTGAGTCTCTACAATGGGGAGGGCCGTAAGCGAACCGCCGCCTTGGTCCAGGGATAACTGGGCTGACCGCTCCAAGAGACGGGAATGCAGGTAGAAGATATCGCCGGGATAGGCTTCTCGGCCAGGGAAGCGTTCCAAGAGCAAGCTGATCGACCGATAGGCCACCGCATGCTTGGACAGATCATCGTAGACAATGAGGACATCACGGCCGTGCTTCATGAAGTATTCTGCGACCGAGGTGCCGGAGTAGGGGGCTATGTATTGGAGGGCCGCAGGATCACCCGCAAAGGCAGCCACCACAATGGTATAACCCATGGCCCCCTGCTTTTGGAGCTTATCCACCAGACGGGCTACGGAAGAGGTCCTTTGCCCGATTGCCACATAGATACATATGACATTTTTGCCCTTTTGGTTGAGGATGGTGTCAATAGCAATAGCCGTTTTGCCGGTCTGCCGGTCCCCTATGATCAGTTCCCGCTGGCCCTTGCCAATGGGGAACATAGCGTCAATAGCCAAGATCCCTGTCTCTAGGGGGCGGGACACAGGGGCCCGGTCCTGAATACTGGGAGCAGAGAACTCCACGGGATAGTAGTGGCTGGCCATAATGGGGCCGCGGCCGTCAATAGGCTGACCCAGGGGGTCAATTACCCGGCCCAGGACATCATCGCTCAAGGGGATGCCAGCTTCTCGGCCGGACCGGTAAACCGTGGACCCTTCTTCGATACCCGTGTCATCGCCAAAGATAATGGCGGAGATTTGCTCCACTTGGATATCGACCACCATGCCCCGCGAACCATCCGCAAAGATCAGGATTTCCTGATAAGCCACGTGCTCGAGCCCTTTAATATGGGCAATACCGTCACCTACCGTAATGACCTGGCCCAGCTCTTCAGCCTTTACCTGGGGCTGCCAGTTGACCAGGAGTTCCTTAGCCTTGGCTAGATAGGCTAAGCCATCTGCGGCTTCCGCCCCCTCTTGATCCAGGGCCTTTTGGAACTGCCTTTGCAAGTGGTCAGTGGTCCAGTCGTAGGTATCGGAGCCGTATTGCAGAACAAAGCCTTGGTCTAGGCTGCTGTCCAGTTGGACTAAAATACGGATATCCTTCCCATAGGTTTGGGCTAGAAAACTTTCCAGCCTTTCCACCTGGTCCGTATAGGGCTGGATTCGGCATCTCAGTGTGGCGGTATACTTAGGCATGACTTCCTCCCCCTATCCCTTGTAGTCAGCCTGGGGCTGGCTTGGTGATTTAGCTTGGGAAGATTTGGAATCTGCAACTTCCGGGCTGGGCTCAATACCCACTGTGGCCAGGAATTGCTCGTAGGAGTCCATATCCCGCGAGGCCATGGCCTTGCGGCTATTCACGACCAGGTTCCGCAGTTCGTGTTGAGCTGTGTGCATGAGTTTATCCCGGTCCATTTGGGCATCTTTGCGGGCTTGGGCTAAGATCTTCTCAGCTTCCTCCTTTGCCTCCTGCAGGACTTGGGCCTTGGCTGCTTCTAAATCCTTCTGTGCCTGTGCCTTGTCCTCTGCTAGCTTGGCCTGGACGAGGGCATGCTGCTGGGCGTACTCTGCTTCCAGTTTGGCCTTTTGCGCCTTGAACTCTGCTGCCTCATCCTGCATGGCCTGGTATTTGTCCCGGCGTTTCTGCATAAACTTAAAGACAGGTTCGTAGACCGTCAAATAAAGGATGAGGAAGAGGATCAGAAAGTTAAATAAATGGAGCAGAATTTGCAGCCAGTTAATATTTAAGGGCATACAGCCGCCCCTTTCTAGAGTACGAAGACAATGAGGATGGCGACAACCAGGGCATAAATAACAAGGGTCTCAATAAAGACCAAGCCGATCATGAGGGAGCCGCGGATGCCGGATTCGGCCTCGGGCTGTTTGGCTATGGACTCTACAGATTTAGAGATGACCCAACCCATGGCAATAGCGCCGGCAAGACCGACCAGAGCCAGGGTGACACCGGCAGACCAGGCTTTGGTCTGCCGCAGGGCATCCTCAGCTGTGGCCGCAGCTTCGCCACCTGTCTTTGCTGCTTGAGCATCTGCCGCTTCTTCCGCATTGACTGGGGCGGAAGCTAGGCCTTGAGTAGAGAGGCCTGCCAGCTGCAGGGGACAGAGGCTAAGGGCCAGTAAAATCATAGCCAATGCGATAGCGAAATGTGACAATTGTTTTTTCATATTCTGTGACACTTTCTCTTCAAAATATTTTATGTTTAGTGATGTTTAGGCTTGGATGGTGTTTGGCTGTTGGGGCTCGGTGGACTCTCCATAGAAAATAGCGACCAGCATGGTCAGGACATAGGCCTGGATAACTGCGTGTAGGAGGGTAAAGAGGACAGCAATGAGTACCGGCAGGCCAAAGGAAAGCAGGTAGTAGTGGTAAACCAGCTCGTTGACTAAGAGGCCCCCGAGCAGAGCACCAAAGAGCCGGAAACTCATGGAAATGGGCAGGGAAAAATCCTTCAAAGTCCGGAAGGCGCCTCTTGCGCCATTGGCCACGATGCCGCCGAGGAGGATAAAGCCATAGGAGCTGAAGCCCATGGCGATAGCGGCGTTAATGTCGGATATTGGGGCGGGCAAGGCAAGGGACAGACCGTCTGTGGTGATGATTTGCAGGCCTGCCAGTTCAAAAAGTGTGGACAGGGCGATATAAACGCCTGCGGCAAAACAGTAGCCGCCTACCAGTTTGGGCCGGTGGGGGCTATGGGTCTCAGCCAAATTAGCGAAATAGGCCACAAATGTCTCCACTAAGTTCTGTAGCCTTCCGGGAACCTCCTGGAAATGTGGGAAGATCAGGAAACGGAAGACCAAGGCTAAAAGGCTGAGAATAGCAGATACGATATAGGCAGAGATAAGGGCCGGGTTTACTTGCAGAGGTCCTAACTGTACCTTATGGACTTCATGCAAAACCGCGTCCTTCATGGCCTCCTTAATGGGCTCTTCCGGTCTGGGGAATTGGCCCAGGTAAAGACTGCCTGCCAGGGAGAGGATGATCAGGACCACCAGGGTGATGATGACGCGCTTGTTTTTCACGATATGCGCCCTTCTAGCCGCGCAGAAGTAGGCTTTCGCGCGACAATTTCATAGTAGAACTGGCTATTTTGCCCGTCAAGCAACAATCATCCAAGTTTTGAGCAGCTGGGCCGCAAAAATTCGTAAATTTTTGCGGCGGGCAGAAGCTTGCCCCACCGGCGTTTAAGCAAGCACATGCCAGCCCTGGGTGTGGGAGAGGATCTTTAAGGCGTTAATACCGCCAATGCTGTTGCCGTTGCGGTCCAGGGATGGCCCAAAGGCCCCAATGCCGTATTGGCCGGGGACTACAGCCAGAATCCCGCCACCTACTCCTGATTTGGCTGGAATGCCTGCCTCTACGGCAAACTCGCCCGAGCCGTCGTAGAGTCCGCAGGTATACATGAGGGCGAGGGTAGTCGTTACATCTTCCGCCCGGAGTATCTGCTGACCTGCGGCATCTTGGCCTCGCCTGGCCAGGCAGAGGCCAAAGTGGGCTAAATCCCGCGGCCGGACTTCGATCGAGCAGAGCTTGGTGTAAAAGTCCAGGGAGAGGTCCAGGTCTGCGGTGAGCAGCTTGAGCCGTTTGAGCTCCCAGGCTAAGGAATGGTTACGCTCTGAGGTCCGCCGTTCGGAGTTGTAGACAGCGGGGTCTAGCTGGAGGTTGGGGTTGTTGCAGATCTGGCAGAGGAAGGCGAGGAAGGTCTCAAAGTTGATATGGGCAGCCAGGAAAGAGGAGAGCACAATGGCCCCAGAGTTGATAAAGGGATTAGAGGGCTTATCCGAAAAATCTCCTAAAGTGGTGAATTCTGAAAAGGGGGCCCCGGAGGGTTCCATGCCCACACGGGAAAATACTTGGGCAAAACCCCCTAGCTGCAGAGCTTTTAAGAGCAAGGCTACCTTGGCGATAGACTGAATCGTAAAAGGCTTATCACAGTCCCCAGCCTGATAGGCACTGCCATCCGTAGCCAAGATGGTCAAGCCCAAAAGGTCAGGGTTGGCCTTGGCCAGTTCGGGAATATAATCGGCCAGGCGGCCCTGGCTTAAAAGAGGGCGCGACAAGTGTAAGGCTTCTGCCATGTTCGCTTCTAACGCATCAGAAGGCTGGGCCAACCTGTAAGTTTCTGCCAAGGTAAAACCGGACAAGAGGGACTGGTCCTCCGTCTCCAAAAAGTTTTGCGAATTGGCCAGCTGATAATTCTGATACTGAGACTCTGGAAGTCCCCGGTCTCCGCCCGGGCTTTGACCCCGGTAGGGGGCAGGGAGGGAATTGTCTTGGCGGGGCAAGGTAAATTTGGTCATATCACTACCTCACAAGCTCTATATAAGCTCATCATACTTTAGCGGATAAGCGCATTCTGGATAGGCTTATTCTTTATCTGTATTCTTTAGGCTATCCAGCTCATATCCAGCTTGGTTCACGTCATGTACATTACGCCTATTTTAGCCTATTTAGGGGAAAGCCTGTACATTGTAAAAACACTTACATAGACTGAGACTGAATAAACGCAAATTATTGTGTGTATTTACAAAGTTTTCCATCTAAGTTATGCTGTATCCTATAGAAAAGTCCAAAGAAGAGGCCAATATCTCTTCTCGGGCCAAATCAAACGGAGGATTAATATGAAGAAAAGAATTGCTTTTGTCTTAGCCGCTATCATGCTGATTAGTGTCTTTGCACTCCCTTCAGTCTCTGCTGAGGGCCGTGATACCCTGATCGTAGCGACTGCCTACGATGCCATCACCCTGGACCCTGTGGCCAATAACGACAGCCCGTCCAGCCACGCTATGCACCAAATGTATGAAGGACTTTTATCCCTGGATGCAAACTCAGAGTTACACCCCCTGCTTGCAGAATCTTGGGAAATGCCCGATGACGTGACCTATATTTTCCACCTCAAGAAGGGCGTTAAGTTCCACAATGGCGAAGAAATGAAAGCTTCTGACGTAGCCTTCTCCTTCGAAAGAGCTAGAACCGCTCCTGCAGTTACCCACATCTTTGGTGGCATCAAGGAAGGTTCCTTCGAAACACCTGACGATTACACCGTTAAGTTCCAACTGAATGAACCCAACGCTGCTTTCTTCAAATGCTTAGCCCACGCTTCCGGCTTTATCGTATCGGAAAAAGCCGTTAAAGAAGCAGAAGAAGCGGGTGAAAACTTTGGCCAAAACCCCTGCGGCACCGGCCCCTTCAAGTTTGTCTCCTGGAAGAAGAACGACCGTATGGAATTCGAGCGCTTCGAAGACTACTGGGGCGACGCACCCAAGTATGACAAGCTCCTACTCCGTGTTATTCCTGAAGCTACCAACCGCACCATCGAACTGGAATCCGGCGGTGTAGATATTGCTTACGAGATTACCCCTCAGGATATCTCCCGTATCGAAGAAAATGATCACCTGCAACTGCTCCGCACCCCTGAGTTCTCCACTCAGTACCTGGGCATGAACGTTTCTAAGGCTCCTCTGGATGACATCCGCGTACGTCAAGCTATCCAGCTGGCCCTGGATATGTCCGCTATCGACGAAGCCGTCTGGCGTGGCGTTGGTAAAGTCGCTACAGGCCCCTATGCTGACTCTATGCAGTATTCCTTAGCCGGCGACTGGACACAGCCCGAGCGTGACGTAGAAAAAGCCAAAGAGCTCTTAGCTGAAGCCGGCTATCCTGATGGACTCTCCCTCACCCTATCCACCAACGAAAAAACGGAACGTGTCGATATGGCTACGATCATTAAGGCCATGCTGGCAGAAGCTGGTATTGACCTGAAGGTCGAGGTTCTGGAATGGGCCGCCTACATCCAAAAACTGGAAGCCGGCGAGCAAGACCTCTTCCAAATCGGCTGGACCCCCGATGCACCTGACCCGGATATGGCTCTGTGGCCTTGCTTCCACTCCTCTGCCATGGGTGCAGGCGGCAACTATGTCTACCTGGATGATGAAGAAATCGACAAACTCTTAGAAGAAGGCCGCGCTACCCAGGACAGCCCCGAGCGTGAAGAAATCTACCACAAGATTCAAGAGAGAATTGAAGAACTCAAACCCTGGATCTATGAGCACAACGGTGAAGTTGTCGTAGGCGCTCAAGATTATGTTGAGAATCTGGAACTCTCTCCCTATGCCTGGCACCCCATTTACAAGGTTTCCTTCAAGGACGCTGAATAAGCATAAAACTTAGTTTTCTGAGGGCTGAGCCAACTGGCTCAGCCCTGATTACTCCAGCCTACCCCTCTGAGGTAGGTTGATTTCTGTAAAAGTGTGAGTGTTTTATGATTAGATATATCTTGAAGAGAGTTCTCTTACTATTGCCTGTACTCTTGGGTGTTAGTCTGGTCGTATTCTCCCTCCTCTACTTTTCCGATGGTGACCCGGCCCGAAACGCTTTAGGCCAAAATGCCTCGGAAGAAGCGGTGCAAGCGCAGAGGGAAGAGTGGGGCTTGAACGATCCCTTTTTAGTACAGTATGGTAACTATTTAAAGAAATTAGTATTTGATTTTGACCTGGGAGACTCCTACCAATCCCACAAGCCAGTGGTTTCAGAAATAGCTGACGCAGCGCCCGCTACCTTAAAATTAGCCCTGCTCTCGATTGCCTTTGCCACCATCTTAGGCATCCCCTTCGGCATTATCTCAGCCATTTATCAATACTCCATCTTTGACAACATCATGATGATTCTTGCCTTAATCGGGGTATCCATGCCGGTCTTCTGGTTAGGACTTCTGATGATTCTGCTCTTTTCTGTCCGCCTGGGCTGGCTACCCTCCTCAGGCTTTGAGCACTTCAATCAAATGATCCTGCCTTCCATTGCCTTAGGGGCCCAGTCCACCGCGGTCATTACCCGGATGACGCGGTCCAACATGCTGGAAGTTATCCGCAAGGACTATATCCGGACAGCAGAAGCCAAGGGTCAAAAGCGGTCGGTAGTTATCACCAAGCACGCTCTGGGCAACGCGCTGATCCCCATTATTACAATTATTGGTATTCAATTCGGTCAGCTGCTGGGTGGTGCCTTGATGACGGAAGTTATCTTCTCTATCCCTGGCATTGGGCGCCTGATGGTAAATGCGATCAAATCCCGGGATAACCCACTGGTCTTAGGCGGTGTGCTTTTTGTGGCCGTGGCTTTTGCCATCGTCAACCTCATTATAGACATCATCTATGCCTACATTGACCCCCGGATTAAGTCTCAATATACGTAAGGAGCCTGCTATGGAACAATCTAAAAGAAAAAAACGTTTCCGCCGTCTAGGAGATGTCTGGCATAGGCTCCGGAAAAACAAACTGGCCATGGTTGGTCTTGTCATTATTGTTATTTTGATATTTACCGCGATCTTTGCAGACTATCTGGCACCCTACCCCTATGACGAGATGCACTTGCTCAATACCTTTGAAACCCCTTCCAAAGAATTCATCTTCGGCACGGATAACTTTGGTCAAGACATCTTCAGCCGGGTCATTTACGGCGCCCGCATCTCTCTGCGCATTGGTTTTATCTCGGTATCTATTGCCCTGATTATCGGGGTAACGATTGGTGCGATCTGCGGCTACTTTGGTGGTAAGGTAGATATCCTGCTCATGCGGGTAATCGACATCTTCCAAGCCATCCCGGATATCCTCATGGCCATAGCGATTATAGCCTCGTTGGGACCAGGGCTTTCCAACCTGATGATTGCGGTTGGGGTAGCAGCTATCCCGGGTTATGCCCGTATTGTACGTGCGTCTGTCCTTTCCCTGCGGGATATGGAATTTATCGAAGCCGCCCGGGCCTCTGGCTCTAGTTCTGCCAGGATTATCCTCAAGCATATCCTGCCCAACTGCCTGGCCCCCATCATTGTCCAAGCGACCCTAGGTTTTGCTTACGCTATCCTCAACGCAGCGGGCATGAGCTTTATCGGCTTAGGCTTGGAACCTCCCACACCTGAGTGGGGCGCCATGCTGTCCAGCGGCCGTGCCTATATTCGTGACTACCCCCACATGACCCTCTTCCCGGGTTTGGTGATTGTGCTGACCATCTTTGCCCTGAACGTTTTAGGCGATGGCCTGCGTGATGCCCTCGACCCCAAGCTGAAGCGGTAGAAAGGAAGAGCGTATGTCTGCAGAAAACAAGCAAAGCATGAAAAAACTCATAGAAATTAATGACCTCTCTATCGAGTACCGCACCGATGAGGGGGTAACCCATGCCGTAAACAAACTCAACCTGCATGTCGACAAGGGTGAAACCCTAGGCTTGGTCGGAGAGACCGGGGCAGGTAAAACAACCACCGCCCTGGGCATTATGCGCCAAGTCCCTGACCCTCCCGGCAAAATTACTTCCGGCGAGATTATCTTTGAAGGCGAAAATCTTCTGAAAAAAGATATCCGGGATATGAGGGGCATCCGGGGGGACAAGATCTCCATGATCTTCCAGGACCCTATGACCTCCCTGAACCCTATCATGACCGTTGGCGACCAAATTGCTGAGGTTATCGAGCTACACCAAGACTTAGATAAATCCGGCATTCGCAAGAAAACCATTGAAATGTTGGAGACTGTCGGCATCCGTAAAGAACGTGTGGACGACTATCCCCACGAATTCTCCGGCGGGATGAAACAGCGGGTGGTTATTGCCATGGCCCTGGCCTGCAATCCCAACCTCTTGATTGCGGACGAGCCTACTACGGCTTTGGACGTGACCATTCAGGCCCAGGTTTTGGAGCTCATGAAGGAACTTAAACTAAAGTTTAATACCTCCATGATCATGATCACCCATGACCTAGGTATTGTGGCGGAAATTTGCGACAACGTGGCGATCATGTACGCCGGTAGCATCGTGGAATACTCAAATGTGGAGCGGATTTATAACAACCCCCTGCACCCCTACACCAATGGACTCTTTAACTCTATCCCTTCATTGGATGAGGACAAGGACCTGATTGCCATTGCCGGTATGCCACCTGACCCCACAGACCTGCCTACGGGCTGCCGCTTCCACCCCCGTTGCCCCTTTGCCAAGGACCGCTGTGCTAAGGAAGAGCCAGGTGTCTACCTTCCAGAACCCGGACATGAGGTATCTTGTTTCCTCTTTGATCCCGACAACCCCCTGCAGGGCCAGGATTATTTGGATAAGGCCAAGGCCAATCCTCCAGTTGCCCCAGCAGCAGACCAGAGTGAGGAGAACTAGCATATGGCAAACGATAATTATCTTTTAGAGGTCAAGGATCTCAAGAAGTACTTTAAAGTTAAGGCCGGTACTCTCCACGCGGTTGATGGGATTTCTTTCGGTGTCAAAAAGGGGGAAACTCTGGGCCTTGTAGGGGAGTCTGGTTGTGGCAAATCCACCGCAGGCCGGGCGATTATCCGCCTGCACGAACCCACCGCAGGGGACGTGATTTTTGAAGGCAAATCCACCCTGCACTACAAGGGACAAGACAAAAAACGTATGCGTCAAGAGATGCAGATCGTCTTCCAAGACCCTTACTCTTCTCTTAACCCTCGCCTGAATACCTTCCAGCTGATTTCTGACCCCCTTAAGGTCAACAAGGAAGTCTTGGGAGGAGAGAGCATAGAGAACCGGGTGAAGACCGCTATGGAGCTTGTCGGCCTGGAGCAGCGTTTGGTGGACTCCTATCCCCACGAGCTAGATGGTGGCCGCCGCCAGCGCATCGGTATTGCCCGGGCCCTGGCCTTGCAGCCCAAATTTGTGGTCCTGGATGAACCCGTATCTGCCTTGGACGTCTCTATCCAAGCCCAGATCCTCAACCTCCTGCAGAAACTGCAGAAGGACATTGGACTGACCTACCTCTTTATTGCCCATAACCTGTCTGTAGTGAAGCATATCTCTGACCGCATTGCCGTTATGTATCTGGGCCACATTGTGGAATTAACAGATTACAAAACGATCTTTGCCAGACCCCAGCACCCCTACACCCAGGCCCTACTTTCCGCCATTCCCATTCCTAAGGTTGGGCTCAAGCGGGAAAGAATTATCCTGGAGGGCGATGTCCCCAGCCCGGTTAATCCCAAGCCCGGCTGCTGCTTTGCCGGACGCTGCCCCTATGCCCAAGGCCCCTGCCTGGAATCCATGCCCCCCCTGGTAGAAAAGGAACCTGGCCACTTTGTGGCCTGCCACTTCGTCCAGGAAAGCGCGGATGGTATCAAACTGCCAGCTGAAATCACCGGCAAATCCCCCCGCAAGGTGGCGATCTAGGGCTTTAGTAAGAGTCCTACAGCCTGCGTGGGCTAAAGTTATGGTTAAGGTTAGTCCTACAGCCTGCCGGCTAAATAAAGTAGCGTATGGTTAGTCTTGCAGTCTGCGGGCTAGGAGCTTATGACGAGTCCAGTAGGCTGAAAACGAGGATAACAGTGAACATTAAAAGATGGTGCTCCAATCAGATGCGAATGGGGCACCATCTTCATTTGTTTAAATTTTAAGCTACATGTTAATACAAGCTTGCTTGTCAAGTCAGCTGACACCGGTCTTTTGAGTGAAAGCTCCGATATTCTTAGTTCTTAGCCTTATCCTGGTCAGGCATATAATCTGGGACAAGCTTTTTATGAGACCGGTCTAACACATAAAAATCCAGAGCCAAGAGCAAGACTAAACTGACGAACAAGAGGATGATATCAGCTGTAAAATTAGGGCTTGGCTCGTAATACAAGGGACTCGCCAAGCTAACAAAGTACTTATTAATGGTCCGGTTAAAGTAGTACATCGGTAAAACAGGGATAGAGTAGACTAGGCTGACCCACTGCGTAGGAAGGGCAATGAGAAAGATAATGACCGGAAGTACCAACTTGGTCAGAGCGAATAAAAGCAAGCCAAAAGCAAGATAAATCAGACCATGAATATATGCAGCTAAAAATACCCCCAGGTTATAGGAGAAATGGGGATGCCAGATATCCTTCGCCTCAACCACTTGCTTAAATTTTGTAAGCTGGTCTATCCCCGAAAATGTCGCTCCGACTATAATCAGTCGCGAAATCACCAAGAGGATCATTATGGTCAGGCATACAGCAAGGGTACTGGCCAAAGTGACTTTCGCAGCCTGCTTCCAGCCCACGGCCAACCTTAAAAAGATTGCGCCTAAAATGACGCCCAGGCAGGCAAAAGCATATTTCCCGCTAAACAGCAAAGATTCTCCTGCCTTATGCCAAGCCCATTCAGGAAATAACTGCATGCTTTCTAAAACTTCACGCCCGTAACTTTCTAAATCAGGGTCACGTAATGAGTCATCAGGAGAATTTATCACCCGATTTGCGTCTTTTACCTTGAGGCTACTATTATAGGCAAGCGGATTAACAAAAAAACTTTCCCAATCATCAATAGTAGCCAACATGGCATCAACATCGTACATTTTATTGACAAACATGTCCCGATTCATCACTGCCTCACGGGAAAAGTTTATACAAGAAACTATCATCAGCACGAGTAATAAACTCACAAGCGCGAATTTGAGTTCTCTGGGAATTTTGTCAAGCGTGCGAGAAATTTTATTGTTCATACGGCTATCCTCTCTTTACCATTTCTCATCTCTCTAATCATAGTACTGAAATGAGTATGTACCGGTTCCCATTAAATTTTACTGAAGAGTGTGCCAAAGCAGTTTTTACTATTTGATACTATAATTCTAATTTGAAAAGGTCGTCTTACTTCCTACTTCCTGAATATTTAACTAAATTACCTGCGCATTTGAAAAGCTAATACAAACTCAACCTAACTAACTCTATAATTACCATAACAATATTTATACCTAAAAGCAATTTTTATAGTTTCAATTAAAGTTTTTTGGATAAATTATCTATGTATACGCGTGCGCAAGATTAGCAAGCCTCAAAAACCTGTTTTAATCCGTTATTTATTTGGCACAATATTTAGCACAATATAGTCTATCTCAGCGGCCATAAGAAAGGTGGCGCTTCGCTACTCGGTGGGCATCGTAAGTACTTAACTAACAGGGCATCATAAGCTCATGTGAAAAGCGTAAAAGGTAGCTTTCACCATAGCTTGCTGGCTAATTAGCTGTGGAAATTGAGAAATTCATTTTCCACAGCTTTTCCTGCCCTTAGATTTCAACCAATTACCTGTGGAAATCGCGGAAGCCATCTTTCACAGGCCTTTCTCCCCTAATTATTTGCCACTATAAATTGAGCTTATCCAGCCCAGCCAGAATTCATGTGAAATAAATCAATATGATATTTCACCATATATTTTCCTCATCTAGTCTGGGCAAAAATATTGTGAATTTTGCCAATATCACATTTCACCATATTTTTCGGACTTTTGCCCCCGCCCTAAGGCTTGTGAAATGGACAAATACAATATTCCACCACATTTGTGACTTTATGGGCCGGCCCCAAGCCTTGTGAAATGGGCAAAAGCAACATTCCACCATATTTGTGATTTGCTGGGCCGGCTCAGAGGTCTTGTGAAATGAGCAAAGGCAAATTTACACACTATTAGTGGCTTGACTTTACTTGCCAACCAGACTCGCCTGCTAAACCCGACCGGCCAGCCTGAAAAGGGTTGGCAAACTCCTGATTTAGCGGACTTGCCAACCAACAATGCGCCGAGTAATGGCTGCCTAATAAGTACATTAAAGGAAGGCAATTACAAATTTACACAATATTGGGGACTTGACTCTCACTAAATCTTAAGTCAGAGCTGAGAGATTGGGTTGGTATATGAAGTTTTCAGGGAGTTGTTTTTTTTGTATAAACATCAGCATATAGATGGGTAGGTAGCAGGTCCGGTCGATGACTCCTACATTTTCTGAAGATAGTACGAAGGCCTCTTCAAAGTCATAGACAGGATTATTCATCAACCGGTCTAGGCTGGCGTGTCGCTGGTAGGCCTTACCGGATTTGACTTCTATGGGTATGAGTTTTCCTTGTTCTTCCAAGAGAAAATCGACCTCACCCTGCTTTTTGTTCTGGAAATAATAGAGTTCAAAACCATGTGCCCGTAATTCTTGGGCACAGATGTTTTCGTAAATAGACCCAAAGTTGATATGGGTATTTCCCTTGAGTATTTCCAGCTGGCTATCTGCGCCATACATGGCTGCTAAGAGGCCGACATCTGATAAAAATAATTTAAATAAATTGGCGGATTTATGGAGTAGTAAGGGATAGGCTGGCTCGTTGACAGCATAGGCGGGCAGGGCTACACCGGCTTGTTCCAGCCAAATAAAGCTGTTGGCATAGCGTGAGAATTTAAAGTTTTCATTGAGATTCTTGAGGATAAAGCGCTTATTTTGATTATTGAGTTCCGCGGGAATGAGCTGGAAAATTGCTTCCAGATATAGCTTATTATCAGGATCATATTTGCCGAGATCCTGCTTATACCAGTTGATGATGGCCTCCTGCTCTTGGCTTACTGTCCTCAGGTTATTAGTGTCTACATAGCTTTGCACGACAGCGGGCATTCCACCCTTGTCCGCTTTTTCAAGTTAAAATCTAAATTTTGTCCGTTTATTCCAAGTTATTAAGGCCGATTTTGTCCGCTTTTTCCAATTTGTAAAAGGGCTTTTTGTCCGTTTATTCCAAGTTCGGCTATAGGTCTGGGGACTCAATGCTGAATTTTACCGCGAGACCGGCTTTCTAACCCCTTTCTTATATTTTCACTTTATAATGGTCATAATTACTCCATCACTTAATGGTTCCAACATGGAGATGATAAAGCGCATGAGGTGTGTTGCAAGCGCATGAAGCGAGGAGGGTTTGAACATGAAAAATAGTAAGCAGGGCGGCCAGGATCTGGCAGACCATAAGGCAGACCAAAAGGTTGACCATAGGGTAGAGCAAAAGGCAGGCCATCTGGCAGCCCAAAAGGCAGCCCCACAAGTAGAGCAGGGCAAACTGAATTACCCCAGGACTTTCCTAATTGGCTTTGGTTTTTTTGCCTCGTCCCTAATCTGGTCCTTGTATAACTCTTTTGTGCCCCTGATTTTAGGAGATTTTATTGAGTCGACAGCCATCATCGGCTTTATCATGACGGTAGATAATATCTTTGGAGTGATTTTTCAGCCCTATTTTGGTTCCCTGTCAGACCGGACTAAAACCCGCTGGGGCCAGCGCATGCCCTATATCCTGCTGGCAGCGCCTGTATCGGCTTTGTTCTTTTTTCTCATTCCTCAGATGCCCAGCCTCTGGCTTCTCATGGCGGTTATTGTGATTTTCAACTTCTCCATGTCGGTCTGGCGGTCGCCCATGATTTCCTTGATGCCGGACCTCACGCCCAACCCCCACTGGTCCCGGGCCAATGGAGTGATCAACCTCATGGGCGGGGTAGGGTCTATTGTGGCCTTCCTCATTGGCGGGCGGATTGCCAATGCCTATGGCCGGGGTGCTAGCTTTGCCATGGGCTCCTTGGTCACCATGCTGGCGGTCATCATTCTGGCTGCGACGATCAAGGAAAACCGGCTCAAGGCGCAATTGGGCTTTGACCATGCTCTAGGAAAAGATGCGGATGACCAGCCCCACCTATCCTCCTTCACGAAATTACCTGCTCAAGACCGACATAAGCTTTTGGCCTTGCTCCTAGCCATCTTCTTCTGGTTCTGTGCCTACAATGCGGTGGAGACCTTCTTTACGTCATTTGCCACGAATGACTTAGGCCTATCCGAAGGCACAGGCGCTATGACCTTGTCCTTCTTCTCCCTCTCCTTTGTCATCTTTGCTATTCCTTCCGGGCTCCTGGCTTCCAAGATTGGTCGGGAACGCGCAATTATAATCGGCCTGGTTGGCCTCATCTTGGTTTTCTTGCCGATTAACTTTGTCATGAACCTCTGGGCTATTCGGATCCTGCTTTTGATTGGCGGTTTCTTCTGGGCCCTCATCAATATCAACTCCCTGCCCATGGTCTTGTCTTTAGGCAAGCGGGAGGCGATTGGGACCTACACGGGTTACTATTACTTTTTCTCCTTCTCTGCCGCGATTGCCTCACCCATCCTCTTTGGCGCTATCCGCGACCTGACCCAGGATTACGGTAGCCTCTTTATCTACGCCCCTATCTGCTTTGCCTTGGCCCTGGCCAGCATCTTGACCTATGACCGCCTGGCGAAAAAGGCCCTCAAGGTCTAGGTCCTACACAAGCTAAGAGCCCAGCAGGCTGGGCTCTTAGCTTAGGTTTAGTTTTATAAGATGCGATTTGCGGTCCGCAGGCACAAAGGCTGGGCGAAGACTCTCCTGACTCTTTAAGGGCCTGCCTGTGACCTGCTTGCTTGGGGCCTTTGGGGCGAAGCCTTTTCCGACTCTTTAAGGGGCTGCTTGGGTTTCGTCGATGCTAGCTACCCAGGTGCCGGCAGGCTCGGCTTGGGCCTCCCAGTCCACCCACTCGTCTGCCAGGGCGGAGACCAGGGCAAAGCGATAACCATAAATGGGCTCGCCCTCAGGGGTCGTGAGGGGCTCCCGGGTCTCCACATTGTTTCTTTGTTCTCCCTGGATGATAAAACGATAGTAGGGTTGGACGTATTGGAGCCCATAGGTATGGGGGTAAACGAGTTCCTGCCTAACCACTTTTAGAGAGGCAGCCTCTTCCGCTGGGATATAGTTTGAAGACATCTCATAGCTGGCCTGACCTTGGAGGAAGCGGTCTTCTGCTTGTTCAGGGGAGATAATAGGGTAGTCCCCAATTTTTTCAAAGGCGCCCTGCCAGAGGGCAGAAGTACCTAGGAAATAACGTGGACGCGGTACTTCCTGGACTTCTTCGCTGTTCATAGACCTATACCAATCACTGTAGCCTGGCCAGATTTGGTCAATCCAGTCGCCTAGGACGATATCCAGTGCATTCACTGGCTTAATGCTGCCGAGGACAAAGTTTTCGGCATTTTTGTTGGGATTGCCAGACTCATCATAAAAGACAAAGGAGGTCAAAGACAGGGTGCCCACAAAATTGTAGTGGGTTGAGTAGACGTATTGGGGCGTGGCCATCTGTCCGAGAATAGTGGGATCTGACTGGAGATACCAGGCAGTGATCTGGGCTAAGTCTTCCTCGCCCAAGTTGGCTGGCCGATAGAGGCTGGGGAGGTCCAGATCCTCTGGGACAGCTATGGGGTCTGCCAAGAGGTGGTAAATCGTACCGCCATAAAAGTCTGGAGAGAAGGCTAATAGGCCATCCTCCGTCTTGGCATAGGCCAGTTCAGTCTTGACGCCACCCGTCATCATCAGGTTGATATCGGTGTCCGGGTCTAAGCCCTGGTTAAGGGCAGTTTGGAGGTTGGCTGCTTGGACATCCGGGCTGGGCAGGTAGGACACATCACCAATTTCCAACTGGTATTGGGCGGCATAGGCCTGGAGGGCCTCTGCCATGTCTTCATCTGTCAGGGCTAAGCTGGGCACTGTCTTCTGAACGGCCAGGGCATCTGGGCTTTGGGCCTGGCTGATCAGCTTATTTTGGTAAACAGGCAGGCGGCAGGCGGGTCCCCAGTAGAGGTTAGCCAGGGGATAGGCTAGGCGTTCAGCTGTATCGGAGGCGTAGGTGCCCAGATTCTGCACATCTCTGGGTGTATAAAAGGGGGAGAGGACCAGGCTGGGGTCCATCAAATCCATCTTAGCTCTGTCTTCCGCAGACTCAGGAGTCTCTGTGGGCTCGGCAGTCTGGTCTTCTGGGCTTGCCTTCTCCTTATCGCCTGCGGCAGCAGGAATGAGGCCATTTTGACCCGAGCTGGGCGGGACTTGCCGCATGGGCGGGCCCCATTGATTGAAGATACGGGGCAAGAGGGGCAGGGTGAGGACTGCTAATAAGAGGACGGCAGCCAGGCTGGCTAGGATCTTGGTCCAGGTCTGGGTCCGGCTGGGGCTGGCATAGCTGCCGGGGAAATTGCGAACGGGATTACTTGCTTGAGCCATAGGACGCTCCTTACGTGTTTGGTCTGGGGCCATCGTCTGTTCCAGACTGTGCCACATTGCTTCCACTGCTTGTTGTGACAAGTGGGGGGCCAATAGTTGGCGGCGGATTTCTAAATCTAAATGGGTCATGTCTTGTTTTCTCTCTTGTCTGTGATCTTTGCGGTTTTCCTTTGCTGGCTTCTGCTGAGAGGGTCTGGGCACTTTATCCATGACGGACACCTTCTTCTTGCCTTTCCTCTAGTGCCTGGGCGAGGCGGTCCCGGGCCCGCTTGAGCTGCTGCCTGACGGTAGCGGGTTTGCGGCCTAAAATTCGCGCGATCTCCTCTGTTTTGTAGCCCTCTGCGTAATAGAGGTAGATGACGGGCCTTTGCTCGGGGGTCAAGAGGTCTAAAAGGTCACCAAATTCTGAGCGGCCAGAAGGCGCAGGTGGGTCGGAATCTGGCCACTCTTGAGACCCCGTATCCAGAGACTGGTTCTGGCTTTCTGCCTGCTTAAAGTAGTCATAACAGAGCCGACGAGCGGTCAGGAAAAGCCAGGCTTGCTCGTGGGCAGGGTTGGCAAATCTCGGTTGGCTGGTCATCAGGCGCATAAAGGTTTCTTGGGTCAGATCCTCTGCCAGGCCTTCCCGGCCGACCAAAGACCTGCAAAACCGGTAGACGTCCTGTACCCGGCGCCGGTAAACATCTTCAATCCAGTTTTTTTGTCTTGGGTCCATGCAGCCTCCTTGTTCGTCCTCTGCTTAGTATACGAATGAGAAAGAGAAATTGTGACAAGGCAAGTGGGCGGCAAAGCTATAAAGAGCAGACCCAGCAAAAAAGCCACTCTTGGGGAGTGGCTCACTTGGCACAGGGGGATGTTTGTGCTTGGCTAAAAGCCGGACCTAAATCCGCGCCCGCTAATCTCTGAGGAGGTGGAAACCATCATGAAAGCGTGGGGGTCAATTGCCTTAACATGGTCGCGCAAGATCTTCGCTTGCTGCAGGTCTACCGCCACAAAAAAGATCCAGCGGGGCTCGCCGCTATACTCGCCCACACCCTGCATCCGCGTGCAAGATCGCTCCAGGTAGCTAGTCACGAAACTGCCTACTTCATCGGGTTTTTCCGTAATAATCGTGAACCATTTGACCCGGTTAAAGCGGTCAATCAGCACGTCTACGATGAAACCTTTGAGGACTAAACCCGTGGCCGAGAGCAGGCCGGTTTTGATATCGAAAACAAAGAAAGCCGAGATCGTGATGAAGATATCAGCCATCCACAGGGCTTTGGCGATATCACCACTGGTGTACTTTTGAATTAAGAGGGCCACGATATCCGTGCCGCCAGAAGAGGCGCCCAGGTTAAAGAGGATGGCCCCGCCAGCACCAGACATGGCGATAGCAATAAAAAGCTCTAAAAGGCCCTCATCCGTCAGAGGCTGGGTCATAGGGACGACTTTTTCCAAGACTACCAGAAGGACGGAAAGGAGAGTAGACGCGTAAAGGGTCTTGCCCGTGAAAGACTTGCCCAAGAGGAAAATGGCCAGGACGAGGAGGAGGGCATTGATCACCATGGCCGCGGTGGCCGGCGTTGCGGCCGGAATAAGGGCCGCCAAAACCACTGAAAGACCGGAAACTCCACCCAGGGCAAAGTGGTTGGGATACTTAAAGAAGTGAATACCAAGGGCAACAATAAGCGTGCCCAGGTTGAGGAGAAGGAAGTTTCGAATTTTGCGCCGCTTTTCATAACCCTCACGTTTATAGTCGGGTTCGCGGTACTTTTCAGCATAACTAGTCATGGCCATATTCTAGCAGAAGAAACTTATAATTTACGGCCTCCACCCCCGCGGGTACTGCCAGACGGTCCCGTGTGGGTTGTAGAGGTGGTATGCGGATTGTAGGAGGAACTGCTGGAAGAGGAGGGTGGGGGCAGGGGGATCATACGAATGCGCTTATTGACCAAGGTGTTCACGTTTTGGGTGAGATGGAGCAGGCTGTTATCCTCGACCCGGTAGCTTGGTTTGCGGGTTTGGGGCCTGTAGCTTTGCTTGGTCGCCCCCACAAAGCCCAGGCCGGAGATAGCGGAAACCCCCAAGGCCAGCAAGGCATCTAGGGTGCTTATGCTCTTGGGTTTTTCGGCTAGGCCGAAGCGGTCTGCTTCATCCATGCGCTGGTGGCCAGCGACTAGCCCGCGGTCTAAAAGTTCTTTGATACCGCCAATAATGTTCATGCTACTTTGGGCATAATCGCTGAGGACAAAAGCACCCCAGCCTTGATCCAGGAGACTTTCCACATCCGCATCGGTCACAATATCAATCATGGTCCCAGAGGTCATGATATAGAGCTCCTGCTTGACAGCAAAGAGGATGAGGGCGCCTGGCTGGTCAGGATCTGGGTAGAGGTCATAGTAGAAGAGGTCCGCATAGTCCCTTGCCTCCCGGCCCTTCAGGTCCTTAGTGGTTACCACTATAACTTCTTGGCCGTAGCTGTCTGCAAGCTGGGCCAGGGCCTGGTTAATCTTTTCTGCCTGGCTAGGGTCCAGCACCTCGGCCTGGTCATAAATCCGCTGGCGGCTTTCCGGGACAGCCCCCTCCGCCAAGACAGCCTGAAGCCCTGTGCCTAAGACCAGGCTACATAGGAGGGCCAGGATCAGGCCACTTAGGAGCTGGCGGGTCGGAATTCGCAAGCTTGGGGCTTTATTGATTTTAGCTTTTGAGTGCATTTTTGCCTCATTTCTTCTTGTGGAACCATGACTGGGGGTTGGGGACCCGAGGTTGAGCAGGGCCAGTCGCTCTATACCATATGGGCCTGTAAGACCCTAGACAGGGCTAGCAAAGGGCTACCAAATAAAATAGCCGCCCAATAAGAGCAGGATCAGGATAATTGCGGCGATGAGGCCGCCTGACCGCCAGGCCCGGACCTTATCTAGGGGTACTTCACCGTATATTTGACCAGTTTGACCATTCATGACATAGAGGTAGGTGTCTTGGCCAAACTTAAAAGTCAAGGCCCAGGCGGGAGCCAAAACATAATCCAAGTGATCTAGTTTGGCTGCGACGGCATCACGCGCTAGGTTAAAGGAGTCGTACTGGGCGTGCAGGGCGGCCATCAGCTCATTATGGGCCAGATCTTTTGACCGCTGTGTGGCATCTTGCCCTGCTTCTTCCGGGCTTACACTCCACAGCTCTGCATAATAGCCGGAGAGATAAGCGGGGGAGAAGGGGACAGAATCCTCCCAGCGGAAGTTGGCAATGGATTCGAAGGCCTCGGGCTTGATTTTGTCGCCCGAGCTGAAGGCCGTCTGCAAAAGATTATCCAGGGCCAGGTCGCCCTGCCTGGAGATGTCGTAAGTCTCTATGGACTCTCTTTGGCTATCTAAGCGTTTGGTTACCCTGCCTTGGCCTTGGAAGTCCAGACTGTTCTTGACTCTGGCCAGCCACACAGGCAGGTAGACCCCGGTCATTTTTTCCAATTGAGACTCTGAGGAAAAACCCCGCGGGGCATACTTCTTTTGGCTGGCCCAAGCGCGGAAAGTCTCCTGAGCTTTCTCCTTACTGATTTGAAAGGGGATGACACGGTCCGGCTTGAACTTCCCGGACAAGCGGTCTACCAGGAGCAGGGGGCTGTGGCAGTAGTAGCAAAAGGTGGCGGAGGTGGAGGCATCTGTCACCAATTCCGCCCCGCAAGAGTTACACACATAGGTTTTGAGTTGGTCTTGGCCTAAAGCTTGCTGATCTGACTCTCCCAGAGAGGCCTTATCAGGGCCTGTTTCGGCAGCGATTGCCGCCTCCTCCTTGGCTTGGAGCTCTTGGTTAAAGTTTTCCACTTCTTCCACCGAAAAGCTGCCATTGCAATAATCACAGGCAATACGACCTGCGCTAGGCTCCCATTTGAGCGGGGCGCCACAAGAGGGGCATTTATAGGTATGCAAAGACATGGTCAACCTCCATGCGGGGTTAGGATTTGCTGGAGAGCTAGGCTTCAGCTATGGCTGAACACCCCTACTGCTGGGTTCCGCATTCGGGGCAGAACTTGGGCTTGGGGCCTTCAAACTTGTGGCCGCAGTTGGAGCAAAAACCACCAGCTGCCTGGTCGGGTTTTTTGCTCCCGCAGTTGGCGCAAAAGTTCCCCACATTCTCCTCACCGCACTCGGGGCAAGTCCAGCCAGCCGCCCTGGTAGGGTTGGCTTGAGAAGCGGCCTGCTGTTGGTCCTGCATCTGGGCTAAATTGGCTTGAGAGGCCTGGCCCATAAAGCTACCGCCCGCATTCATGCCCATGCCCATCCCCATAAAAGTGGCAGCGGCTCCGGCCTCGTTAGAACCGGCATTCTCTAATCCGCGGGCGATAGACCCTTGGACGTAGCCTTGACGAATGTTGGGATCGCCCAACATGGCACCCTGGTTCCGCATGTCGATCAGCTTACGGGAATCGTCGTCATAGGAAACGCTGGCAATGCCGACGGCTTGGACTTCTATACCCCGCATTTCCTTCCAGCCTTCATCCAGGGTATCCTGCATGTAGCCAGAAAGTTCCCGCATCTTAGAGCTAACCTGGGAAATCCTTACGCCATCCACAGACATTTGGTTAATGGAGGTTTGTAGGGCTTCTAGGAATTCGGAGAGATATTGATCGTTAATCGTATCAATGTGGATCTGGTCGGCGTTGCGAGGAATGGCCTCTTTGTAGAAGAGGATGGGGTCCACAATTTTAATGGAGTAGGTGCCAAAGCAACGCAGGAAAAGCTCTGCATTGTAAAAGTTGTCAAAGTATTGCAGGGGGTTGGGCGTGCCAAACTTAATGCCCTTGATTTCCTGCAGGTTCACGTAGAAGACCTGCTGCTTAGTGGGGTTGGCCCCGCCAAATTTGAAACGCTGGAAGGTTTCTTTGACGGAAGCACCCAGGCCACCGCTAAATAAAGAGGGCAGGGAGGAGTTATCTACTTGGAAAACTCCGGGCTCTGCAGTGAAGTCTACAATAGCACCGCTGTCAACCAAGAGGGCAGCCTGATTGTCATAAACATGGATGAGGGAGCCATTGGAAATGGCGTCTTCTGTACCTCTGCGGTTACTATCGCGTCGATCAAATTTACCGTCCTTCTGCCTCAGTCGGACACCCTTGGAAAAGACGATACCTTCGCCCATGTTAGCTGGCTCTATAGCCTCTAACCATTGATCGCCTAAGCTTCCACTTACGGCGGAAGCAGCTGCTCTAATTAATCCCATATGTATTCTCCTTCAATACTTTGCAGATAGACTAGCCTTGCAACACTATGCAGATGCCTTGGCCTGCAGATGAGGTATAGCTACTAAAATTATAGCATCTCTTCCACATCCCTATCCTCATCTTTATGCCTTTGTTCACCCTTGCGCTTTTGTACGGCTTGGTGCAAAAGAAATTCAATCTGCCCATTCAGTGAGCGGAAGTCGTCCTCCGCCCACTGGGCTAGATCGTTATATAAGCTTGTAGATAAGCGTAAAGCGATTTGTTTGCGTTTGTCTTCGGCCATGCCCTTAGTAAATGCTCCCGGAATTGATGACCGGCTGGGCGTCTTGACTGCCACATAGCACGACCAACAGATTGGAGACCATAGCGGCCTTGCGCTCTTCGTCTAGGTCAATAACTTGGCTTTCTTCCAGCTGCTTGAGGGCCATCTCCACCATGGAAACGGCACCGTCTACGATCATGGCCCGGGCATCAATAATAGCGGAGGCCTGCTGGCGGCGTAGCATGGTGCTGGCGATCTCGGGGGCATAGGCTAAGTAGGTGATACGGGCATCCACGACTTCCAGGCCGGCCACTTGGACCTTTTCCTGAATTTCATCCCGAATCCGCCGGGCGACCGTCTCGGAAGAACCGCGCAAGCTGCCCTCATCGGCGATCCCATCTCCGGTTGTATCAATGCCTGGTGTCACATCATAGGGGTAATTTCGAACCACATTCCGCAGGGCGGAGTCACACTGGAGGGAGAGGAATTCCTTGTAGTTTTCCACCTCAAAAACGGCCTTGGCAGTATCCACCACCCGCCAAATCACGGCGATACCAATCTCTACGGGATTGCCTAAGACATCGTTGATCTTCTGCCTATTGTTATTGAGGGTCAGGAGCTTTAGAGGAATTTTTTTATCAGATAGTTGAGCAGAGGAAAGATTCACCTCAGAATTGGTCTGCAGATTCAGGGTCTTGCTGGCGCTGACATCACCTGATTGGCCCAGCTTGGTTGTGGCTGCGGGATTATACGCTGTACAAAATGGATTAACATGGAAAAAACCTGGGCCTTTCAAGGTGCCGTAATAATCACCAAATAAGGTGAGGACCGTGGCTTCTTGAGGTTTTAGAGATTTTAGACCGGGATACACAATAAAAAGCAGAGCAAGCAAGATAAAGGCTAGGACCGCCAGGATATCATGCGCATGAATGGCAAGATTAATGCCAGCAACAAGTAAAAGCACTTGGAGCACAAGGACTCCCAAGAGAATAGGGACGCCTGGTCTTACCCGGCCTACCGGCTTTTCCTGAGTCTGCGTCACTTTTACGGATGAATCTTCCATGGATTTTACCTCCTCAAACAGCAGCGCCGATTGCTTGATTTTGCTTAATATCGGTTGTTGGCATCGGTGCTTGATATCAAAATGATATCACAAAGATTTGAGATCTGTCATGACACCTATTGTAAAAGATAAGTTAATAGGAGGATTTGTTCAGCAGATGTTAAACTAAGACAAAACTTAAGGAGAGATTTTACATGGAAAGCAAAACATACGCCCTAACCCAGGCAAAAATCTTAACCATAGCCAACGGCATTATTGATAATGGTAGCATCCTCATTAAGGACGGCAAGATTGCTGGCCTTGGTGCTCAGCTTGACCTGCCCGCTGGCACGGAGACGATTGATTTAGCTGGCCACTGGGTGACCCCTGGCCTGATTGATCCCCATACGCATATTTCTAACTTCCCCGAACCCCGTATGATGGGGGCCCGGTCTGCCTACGATGGCAATGAGATGACCAAGCCTGTCGTACCCGCCACCCGGGCCCGGGATGCCCTCAACCCCTTTGACCCCGCGATCAAGAAGGTCCGGAATGCTGGTTTTACTACTGTCTGTACCCTGCCCGGCTCTGGCAACCTTATTGGTGGCACCGGTGTCGTCTATAAATTGCGGGGACGTTCAGCCGAAGAGATGATGATCCCGGGTAAGGAGCAGATGAAGTTTGCCCTAGGCGAAAATCCCAAGAGTAATTATGCTGAACGCAACATGATTTACACCCGGATGGGCAATGCCGCCCAGTTGCGGGAAGCCCTTTATAACGCGGTCGTATACAAGGAAAAGAAGGAAGATGCCGCTAAGCGGGGCGATTATTTTGCCAAGGACTTCAGCATGGAAGCCCTGGTACCAGTGGTCTCCGGAGACATGTTCTGCCGCATCCACTCCCACCGGTCGGACGACATTTTAACTGCGGTCGCCATTGGCGAAGAGTTCGGACTGAAATTTAGTATTGAGCACTGCACCGAAGGCTACAAAATCAAGGATATCTTGGCCGCCAAAGCGGTTAAGGCTGTAGTCGGCCCCATGCTCATGGAACCCTACAAGCAAGAGATTTGGGAGCTCCGTCTGGAGAATGCCGGTGAACTGGTAGCAGCCGGCGTGGAAATTTGCCTCACAGCCGATACCTCCTCCCATACCTGCTATCTGCCCCAGCAAGCCGGTACCCTGACCGCCTATGGTCTGAACCATGACTATGCCTTAAAGGCCATAACCCTGAATCCTGCTAAACTCTTGGGCATTGACGATCAGGTGGGCAGCCTAGAAGTTGGCAAAGACGCCGATATCGCCGTTTTTGACGGAGACCCCCTCCTCAATACAACCCGCTGCCAGATGACCATCATCGACGGCAAAATTTACTTTGATCGGGCGCAAGACTCCCTTTTGGAGTTAGACTATACAGCTTTTCAGGAATAAAGCGTTCTAAGTCCGAGGATTTCTAGCAAGAGTTCTTCTTTCACAGATCCAGCAATAGATGAAGCCCACCAAGACCCTGGCCTTGGTGGGCTTTGCACATTTCATGCGAGGGGCAGTATTCTTACAAGGGCCTCGTGGGAAACCGTTTCTGTTTAGGGGGACTTCTGCTTAATAGGACGCTTGTAAGATGAACTGATCTAAGGCGTAGGCGACCCCATTTTCCTCGTTGGTCAGGGTGATAAAATCGGCGGCCTCTTTGACCTCGGGGCTGGCATTGCCCATGGCCACGCCCAGGCCGGCATAGGTCAACATGGAGAGGTCATTGGCGGCATCGCCGAAGGAGATCATAGCCTCTGCGGGGATATCTAATCGCTTGCCTATCTTGGCCAGGGCCAAGCCTTTTGATGTGTCTTGATGGAAGAATTCCAGGAAATGCGTGCCCGACTTGCAGATGGTGGTCTGGGGCCAAAGGTCTCTGGCGCCTAGTAAAGTTTCTTCAAAATCTTCAATGCGGTCGGGGTCATCATACCAGAAAATTTTGCTTAGGCCCTGGTCAATAATCTGGTCAAAGTCTGTGGAATGCTTGAGTACGATGGCAGGCACGTTAGAGAAGCTTTCATATTCCTCTACCCGCTTGTTATAGACATTGGTGTAGAGCTGGTGCTGGGACCAGAGGCACATGGTCGTTTCCCAATCCAGGCCGTGCGCCACAAGGGCTTTGGCGTCACTATTCGCCATAAGATCCTGGCTAAAGATTTGGCCTGTCTGAATATCTGCCACCATGGCTCCGTTGTAGCTGATAGCCAGGCCTTGGACGCCGATCTGGGGCTGGTATTTCTTGATGCCTTGGAAGGCCCTGCCGCTGGCCAAAACGACCACCACGCCAGCCTCCTGTAGCTTTTGGATGGCAGCGATATTCTCTGGTGATATTTTCTTCTGGTCATCTAAAAGCGTGCCGTCTAAATCAATTGCAACTAATTTATACTTCATCTGGGAAATTTCTCCTCTTTTCTTGGTCAAGTTTCTTGGCCAATTTCTATTGCTCACTTAGCCATGTGCACTTTTGTCTATACCGTTCTTAACTAATTTCTATCTCATTCTCATCTATCTCTTAATAACGCTCTTTATGCTAGCAAAATTTCTTGGCCTGTGGTGGCAAAGTTCAAAAATAGTAATTTGCCGCCAAGGGGCGAGCCGAGCGAAAATATTATTTTGGCGGCAAAGTGCTGAAAAAGGAATTACCCGCCAACGGCAGATCATGTGGCTGAAAAAGTATTGGTGGCAAACTCGCCAAAGCATCACTTTGCCACCAATGGCCAGGCGAGCGGAAATATTATTTTGGCGGCAAAGTGCTGAAAAGGGAATTACCCGCCAACGGCAGACCAGGCGGCAGAAAATATATTGGTGGCAAATTCACCAAAACATCAAATTGCCGCCAAGGGGCGAGCCGAGCGAAAATATTATTTTGGTGGCAAAGTGCTGAAAAGGGAATTACCCGCCAATGGCAGACTCGGTGGCTGAAAAAGTATTGGTGGCAAACTCGCCAAAGCATCACTTTGCCACCAAGGGGCCAGGCGAGCGGAAATATTATTTTGGCGGCAAAGTGCTGAAAAGGGAATTACCCGCCAACGGCAGACCAGGCGGCAGAAAAAGCATTGGCGGCAAATCAGCAAAATGCCATTTTGCCGCCAATGGCCTGGAGAAACAAAAATCTTAAGAGGCAAAATAAAAGCGGTAGACGGTTTCTTGTTGATAAATTTGGCCGGGTTCCAGCCTGATAGAAGGGAAGTCAGGTAGATTTACAGCATTGGGCCAGGCCTGGCATTCCAGGCAAACCGCTGAGTGAGGCGGATAGGGTGTGGGCTGGCCATCTTTGCCGGGCTTGCCCAGGGTATCCAGGTAGTTGGCCGTATACACCTGCAGGCCGGGGAAGGTGGTCAGCACCTCCATGCGGAGGTCGTCACAAGCCAGACAGGCGACTTTTTGCAAGGAGTGGTGGGCCTCCTGGCTCAGGATATAGTTATGGTCCAAACCGCGGGTCACTGTGAGATGGGGGTCTGGTTGATCCACCGGGTAGAGCCGGGTGCCAGTGGGGGAGGGCTGACCGGGTTTGCTCTCCAGCCCTGGCTGGTCAAGCCCTACTGGACTTTCGCTGGCAACTTTCCCTAGGCCGTGTCTGAGGAGCAGGCCAAGGTCCTCGCCCTGGCGGAGGTCTAAAACTGTGCCTTCTAGAGGGCAAATATCTCCTGTGGCTATGAGGTCATCCGTAAAATTGGTATAGGAGTCAGCGGAAATCTGCAATTTCTGCCCCAGCAAATTGCCTTGCTCATGTCCCTGCAGGTTAAAGTAGGCGTGTTGGGTGAGACTACAGACGGTGGGGGCGGAGCAAGTGGCTTGGTAGCGGATACGGAGGTCTATGCAAGATCCAGAGGTGGCCAGCCCCTCTTTGCCTTGCGCGCAATCTGCTTGTCCTGCTAGGTCCGGGTCTAGGCTTAGGGCTGCCAGGTCCGGAGTTGCTGGGTCCGCGTCTAGGTTTAGGACGGCCAGGTCCGGAGTTGCTAGGTCCGTGCCTAGGTTTAGAGCAGTTATGTCTGGCTTCTCTAGGCTATAGGTGACAAGGACTTCTAAATCTCCAGGGAAGCCAGCATCGCCGTCTGGAGAAAGCAGGCGGAAAGTCAGCCAATTGCGCGTTGCGTCTTGGCCTTCCTCAGCTAATTCCCAGATCTCTCGATGAAAGCCAGGTTTTCCTCCGTGCAGGCAGGTCGTTCCGGCATTGGCGGAGAGGGGATAGGTGTGGCCGTCGATGTCCAGCAAAGGGTAGCCTTCCGGCCCCGCAGGAATCCGGCCTGCGACACGGCCGATGAGGCCGCCCAGATTGCCTTCTTGGACGAGGTAATCTTGGGGTTTGCTAAAGCCCAGGATGATATCTCGTTGCCCGGAGGCTAGCGGGAGGGTCAAGCACATAATTGTAGCCCCCAGATTGGTGAGGTGGAGTTCCGCACAATTCGCGCAATCTGCGCAATCTGAACTATCTGCACCACTCTGGCCGGGATCGTCGCTAAAAGTTTGTGTGAGGAAATATTCCTGGATGGGTGGGAGGGAGGTTTGGCTTGTCTCACTATTGATGTTTTGCATACGGTTACCTATACATGAGCGGGGTCCAGGCAGACAGCCCCTAGGTCGCGAATGGCCAAGGCGTGGCAGGCGCCTTGCCCGAAAACCTCTTCCATTTCCTGCTTAAAACGCGGGTAGAGAGCGTAGGGGACCAGGGCCTGGATGGTGCCGCCGAAGCCGCCCCCGTGGACCCGGCAGGCGCCCCTGCCGGCCAAGCTATGTTCTGCCAAAGCGAGGGCCAGGCCCATGTCCTGTGCCTGTACGGCCCCGCTGGGATAGATGTTTTGCAGGTACATATAGGAGGACCGGCCAGAAGCGTTAACTAGGGCCAAATACGTATCAATATCTCCCTGGTCCAGCGCGGCTTTAGCCTGGTCAACCCTTTGACATTCGGTGTAATAGTGCAGGGCCCGCAGTAAGGCACGGTCGGACACCTGCTTATGTAGGCTGGGCAAGGAGGCGAAAAAGTCCTCGGGGGCTACCTGGCTCAAGATGTCCTGGCCGAAGGCTTGGGCAACCTTGCCCATCTCTGCGGTGATAGCGGCGTATTCCCCCGAGAGTTTGGCGTGGTCGGACTTGGAGTCCATAAGGACCAATTGATAACCAGCCTGGGTGAGGGGGAAGGCGTGCTTTTCCACCTGGGGTGAGGGGGTGGAGAAATCTACGTAAACAGCACCTCCCTCTGCGGAAGCCAATTGGTCCATGAGGCCGGAGGGTTTGCCGAAGTAAACATTTTCTGCATATTGTCCGACCTTCGCGAGTGCCAGGGGGTCCAGTTGGGGCCAGCCCCAAAGTGTGGCCATAAGTTTGGCCAGGCAGACTTCAAAGGCGGCAGAAGAGGAAATACCAGATCCCGTTTTCACCTGGGATTCTGTAGCAATATCTAAGCCCTGGAGTTGGAGCTCAGGGCATAAGGCCTTTGGACCTCTCGGCTTGTTGCCTGCCCATGCACTGTACAGGGGGAATTGGCTTAGCCCCTTTAAATTGCCCTCCCAGGCCAGCTTGGCAAGACCAGCCGCAATACCCCGCACCAGGCCGCGAGAGTTGCCGCTTTCTGGGCCTTGGGGATGCAGATTGTCTAGCAGAATGGCACTCAGTGGCCAACCCTGCGAGGCCAGGCGGATCTGGGGAGGGTTGGATTCCTGGTTAAAGCCCGCTACGGCCAGGATATCCCGATTGACTGCAGCAGCAAGGATTTTACCGCCCTGGTGGTCGGTATGATTACCTAAGAGCTCAGTCCGGCCCGGGGCGGAGAAAATGGCGACCTGCCTTTGACCTGTGGGGTCAAATTCGCGGCGATAGGTAGCGAGCAGCTTGGCCAGACGCTGGCGGGCAGGCTGTATATCCTGATCCGGGGCCAGGCAGGCTAGGTCCCGGAGGATGGGGTCCAGCTGGCCTTGGGCCAGCTTGGCTTCCCAGGTCTTTAGAGCTAATAAAGTAGAACAGGTCTTGGTCGTCATAGGCAAACCTCCATGCAGTTGCTCAGACTCATGATCAGATTCAGTATAAATGATAAAGGATGGCGATCCTGCTTGGCCAAGCCAGGACCGCCATCCCTCTGCTTACGCTTAGGACATGAAACTTGTCAGCTTAGCGTTTGACTAAATATTTTCTCATATCGAGGGCACAGGCAACCAGGATGATGCCGCCCTTAATGGCGTATTGGAGCTGCTGGTCCATGCCGACCATGGGCAGGGCGACGAAGATCAGGCGGAGGAGGAGAACCCCGATAATGACACCGGAAATCTTACCGATACCGCCGACAAAGGAAACACCGCCAATAACGCAGGCCGCAATGGCGTCCAGCTCGTAGTTGAAACCAGTATTAGGGGTGTTGGAGGCGATACGGGCCGCTTCAATAAAGCCCGTGTAACCATACATGGCACCAGCCAGGGCGAATACAGCCACTGTGGTAAGGCCGACATTGATACCGGATACCCGGGCGGCTTCTTCGTTGGAACCCAGGGCAAACATGTTTTTGCCAAAGACGGTCTTGTTCCAGATAAACCACATGAGGATAGCAAGCAGGATGGAGTACCAAACATAGTTGGGGATGCCGATCCCCTTGCCAATGGGGAGTTTCACAAGAGAACCCGCGACAAATTCCCGGTAACCATTGTCCAGGCCAGAGATGGACTGACCGCGAGATTCCCCTAATTGGACATAGCGGAGAAGCACGGTATAGAGAATAAGTTGGGTGGCTAGGGTCACGATAAAGGGGTGGAGCTTGAACTTAGCAACCCAGAAGCCGTTGAAGACGCCAATGGCAGCGCCAATCAGTACCGATATAATAAGGACCAGCCAGATGGGCAGGGGCTTGAGGTTGGGCCACATTTTACCGGGAGCATCTACAGCTTGTAGCAGAGAGGCTGCCACACAGGCCGTAAGCCCTACAGCACGGCCAGCGGAAAGGTCTGTACCTGTGAGCACAATACAGCCGGCGATACCTAGGGCAACGGGTAAATAAGCTGCTGTCAGGGAGAGCAGATTAACCAAGGACGCGGGTTGCAGAAAGTTGCGGTTAGTGACAGCCACGTAAACCACCAGGATCAGCATGATGATGATCAAGGCGTTGTTGATGAGCAAGTTGATAATACGCTTGCTGTCAAAGGACTGTTTCTTTAAATCTGTGGATGAATTCATAATCGTCTCCCTAAATATACTTTTCAGCTAAGGTCAGGATTTCTTCCTGGCTGGTCTGGCTGGCATCGACTTCTCCGGCCACGTGGCCGTTGGACATGACCAAGATCCGGTCGCAAATGCCTAAGAGTTCAGGCATTTCGGAAGAAACAACCATAACTGCCTTGCCCTCGGAGGCCAGATTGATAATTAATTGATAAATTTCGTATTTAGCACCGACATCAATGCCGCGGGTAGGCTCGTCCAGGAGCAGGACCTCAGGCTCGGTCAGGAGCCAGCGGCCTAAGAGCACTTTTTGCTGGTTGCCGCCGGAGAGGGAACGAATGGCCGTGGCCCGGCTGGGAGTCTTGATCCGCAGGGCTTCAATGGACTTATCTGTATCCCGCTCCATGGCCTTGCTATCTAGGTAGAAGCCGCGCTTCAAATAACTAGAGGTGTGGGCAATGATGGTATTGTCCGTGATATCCCGAATGGCAAAAATACCCGTGGCCCGCCGCTCCTCCGTCAAGAGGGCAAAGCCGTTCTTAACCGATTCCTGCGGGGTATGGTTGTAGATTTCCTTGCCATGCAGACGGATGGTCCCGCCGCTCCGGGTCATCACGCCGAAGAGGGTCTCTAAGACCTCCGTGCGGCCGGACCCGTCCAAGCCGGCTACACCTAAAATTTCTCCCTGGCGGAGTTCAAAAGACACGTCTTCCAGGAGATTATAGGCGCCGGACATGCCCTGAACTTCCAGGGCAACCTCGCCTGGTGTGTTGGTCTTGTCCGGGAAACGGTGGGTAAGCTCCCGGCCCACCATCAGCTTAATAATTTCGCCTACGTTGGTTTGGCCCACAGACTTGGTATCCACCCATTGACCATCCCGCATGACGGTAATTTCATCGGCAATACGGAAAATCTCATCCATCTTGTGGGAGATATAGATAATCCCACAGCCCTGGGCTTTGAGGTCGTTAATAATCCGGAAAAGGTGGTCTACCTCGTGCTCAGTAAGGGAGGAGGTAGGCTCGTCAAAAACAATTAATTTGGCGTTATAAGAAACAGCCTTGGCAATTTCGGCCATCTGGCGTTGGGAAACTGGCAGGCTGGACATAATCTGTTTGGGGTTAATATGGACACCTAGATCCTTAAATAAGGCTTTAGTATCCTGGGACATTTTGCGTTCGTTGACCATGAGACCGCCCCGGGTGGGGTAACGTCCCAGCCAGAGATTGTCTTGGACAGACCGGGTTAAGGCCTGGTTAAGCTCCTGGTGTACCATGGCAACACCGTGCTCCATGGCTTCTTTGGGGTTTTGAAAGTTTACCTCTTCACCCTCCAGGAGGATGGCCCCTTCATCGGCATGGTAGATGCCAAAGAGACACTTCATCAGGGTTGATTTACCTGCGCCATTCTCACCCATGAGGGCATGAACGGTACCTGGATAGACTGTAAGATCAACCTTGTCTAATGCTTTGACACCAGGGAAGGCCTTGGAAATGCCTCGCATCTCTAATAGTGGCGTACTTGGCATCACACATCTCCTCTCTTTTGAAAAAAGGAGCAGGGCACCCGCCCTACTCCTTTAATTCCTACAGCTAACAGCGCAACTTATTTGCTCTCAGCAGTCCACTTCTGGTAAGGAACACGAATCTTATCAACGTCTTTATCTACGTTGAGCTCTTCGGTACCAGCCATCAGCTCTTTACCATCTTTGATATTTTGAACTAGTTGGGTAATGGTAGCAGCCATACCAACGTTATCCTGTTTGACAGAACCAACCATTTCACCGGCTTTAATTTTGCCTTGAGCAGTTTCGGTAGCGTCTACACCAAAGATAGGGATATATTTGCCGTCTTCTTTGTTGTAGCCAGCGTTTTGCAGAGCAGAGAGAGCCCCCAGGGCCATCTCGTCGTTGTTGGCGATAACCAGCTCAACCATGTTGTTTTGCTCTTCAGAGTAAGAACCCAGGATGGTGGACATATAGTCGTTAGCAGCAGCAGCGGACCACTTACCGTCCTTATCAACTAAGAACTTGGAGTCAGCATTTTCGTCATAGTAAGCCAGAGCTTCTAATTTGTTTTCCTTGAGGATCTTGTCGGCATCTTCGACGGCAAACTGGGTACGAGCCTCAGCTTCGGCGTTGCCTTCTTGGCCCTTGAACATGACGTAAGAAATCTTACCATCACCGTTGAGGTCAATGTCTTTGAAGTTAGCGACCAGGTAATCACCGATCATTTCGCCTTGCAGGTGACCAGCTTCAGGAGCATCGGTACCAACAAAGGCAGCCTTCTCATAGCCGTTCACAACATCGTTGGTGACTTCGCGGTTGAAGAAGATAACAGGAATTTCAGCATCCTTAGCGGCAGCAGCGATTTCCTTGGCAGCGTCTTCAGAAGATGTTTCAACTACGTTGACGATTAAGAGGTTAGCGCCAGCGACGATAGCAGACTTGATAGAGTCAGTCTGAGTGGGCTGAGAACCGGCAGCATCGTAGTTCTTGTATTCAACGCCCATTTTATCCAGCATCTTGTCCATTTCAGAGCGGACAGTAGCGATATAAGCGTCAGCGAAGTCATAGTAGAAGACACCAATGTTCAGTTCGCCTGCAGGGGCAGCTTCTTCTTTCTTGTCTTCTTCTTTTTTAGCTTCTTTATCATCAGCCTTTTTGTCTTCTTCTTTTTTGTCTTCTTCCTTAGCGGCCTCAGTTTTTTCTTCTTTTTCTTCCTTGGCAGCTTCGGTCTTTTCTTCCTTGGCAGCTTCTGTGGCAGCCTTGGTTGCTTCTTCTTTCTTCTTCTCTTCACCTGTACCACAGGCAACGAGGCCGAAAGACATGACTAATACCAGCATAAATGCTAATAATTTTTTCATGTGATTTCCTCCAATTTCAATTCTGCTCTTTACATTTTTGCAAATTAACCTAGGCAAACGGAGAGTTTACCGCTCATATGTTATAACCTCAGGCTCCTTTACACTCTGAAGGCCAGCATAACTTATATG
Source organism: Clostridiales bacterium (assembly GCA_004556925.1). Taxonomy (GTDB): domain Bacteria; phylum Bacillota; class Clostridia; order Saccharofermentanales; family DTU023; genus SFFI01. The sequence continues at coordinate 64,025 of SFFI01000008.1, forward strand.
TTAGTCTTCAGACTGGACTCACTTTAATGCACCGTTGACTTTGTGTCAAGAATTTTGGCCATGACCCCCTGGCACTTAGGCATTTAGACTAAGAAAAGACCTGGCATATCGGGTCTAGTAATGTGCTAAAATAACGCTGCATTTGTGTCGCGCAAAATCTGCGCAATAGAGGCGTGAAGGGGAGGAGTCCAGGCCTATGGGGGAAAAAATTAAACTCTACGGTTTTAACAACCTGACCAAGAGTTTAAGCTTCAATATCTACGACGTTTGCTATGCCCGCACCCTGCGAGAACAGCAGGACTACCTGGCTTATATCGACGAACAGTATAACTCCGACCGCTTGACGAAGATTCTGTGTGACCTTACGGCCATGATTGGGGCTAATATCTTGAACATTAGCAAGCAAGATTTTGATCCCCAAGGAGCCTCGGTTAACATCCTGATTGCGGAGCAATCTGTCCCAGACACTTATATCGATGAATCCTGTAACCACGGCCAGCCTTTTTTGGAAAACCTTTTGTCTAAAAGTGAGGGCCCTGATGCAGCCTGCACCAGTGTCTTAGAGGACATTTTCCCGGAGGGAGCGATTGCAGAAGCGACCGCCCAGGCCCAGGACCAAGCGCCAGATGCAGATAGGCCCTGCCAGCCAGAAGTCGGCCCGCGGGACGTCTTCGCCCATCTGGACAAGAGCCATGTGACAGTCCATACCTTCCCGGAGGCCCACCCCTCGCGGGCGATCTCCACCTTTCGAGTCGATATAGATGTTGCCACTTGTGGCGAAATCTCACCTCTAACAGCTCTTAATTACCTTATTTCCAGTTTTGAGTCTGATATTATTACCATCGATTACCGGGTGCGGGGATTTACCCGTGATACCTCTGGCCGCAAATACTTCCAAGACCAGCAGGTCCGCAGTATTCAAGATTTTATCAGCCCGGATATCCTCCGCCGCTATGATGCTACCGATATTAATGTCTACCAGGCCAACCTCTTTCACTCCCGGCTCATGCTCAAAGAAGTCGATGTACAAAACTACCTCTTTAAGCGTGACGCCTATGAGATTAAGCCGCAGGAGCGCCTGCAAATCTTGGAAGCCATCCAGCGGGAAATGATCGAAATTTATTCCGGCCGCAATATTTATGATGCCAATTAGCCCGGCCTGCAGGTTGTTAGGGAGGAGCCAGCATGCGTAATTACCAGTTAGACCAAACCCAAGCCCCTCTCCTCACGGCTCTCAAGCGCTATCGGCAGAAGCGCATGGTGTCTTTTGATGTACCGGGCCACAAGAAAGGCCCTGGCAACCCGGAACTTTTAGAGTTTTTAGGCCAACCCACCCTTTCCACGGATGCCAACTCCATGAAAATGTTGGATAACCTGATCCACCCCGTGGGTGTGATCAAGGAAGCCGAAAACCTAGCGGCCGACGCCTTTGGGGCAGAGGCGGCCTTCTTTATTGTCAATGGCACCTCGCAGGCGGTCCAGGCCATGATCATGTCCAGCTTAAACCCTGGTGATAAGTTGATCATGCCTCGCAATGTCCACCGCTCGGCCATAAATGCTCTGATTCTGGCCCAGGCGGATCCCATCTACGTAGACCCGGGTCTGGACCAAGCCATTGGCATTCCTCTTTGCATGAGCCTAGAAAACTTTCAAGCGGCCATCCAGGCAAACCCAGATGCTAAAGCCGTCTTGATTAATAATCCTACCTACTATGGGGTCTGTGGCCGCCTCCAGGAGATGACAGCCCTGGCCCACCAGGCTGGCATGAAAGTCCTGGTAGACGAGGCCCACGGTACCCACTTTTATTTTTCATCCGACCTGCCTATGTCAGCCATGGAGGCGGGGGCAGATTTGGCTGCAGTCAGCCTGCATAAGACTGGCGGCTCCCTCACCCAATCCTCCCTGCTCCTGGCAGGACCAGGAATGCAGGCGGACTTAGGTTATATCCGACAAATCTTAAACCTAACCCAAACCACCTCGGCATCCTACCTCCTGATGTCCTCCTTGGATATAACCCGGAAGAATTTGGCCATGCGGGGGGAAGAAATTTATGACCGGGTGGTGAAATTTGCGGACTATGCCCGCGAAGAAATTAACCAACTCGCCCCGCCCTCCTATCTGGCCTTTGACGAAAGCCGCTGCGATGGGGACGCCTTTTATGCCTTTGACCGCACGAAACTCTCTATCCATACCCGGTCTATGGGCCTATCCGGAGTGGAGGTCTACGATATCCTCCGCGACGAGTACAACATCCAAATTGAATTTGGTGACCTGTCCAATATTTTGGCCATCATTTCCGTGGGCGATCGGCCGGTAGATGTGGAGCGCCTCATTGCTGCTCTGGCGGAAATTCGCCGCCTTTATGCCAAGGACCCGGAGGGCATGCTTATGTCGGAGTATGTCAAGCCAGAGCCAGTCCTCAGCCCGTCAACGGCTTTCTATACCCCCTCTATTCAAATTCCCTTGGCAGAAGCCGAGGGCCGGGTCTGCACCGAGTTTGTGATGTGCTACCCTCCTGGCATCCCGGTCCTGGCCCCTGGTGAACGCATCACGGCACGGGCCCTGACCTACATTGAGTATGCCCGCGAAATCGGTTCCAGTTTGTCCGGCACAGAAGACCCTGAAGTCAAAAATATTTTTGTAGCCCAAGCGTAAACATTTTTATCAGCCTAATAGCGCACATTTCTTTTTGCTTAGAAAGGAAAAGTCTATGTCTACTTACTTCAGCGAGCAGCAGGGTGACAAGGTGGAGCTGGTCATCCAGGTTGAAGAACAGCTGCACAAAGAGGTCTCGGAATTTCAAACCATTGAGGTGTTCCAGTCCAAAGACTTTGGCAAGATCCTGGTGATTGATGGGGTCCTCATGCTGACGGAGCGGGATGAGTTCATCTACCATGAGATGATGGTCCACGTGCCGCTGGCTGTGCATCCCGGGGTCCACAGGGCCTTGGTGATCGGGGGAGGGGATGGGGGAGCCCTGCGTGAGCTCCTGCGTTATCCCGAGATTGAAAGCATTGACCTGGTGGAGATTGACGAACGTGTGATGCGGGTCTCCCAGGAGTTCTTCCCCCATTTAGCCTCTTCCTTCGATTCGGACCGGGTCCACCTCCATGTTGCAGATGGCCTCAAATATATCCGCAAATGGGAAGACCACTATGACCTGATCTTAGTAGATTCCACAGATCCGATTGGACCGGGAGTCTCCCTGTTTACCCGGGAGTTTTATGGCAACTGCTACAAGGCCCTGAAAGGGGATGGCATCCTCGTCAACCAGCACGAATCTCCTTTCTATGATGAACAGGCCCGGATGGTCTGGGAGATTCGCCGCCAAACGCGCGCAGTCTTCCCCGTCAACTTCCTCTACCAGGCCTATATTCCTAGCTATCCCTCTGGCCACTGGCTTTTTGGCTTCATGTCTAAGGGCTACCACCCTTTGAAGGACCATCAGCCATGTGCTTGGGAGGCGCGCGGCCTAGCTACCCGCTATTATAATTCCCGCATCCACCAAGGGGCCTTTGCGCTACCGACTTATGTCCAGTCTCTCTTAGACCAAACAGGCGAGGACTTTATCCCCGTCCTATCTGGAGGAGACCAGTAGCAAGAGGCCAACTAATAAGAAGCCATTTTTTTCTAATTTAGAATAACTAACCAATATAGGAGTCTCTATGGAACTACTTTCCGAAAATTTACAGTATCTAGGTGCTGACGCCAGCTGGGAGGAGGCTAAGCTTGTCCTCTACGGCGCCCCCTTTGATGGGACTACCTCCTTTAGGCCAGGCACCCGATTTGCCCCTGCTGCCATGCGGGAAGCCTCGATTGGCTTGGAATGCTACTCTCCCTATCTGGATAAGCATTTTTCTGACCTGGCGATTTACGATGCGGGAGACCTGGTTCCTCCCATCGGATCGGTCAGCAAAATGATCAACTTAGTGGAAGGTCAGACTCTCAAAATTGCCCAGGCTGGCAAGATCCCTCTCATGCTGGGTGGGGAACACTCTATTTCTTTAGGTGCCATCCGCGCCTTAGCGCAAGTTTACCCCGACCTGCGGGTGATTCATTTTGACGCCCACACAGACCTGCGGCCTGAGTTCATGGAGGAAGCGCTTTCACATGCTTGTGTGATTTACCATGCTTGGGAAATTTTGGGCGACCATAAAATTGCCTCTTTTGGCATCCGGTCGGGCGAGGCGGAAGAATTTGCCTTTGCCCGTGCCCATCTCGCCTTCCATCCCTTCGACCTGGAGGCGGTGCCCGAATATGTGGCTGGACTCAAGGTGCAAAAACTGCCCGTCTACTTTACCCTGGACCTGGATGTCTTAGACCCCGCTTATTTCCCTGGTACAGGCACGCCTGAGCCAGGTGGTGTCTCTTATCTTGACCTGCAAAAGGCAATTTACCAGCTGGCGGGCCTTAATGTGGTCGGTCTGGACTTTATGGAGCTGTCACCGCCCTACGATGAGACCGGGGTGTCAACGGTGGTTGCCAATAAATTGCTGCGTGAGACGGTTCTGGCCTTGTTCGCCTAAATTCTCATCCCTGCCCTCATACTTGAGCCAAGCCTGACCGCCAGCGGTTGGGCTTTTTCTTGCTGCATTCACTTTCATATTTTCAAGCCCCTGCCATAAACTTGCATAAATTAAAGATTTATCTGATCTATCTGTTAGGAGTGAGGGCCTACTTTAGTAATAAATGAGTATGCATAAGATGCTTGATATTTATTCAATGACTTTGAAGATGAATGGTATATTTTTAAGACGAAAAATGCTAGGCCCGCTTGTGATCGGGGAATATTTTGTAAAAATTAAAGCTTTTTAGAACATCTTCAATCTTAATAACTTGCTTATATCTTTAGCTATAAGCCCTTAAAACAAGGGACGCAGCTAGAGGATTTTTTGTTTGAAAGATTTTGTCAGCTTTTCTTGTCTAAAACTGACAAAATACCTGGGGCGATCCTCACTGTGACACAATTGATTCTATGGAAAAGAGAGTTTTTGCAAACTATGCAATATATCCTTGTTTTATGCATTATAAGCTCCTATTATACAAATAAGAAACGACAAGGATTGTCGAGAATTTTGGAGAATAGAGCTTATGAAAGACGAAAGTAGACTAAAAAATCGCAAAAACCTCAAGAGTCAAAAAACAGCAAAATACCCGGGCCTCAAGGTGACGACCTCCGCCTTGCTGGCCCTGATCCTTCTTGCCCTGCCACTTGTCCTAAGTTTTTCAGGAGTCAGGGTAGAGGCCGAGGATACGCTTGCGTCTCAGCTCCTAACTTTAGTGAACGACGCCAGAAGCCAAGCTGGCTTACAACCGTTAAGCATGAAGGAAGATATGACCAGCTTTGTGGCAGTCCGGGCCCAGGAAATATCGAGTCACTTCAGTCACCTGAAGGCAGATGGTTCAAGTCCCTTTACCGGCTATCCCGGAACTTATCTGGGAGAAAATATCCAACAAAACTACGCACGGGCTACGATTACTGAATTGGCCCAAAGTGTTTTTGCATCCTTCAAGGCTTCTCCTTCGCACTGGGCTAATATCATGAACCCCGACTGGGCTTATATGGCGGTGGGTTTCTATCAAGCGCCAGCCTATACCACCGGGCCCTATGCTGGTTATGCTCCTAGCTATATTTGCCAATGGTTCTCCGATTAATCCGCTCAAGTTGATCTGGCTTTGGGCACATCCAGAGGATAAAAAAGGCCGACTCTCAGGAGTCGGCCTTTACTCAATAGGTGTGAAGGAGGACGCAATTACTTAAAACTAGCCAGCAGCTTCAAGAGGAAGTCCCAGACCCGGTTGGTCGAGGAAATACTCAGGCGCTCTCTGGGCGTATGGATATCTTCCATGCTAGGCCCAAAAGAGATCATTTCGGTGTTGGGCATAATATTTTTTAAGAGGCCACATTCCAAGCCTGCGTGGATTGCCGTAATGTTGGCTTCTTCGTGATACAAGTCGTGGTAAATCTTCTGCACCTTGTCAATAAAGGGCGATTCAGGATTGAATTCCCATGCAGGATACTGACCACCGGCCTCGGGCTTGGCCCCAAAGTAGTGGGCTTCAGTAACCAGACGGTCGACGAGCTCTAACTTAGAGGAGTTAATGGCAGACCGGATGGACACCTGAAGGTCCAGCTTCTTGTCATCCTGACTGACAATCGCCACATTCAGGCTGGTTTGGACCAGGCCAGGCATGGCATGGCTCATGGATTGTACGCCGTGGGGGATTACAAAGAGGTAGTCCAGGATCTGCTTGCTCTGCGCCATGCTGATGAACGTGTCAGCCTGTCCCTTGCTGAGCTTATAGGTCAGGTCAGGATCTATAATATGGAACTCAGCCTGAATTTCGTCAAAAGCTGCCTTGACAGCCGCTTCCACATCCCCCTCGGCGCTGAAAATAGCCTGGGCCTGGGTGGGAATGGCATTGTGTTTGGAGCCGCCGGTCAACCGGGCTAACTGCACGGGTTGCTCGGCTTGCACCTGGTGGAGGATACGGGCTAATAGCTTAATAGCATTGCCCCGGCCTTCGTGGATGACCTGGCCCGAGTGCCCGCCCTTGAGGCCGGAGATTTCCAGTTCGTACACCGGTTTGCCAGTAGCGGCCGCCCGCTCTAATTCAAAGCTGGCGTGGAAGTCAGCACCACCAGCGCAACCAAGGGTAAAGATGCCCTCTTCCTCAGAGTCTAAATTCAGGAGAAATTCGCCTTTGACATGTTCGGCTTTGAGGGCTTGGGCACCATCCATACCAGTTTCCTCCGCAGTGGTAATGATGACTTCCAAGTTAGGATGGGGGATATCTTTAGCATCTAGGATGGATAGGGCGTAGGCAACGGCAATGCCGTCATCTGCTCCCAGCGTCGTTTTATTAGCCTTAATCCAGTCACCGTCCACCCGCATGTCAATGGGGTCCTTGCTAAAGTCATGGTCGGAGTCAGGCAGCTTTTCGCAAACCATGTCCATGTGGCCCTGCAAAGTGACCCAAGGAGAGTTTTCAAAGCCTGGTGTTGCAGGCTTGTGGATGATGATATTCTTGGCCTCATCTTGAATAACTTCAAGCTGGCGGTCTTCTGCGAACTTCTTCAAGAAGTTGGAGACAGCCTCCTCGTTGTAGGAACCGCGGGGAATTTGGTTAAGGGCGTGAAACCAGTAAAAATAGGGTTTGTCGAAAAGCTTTTCCATAGTTACTCCTAACATCTCAAAAATTCGAGCCAAGCTGGTCAGGGTGTTCTTGACACACAGCCTTGGGGCTCATTCACTCTGGCCAGTTAACAATAAATATATAATACACGAAAAAACTCAAGATTATAGACTCAAGAGATTCAGGGAGATATTTGCTAAAATAGACACACAAAAATAGAAACAGGAACCCAAGACTTTACAACTCAAGATAGATACTAAAGACAGATTCAATAAAAGGAGAACAGCCACCATGTCAAAAGTGATTATTATTGGTGCCGGGGGAGTTGCCTCTGTGGCCGCCTACAAGTGTGTTGAAAACAGCGAGGTCTTTCAGGAAGTATGTATCGCTAGCCGCACGCTGAGTAAAGCCCAGACCTTGGTTGATAAGCTTTCAGGCCGGGGAGTCAAGCTATCTGCCCGGCAGGTAGATGCGGACCAGGTGGACCAGCTGGTCGAACTTTTTACCCAAGAGAAGCCGGACCTGGTGATGAACCTGGCCTTGCCCTATCAGGATTTAACCATTATGGATGCCTGCCTAGCTTACGGGGTGGACTATCTGGATACTGCCAACTATGAGCCGCCTGAGACGGCCAAGTTTGAATACAAGTGGCAGTGGGCCTACCGGGATAAGTTTAAGGAAGCGGGTTTGACCGCTATCTTGGGTTCAGGCTTTGATCCCGGGGTCACCCAGGTTTTCTCCGCCTATGCCTTAAAGCACCACTTTGACAGCATCCGGACCATTGATATCTTGGACTGCAACGGGGGAGACCATGGCTACCCCTTTGCCACCAACTTTAACCCCGAGATTAATATCCGCGAAGTATCAGCCAATGGCCGCTATTGGGAAAAAGGCGAATGGATTGAAACCAAACCTCTGGAAGTCAAGCGGACCTATGATTTCAAGGAAGTCGGGCAGAAAGACATGTACCTGCTCTACCACGAAGAGGAGGAATCCCTCATCCAAAACATTCCGGGCCTGGAGCGCATCCGCTTTTTCATGACCTTTGGGGAATCTTACCTTACCCACCTGCAATGCCTGAAAAATGTAGGGATGACCTCCATTGTCCCTATTGACTTTGAAGGCCAGCAAATTATTCCCCTACAATTTCTCAAGGCTGTCCTGCCCGACCCTGCCAGTCTAGGACCCCGCACTGTGGGCAAGACCAATATTGGTGTCATTTTCGAAGGCGAGAAGGCTGGCCAGCTCCAACGCTACTATCTCTATAATATCTGCGACCACCAGGAGGCCTATCAAGAGACGGGCGCCCAGGCCGTCTCCTACACCACAGGCGTACCGGCCATGATTGGCGCGGCCATGGTCCTCCAGGGCCACTGGAAAAAACCTGGGGTTCACAACCTGGAAGAGCTAAATCCCGATCCCTTCATGGCGGCCCTGAACCAGTTTGGTCTGCCTTGGCAGGAGGATTTTGATCCCGTCATGGTCCCCTAGGTCTGAGCGCTGCTATGTCTTTACCCAACCCTGCCAAACTCCCCTCCCAGCTCTGCCTGACCGGCCCTGCTGACCTGCCCTTTGCCGACCTGCCCAGCCCCGCAGAGCTGGTGGACCTCCGCTACCTGCGGGCCAATTTAGAGTATTTGGCTGACCTCGGCCAGGCGGCTGGTGTTACTGTCCTCTTGGCCCAAAAGGCCTACTCGCTCTATCAAACCTATCCCTTGATCAGCCAATATCTGGCCGGGTCCTGCGCTTCTGGCCTGTATGAGGCGCGCCTGGCCCATGAAGAAATGCCAGGCAAAGCCCTGCAGGTTTTTTCGCCGGCCTACCAGGCAGGGGAGCTTCAAGAGGTCCTCACCTATGCAGACCATGTGATTTTTAACAGCCCTAGTGAATGGCAGCGCTGGCGCCAGCAAGCCTTGGCGGCCCAGGCTAACAGACCGGCAGAGGCACCTTTGGCCTTGGGACTCCGCCTTAACCCGGAATACGCGGAGATTGAAGAAGATATTTACAATCCTGCGGCACCGGGCTCCCGCTTGGGGACCACGCGTCAGGAGCTAGACCGTGCTCTGGCCCAAGACCCGGATTTTCTCAAGGGCCTGACGGGCTTTCATATCCATGCCCTCTGTGAGCAGGGGGCAGAGAGCCTGGCTGGGGTCTTAGCCGCGGTGGAAGCGCATTTTGCCCCATTCCTGACTCTGCCCCATATCAGCTGGCTCAACTTAGGCGGTGGCCACCACTTTACCCGGCGGGATTATAACGTGGCACTTTTTGTGGAGCTCATGCAGAACTGGCGTGGGAAATATGCTGTGGAAATATGCGTTGAGCCTGGCGAAGCTGTTGCCCTCGACTGTGGTTGGCTGGTTTCCCGGGTCTTGGATACGCCTAGCAATGGGCTGAGGCTAGCGATTCTGGACACGTCGGCCTCCTGCCACATGCCTGATGTTTTAGAAATGCCCTACCGACCCCGCTGCTTTAGGGTCAGGCCAGACGGGAGTCATGAGCCAGAGGCAGAGGCTTCCCCCTATCTCTATCGCTTAGGCGGCCCCACCTGCCTGGCAGGGGATATTATTGGCGACTATCGTTTTGCCAGCCCCTTACAGCGTGGGGACTTGCTGGTATTTGGCGATATGTCCATTTACTCCCATGTGAAGCGTAATAGCTTCAACGGCATGCCCCTGCCTGACCTTTATAGCTGGGATGGCCGTGACCTGGTTTGCCTGAGGCATTTCAGCTACAAAGATTTCAAGACCAAACTGGGCTCCTAAGGCAAGTCCTCAGACTCCAATATAAGCGAAAGGCCAGGCGGGCAGATCCGCCTGGCCTCATGGTATGGGTAGTTAAGATTTCCCAGGACCTTATGCAGCTTAGTTTTAATGGGTAATGGGCATTTCCCAGAGCCTTATTCGCCCTTAGCTTACCGTACCCTCGCTGAGATTCAGATTGAGCATTTGCCCATTGTGGACCAGCTTACTGGCATTGGTGGCCCCGAAAATAATGGGAATTTCCAAGAGCTTGGCACAGGTAACAGCGTGGCTTTCCGGGTCAGGATCTTCCAGCACCAAGGCCCTGGCTTCACGTATGAGGGGCAGGTCTTCGTTGGTGGTCTTTTCTGCGACCAGAATATAGGACCGGACATCCTGCATGGCGCTGGGAATCTGATGGTCCCTTAAAATCACCGCATCTCCTGAGACCTGCTTGGTCCCATGGCTGGTGATAGCTGTACCCTGGGTAATGGTTTTGCCTAGGGTTTCTACACGTAGGGTGTTGGTGGTGCCAGACATCCCCGCAGGTGTGCCACCGGTCACCACAACCAAATCGCCCTCTTTGACCAGCTTGGTCCGCAGGGCAGCCTCTAGGGCAGTCTCAAAAAGTTCGTCCGTATCCTGGATAACCGGGATCACTACGGGTGTAACCCCCCAAGAGACCGCCAACTGGTTTTTGGTCCGTTCGGTGACGGTAGCGGCAATGATGGGGACATTGGCCCTAAAGCGTGAAAGGGCCCGGGCGGTGTTGCCAGAGTGGGTAACAGTAATAATGGCCTGAGCGCCTATATCCATGGCCGTCGTGCAAGCGGCGTGCCCAATGGCACCCGTTAAATTGCTGGCCTGGTAAGCATTGTTGCGGAAGTGGTCCCAGTAGGGGATGCGGGCTTCAGTATAGCGGGCAATGCGGTCCATCATTTTTACGGACTCGACCGGGTATTGGCCCATGGCAGTCTCACCTGAGAGCATGACGCAGGAGGTTCCATCAAAAATTGCGTTTGCCACATCCGACACCTCGGCCCGGGTAGGCCGGGAATTGCGAATCATGGAATCCAGCATCTCAGTCGCGGTAATAGAGGGCAAACCCGCTTCGTAGGCAGTTTTAATCATATGCTTTTGAATGACCGGGACTTCCTCAGCAGGAATTTCTACCCCCAGGTCACCCCTGGCCACCATGACCCCATCTGCAACTTTGAGGATTTCCTCAAAGTTGTTAACGCCCTCACGGTTTTCAATTTTTGCGCAAATTTTAATATCCTTATCACCAAAAGAAGCCAGGACCCGCCGCATTTCCATGATATCATCCGGCCGGCGGACGAAGGATGCGGCAATCCAGTCAAACTGGTTGTCTACCGCAAAGCGCAAGTCGTCTAAGTCTTTATCGGTCAGGGCAGGGAGCTGGAGATTAACGTCCGGCAGGTTGATTGACTTGTGGTTGGCGATTTCTCCGCCGATGACAACCCGGCAGACGACATCTAAGTCTTCCAAGCGCAAAACTTCTAGGGTAATGAGACCATCATTGATGAGTAGGGTAGACCCGGGCTTGACATCGTGGGCCAAATCCTTATAGGTCACGGAAAAGGCTTCTGCTGTGCCGACCATATCTTCATAAACAATGCGGACTTCCTGGCCCTTTTCTAGTTTGACTCTGCCTCCCTCAAAAACTCCGGTACGTACCTCGGGACCCTTTGTATCCATCATAAGGGCCAGAGGCACATGCATTTCTTCCCGGATGGCCTTAATCCGGTCTGCCCGAGCTTTCTGCTCCTCGTGGTCGCCATGTGAAAAATTCAACCGCGCAACATTCATACCGGCTTTAACAAGCTCGCGTAAAATTTCTGGGTCGTCGCTGGCGGGGCCAATCGTGCAAATGATTTTTGTCTTACGTAAGAATTGTGCTTGGTCCATGTCAAACTATCTCCTCATCTATCAAGACTCTAAGACTCTGTGTTCTAACTTATTATAAGGCATTATTGACGAAATCTCTCTTTTGCCACCCATACAAGTAGTGCGTAAGGTAATATGAGGTAGAATATAAAGCATTATTAAATGACCAGACCTGGCCTAAGGCCTGGACTGTCAGGAAGGAATGTGTGTAGGCATGTCTCCAGACCAGAAAAAAAAGAATCTTCCCATTCGGATCCCCTATGTTGGCCTCCGAGGGATGGTGTTTTATCCGACCACCTCGATCTCTTTTGAGGTTAGCCGGTCAGCATCCATAGATGCCCTGCAGGAGGCTATGGACGGCAACCGTTATATCTTACTGGTGGCCCAGAAGGATCCGGAGGTGGAGATTCCGCGGGCCGCAGACCTTTATCGTGTGGGGTCACTCGCGATTGTCCGGCAAATGGCAGAGGTCAGCTACGGTACCATCAAGGTCCTCTGCGAGGGGGTTACCCGAGTCCGCATCAAGAACTTCTCCCGCCGCAGGGGGATTGGCATGGCGACCTATGAACCCCTTCCAGATGAAGACCTCAGCCAGGTTGATAGTTTGCTTTTGGAAGCCCTGGTCCGCAAAGTCAAGGATTCCTATGAGGAGTACATGTCTGCCTCGGGGATTTTTCAGCATACTAATTTTATCTTACAGGAAATTCTGCGCCTGGTTCAGGACGAAGAAGATCCTTACCGTCTGGCTGACATGATCTGCATGAACTTGGACTTTAAACTAGCTGACCTCCAGGACCAGCTAGAGGAGTACCGGATTATTCCCCGCTTGGAAAGTCTACTGACCCTCATGGGCCATGAAATTCAGATTGTGAATATTACCCGGGGGATTAGCGAGAAGGTCCAGGACTCGATAGAACAAAACCAAAAAGAGTACATCTTGCGGGAGCAGATGCGGTCCATCCAGGAAGAACTGGGTGACAATGAGGATGACGATACGCGCCGCCTAGAAGTTGCTCTGGAAAAGTCCCTCATGCCAGAGGAGTTCAAGGAAAAGGTAGCCGCAGAGATTAAGAAGCTGGCCCGGATGCCGGCCAACTATCCAGAAACCGCAGTCCAGCTAAACTGGCTGGAACTCCTGATGGAGCTGCCTTTCGGCCAGATGGACGAGGAAGTCTTAAACCTGAACCGCGCCCGCAGAATCCTCAACCGGGACCACTATGGCCTTGACAAGGTTAAGGAACGTATCTTGGAATACATCGCAGTGCGGGCCCTGCAGGTAAAAGCCGGTGATACCTCCATTAAAGGCCCCATCCTCTGCATGGTCGGCCCTCCCGGTGTGGGCAAAACTTCCATTGCCAAATCAATTGCCGAAGCCCTGGGTCGTGAATATATCCGCATGTCCCTAGGGGGCATTAGAGACGAGGCAGAAATCCGTGGCCACCGCCGAACCTATATCGGCGCCATGCCCGGCAGAATTATCCAAGGCATCCGCCGGGCCGGCACAGACAACCCCCTCTTCCTGCTGGACGAGGTGGATAAGCTGGGGGCCGACTTCCGCGGGGATCCTTCTTCCGCCCTCCTGGAAGTCCTGGACCCGGAGCAAAATAACAGCTTCCGTGACCACTATGTGGAATTTCCTTATGACTTGTCCAAGGTCCTCTTTATTACCACAGCCAACGCGATCTGGGACATCCCGGAACCTTTGCTGGACCGTATGGAGTTGATCGAAGTCTCTGGCTATACGGAGGAGGAAAAGCTCCAGATTGCCAAGCGCCATCTCCTGCCCAAGCAAATTGCCAACCACGCCCTACAGCCTGATCAGCTCAAGATCAGCACGACGGCTCTGGCCCGGATCATTTCCTGGTACACTTCCGAGGCAGGCGTCCGCCAATTGGACCGGGAACTGGCCAGACTCTGCCGCCGGGCAGCCATGCAAATTGCCGACGGTAAGGTTGATAAGCTCAATGTGAAGGTAGGGGACCTGGAATCCATCCTAGGCAAGCGCCAATACGATTTCGAAAAGGCCTTCCGTGAGGACCAGGTAGGTCAGGCTACAGGCTTGGCTTGGACCTATGCCGGCGGAGACACCTTGACCATTGAAGTCAACGTCATGCCGGGTCAGGGCAAAATGGAACTGACTGGCTCCTTGGGCGATGTCATGAAAGAATCCGCCCATGCAGCTTTGACCTATATTCGGTCCATTGCGGATGATTTGAATCTGGACCCCAACTTCTCTAACCGTCTGGATATTCATATCCACGTGCCAGCAGGTGCGGTCCCCAAGGATGGGCCCTCGGCAGGGATTACGATTGCTACGGCTCTGGCCTCAGCCCTTACCGGCTACCCCATCCGCCACGACCTGGCTATGACTGGCGAGATCACCTTGCGAGGTAGGGTCATGCCCATCGGTGGCCTTAAAGAAAAGGCCGTCTCGGCCAAGCGAGCCGGGATCAAAGAGATTATCATTCCTAAGGAAAATGAGCGGGATGTGGAAGATATCCCAGAGTCTGTACGCAAGACCATCAAAATCCGTCCGGTCAGCCATGCCAGCGAAGTCTTAAAGATAGCCCTGGTTAAATCTGGTCGTGACCCCAACTTCAAATCTTTAGCCAGCCCGCAAGCGGACGAGGCAAACTCCGAAAAAGACAACAGCTAAAAAGAGGAGGCAAACATGCAAGACTTTGAACAACTAGGTTATTTTTATCTGGGCCGGCAGGTGCTGCCGGAAGGAAGCCCTGGTGCGGATACACCCCTGCTTTTTCCCTCTGCCAAATTGAACACCCATGCCCTCTGTGTGGGGATGACCGGCTCTGGTAAAACGGGGTTAGGCCTTGGACTTTTGGAAGAGGCAGCCATCGATGGCATCCCTGCCCTCGTCATTGACCCCAAGGGCGATATGGCCAATCTCTGCTTGACCTTTCCCCAACTCAGCCCGGAGGACTTTCTGCCTTGGGTGGACGGGGAGGAGGCGCGGCTGAAGGGATTGACTCCTGAAGCCTACGCCCAAAGGCTCTCTGCCCAATGGCAAGAGGGTATAAAAGCCTGGGGGCAAAGCCCGGACCGCATCCGTCTCTTGCGGGAGAATGCCGATCTTACCGTCTACACGCCAGGCTCTGCTGCCGCAGAGCCCCTCTCCATGCTAGACAGTTTAGATGCTCCACCGGCCAGCCTGGCCCAAGACTTTAACAGCCTTAACAGCCTGGTAGCTTCTACAGCCGCTGCCCTGCTTAGCCTGTTGGGTATTGAAGCCGATCCCATCCAATCCCGGGAGACCATCCTGATCTCTACTATCCTGCAGACCGTCTGGCTGCGGGGAGAGAATCTTAGCCTGGCCAGCCTGATTGGCTATATCCAGACTCCTCCTACCGACCAGGTAGGCGTTTTAGACTGGGAAACCTTCTACCCTCAGGCCGAACGCCAAAACCTCGCCCTGCGCTTCAATAGCCTCCTGGCTTCGCCTACCTTCAGCGGCTTCTTGCAAGGCAGGCCTCTGGATATTGATTCTCTGCTCTACAATGCCCAGGGCAAGGCCAAGATTTCCATCATTTCGATTGCCCACCTAAGTGACCAAGAGCGGATGTTCTTTGTCACCCTCTTCCTCAACCGCCTGCTGGCTTGGATGCGTGGGCAGACGGGTAGTCAGAGCCTCCGTGCCCTCTTCTACATGGATGAGATCTTCGGTTACTTTCCTCCTGTGGCTAATCCTCCCTCCAAACAGGCCATCTTAACCCTCTTAAAGCAGGCCCGGGCTTATGGCCTTGGCCTGGTCTTGGCCACACAAAACCCCGCCGACCTGGATTATAAGGGTCTGGCCAACATTGGTACCTGGTGGATTGGCCGCCTGCAAACTGAGCGTGACCGGGCCCGGCTCTTGGATGGCCTACAAACGGCTGACCCCCAGGGCCAGAGCCAAACCAGCCGCCAAGACTTAGACCAATTGATTGCGGGTTTGCAGCAGAGACAATTCTTGATGCATAGCGTCCACCAACAGGCCCCGGTCTTACTCGAAAGCCGTTACTGCCTGTCATACCTCAAAGGGCCTATGTCTCTCCCAGAGTTAAGTAAGCTCAAGGAAAAGGGCTTGGTGGCTCCAGATTATTACCAGGCCCCGGCTGCAGGAATTGCGGCAACAGGGCTCCAGGCTCAGCTGACAGATGCGCGCTTGGCCCAGGCCCTGGGTCAAGACCATGATCCAGCGGCGCAAGGCTTTATCCGCCAGCGCCAGGCCGCCCTAGATTCTGCCCAGCAGATTCAAGACCAGGCAGCTGGCAGGTCCCCTAGCCTCAACCAGGCCACTTCTACCCAGGGCCCCCACCTGCCCGAGGGGATCCAGGCCTACTACCTGCCCAGCAAGCAGGCAAGCGGTACCTACCGGCCTGTTCTGGCAGCTTTTACCGAGACCTATTTCCTCGATAAAAAGACGGGTAAAAGCCAGACCCTGCGCGAAGTCCGTCTAACAGACTTTCAAGAGGGGCCCCTGCCTGTGCGCTGGGAAGAAAGTTGGCTGGCAGATTTCCAACTCTCTGACCTGGCCTCCCGGCCCCAGCCGGGCTTTGATTTTGCCCCGCTGCCCTCTCCTGCCCTCCAGGCTAAGGCCTACACCAGTTGGACCAAGGACCTGGTGGATTACCTCTACCGCAACCAGACCCTGACCCGCTATGAAAACAAGCCCTTCAAACTCCAATCGGAGGATGGGGAAGACCTGCGTGCCTTTAAGATCCGCCTGGACCAGGAAAGTAGGCAAGCGCGAGACCAAGCCCTGGCTACCTTGAAAGACAAGTATGAGAAAAAATTGGCCAGCCAGGAGGAAAAGATCCGTAAGGCGGAGCAGCAAGTCGCCAAGAAAGAGGACATGCAGGCAGACGCCAAACGCCAGGCCAGCATCTCCCTTGGCTCTACGGTTCTGAATGCGGTCTTTGGTAAGAAGATCTTTTCCTCAGGCACCTTGGGCCGGGCCACCACTACCAGCAAGGCAGCCTCCCGCATAGGTCGGATGGAAGCGGATGTGGAACGGGCTCAAGAAAATGTGGAGAGTTACCAGGAGGCCTACGATCAGCTGGCCCAGGAAATGCAGGACGTACTGAGTAAGCTTCGGGCGGGACTGGAAGCAGACCTGGAAAACATCACAGAAGTTGAAATCAAACCACTCAAACGAGACATTAAGGTCCTCCTCCTGGCCTTGGTCTGGCAAGGCGACTAGGCTAGGTCTGCTTAGATGCAAGCCCTTGGGCAATATCACTAAAAAAACAGCGCCTACAAGGGAAATTTTAAGCAAGGGAATATTTATTGAAAAATCCCGGTTTCGACCGGGATTTTTTTGCCTTTTTTGCCAAAGGATCATATTAATTTTGCATGCAAGCGTATAAAGATAAAACAGGGGCAAAGCCCTATTTGCCAGGCTTTCACCAGACTGATAGAATTTCAGCAATGTATATTTTCCCTATTTAAGAGAAAGAGCGGTGACCCGCCGAAAGAGACAGAAAAGGTGGCTGTATGACAAAGATAAACTTGCAAGTGAACTCAGAAGTTGGCAGACTGCGCAGCATTATGTTGCACAAGCCCCAAGCTGAGCTCGATAATTTGGTGCCCGATAATATGGAGCGCCTGCTCTTTGATGATTTGCCGGATACCCAGATGGCTGGAGCGGAATATGACCAGTACATTCAAATCCTCAAAGGGCAAGATGTAGAGATCTTCTTTGTCGAAGACCTGGTAGCGGAGGCCCTAGATGCCGACTGCTCAGGCCAGAACAAGGAAGATTTTATTTTGGACTTCCTGAGGGTTCACCAGGTGGAAGAAAAAACCCAGAGAGACTACCTCTTAAAGTATTTTCTAGATATTCCCCAAAGCCGGGATATGATTTCCCATATGATCAAGGGCGTGCGTAAGGAAGAACTGCCTGCTGACCAGCTGCCCCACTTCAAAATGCGCAACGGCGAAGGGGACTTTTTTGCCCTTGATCCGCTGCCCAACCTCTACTTTACCCGTGACCCCTTCACCATTATTGGCAACACCGTGTCTATCAACACCATGTATAGCCAGGCTAGGGCAGCCGAAGTCTGCTTTGCCAACTGTATCTTCCGCCAGCATCCAGCCTTTAAGGGCCAGGTGGTCATCCACGAGGGCGAAGGCGATAACGGCGAGACCCATGTCGAAGGCGGGGATATCCTGATCTTAAATGAAGAAACTGTGGCCATTGGAGTAAGCCAAAGGACACGGTTTGAAGCCATCATGCACCTGGCAGACTCCCTCTTCACCAAGGGCGGTACCAAGTCTCTGCGCCGGGTCCTAGCATTTGAAATTCCCAGCAAACGGGCCTACATGCACCTGGACACCGTCTTTACCCAGCTAGATACCGATTGTTTTGTGGTCCACCCCGGTATTGAAGGCGTTCTCACCGTCCATGAGATTACTTATCAGAATGGCCTTTGCCAGACTAAGGAAGTGCATGGGACCTTGGAAGAGATCCTCTGCCACTATACGGGTCAGGACAAGATCCGCCTGATCAAATGCGGCGGCAATAGTCCTGTGGATGCAGAGCGCGAACAATGGAACGACGGTGCCAACACCCTCGCTTTAGCACCTGGCGAAGTCATCGTCTATGGACGCAACCACGTCACCAACCGCCTCATGGAAGAAGAAGGCCTCAAGCTCCACAAGCTGGATGTCTCTGAGCTCGCCCGTGGCCGTGGCGGCCCCCACTGCATGTCCATGCCCTTTAGCCGGGACTTGCTCTAAAGCCAGAGCAAGGTGAACCGCTTACCGCTTGCCTGGAAGTCAAAGCTTGTCCTGCTATCCAAAAAATCAAAAATAGATAATAATTAAACTTGGAAAAATTTTTTACGTTTCAAATGCCTTGCACGAAACGAAGGAGGAAAATATGGCAGTAAACCTGAGAGGACGGAACTTTCTTACCCTGAAAGACTTCACGCCCGACGAAATCCACTATCTCTTGAACTTGGCACACGACCTCAAGCGCAAAAAGCGCCTAGGCATCAAGGGTAAATCTCTGGAAGGCAAGAACATTGTCCTGCTCTTCGAGAAAACCTCAACCCGTACCCGCTGTGCCTTTGAAGTAGGCGCTATGGACGAAGGCGCCGGCGTTACCTTCTTGTCTAACTCTCAATTTGGCAAGAAAGAATCTGTAGAAGATACCGCCATCGTTTTGGGTCGTATGTTTGATGGGATTGAATTCCGCGGCTTCAAGCAGGAAACCGTAGAAGACCTGGCCAAATACTCCGGCGTACCGGTATGGAATGGCTTAACCGACCTTTACCACCCCACCCAGGTCCTGGCCGACGTCATGACCATCCAGGAATATGTCCACAAACCCTTAAACCAGGCCAAACTGGTCTATGTGGGTGACGCCCGTAACAACATGGGGAACTCCCTCATGATTGGCTCTGCCAAACTGGGTATGGACTTCACCGCGGTGGCGCCTAAGGCCCTCTGGCCTTCTGAAGACCTGGTTAACGAAATGCGCGAACTGGGCCAAAACACGGGTTGCCATATTGAAATTACGGATGACCTGGACGGCGTTAAGGGCGCAGATGCCATCTATACCGATGTATGGGTCTCCATGGGCGAAGAAGATAAATTTGAAGAACGCATTGCCCTCATGAAGGACTACCAGGTCAATATGGACCTCTTAAAACGCACAGGTAACCCGGATGTTATCTTCCTGCACTGCCTGCCTTCCTTCCATGACCGCAACACCTCCATTGGCGAGGACATCTATCAGAAGTTTGGCCTGGAGGCTATGGAAGTAACAGATGAGGTCTTCCGGTCCAAGCATTCTCGAGTCTTTGATGAAGCTGAAAACCGCCTGCATACGATTAAAGCAGTGATGGTTGCCACCATTGGAAACTAACTTACAAAGCTTAGCCACGCTTGTGCTTTAAGCCTATCCTGCCTAGGCCAGCTTGCCCCTGGCCTAGGCATTTCTTTTGAGCAGCTAGCTTCCCCGATAAAATTTGCCACATAACAAGGAGAATTTTCATGCGTAACACCGTAATCGCCTTAGGCGGCAATGCCCTAGGCAAAACCTGGCAAGAACAAAAGCAGCTTACCTGCAAAACAGCAAAGGCGATCGTAGACCTCTTAGAAGTGACCAGCCACTTAGTGGTAAGTCACGGCAACGGCCCCCAGGTAGGCATGATTAAGCTGGCCTTTGAAGAATCCGGCAAGGACATGCCCCTGGCGGAATGTGGCTCTATGAGCCAAGGCTATATTGGCTACCATCTGCAAAATGCCCTCTACAACGAACTAGCCCGGAGGCAGAAAAAGGTTACCGTAGCAAGCCTCGTAACCCAGGTCCAGGTAGACCCCAGGGATCCCGCTTTTCAAAACCCTTCCAAACCCATAGGTAGCTTTTACAGCCAGGAAGAAGCCCAGGCCATCATGGCCCAACAGCCCGAAAAGGTCTTTAAGGAAGATGCTGGCCGGGGCTGGCGCCAGGTGGTGGCCTCCCCTCAGCCTATTGATATCGTAGAGAAAAATATGATCATAGACTTGGTTAATCAGGGCCACCTGGTCATTGCTGCAGGCGGAGGGGGCATCCCGGTCGTGCTTAAAGACGGCCACCTGGATAGTGTAGAAGCGGTCATTGATAAGGACTTTGCCTCCGCCCTCCTGGCAGACCTCATTGGGGCGGACCGCTTTATTGTCCTCACAGCCGTTGACCAAGTCGCCATCAACTTTGGCCAGGCCAACGAAAGCTGGCTGGACCGCGCGACGGTTCAGGACATGGAAGCCTATATAGACCAAGGCATGTTCGCCCCTGGCTCCATGTTGCCCAAGGTTCAGGCTGCCTTGAAATTTGTCAAAGCTGGGCCAGGTAGAGAGGCCCTGATCACTTCTTTGGACCGGGCTGCAGATGCCTTGGCCGGCAAAACCGGGACCCGGATTGTGGCGGACTAGAAAATTAATCGCGAACAAGCATAGTTATACAACGTGCATAGAAAATAAGAAAAATTTGACACATATTTCTGTGACTATGTATAATGTGTACAAGTAATTCTTTATGGAGGAATTTCAATGAAAAAATTTGTATCACTTATGCTCACCCTGGCTCTCATGCTGAGCCTCGGTGCATTTAACTTCGTGGCGCAAGCCGAAGAAGCTGAAGAAGCTAAGGAAGACTTTGTTGAATGGAACTCTGGCACAGAGTTTACCCCCGACGAAGACCAAACTTTCTTAGATTTCTTAGGCTCCGAGCCCACCTCTCTGGACCCCGCTCGTGCTTCCGACAACTATGCTATCAACATTATGACCAACATCTATGAGCCCCTGGTTCTTGTCCATACCGGTTCTAATGGTGATCTGGAGTATATTGCCGGCGGCGCAAGCTGGGAAGTCAGCGAAGATGGTACCGTCTACACCTTCCACCTGCGCGACAACCAATGGTGGGATGGCCAGCCCGTTACCGCTCAGGACTATGAGTATGCCCTCAAGCGTGCCATTGACCCCGCAACCGGTGCTCCCTATGTTTACCTGCTCTCCGACATCCTCAATGCTGTACCTGAAGAAGCTGAAGAAGCCGATGGCGAAGAAGCTGAGGACGCAGAAGAAGCTGAAGCCCCTGAATTTGACATGGACGCCGTTGGCGTAAAGGCTCTGGATGACAAGACCCTCGAAATCACCCTCAAAGCCCCCTCAGCCACCTTCCTGCATGTCATGAGCCAGTCCATTGCTTTCCCCGTACGCCAAGATAAGATCGAAGAGTTTGGCGAAGCTTATGGCACCGAAACTGACAAAGTTATGGGTAACGGCCCCTTCACCATTACTGAATGGACCCACAACACCAAGATCGTTCTCGAGAAAAACGACACTTACTGGAATGCAGCAAATGTTGTATACACCACTGTCGAAATTCCCATCATGTCCGATGAAAACACCATCATGCAGTCTTTCATGAACCGTGAAATCTTTGCTGCTGGTGCGACTAAGCCTGAATGGCGCGAAAAATTTGAAGCTGATCCTGACGTGGAAAAGATCACCATGGACAATATCGCAACCTTCTTCATGATGTTCAACACCCAGGACGAGCTCTTCTCCAATGCTAAAGTACGCCGTGCCTTCTCCGCCGCTCTGGACCGCGAAGACTTCAACGAAACCATCTGGTTTGGTAACCTGAAACCTGCTACCGGTTGGGTTCCCCTGACCATCTATGTGGGTGACCAGAACTACCGTGAAGCAGCTGGCAACCAGGTTGACGCCCTGCACGAACAAGTACCCGATCCCAAGGCTCTCTTAGATGAGGCTCTGACTGAGATGGGTATGGAAGACAAAATTGACAACCTGGAAGTTTCCATCATCCTAGGCGCTACCGATGCTTGGTTCCGTACCTTCGGTGAATACCTGCAATCTGTTTTCAAAGAAGTCCTCAATGTTGACCTCAAGGTTGAACAATTAGATTGGACCGTCTTCTCTGACCGTGTTTCTAAGTCTGACTACCAAATCGGTTATATGGCTTGGGGCTCTGAGCTGATCGAACCAAATGCGATGCTGCTTATCCATGCTGATGGTTCTCCTCAAGTGGGTACCTACTGGAACAACGAGGAATACAACAAGCTGGTTCACAAGGCTCAAAACACCGTGGATGATGCTGAGCGTCTGCAACTCTACATTGATGCTGAGAAGATCCTCATGGAAGAATCTCCTGTAGCACCTGTCGTTCATAGCGTTACCAATACTTACCGCTATGATTTCCTTAAGAACGTTGACGACCTGGTATGGGGCAACATGGGCTACCGCCAAGGCTTCATCTCTGGGAAATAAGATGTCATTTAGACTGGGCAGCCAGCAACCTGCTGGCTGCCAGTTTGCTTGTTGGGTAGTGTTCGGTAACTCAGCACTACCCGATTTTTTTGTGAATACCGTGCATACCAATAACTGATTATTGGAGTAGGAGACATGATAAGATATACTGTTAAACGCATACTCATGATGTTCTTGACCCTCTTTATTGTCACGACCATCACATTCTTCCTCATGCACAGTGTGCCAGGTGACCCCCTAGCCTCTATGGCCAAAAAGCTTCCTGACTATGCTGTGCAAAACTTTTACGCTAAATATGGTTTAGATAAACCGGTAACCGAACAATACTTTATTTTCCTTAAAAACTTGGTTACCGAAGGTGACTTAGGCGAATCTATTACCAAGCCTGGTCGTTCAGTTTCACAAACCATTGCTGAAACTGCCCCGATTTCTGCCCAATGGGGCTTTATCGCCATGTTTATCGGTATCGCTATCGGGACTTTTTTGGGTATTATTGCCGCCTACAATCGGGGCAAGTGGCCAGACTATGTGGTGACCTTTATTGCCATGCTGGGCGTCTGTATCCCATCCTTTGTTTTTGCCTCCCTCCTGCAATATCTCCTGGCAGGTAAATGGCGTTTAGTGCCTACAGCTGGCTGGGGCAAACCCATTCACTTTATCTTGCCCGTTACGGCTGCGATCTTTGGTCCTATCGCTACCTACGCCCGTTATACCCGGTCTTCTGTGCTGGAGGTCCTCAATCAGGACTATATTCTGACAGCTGAAGCCAAGGGTGTCTCTCGTTCTGGTATTCTCTTTAAGCACGTCCTGCGTAACGCCATGCTGCCCCTCATTACCATGATTGGACCCCAAGTCGCTGGTGTCTTTACGGGGTCCTTTGTGTTAGAGCGCATGTTCTCTATTCCCGGTCTGGGCCGCTACTTTGTCGAGTCAATCAATGCCCGTGACTACACCATGATTATTGGTACAACTGTCTTCTATGCCGCTCTCTTTATCTTCTCCGTCTTGATCGTGGACCTGGTTTACGGCCTGGTTGATCCTAGAATTCGTTTAAGTGGGAGGAAAGCTTAATGTCAGATGTGAATACAAACACGATGGCTACGCTCAGTCCTGATAGCTTTAAGCCTATTCCGGCAGCAGACAAGTCCGCTGAGTTCATGGCCCGGCCCAAAATTACCTATTGGTCTGACGCCTGGCGCCGCTTCAAGCAGAATAAGGTTGCCTTGGTGGCAGGTGTCATGCTCCTCCTGCTCATACTAATGGTTATCTTTGGTCCCATGCTCTCGCCCTATGCGTATGACGCAATCAATCGTGACTTGCGTCACGCTCCCCCTTCAACGGAACACTGGTTTGGCACAGACGAACTGGGCCGTGACATCTTCACCCGTATTTGTGTGGGGGGCCGCGTTTCTATTGCCATCGGCATCTGCGGCGCGTTAATTTCTGCAATCGTGGGTACACTCTACGGTGCTATTTCGGCCTTTGCCGGCGGTGCGGTAGACAATATCATGATGCGGATTGTCGAGATCTTGAACTCTGTACCCTATCTGTTGGTGATCATCCTGCTCCAGCTTTATCTACGTGAACGCAACCTGGGGACCATGCTGATTGCCTTAACCATCACAGGCTGGCTGGGTTCTGCCCGCATGGTGCGTGGTCAGCTCTTAGCCCTGAAAAACCAGGACTTCGTTCTAGCCGCAAGGACCCTGGGGGTATCTCCCATGCGGATCATCCTCAGCCATTTAATTCCCAATACCATGAATATCATTATCATTGCGATTACCTTTGATATTCCTGGCTACATCTTCGCAGAAGCCTTCTTGTCCTTTATCGGTATTGGTATTGAGTCGCCCATGACGTCTTGGGGTGCTATGACCTCCATCGCCCAGCAGTCTTTCCTCTTCTACCCCACGGAAATGCTCTTCCCCTCACTCATGATTGCCATTACGATGCTATCTTTCGTGCTCCTGGGTGACGGCCTGCGGGACGCTTTAGACCCGCGACTGAGAGATTAGGGCAGGTGACTCACTTATGGACAGCAAGAAATTAGAGGAAATGCAAGATACCATGCAAGATCATACGAATAAAACGCAAAACCCAGGTGATATCGTCCTTGACGTACAAAACCTGCAAGTTTCTTTCCACACCTATGCCGGTGAGGTTAAAGCAGTTCGGGGTATCGACTTTTACCTGCGTCAGGGTGAAACCTTGGCCTTTGTAGGGGAATCTGGCTGTGGCAAAACGGTCACCGCCAAGGCGGTTATGCAGCTACTCAAGGTTCCTCCCGCAGAAATTAAGCCCGGTTCCGTGATTAACTTCGCGGGCGAAAACGTCCTGACCATGGATAAAAAGCGGCTACGCAATTACAAGGGCAACGACGTGGGTATGATTTTCCAAGATGCCATGACCTCCCTCAACCCCACCATGACCTGCGGCAAGCAGATCGAAGAGTCCCTGCGTATTCACACTGACCTCTCTAAGGAGGAGTGCAAGAAGCAGGCTATCGAGATGCTGCGCCTGGTAGAAATCCCCAATCCTGAAGCACGTTACCGCCAGTACCCCCATGAACTTTCAGGCGGTATGAGACAGCGGGTCATGATCGCCATTGCCTTGGCCTGTAGGCCTCGGATCATGATTGCGGACGAGCCGACTACGGCCCTGGACGTAACCATCCAGGCTCAGATCATGTCCCTCCTGCGTGACCTCAAGGAGAAACACAACACCGCAATTATCCTGGTAACCCATGACCTGGGTGTAGTGGCTAACTTTGCTGACCGCATTCAGGTCATGTATGCCGGCCAGGTTGTAGAAAGCGGCACTACCCAGGATATCTTTAAGAATCCCCAGCATCCTTACACCTGGGCCCTGCTCAAGTCCATTCCCCGCGTAGATGGGGAAGGGAAGGAAGACCTCTACTCCTTGTATGGGACCCCCCCAGACCTCATCCTTCCCTTAGAGGGCTGCCCCTTCACCGACCGCTGTGACTATGCCATGCAGATCTGCCGGGAACAACATCCTGCGAAGACCGAATTTGGCAACCACCACTGCGCCTACTGCTGGCTCCACCATCCCCAGGCTCCTAGCCTGGATGCCTTCCCGGAAGCCCAGACCAGGTTTGATCAAGACTTCGCGCTCAAGAAGACTGCGACTACAGGTGTAGAGGAGGACTAAGCATATGCAATCAGACAATAGAGAAAAAATCCTCGACGTGCAGGGCTTAACCCAGCGTTTCCATCTTAACCGCCGTCAGGTCTTAACCGCTGTTGACAACGTAAGCTTCCATATCTTTAAGGGCGAAACCTTTGGTTTGGTGGGTGAGTCAGGCTGTGGTAAAACCACCACGGGCCGGTCTATCCTTAGAATCTATGAGCCCTCAGAGGGCAAGGTGCTCTATAAGGGCCAGGATGTTGCGGACCTCAAAAAAGCAGAGATGAAGGCTTTCCGGCATTCTGCCCAGATGATTTTCCAGGACCCCTATTCATCCCTGGACCCCCGTATGACAGTGGACGACATCATTAGTGAAGGCCTTAATGTGCACTTCCCGCATATGCCTTCCAAGGATAAGCATGACCGCATCTCCCAGCTCTTAATGCGGGTAGGTCTTAACTCAGAGCATGGTGCCCGCTTTCCCCACGAACTTTCTGGGGGACAACGCCAGCGGATTGGTATTGCCCGAGCCCTGGCGGTAGAACCCGAATTCATTGTCTGCGACGAGCCGATTTCTGCCCTGGACGTGTCGATCCAGGCCCAAATTGTCAACCTGCTCATCAAGCTGCAGAGAGAATCCGGCCTAACCTACCTCTTCATTTCCCACGACCTCTCCATGGTCAAGCACATTTCTGATCGTATTGGCGTCATGTACTTGGGTAGCTTGGTAGAAGTCTCGGACAACAAACAGCTCTACACCAGACCCTTGCACCCCTATACCCACGCCCTGATTTCTGCGATTCCCATCCCTGATCCGGATAAAAAATCCATGGAAGCCAGAGTCGAACTACAAGGAGAGGTGCCTTCCCCCATCAATATGCCCCCTGGCTGTAAATTTGCCGGCCGCTGCCCCTATGCCATGGACCGCTGCCGCAAAGCAGAGCCCAAGCTCAAAGAGATTGAGCCCGGTCACTTCACTGCCTGCTATCTCTACGAAAACGAAGACGGCAGCCTCAAGGACCAAAGCGCAGTAATGTTTTAACCCTTACCGCCTTTGAAGACTTAAAATGGTTGGCAATGAGCCGTCTGGGCCCAATTGCCAACCATTTTTCTATTATTTACCGTTTGAGCGTTTTAAGTTTTGCCGTTTAGCGGGTCTGCTAGACTCACACCAGAAGTCCTCTGCTTCTTCGTCTTAATCCTCGTTGGGGTAGGGTTCCAAGAAGGCGTGGAAGTGCCGCATGGGGAGCTCGTGTCCCCAGGTGATCCGCATGTTGGGGATGGAGTCTCGGTCCTCATACAGGGCTTTAACTGCGGCAATCACATAGTCTAAATGCTCACGAGAAAGCTGGCTGCGGTTGACAGCAAACCGCACGACATTACAGATTTCGGCCTGTTGCTCGGGGGTCTTCAGGTCATACTCCATAGAGAAGTCCCCCAGCTCTGCGGCGCGGATACCGTAGCGGCGGATCAACTCGAGGGAAAAGCCTTGGCCGGCAAACTTTTCGGGGGCGCGCTTGGCATCAAAGAAGGCATCCATATTGATATAGGCGGCATGGCCTCCGGCGGGGAGGACAATACCCTTGACCCCTGCCTTATAAATGCCCTGGGCCAGGTATTCACATTGCTTGACCCTTTCTTCCTGATAGGAAAGCTTACATTCCTCATAGAGGCCGGCTGCCAGCGCCATGATATCGCGGCCCGACATGCCGCCGTAGGAGTCGTTGCCGTAGCAGGAGATTTGCTTGACCTTGATCAGCACTCCAACATCTGTCTTGATGGATCCGTCAGGATTAAAGTCTGAGAACTTCCTCCAGAAACGGCCCTTGTCACGGAAGGCCAGCATGCCGCCCATATTCGCATGACCGTTTTTCTTGGCTGACATGGTAAAACCGTCGCAGTAGGAGAACATTTCTGTGGCGATTTCCGCGATAGACTTGTCGGCATAACCCTCTTCATTCATCTTGATGAAGTAGCAGTTCTCTGCCCAGCGGGCCACATCAAAGATCAAGGGGATATCGTATTTTTCAGCTACCTTGGCGGTTTCCCGAATGGACTTCATGGAGACAGCCTGGCCGCAGACCGTGTTATTGGTGATGGTGGTATAGATCAGGGGCACCTGGTCGGGACCCAGTTTTTCAATCAATTCGACGAGCTTGTCCACGTCCATATCGCCCTTAAAGGGGTTTTTGGCGTAGTGGCCGCCTTCTGGGATTTCCCACAATAGGTCCTTGTTGAAGAGGTTGCGGGGAATAGACCCCATCAGCTTAATATTGCCCTCAGTCGTATCAAAGTGTCCATTGGAGGGGATGGTGTAGACCTTGCCGGGTTCCCGCTTGTGAAGAATATCCCGCACGATCTCAAACAGAACAGATTCCGCTGCCCGTCCCTGTTGGATGATGAAGGCATTGGGACGCTCCATTTGGGCAGCGCCGGCATTAAAAAGCCCCCCCTCTTCCTCATAAAGGTAGAGCTCATCCATGAGGCGCTCTACATTAGAGCAGTCGGTACGGATAAGGTCAATGGCCTTATGCCAGTGCTTCTCCCCACCACGTTCAAAAACATCACGGAAGGCATCCAAGAGGACATAATAGCCCTTGTTACGACCATAGGACTCATCACCTAAAAACATGGCCGACCACTGCTGGTCTGTCATAGCGGTCGTGCCAGAATCTGACAACATATCCACGGTCAAGAGTCCGGCAGGGAAGGCAAATTCGTTGTAATGGGTAGCCTTAAGGGCACGCTCACGCTGGGCTTGACTGACTTGTGGAAGGTTCCTTGTGACATAGGTCAGGGAACGGGGAGTTGGGACGTTCAATGTGTATTCCATTTCACACCTCTCTATTTCTAAAAATATTTTAGCCTGTGCTAGAGGTCGCAGATGTGCGGCCCTATCCGGTTTGCTGCTAACCGCTCCACTATGCTTGTCCTTAGTCCTTCTGGTCTAAAACCTCGGAAAGGTCTAATTCCAAATCCGTAGTAGCTGGCACACGAAGGCCAGAGGCATCCTGGATGCTGAGGCCCTTGATGGCCAGGTCCTCTCGAATCTTAGCTGATTCCGCCGGCCGCTTCACCTTGAGGGTGGTGGTCATGATGAGAGGCTCTTCGGTCCAAATATAGGCGCTGATAGCTTTATAAACGGGCATTCTGCTATTGACGTCAGCAACTACAGTACTGAGCCAGTGGCTGATTTCTTCATCGTCAGCATGCTTGACCAGGGGATAGGTCTGGCGGTCAATCTGGACTTTGGCGCAAATAATCACATTGCCCCGGCGACTGACTTCATCCCAGACAAAGGCCTGGACAATACCTGGCTCGGCTTTGAGCAGACGCTCAATTTCCTCAGGGAAGGCTTTTTCGCCATTAGATAAAACAATCATAGACTTTTTGCGCCCTGTGATATGGATGGCGCCTTCTTCATCAAAGAAGCCCAGATCCCCTGTGCGCAGCCAACCATCTGCTGTCATGACTTCTTGGGTTTTTTGGGGATCATCCAAGTAGCCCAACATGATGTTGTCGCCATAAGCCAAAATTTCCCCAATGGCGTTGCCTTGCTCATCGTAAGAAAGATCTTCCTGGTCAATCCGCAGGGAAACACCCGGCATAGGCCAACCTGAGGAGCTCGTAATATTGTGATTCTGGTGATTTGTGCTCAAAACGGGGCTGGCCTCCGTCAGGCCATAGCCCGGCAGGCAGTTAATGCCAATCGACTCGAAAAAGTCTGCCAACTGGGGATCCAAGGCCCCGCCCCCGTTCACCATGAGCTTAAATTTGCCGCCCAGCTGGTCTATGACAGAGGAGAAGATCTTGCGTCTTTTGTCCGCCCCTAGAAAACTTAAAAATTTAGAAAGGGTTGCGGCATCCTTAAACTGCTTTTCCTTATCCTGTTTACGTAAGGCCCGCATAATTTGTCCATGCAAATTCTCCACGATTGCCGGGACCACCATCATGATGGCGATCTGCCAGGTCTTAAGGTTCTTAGCGATATAACGCAACCCATCATTGATGCAGATCGTCATGCCTAAAAACCAGAAGCAATACATGCCAACTGTATTTTCAAAGGTATGGTGGAGGGGCAGAACAGACAAGGCGCGGTCGCCCACGTTAACATCAAAGGTTTCCGCGCAGGCATGGGCATTGCTGGCGATATTCTGGTGGCTCAGCATCACACCCTTAGCATTTGAGGTTGTGCCAGAGGTAAAAACAATCGAAGCAAGATTGTCCGGCTGTGGGCAGTAGGTCAAGGCCTTGTCCTGGTCCTCTTTGCTCAAGGCCAGGCCCTGGTCCAGGATCTGCCAAATATTGAGAGAGCCCGGCAGATCCTCAGCTGGATCGGCAGACAGCGAGACGAACAAACGAACGTCCGGGCACTCTGCTTGAACGGCCTGTGCAGTTTCACTTTGCTTGCTGCCATAACAAAAAACCTTGGCAGATGACCGCTGCACCAGTTGGACTGCTTCCGCAGGCGGAAGCAGGGGATCCAAGGGCACGGCCACCCCCAAGTAAGAAACGGTAGCGTTAAAGGTCAAGGCCCAAGGATAAGAATTTTCACCCGTGACAGCGATGCGGTCTTGACCATAACAAAAGTCCGTACCGAGCACTTGGGCTAAAGCGGCCGCCAGAGCCTTAACCTCTTGGGCCAGTTCGCGGTAACTGACATGGAAATCTTCGCCCTGGACTTCTTTACGGTAAATATAGGCATCCGTATCCGCATAGAGCTTAGATGAATTATCCAAAATCTCACGTAAGGTATGGGCATTGCGTTGGGGATATAAACTCGTTCCGGTATATATTTGCATGTGAGTTCCTTTACTAATATCTAATAGTAGTCTCTTAGTGGTCTCTGAGTCGTCCCTGAATGGTCTCTGAGTCGTCTCTTAGTGGTCTCTGTGTCAGACGCAAAGCAGACTCTGTTCTCAGCCTTGCGATAAGTTTTTGCGTTTGCGATTACTTCGATTACTTAAATTTATAATTTTTTCTGTTACTTAAATATATTAACCTAAATTTTTGTAAAGTCGCAATATACCCAGGTTACAAGCTACCAAAGTCAGGCAAACCGGCGAAAAAGTGGCCCGGGATGTACATTATCTGCAAACTTGTAAGAAAATCTGGAAAGGGGGGTGCGGACAAAAAACTGGACTCTGAAAGGAAGGAAATATGTATTCAGAGGAAGAAATCAGGAAAGCCTTGGAAGTCTACGAGAGGGAAGGAAGCT
>SFFI01000020.1 GCA_004556925.1 Clostridiales bacterium
ACATTTCAACTATGACAAATTTATTTCTGGATGGTCCATTCCCAGATATTCATATTTCTCAAAGCAAAGTCTTCTGCCTTGACATTTTCAATCTTATTGTTGTAAGCAATCAGGATATTAGGATAGTACAGGAACAGGAAAGGTGCTTGTTCCTTCATCATCAGTTGATACTCATCATAAACAGCTTTTCTTTCCTCAAAAGTTAGCTTTGTTTGTCCCAGAGCACCTTTTTCACCGAGGCTCGGATCTTCATTTTGAGAGAAGTTGTTAATGTGGCCAGGGGTTACGTCCAGTACAGATTGAGATGGATCTACAGGGCCACCAGAGCCTATGAGGCCAAGATCATATTCGCCATTCCGCAGGACTTCCATATGTGTTGGGAAGTCAACTACCCTAATTTCGGTCTTAATACCAATTTCTTCCAGGTCTTGCTGGATTAAGACAGCGGAGCGTTCGCGAATCAGGTTACCTTTAGGAACTGACATCAGAAGAGTTGTATCAAAGGGGAATTTTTCCTCCTCCAGGATCTGCTTGGCCTTTTCCTTATCTACGACTACGGGTAAGAGTTGTTCGTTAAAGTAGGGGCTAAGATCCGAGATAGGACCAGCAGCTACTACACCTTCGCCCTTGAGCAGTTGATCAACAATTCTTTGGCGATCAATAGCCAAATCAATTGCTTGTCGAACCTTCTGAGTTAAATAGGGTTTTTGCGTATTAATGGTCATGTATTGATAGCCATGCTGCTTAACAGATTGCGTCACCAGGTTGTCCTGAGCTTTAGCGGTCTCCCAGTCATCAAGGGGGATAGATTCACCACCAGCCACCATATCGATTTCTCCATTCATAAGGCCAGACAGAAGGTTGGAGGCATCCACAACACGGAGAACCAGTTTATCGAACTGAGGTTTACCTAAGTAATAATCTTCATTAGCAGCCAACTCAACGCGCTCTCCACTAATTTCGGAAACATACTTATAAGGTCCTGAGCCAATGGGCTTCATCCACGCTTCATCTTTCAGAATCTCACTAATGGGCTTATCACCAAAAATGTGTTGAGGGATGATAAAGACCTCTCGGAATCTCAAAGAGAGTAAAAAGTCTGTAGGCGCAGGCTTTTTGAGCTTGAACTTTACTGTATGCTCATCCAAGGCCTCAACCTGAATATCCCCTTCTTTTGCTTGCATGCCTGAGTCATCTGTCCCTGCCACCAAGTTCATCATCGACCGTCGTGCAACAGAAATATCAGGATGGGAATATACATTAGCTGTAAAGACCACGTCATCAGCCGTCACAGGAACACCATCATGCCATTTGGCATTTTTGTTGATATGGAAGATGATTTCGGTATAATCATCATTTCTTTCCCATGAATCAGCTAAACGAGGAGAAAAAGATCCATCTGAATGCATGAAAATTAAGCGGTCATAAATCAGATCGATCGCTGTATCTGAATAGTTTGATGTCGTGTTGAATGGGATGTAGGAATCCCAAGGGGCCGTCATCGCTAATACGACACCCTTGTCACTTCCAGTTTTTTCACTAGCTTCAGGCTTTTCATCAGAAGCAGTCTTTTTATCATCCTCAGACTTAACTGTTGTCTCCTCTGCGGCTTCTGTTTTTTGAGGTGTCTTTTCCACACTAGTCTTCTTAGCATCAGTTGGAGAACAGGCTACTGTACCAATTAGAAGTACCATTATGAGAATGGCAGAAAATACTCTTTTCATTGCTTTATGCTCCTTATTTTATTTTATGTCCCTTATCAGCGATAGTTGTCTTGGGATCCAAGGCATCTCTAAGACCATCGCCAACAAAGTTAACACTAAGAACAGTCAAGAGCAGCAGAGCTCCTGAGGGAAGCCAAACCCAGGGTCTTTCTGAAAGAACTGTAATAGATTGGGCTTCAAACATAATGTTTCCCCAAGAAGGTGTCGGAGGGGGTACACCCAGTCCTAAGAAACTCAAGGAAGACTCCTGTATAATCGCCGCTGCTGTACGAAAGGTAAAGGATATTAATATGGGCGAAATTCCATTGGGGATAATATATTTACTAAGAATAACGGGGGTCGTTGTACCTATAGCTAAGGCGGATTCAACATACTCCTTTTCTTTAATGGAAATAACATTCGCAAATAATAGCCGGGCTATTTCTGGCCAACCGAGAAATCCTAAGATAATAGTTAAGATAGTAATTGAGGGCCCCAAAGCCGCAGATAAGGCAAGGATCAAAACCATAGAGGGAAACGACATCAAGCTATCTGCAAGACGCATGATAACCATTTCAACAGAACCTCTGAAGTAGCCCGCTAAAAGTCCTAAAGGCACACCAATTAAAAGGGATACACAAGCGGAACCTAAACCTACAGTGATAGACACGCGTCCACCCATCAGGACTCGGGCAAAAAGATCTCTACCTACGCTGTCAGTACCAAAAGGGTAAGTCAGGCTAGGTGGGCCATTAAAATCTCCAACAGATCTAAAGGCATCAAGCTGCAATATAGCCGGAAGGGCAAAGACGAGAATGATTTCAATGACAAGAAAAATTAGGCCAAACATGGCTAGACGATGCTGCTTAAATTTTCGTAAAACATCGTCATAATAACTGTTATGCTTATTTATATTGGCTTTTTCGTTCATCCAGGTCACCTAGTAACGCACGCGGGGATTAATAATTCCAAATAATAGGTCAATAATGAAATTGCCTATAAATACAGCTACCGCAATAAAAACAGTAATACCCATAATAACCGGGTAATCACGAGCTCCGATGGCTCTAACCATCATAGATCCTAAACCAGGCCAAGAGAAAATTTGCTCTGTGACCACCGCACCACCAACAATAAATGGCAGCTGCATACCTAAGATCGTAATAATAGGAGCTAAAGCATTGCGCAAGGCATATTGAACTAAGATTCTTTTCTCACGGATACCCTGAGCACGAGCTGTGCGGATATATTCGCTTTGCAACACCTCAACCATACCCGCCCGAGTTTGTCTAATGAGGCTGCCAACCTGTTGAATAGACAAAACTACAGCAGGCAAAATAATGTGGCGAACAAGCTCTCTGAAGCTTTGTTCGCCAAATGAATCATACATGCCGCTTGTTGGAAGCCAATTTAACTTTAGGGAGACAACAAAAATTAGAAGTAAGGCGGCAAAGAAATTTGGCATTGAGGCACCGATGTAAGAAAGGGCCGAAGAAACGTAATCCCAGGCGCTATAGGGTTTGTAACCAGCCATGAGTCCTAAAGGTATAGCAAAAAGCAAAGCTAACAAAGTAGACGTCATAGTCAGAATCAAGGTTGGCCCAACCGCTTCAGAAATCATCTTAGCAACTGGCACATAGGTACGATAGGACACACCCAAATTTCCCTTGAGCAATTCCCCTAACCAATTAAAATACTGTATAAGGACAGGTTTATCTAACCCTAATTCTGCTGATTTTCTCGCCACTTCTTCTGCAGAAATAAAAGGATCCTGCAGAATCATTTCCAAAGGAGAACCCCCTGCAATAGAGGAAATAACATATACAAGCATCGTAATAATAAAGAAGCTTGGTATTAAGGAAATCGCTCTTTTCAGAGAATATTTGAGCATAAACGTAACCTGCCTCGTTATCCCACAAGTTATTGAATGAAATTGCCATGTCCCACATGGCTAAAATTATGGTCATCAATAAAAGTCGGGCAAGTACAGTCTGCTGCCAGGATAAAGTTCGTCTTACGTTGGACCTCACCAATAATTGCTTGGGTTTTGTCTACAATCCTTTCCGCATTGCCAGCAAGAAGGTCTTTATCGCTGTTACTAAAACCTCCCATCAGAGTTTTATCAGGAAAATGTGTTGCTCCTTCTTTGAGGGATATACCATTTTCATAAACGCCCCAGTTCACAACATCGACGTAGGGATTATAGGTATCATAACGAGAGATTTGTAGATGATCTTTACACATATGGAGGAAACTGTACATACCCTTTGCTTTGACTACTTCAAGTACAGCCTTATCATAGGGCGCGATAAATTCTGAAAATTCTTCGTTATTCAGGTAAGTATTGTCCCCTCCAAGCGCAGAGTAATAAATTCCATCAAGTTTAAGCTCCGAGGCTTTATTGATGAGCTCAATCAACAGCTCAGTTAAATAGGAGTGTACATCCTTCATAACCTGAGGATTTTCTCTAAGATGCTTAGCATGAACGGCCCTGCAATCATAATAGCCAAATTGCCTAACTGAAATATGAATACAACAGGCAATAACGCCATGAAGTGTTAAAAGATAAAATGCTTCATTACCTAACTCATCTTGAAGTCTTTTGATAAAATCAATCAATAAAGTTATAAAGTAATTATCCTTACGGATGTGTTTGACGTTTAACCAATCTTCCGGCCGTTCAATTTTTCCAATACAGGGCATAAGATGTTCATTCATAATTTTCATTATGTCTGTACCACTGCTACGATAAAAACTTAAGTGGTTTTGAACGCCAACCTCTCCGAAAGCAAAATCTGCAGGAAAATGCTTAGAAAATGAATAGGGGATCCGGTCGATATCTCTACCCTCTAAGCAATTTATAACTCTTTGTTTTTTATCCATAAATCATTCATATCTCCTCTCCTGGGATTATGACTAATAATATCAGTTTTCCGAAAATAAGCAACATCTTTACCATTCTTAAGACCAAAAATTGATATTTTCCGTTAATATGCCTAGAATCAGTCAAACCATTTTTTATCTACTTTGGTATTCGTGCTATTTAAGAAACTCCTGCATGTCAATTCTGCTATGATTGAAGATATTATATTCTCACATGAACTTATTATGAGATGAGGTCCTAGGATGGTCAGGAAGGAATCAAAAAATAGCTTACGCAATATCGTATACGACTCAATCATCAATGACATTATTGCTGGTGTATATGAGCCCATGGATATTATTACGGAATCTGCACTGATTGAAAAATATGGTGTAAGCAAATCTCCTGTGCGCGATGCACTCATTGAGCTCTGCAAAGAAGATATCCTCGTGAGTATGCCTAGAGTAGGGTATAGGCTAGCACTATATTCAGACTATTGGTTCGAATCCGTGATTGAGTTTCGAGCCTTGATCGAGCCCTATTATCTCAGGAAAAACTGGCATAAAATCACTCCAGAAACAATAGCACAAATTGAATCAAGTCAGAAAGACACACAATCTGCAATCGCCACAACTTTCGTCTCAGGTGTGATTGAGCATTGGCTTAGGAACCAAGAGTTTCATCTTAGTATTGCAAGGGTTTGTGCCCCAGCCTACTTTTATGAGGTTCTAGAGAAAACTTTAAAACGACTAACTATCGCCTATGCACAACATTACTGGAGTCAATGGGAAAACAAACCTTTCCCTCTAGATGTAGAAAGGCACCATAAGGTAATAGAGGCCATGAAGGAAAATAAGCCTGATGAAGCCTGTCGATATTTATCCGAGGACATTCAGAGCTTTAAATATTAAAGAACGCTATTACCTACCAGACGCTCTGCTCCAACAGTTGGCATTATGTTAACTTTTAGGTAAGCCCATTACGTATCAACCCCCATCCATCAAAATACTGGCCCTTATCAATTGCAGCATTGCTAAAGAATGTCATCGTCATTCATACTTCGGTTTTTCTGATTTTCGCCATCTTAGTATGTAATGGGTGTGGCGCTGGGCAAGCCTACAATTTGTGGGTGATTTCTCGAGCAAGTCTGCAGCTAATGGATAGCTTGACGGCTATTTCTAAGGAAAAATCATCGAATACTTGCAAAATCGTCCTATTTCCAGGAAAACCCAAACCAAGGCAAACTCTCAAAGAGCAAGCCACCCGGAACCATTCGCATTACAGTGGGGACAACCCTTCTACGGTCTCCTAGTCCACAGGTATTCCCTGGAGCCAGCCCCAGTCGCCAAAGCGGAGGCGGCCGTCTTGGCTTTCGGCTTGGGATTCCAGCATGCTGGTTGTTTGGGATTCGAGGGTGTCAATATAGTGGACAATGCCGGCTGCCACGGTGGTGGGTCGGTCGCCATAATCACCGTGGTGGCCCATGATGATGGTCTGTAACTGGCGATAGAAGGTTTCGTCATAGGTGGTAATGATTTTTTCCTTATAGCCAGCAATAAATTCTATGCCGCGGATACGGTGGTTGGCGTACCAGTACTCGCCCAGGCCCAGGTCGCGGTATTCAAAGACCTTGCCGAGGTCGTGGAGAGCGATTCCTAAAAAGAGAAGGTCGGCGGAGGCCTGTAGGGCAGGGAGGTTTTCCAAAACCGCGGCCAGGATATTGAGCATTTTCCCTGTGTGGTTTAAGAGGCCACCCACTCGGTTATCGTGGTAATAAATAGCGGCGCCCTCGATCACATAGCGGCCTTCCAGCTGAGGATCAGCCAGCATGGCTTCCAAAAGCTGCCAGGCCTGGTCGGTGACACCTAGGGCCTGGAGGCGGGTCCGCACTTTCTGCCAGAGCAGGGTCAGTTGCTCGCGAGGGATGGTGGGCAGGAAGTCGGACTTGATCCAGTCTGGGTTGCTGGTGGGCTGGATCCGCCGCACGGTCAGGTAAATGCCGTTATACTCTGAGCCCTCCACCTCTACATCGTAGATGCCGGGGCCCTTATCTCTCACTACTGCGAAGGTCCGCTCCTCCCAAATCTTAAACTCGGCGGTCCCTTCCGGGGTGGTAAAATTGCCTACCATGAATTCGTTATGCTTACCTTGGCGAATTTGTGGTGGGCTGGCAATGAGGACGGAGCCGGCAGAAACCCGACCTAATTCCGTGGCAGTTTTGAGATCTAAGATGGTCATGATTGTTCCTTCTAAGTAAGTTTTTTATAATAGCTAGGACACTAGCCTTACTCGCTTTGGCACGAGCCTTTGCGTATAACTTCGGCACGAGCCTTTGCGTATAGCTTTGGCGCGAGTCTTTGCGTATAGCTTTGACACGCGTCTTTAGCATAAGTATTGAGATGAGCCGATGCGAGTCTTTGACACGAGTCGACACTAGTCTAAGTATAGCAAATAAAGAGGAAATCCCTGTTATGACTTGGCAAATAAGAAGTGAAGCCCTCTTGGGGGCAGAAAAATTGGCCCTTCTACGATCTGCCCACGTCGCCGTTTTGGGCCTAGGCGGCGTAGGTTCCTGGGCGGCTGAAGCCCTCGTCCGCACGGGGGTTGGCCAGCTAACCCTTATCGACGGCGATAGCACAGAAGAAAGCAATCTCAACCGCCAGCTGCCCGCCCTGCGATCCAGCCTGGGTAGCTACAAGGCCGACATCTTGGAAGCCCGCTTTTTAGATATCAATCCTGATCTCCAGGTCCACAAGCATAACGACTTTTACCGGCCTGGCCAGGGAGATATTTTCTTGCAGGGCCTAGACCTGGTCTTGGACTGCATTGATGACCTCCCCGCCAAGGCCGACCTCATTGCAGCCTGTGCGGACCGAGCGCTTCCGCTCCTGACAGCAGGAGGCTGCGGGTTTCGCCTGGAAACCCAGGGTTTAGCCTTGGCAGATATTTTTGAGACGGCCGGCGATCCCATGCTCAAGCGGCTGAGGAAAATGTTGCGCGACCGCGGCCTGCAAAGCGCCTCCGTGGTCTATTTCACCGGTCCCCTCTATCCCCGGCCGGTCCAGAAGGTCACTGCCAAGCCAGCCTGCCTGCCTGACCCCTCCGAGAAAATAGAGCAGGTGGAGCAGGCCGATCAAGCAAAGCAGGTCACCCCCCCTGTCTCCGGACCCTCCTCCGCCATCTTCGCGCCCGCAGCCTGCGGGCTGGAAATGGCTAGGTTGGCGGTTTTACACCTCATAGGAGACCAGGCTCTGCCCCCTCCACAGAAAATTTCAGAGTCTGCCAGAGCCAGCGCTAAAAAGGTCTAAAAAAACCTGCCCTTGTAGGGGCAGGCCTAAAGTCTAAAGTCGCAATATATGTCAGATTGCATGCGCCAGGCTAGCCTAGGCGACGATGCACTTAGATAATGCGATTAGTCGTAGAGCACGTCCAGCAACTGTTTAATCCGAGGATCCTCCACAGAATAGATAACCTTGGTGCCCTCTTTTTTCATTTCTACCACTCCGCTCAAGCGCATACGGGTCAAATGTTGAGAAACCGCAGGTTGCGATACCCCTAAAAGTTCAACAAAGCCCTTGACGTTGCGGGGACCATTTTTGTATAGCTCTAGAGCCATACGCAAGCGAAGGGGGTGGGACAGGGCCGCTAGGACTTCTGCCTTCTGCTCATCTTCTTTGTGCATTTTTTCTGTGTACTGTTTTGCCATAATTTTTCCTCCGATATCTATAATCAAACTGCGTCAATTCTCAAATAATGCATAGTTGATAATATATTTGTGCAGCTAAACTGTCAATCTAATCCTACAGTATTTACTTGCCTTGTAATATTATAATTACATGACAAATATTAACAAATATGGCAAAAGGGGGCAAGCCTTTCACGACGTGATCAGTGGATAGGCTAGTCCGAGAACCTGGCTCTTACACAAAACCCTTCGTGACCACCTTGTCAATCTCTGCGACGTTCTTGATCAAGGATATCGTCCAGGGCAATGAGTAAGGCCAGGAGGGCTTCTTCAAACCTGGAATCGAGCACAGTGATCTCGTAGCTATCTCCCCAAGCAAGCCAAGCCTTGTTGATCTGGCCGACCTGGACCTCGCCGTTATAAACCGTAAAGTTGAGGTCCCAGAGATAGTCCCCTTGGAGGGTTAGGTGAAACTGCTTGGACTGGATCTCTATCTCCTTGCGGAAGAAGGTGAAACGCTGGACAATCGTCATACTGGTACCGTCGTCAAAACGAACCTGGTAATGGGGCATAAAGCGGAAAAGTTCACGGTCAATGACGAAGCCCCTCTGGCTGGCCAGCTGCGTGACATGCACTGTGTTTCCCAGCAACTTGAAATCCTGGTCCACCTGGTAAACCGGCTTCCCCTCTGCATCCCGCACAGGATAAACATCCCTTAATTTGAAAACTTTTTGTTTGATATAAAGCTTATACATACGTTTATTTTACTTGATTGACAGATGATTAAAATGATCATTAGGTAATTTTTGAGTTTGAAAATCTGCGGCTACCTCTAGCAGGTCCTCGGGCAGGTAGGTCTGGATGTGCTTGACGAGGACTTCCGGCAGACCGTAATAGGCCTCGGCAATACTGCCAGCGATGGCCGCCTGGGTATCCGCATCTCCCCCCAGGGAGATGGCATTGCGGATGCAGTCCTCAAAATCCCGACCCTCCAGAAAGGCCAGGATTGCCTCCGGGACGGACCCCTGGCAAGTCACATCAAAACTGTAGCCTGGCCGGATCTCCGCCAAAGTTCGGTCCAAATCGTAGTCAAAAGCCTCTGTCACATAATGCTTGATGCCGGCCTTGCTGACCCCCTGCCGGGCCAAGAAAATACAGCTGGCAACCGCCTCCGCTCCCTTGACCCCCTCCGGGTGATTGTGGGTCACGGCAGCCGACAAACGCGCCGCCTGACTGACCAGATCAATATCGTCAAACAGCCAGGCCACCGAGGAAACCCGCATTGCAGACCCGTTGCCAAAGCTGTGATAGGGCCCCGCCTCCGGATCTTGCAGCCAACGGCTGAACCCACCCCCATAACCGGCATCCAGGTGGCGGAGGCCATACTCCCGCATCCGCCTGGTCAGAGCCTCTTGAACCCGATCCGGGCTGGGGAGCTTCGGCCGGCAAGTTGGGCCCTCCTGGCTTGCAAGTCCTAGGCTTGGGCCTCCCTCCAGCTCACCTCCACCCCCTAGACGTGCACCCGCCTGGTCAGCATCTCTGCCCTCAGCCAAAAGATCTAGAAAGGCCCGGGCTACCGCCAGGGTCATGACGGTGTCGTCTGTGTAGCGCGAAGCCTCCGTGAAGAGGAGAAAATCCTTACGTTTGCAGGGCCGGAACTCGTAGGAACTCCCGATAATATCGCCTAAAATCGCCCCATACATGGGTCTACCTCCCTAGTTGAACTATTATCATTAAAGCTTTTATTCCCAAAATAGCAAGCCCCCACCACAGATATGGCAGGGGCCTGTATGATGTTGGCGCTAGGATAATTTTACCTGATGAAAGGCTATCCGCTTAGCTGGAGGGCCTAGCGGCGTTTTTTCAGCACTAAGCCTAATAGAGTCAGGCCCAGGCTAAATAAGACGCTAAAACCAGAGGATACACTACCAGTTGCAGGCAATTGAGCAATCTGGGCAGTGTTAGGATAGTTCATGTTTTTTGCCCCTTCGGTCACGGACTGGCCAAGGGGTATAACAACTAGATTGTCCGGCCGGGACGGGCCAAGGGGTGCATTGGCTAAATGATCCGGACGAGGCGGGCCAATTAAGGACCCATTGGGGTTAGGGTAACTGGGATAATCAGGATGGTCTGGATCATTAGGCTCACCAGGCTCACTGCATTCTTCCCAGATAGCCGTAAAGGTGTGGTTATCTGTGACCGTGTAGGCTTGACCCGGGTAATATTCAGACCCTTGCCAGTAGAGGAAACGGTAGCCCGCACGGGTCGGCGCTGCCATGATGGTAATAGATGTACCTTCCACATAGGTTGAGCTACTAATCGTGTTACCATCAGCAAGCGTACCACCATTGGCATCAAAGGTGATGGTGTACTCCTTGCTGGGTACAGGCTCAGCCTGATAGTAAAGCTTCAGTACAAGGCTATTATCCGCCGTAACGATACCTTCGCTGTTACTCTTTGCGGCCACATAATTATATTGATGTTCACTGTAAGTCAGAACTTCTGCCGGCGTGACAGTCACCTTGCTTCCAGGCACAGCACCAATGGTCTCCGTCAGTGCCTCGATTAGCTGATAATCGCCGAGGCCATCGCTAAGATAATACTCCACCTTATATGTAGCGTCGGCTACCTTCGTATAGCGAAAGGTCATCACGTTTGTCGTAGCATCCTGGCTGAGGATGAGGACTTGCTGAATATCTACAGGGGTATATCCGGGGAAAGCCTTATAGTTTTGGGTAT
The DNA here is from genome assembly GCA_004556925.1 of Clostridiales bacterium. Taxonomy (GTDB): domain Bacteria; phylum Bacillota; class Clostridia; order Saccharofermentanales; family DTU023; genus SFFI01. Next base: position 10,991 of record SFFI01000020.1, read on the forward strand.
CAATCGCCTTCTTGGTAGTAACCGTAACCTTGTCCAGCGATTTCTCTACTTCCTCTCCGTTCTCAAATGTCTTGGCAATATAATTGATGGTATAGTCCACTGTCTCAAAAGGCTTGTAGTAGAAGGTAATAACATTTCCGTCTTGGCCTAAGGTTAAGGTTTTATGTACCTTATCGGGCAGATAGCCATCTATTACCTTTGCCTGAGCCGTATAGATGGCTCCCACTTTCTGGCCCTGGACTGTCTCAGTAGCTATCTCTTCATCTTCCTGCTGCTCCGTACCTTTGACATACCGAATAGTCAGCTTGGTAGAAGTGACTTCCTCCCAGATAGCCTGAAGCTGGACATCCTGGTAAAGTACCTGGTTAAAGCGGAAATAGTAGTTTGCGAGATTGCCTCCAACCTGTTTTTCTTTCCAACCCAAGAAACGGTAACCCTCTTTAGTTGGATTCTCAACGACAGTCGGCGTTGTACCCCAGGGGATGGTCTGGTTTTCTACGGCACTTCCCCCATCCACGTCAAAGCTTAAGGTAACAGTCTCTGTCTTCGGAACCCACTTGGCATAGAGATGGCTGGTTCCGCTATCTCGCATTTTTGATTCGTCTGTTAAGGCAATCTGGTATGTGGGATCTAAGTACCAGCCTGCAAAGTCATAATCACTATTATAAGTTTTTTCAAGATCCTGTATGCTCTGAGGCTTGGCAGGAACGGCCTGTACATCAGCTACCTTCTTCAAAGGAACGTCATAGAGAACGTTAACTGTTGTATTGGTAGAAGAAAGCAAATCAAAAGGATCCACATGAAGAACCAGGGGATAGAAATTGCGTTTCAAATAGATGTCACAATAGCGTAGCGTTTTTCCATCTACAAGCTTTTCCTTAATTTCCCAGGCCTTAACTTCATATTCCGTACCGGGGTTAAAAGTTTTTAAATACTTAGGATCTGAACTAAAACCTTGATATTTTATACCCCCATAACCTGCTATCCACTTAGATTCATTACGCATGAGAATATCTGTTGGTTGGGACATGTAGCCCGCACTTTCATTTGTATCAGAGTTAAGTTGCTCTAGATACACATTTACTTCAAGAGGCGCAAGAGTTGGATCTGTTACGGCGCTACTTTCTTTTACGAGATCAAAAGTGATTTTCAAATACGTACTACCTGGTGTACCGAATTGATGTGCTCTAATAAACCATCTCGTATCTGCCCCGGAATTATATACCTTGGGAACCAGTTCATATTTATCTTCCGCCTTATAAAGTTTATTAGCGTAGTGGATATAGCCTTGAGGAATATTGGTTATATTTTCTGTCGTGACATAGAGAGAACTGATATTTTTACCCAATCTCACCTTAAAGGAATAAGGGTTATCCTCTTTATAAGTTATTCCGTTTTTCTCGATTTCTGGAAACCACCCCTTATTGGCAGCATCAGAAAGATACCGGACTTCTAATTCTATGCGATCATAGTAGATATCAACAGTAGTCTGTCCATCAGCAGCAATTGTCTTATTTTTATTGATTTCAGTTGTCAAAATATTATTACGCTTAAAGCACCGAGACCAATATTGTTGCTCAGTCTCCGACAAATCCGGGAAGACCAGACCAGGATGATCAGAAGGAGGGGTAATGGCGTCACCGGTTTTACCTGTCATTTGCCAGCTACCTACATAGTTATAATCATCGTCGTTGGCATTTTGTACGAAATAGCGAATGAGATAGGGGGTAGCTTCCCCTTCCTGCCAGACGGCCGTAAAGGTCAGGTCCTGGGCAGGCATTTTTTCTGGCATTTCAGGGATAGAGGGGTCGCTAGTTTCCCAGCGAACAAAGCTGTAGCCGGGTTTTGTGGGTTGTGATACTTGTGCCTTAAAAGCCGCTAAATCAGCTTCGTATTTAAAGATACCGCCGGGAACCGCAGTGCCACCATCACTGTCAAAGGAAATCTGGTAACTGTTGCGCGTATATTTAAGTTCTATCTGGAGTTCATCATTTACTTTAGGAACGGTATAGGTTTCCTGGAGACCTTGAAAGCTAAAGCCTTTATAGTTTTGAGGGATAGGAGAGACTTCGGTACCAATTTTGGCCTGGGCGGTTTCTTCCTCTTCTAGGACAAAATTGCCTTGGAGGTCCTCTTTGAGATGTGAAATTTTATAACTGACTTCAATGGGTTTATAGACAACTTCAATCGTCTTGTCTTCCGTAACCTGGGCAAAATCTAAATTGATAACAGCTTGTGTGGGATCAATTAATTCATAATCATCAACTGCAGGTGAGGTGACATTTTCCTTATACTCAAAACCCTCATAGACAGTGGCTTCAAATGCCTTTGCTAATGTTCTCTGCGGATTTTCGTTACTGACATAGAGGACGGTAATCGTGTGGAGAGGCTTAGGTTCAGGAGTTGTTAGGGGAACTTGCAGCTCATCCTCTGTATTGGGGGGGGGTAGGGTCAGCATCATCAGCTAAGACCAGGTTGGTCCAAGCTCCCATGACAAAGACAAGGGCTAATGCTAATGCCAGAAGCTTGTGTGCAAGAAGCTTGTGTTTTTGTTTCATCATATTGCCTTCCTTTCGTGTGTTTGTGGTGTTGATAATTTCATTAAAGCTAAGCGTGAAACTATCTCACACACTACATCTAGGCAAATACTATCTGTAACAAACTACAGACCGACTACGCATCTGGGGCAGAGGCTTAACAATGATGTTACGCTTAAATTACGCGGACTCGGAGTTGACTTAAAAACCCATGTTTTATTTCCTGCTTTTGGCCAGGCTATTAAAGTGGATTTACGGAATATTTGCAATCTCAAGACAATGAAACCCCCAAGAAATAAACATCTTACCTTGGGGGTTTCATTAAACTGATAAGCTCTTTTAAGCGTTTAAAAGCACTTTTAGCACTTTTAGCGCTTTTAAGAACTTTTAAGCGCTTTGCTCATGTTGAGAAATATTGCGGGAGGGGTGTCCTCTAAGCTTTGGCTTTGAGCAATTTATCCTCCACCCGGGGAAGGAGCAGGCCTGCGGCCACCTGGTCACGGGCTTGCTTACCCTTCAAGACCTCGATTATTTCTAGGGCGAAGTAGAGGGCAGTGGCCGGGCCTGGGGATGTAATCACCCGGTACGCCTTGTCGTGGACCACCAGGGCCTCTCCCTCATAGGTCCGAAAATCCACCTGGTCTTCCAGACCGGGGTAACAGGTCCCCTGGATTTTGGGCGCGATACCGGCCCGGTTCAGGACCAGGGGGCTGGCACAGATGGAGGCAATATAGCCCGTCTGGCTGGCAAACTGGTCACGCAGAAGGGCCAAGACCCGGGGATTTTTGGCCAAGGCCTCTGTCCCTCCCATGCCACCCGGCAGGATCATCATGGCATAATCCTCGCCAGAGACATCCTCCAGGAGCTTGTCGGCCTTGATCTGGATGCCATGGGCGCCCACTGTCTCCAGACTTCCCTCTGTGGCCACCATGTCAATGTGGATACCCGCCCGGCGGAGATAATCCACCACGGTCAGGGCTTCTACTTCTTCATAGCCTTTACTTAAAAAAATTAAAGTTTTCATGGGTACTCCTTTGTCTGTCTTGTCGAGCGTTTGAAATATGATTTGCTTTTCCAATGCCTTGCTTTCTGTTATTTACACCACATCCGGGAGGCATATCTTCTCTAGGGACAGATGTCATATTTTCCCTAAGGGTCATAAATGCTAGGGGCAAAGGCTGGTGATGGGAGCAATGTAGATGCCATCGGCCCGGCGGTAGGCGTAGGGGGCTTTGGCACATAGGATGAGCAAGAAGGAGGGGGCGGGCATTTTGCTGGTATCAAAGTCGGTGGCCAAGCGCTTGAGATTTTCTGCTCCTTCTTCAATGAGGCTATCTCCCCCGAGTTTGACTTCCACGAGGCCGTAATGGCCCTGCCTCAGGTGGATTACGGCGTCACACTCGCGGTCTGCCTTGTCCCGATAGTGGTAAATATTCCCACCCAAGTATTCAGCGTAGATGCGTAAGTCCCTGATGCAGAGATTTTCAAATAGCAAACACAAGGTTTCCAGGTCATGCATAAGATCTTGAGGGCCCAGACCTAGAGCCGCCACAGCGATGGAGGGATCCACAAAATACCGGGTATCAGTGGTTCGGATTGTGGTTTTTGACCGCAAATTAGGATTCCAGGCGGGCACGTCTTCAATCACGAAGATTTTATTTAAAGCCGCAAGATAAGAATAAAGAGTCTTTTGGTCAAAGCTGTCTTCCGCATTAGCAAGAATATCCTGGCGAACGGTTTCCAGACTAGCCTGGCTTCCCACATGCCGAGCATATGACCGCAGGAGGCGCTTAGCTTTTTCCCTATCCCGGGTCACCGAATCTACGCGGCTGATATCCGCCTCGACCAGAGCTTCGTAGTAGTCCTGAGCTTGAAAAAGTGCAGGCTCACCCTCAAGTTTAGCGGCCTGGGGCCAGCCACCCCGGCATATGAGATAGCAGATATCTCCTAAAGATGAGGGCGTTTCAACTGCCAGATCCTTGCCCGCAAAAAGCTGGGTCAAGGAGACCTGCCCACTAGAATTTCTCGATTCAAAGAGGCTCATAGGCCGCATAGTCAGGCGAGAAATCCTTCCTGTACCCGTATGAGCGGTGGGATCTAAGTCGGCTGGCAAAGCAGATCCCGTCAAAATAAATTGGCCGTTTATCCCTCTCTGATCCACCTCGTAACGCACAGCATTCCACAATTGAGGGGCCAACTGCCACTCATCAATGAGGCGAGGGGTTTCCCCTTTAAGAAGGGTTGTGGGGGAGAGTTCAGCCATATGTAAATACTGGGTCGTCTGGTCCGGTTGGTCCAGAGCAAGGACACTTCCCGCCTGTTGTGTTGCCGTCTCCGTTTTTCCGCACCACTTGGGCCCCTGGATGAGAACAGCGCCCTTAGCCTGTAAGCGCTTTTGTAGCTGTTTATCCGCTAGACGCGGCCAATAATCTTTCATGTTCGACTCCTGGAATTTTTTCTAGTTTACCATGCATTCCAGTATTTGGCGAGATTTTATTCCAGCATTTGGCGGATTTCCATTCCAGTATTTGACGTATTTCCATTCCAGTATTTGGCAAAATCAAGGGCGACGTTCTCACGTCGCCCTTGCAAAGATTTGCTCTAAAAGATAAAGACCCCAAAGGAATTCATGGGCAAATAAATATGTCATCGGCATTTTGCTTTATACTAAGTATGCATTTCCGCTAAATCGCAATAGGCATCAGAAAGAAAAACTTAACTTATGACTCTAAGAGAAATTCTAGATATGCCTGTATTTGAAGGATTTCAGGTAGTGGCAGGGATGAATGGTTTGGACCGCGAAGTCTCGACCGTGAGCGTGATGGATGCACCAGATATATATGCGTGGATGAAGGGCGGAGAATTCCTCATTACTTCAGCCTATGTTGTAAAAGACTCTCCAGACTATATTGCTACATTAATTTCGAAACTTGATGAATGGGGGGCCTCAGCTTTTGGCATTAAATTTGGTCGCTTCATTGAAAAATTACCTGAGCAAGCGAGGAAAGTTGCCGAGGAGTTAAATTTTCCTATTATTGCGATCCCCATAGAATTTGCCTTTACCGAAGTCATAAATCCTGTACTCAATGAAATCATCAATAGTCAGGCTAAAAAAATGAAATTCTCAGAGAACGTACATAGCGCCCTTACCAATATGGTGCTTGAAGGTGCAGATGCGTCCACTATTTTGAGTATACTCGAACAATACATCCACTCTGAGACTGCCTTTGTTAGTTTTATTCCTCGACAAGCTATATATCCTGAGCGCACTGCACTTTCAAGTAGCCTGCATGCAGATATCCTAGCTTTACAACAAGACAGCCTCTCGCTCGAAGCTCTTCTAGCAAAATACGAATATTACAGGCTCTACATAAATGAGGAAACATACGGCTACCTTCTATTTGGCGAAAAATGGGATAGTTACGAGAAGTCATTTGAAGACTACTATCACATAGCGATTGAACAGGCAGGAATTGTACTAATCTTGCTGGCTCAGAAGCAGCTAGCTCAAATGCAAATCGAGCGCAATTATCGGGAGCAGTTCATCCAGGACTTATTAAGGGCCAGCTTTGATTCTAGAAGCGAATTGAATAATAGAGCTAGAACATATAACTGGAATTTTGACCAGGGTGCTTTTGTAGCCATCGTTGATGTAGACAATTTCAAGAAACAATATTTATCTGATTTGGACACCGAAAAGAATCGCCATCTTCTTAATACGATGGATCGCATCTTGAATATTTGCTTGGAGATTATCAAGCCACAATTTGCACAAGTCGTTTATAGCCTGCTGAGTGACCAATTGGTCCTTATCATTTCAGATTGCAGATTCCAGGTTAAAAAGATTAGAGAAACACGTGAGATATTCGAATTAGTGTGTAGAGAAATAAAAAGGCGCGAAGGCTTCACAGCAACTATCGGTATAGGTAACTACCAAGATGACATAAGCAATATTTCAAAGAGCCTGCACGAAGCCAAAAAATCTGTCCAAATTGCAAAGCAGATGCATAAAAATGACCTAGTCTCCATTTATGAAGAACTTGGCAGCTTAAAGATTTTTGCTCTAGTAAGCGATAGTCCAGAAGCTAATGAATTCTATGAAATGTATATTGGCAAATTAGCCCGCTATGACGAAAAGCATAATACCGCACTCATAGATACTCTGCTTGCCATAAGATCGAGTAACTGGAATCTTAAAAAAGCCTCTGAAAAGATGTTTATCCATTACAACACTATAAAATATCGCTATCAAAGAATCTGTGAAATCTTGAATATAGACTTAAAGGACCGAGAAAAACGCTTGGATGTAGAAATCGCCCTTAAGTTGCTCGATACAAGGCCAACCCAATAATTGTCTCTTAGGCACAAAATACACGCTTGTTTTTAGTACTTAAGACACATGGATATTGTTATCCATTTTTGCTATTGTTTGTGCAAACATCCAAGATTTTGCATAAAAGCCTATACGGAGTTTATGTATAAAGTCTAGTTGAGGAGGAGTTAAACTATCATGTATCAAAACAAAATGAGCTTTGTGGATTCAATAGCCACAATTAAACACGGTAAAATGCTAGATAAGGTTCAAGATGCAGGTTCCACAGGGAGAACCCTGCTCAAGGGAGGACATGTTATTGATCCCAAGAATAACCTGGATGCAGTTGCAGATATTCTGATTGCTGATGGCCTTATAGCAGAAATCAGCTCAGATATTAAAGGCGAAAAAGGTGATAAGGTCATTTCTTGTGAAGGCCTATTGATCTGGCCTGGCTTGATAGATATGCACTTGCATTTGGGTGACCTCTTCGAAGTTAGCACTAATCCTATTTTTTGTGCCGCGGAAGATGGTGTGACCATGGGCTTATCTCCGGGAGCCGGTAATACCCTGATGGCCCCTGCCCTATTAGGCGCCGAGGTGGACCATGGTGTACCCATCAACTTAGGAGTCTATTTGGGAGCAGCTAGTGTTTTGAGCACTGAGCTTTCTGTGGAAGAGCTAATCCGTATGTTCCAAGGCGATATGGAGGCTGATGTATTGTCCCAGAAGATGACCCGCAACGCCATCACTAACACGACTGCACCCTTAGTGATGGGAATCAAAGATCACATGGGTCACTTCATTATGTCCGATGAGAATATTGATCGAATCTATGAGATAACCTCTAAAGCTCACCTCATATATATGAGCCATACCCAAGACCCCGAGCATGCGGAGCGTCTGGTCAGCCTGTCCAAGGGTCGCCCTATTCACTTAGCACATGCCACCGCTGCTGGTTGTGGATCCCATGCAGATCCTGTAGAGGGTATGCGGCGGGTACTAGCCCTGGTGAACGGAGAAAATGTAACTGCGGAATTTGTCACGACCATGCTACGTGCTGGAGGCGGGTCACGTGAAGGCCTGCAAATGCCTGCGGCTTCTCAAAAGTTGGCTTACGATGCCTTAGCAAGTGGCCAGGTCAAAATTTTAATATCCGACGGCCAAAATCAAGCAACCATGAAGGGCTTTGGCGATACCCGTGATAATATCCCTGCTATTTTAGAATTAGCAGATGCTGGTATTTTAAGCCTCTCAGATGCAGTTGCTACCATGACCCAAAACCCTGCTGACCTCATTGCACGTAGGACCCAGAACAGCTGGTGGCAAGAAAAAGTTGGGCATCTTGGTGTTGGGGCCTTGGCCAATATTACAGTTGTCGATAAGGACGATAAGCTAGCCACCTACACTATCGTAAACGGTGAAATTGTTTCTTTCGAAAATCGAGCGGTAAGAAGAAATTGCGGCGCAGGTGGCTGGGTAAGCAAATTTGGCATGGTCCGTCGAACAGGAGTAGGCGAATTAGCGATGTTCTCCTACAAGAATTAGTTGAGAGCCTGCCATGAATGATCCGAAGTTTATGTTGGACGATTGTCGAGATATTCTAAGCCAACTAGTGCGGGTAAATTCCTGCCAGCCAGAAGGCAATGAAAAAGACGTCGTTAATTTGCTAACGAAGATTTTAAGTCCCAAACTGACCTTGAAAGTAATTGATCATGGCAACAATAGGGCTAGCCTAGTAGCCGAGCTTGAAGGTTTGGACAAAACGCCAGGGATCGCCTTGCTGGGCCATATTGATACAGTCGCTTGTAAGGATTTGAAAAACTGGGACTATGAGCCGCACGAAGCCAAAGTCATAGACAATATCTTATATGGTCGAGGCTCGGCTGACATGAAAGGTGGTGTGGCTGCCATGGTTTTAGCAGCCAACCACCTAGCCAGTTTGCCTCAGAAACCTCGCCGCTCACTTCTTTTTTGCTTCACAGCAGATGAAGAAGCCGGTGGCCTTGGAGCTTGCTCTTTAGTGGAGGGAAAATACCTAAACGACGTTGAATCCATCATTATTTGTGAGGCTTCCGACGACAAGGTGAGCTTTTGTGAGAAGGGGGCTCTCTGGTTGCGCTTAGATATCCATGGTGTCGCATCACATGCATCGCGTCCAGACCTCGGACGCAACGCCGTAGAATACGCCATTTGGTTCATTCAGCGCCTTAAAGAGCATGTGCAAGATGGTCAGATGCATAGAATTATGGGACAAACCACAGTTTCGGTAACGAATTTCCACGGTGGTGTGATGACAAATATCATCCCTTCTGAGGCATTTGTTGAATTAGACATTCGTACTATTCCTGACGTATCACACGATGACATCGTCCATACTGCCGAGCAATTATGTAACGAAATGCAGTCAAAATACTCCCATGTTCATGCAGAAATACAGGTGCTGAACGACCGTCCGGCGTTAGAGTGTGATCCTAGGAGTCAATTCCATCAAGATGTGGTAAGCATGGCCAAAAGCTGTGAAATTGGTACTGAGGGTAAGGGGCATTTTTTCTACACAGATGCCTCTCAGGTCATTCCCCATCTCAACATACCTTTTGTTATTGCCGGCCCCGGTGATGATGCTATGGCACATAAGGCAAACGAATGCATTGATCTCCATAGCGTGTCTAAATTTGCTAGTTTTTATACTCGTTTTTTGACCAAGCATTATTGGTAAGCAAGTATTCCTTGCAATGCTTCAGAGAATCTACTTTATTTTTATAACGATTGGAGAATTAACAGGATGAATAAAGACAGTACGATACATGATAGAGAATATAAAACTGGCTCCGTAACAGGTCTATTAATTTCCCTAGTGATAGGCTTTATTTTATATTTTCTTACTAAAAATTTGGCTGGCTCAGTTACCATGTGGGACTATAACAACCTGGTCGATGGCATAGTTAACTCTCTGCCTAAGCAGCTAGCTTGGTTCCTCATGAACTTCACGGAAGCCCAATTCTACGCTAGTGTTTTTGCGGGTGCTGGTTTAATCATTGGTGCGATCATCGCCTGGCGACTCGCTCTTAAAGGATCTAAATACAAGGGCTTCGATATTTGCTATGGGACCAGCACACTGTTCCCCTGGGTCTTAACTTCACAGGTTATTTCCCTGGCTTTAGCAATATTTGTCTTTGACTATATCAAAGGCTTTGCGGATCCTCAGACTACTTGGCTGGCTACTTTTATTACAGTAGTAGGCGCCCCTCCGGCTGTTATGTTACTCTATGGGCCCAGCATTTCTGCCTTGCTCACCGCATCCATACTAGGCGGCCTGATCTGTGCCCCTACCGCCATATGGCTATCAGAAAATATCGTCGGCCCCCTCGGCCTCCCCGGAGTCGTGGCTAATGTAACAACTATGGCTATAACAGGAATGATGGTATGTATGGTTTGTAAGGTCTTACCCTGGGTGAAAAAACAGCCTATTAAAGACCACAAGAAGGGGACAGAACTTGCACTCGATGTTTATAGCCCTAGCTTTTTTGTGCGGCGGGTTCTGGCAGACTTTTCTGAAGCACCCTTCTATGGCAACGAGATAGCATCTATCTTTCTGATCTTGGGTGTATGCGTATCTCAAATCATTTGTGGCAATCATGGTGCTTACGGCTCAGGAGCTGTACCAGCAATCTTGCTCTCCCAATTCACAGGCGCTGCAGTTGGTGTTTTCCTTTATGCCCATAAATTTGATAACCAGGGCTGGTACGCCACCTATGTGCCGGTTGTGAGTGTAGGTCCTGCTTGCGTGCTGATGTTTGGAGCAACAATACCTGTCGCCTTGTTTGCAGGTACCTTAGGCGGAATTATGGGTGGCCCTGTTGCCGAATTCTTTTCTGGTAAGTTACCAGAAGGAGTGCACGGCACCGTCGCCAATGTAACCTCCATGGCAATTTGCACCATTATTACTGCCATAGTGATGATGGTTTTACCATGGTTCTAAAATTAAGTTTATACTGAAATATACATAGGATTGAGACATAAAGCCCGGGCGATATTTCCACGTCGCCCGGGCTCTTTTAATTGTCCCCGCCTACAGCCACAGTTTGCGCAGGGTTTCCGCCATGTAGTCGGGTTTGAGGGCGCCATCGCGGAGGAGGATGTAGGCGCGGTGGCCGGCGTTAAAGTGTAGGCGACCGGCAAAGGCATCTTTTTGGAAGAGGCTGAAGAGTTGATCGCCAGCTTTCTGGTCTTCCGCCAAACGGAGAATGAGGTGTTTACCTTCGCGGGTGATTTCCGTGATGCCCATGGCCGCAGCCTGAACCCGGACAAAGGAAATGTCGACCAGGTTGACAACCGGGCGCGGTGGATCGCCAAAGCGGTCAATGATTTCGTCAATGACGTCGTACCAGTCTGCTGCCGTTTGTATGGTCAGGATGAACCGATAGATATCCATACGCTGGCCTTCATCGGCAATATAGGAGGCAGGGATATGGGCATCAATATCCAGGTTGATGACGCAGTCAGGCGCCGGAGCCGGCTTGGTCTGGCCCTGAACCTCTTTGATGGTTTCATCAAGAATCCGGCAATAGAGGTCATAGCCCACGCTACCCATGTGGCCGGACTGCTCGCCGCCCAGGAAATTGCCCGCCCCCCGGACTTCCAGGTCCCGCATGGCAATTTTCAGTCCCGACCCCAGTTCGGTGAAGTCTCGGATGGCCGACAAACGCTTGCTAGCGTCTTCCTTGAGTACCTGGTCGGGGGGATAGGTGATGTAGGCATAGGCTTGGCGCTCAGACCGTCCCACCCGGCCTCGTAGCTGGTAAAGCTGGGCAAGACCCATGCGCTCGGCCCTTTCGACAATCAAGGTATTGACGTTCGACATGTCGATACCCGACTCAATAATGGTTGTGCAGAGGAGAATGTCGAATTCCTGCTTGAGGAAGTCTTGGATGGTATCTTCAATTTGTCGGTCTGACATGCGGCCATGGGCCCTGCGGATGCGGGCCCCCGGCAGGCGTTCTTCGAGTTCTAGCTGTTTGGGCCCCAGCTTCTTAATATTGTTATAGACATAGAAAACCTGGCCGCCCCGGGAGATTTCCCGCAGGATCGCATCGTCAATGACCGGCGGATCGTACTCCATGACATAGGTCTGGACGGGCCGGCGATCCTCCGGCCCTTCCGACAAGAGCGAAATATCACGCACACCCGACACGGCCATATGTAGCGTGCGGGGGATAGGCGTGGCCGACAAGGTGAGGACATCCACCTCTGGGTAGCGGTCTTTCAGGGTCTCCTTCTGCTCAACGCCAAAACGCTGCTCCTCATCGACCACCAGGAGGCCGAGATTGGCGAATTTCAGGTGCTTGTTAAGCACGGCGTGGGTCCCGATCACCACATCTACCAGGCCATTGGCCAGGTCCTTGATGGTTTGTTTGCGGTCTGCATCCGACACAAAACGGGACATGGGCCGAACCTTGATGGGGATATCCCCAATCCGGTCGACAAAGCCCTGGTAGTGCTGCTGGGCTAAAACGGTTGTCGGGACAATCATGGCTGCCTGCTTGCCCGACATGACAGCCTTAAAGATGGCCCGGAAGGCCAGTTCGGTTTTACCAAAGCCCACATCCCCGCAGAGCAGGCGGTCCATGATCTTGGTGGACTCCATATCCGCTTTAATTTCCGCCATAGCGGTCAGCTGGTCTTCTGTTTCCACATAGGGGAAATTATCTTCAAACTCCGCCTGCCAAACCGTGTCGGCTGGGAAGGCAAAACCTTGCCGTGCTTCACGTTCCCGGTATACCTTGACCAGGTCAATGGCCAGTTTGCGCACGGACTCTTTGACCCTGGCCTTTTTGTTCTCCCATTCCTTGCTGCCCAGTTTGCTGAGCTTGGGCGGGGCAGATTCAGACCCGATATAACGCTGGACTTCTTCCAGTTGGTCTACCGGCACATACAGTCGGTCGTCACCTGCATAGGCAATGTAAAGGTAGTCGCGGTCAGAACCTCCGCTATTGAGGGTTTTGAGGCCTAAATATTGGCCGATACCGTGGACATCGTGGACGACAAATTCACCCACTTGGAGGTCAGAGAAAAAGTCTATGGCCTGGCCGGTTCGCTTGGTCTTTTTCTTGCCGCTCTTCTTCCGTCCCAGAAGATTTTGCGCCCCCAGGAGCACCAGGTCGGCTTGAGGGACCACTAGGCCCTGGCTGAGGTCCAAGGGATAGATAGGCAGGGTCAAGGACTCGTCCAGGAGGAGCTCCCGCAGGCGTTTTCTCTGCCTTTCGCCGCCCAGGGCTAGGATCACCTCGCGGCCCGACTTCTGCCAGGCCTTGAGGTCGCGGAAAAGCATGTCGGCCCGACCCTGGTAATTGTCGGCTGGCATGGTCTGCATTTGAATCTTATCGCCTCCGGGCAGGCCATTGCCCGAGGACGCTAGGTCGGAAAAGGCCAGCTTCTGGCCCGGATAATGGTCCAGGCGGCGGAAAAGCTCTGCAGGGCCCCAATGATCTTCAATCACCTGGGGCAAAATATTCTGCTTTAAGAGCAGGGCCTTGACCTCTTCTTGGAACTCCGCCTCGGCAGCGTCCAAGCGGGCCCGGAGGAGCTTGGGTTCTTCAAGAATAATCCTGGCCTGAACCGCGGCGGCATAGTCTAAAATACTGGAGGCCTGGGGGTTCAAGAGGAAGTCCCACCGCCCCATGCCGGCAAAGTTCAGCCCGTTTTCCATGGCCTCTGCGTCCTGTTCCGTCCATTTGCGGAAACGCTCCTGGCCTTCCCGGTCTACCCCTTGGCGGATCAGGTCCTTCAGGGCTTCGTCACGAAGGTCCCGCATTTCCTGGGCCAGCTGGGCCCTTGTCTCTGGGGTCAGGCCGTAATCTTCCATGGGAGGCAGATAAATCTCGTCCAAGTTGTCCAAGGACCTTTGGTCGCCCAGGTCAAAAATCTTAATGGCCTCTAGCTCGCGGTCAAAAAAGTTGAGCCGGATGCCAAGCCCGTCGGTCCCATGGGGTAGGGACCCCGTGAGGAGATGGGCGTCCTGCAGATGCTGGGCATAGAGTCCTAGGTCAATGATTTCGCCGCGCAGGGCAAATTGGCCCGGTGAATCCACGGCCCTAGCCCGCACGTAGCCCAAGTCCACCAGGCTTTGTGCTAGGTCTTCGTAGTCATAGGCCTGACCCAACTCTAAACGCAAGGCCCGCTTTTGCAGGCTGGCCAGCGGGGGCAGTTTGTCCGCTAAAAAGGGGCCAGAAATCAGGAGCAAGTCTTCCTGGCCTTGGAGAAAGGCGGAGAGCACACTGAGACGCTCTATATCCTCCTTGCGTGACTTGGACCCGGAGGCCACGAGGTCCGAGGGTTTAGCATGGAGGACCGGGGTCGCCTTCCCACGTAGCGCGGCCAGGTCCGTGGCCACGGCCCTGGCGCGCAGCACATCCGGCACGATGTAAAGGATAGGCTGGGGGGCCACGGCAGGCTGTTCGTGTGTAGTCTGCCGAGCAGGCTTTGCAGAGGCCATAGTTTGAGGGGCCACGGATGACTGATCAGGCCCAAGCTGCTGGGCAGGCTTTGTAGAGGCCATAGTTCGAGGGGCCGCGGATGGCTGGTTAGGCCCAAGCTGCTGGGCAGGCTTTGCAGAGACAAGCCGTGGTTTTTGCCTGTTTCTCTCCGCCTGGTCAGCCTGCAGGGTCAAGGCCAGGAGGGGCTTAGCCAAATCGGCCAAGCCAAAGACATTTAAGGGGCTCGTCGTCCCCTGATCTAGGCGGTCTGCCAGGTCGCAAAAATGTTCATCCCGCCGGGTAGCCTGGAGTATCTTATCCTGGATTTGTGGATCTAGCATTAGGACAGCTCCGGGAAACCCTGCTGGCGCAAGACTTCGTAGATGAGGATTGCGGCGGAGTTTGAGAGGTTGAGCGACCGCGTATGGTGGTGGATCATGGGAATCCGCCAACAACGTTCAGGGTGCTCGGCCAAGAAATCCTTGGGCAAGCCCGCCGTCTCTTTGCCGAAAAGCAAGAGGCAGGGTCCCGTCACCTTAAGGTCACCAGTCGTCTGAACGCCATGGGTTGTCGCGTAGATAATCTGGTAACCCTCTTGGGCCTTACTTTCCAGGTAGGGCTTGAAGGTCTCTAAATTGTCCCAGAGGCCTAAGTCCAAGTCCGGCCAGTAGTCCAGACCTGCCCGCTTTAAATACTTGTCTTCCAGGGAAAAGCCCAGGGGGCCAATCAGTTCCAGCCGACTCCCCGTTAGCACGCAGGTCCGTGCAATATTGCCCGTATTTGAGGGGATTTCCGGTTCACATAAAGCAATAATATTCTTCATTTTGTTTTCTCTGCTGGCTTCTCCGATGGCTTGTCCACTGACTTTCCAGGTGACTTGCTTGGCAGCTTCTCCGATGAAAGCACCGATCCATTACAAGTCGACATAGCCAGGGTCATCCCGTCTCGCAAAATAGTTTCCACCGCATCAGCCGCCTTATCAAGGGTCTTGGAAACCGTAGCCTCTTGGTCGGAGGATATTTTCGCCAGCACATAATTGATCACATCCATATGTGCAGGCTTAGGGCCAAAGCCCAAGCGCAGGCGCGGCATTTGATCCGACTGCACCTGATAAATAATAGATCGCATCCCATTATGAGTGCCCGCAGACCCATGTTCTCTTAAACGCAGAGTCCCCAAAGGCAGGTCAAAATCATCCAAAATAACCAGACAGCGCTCCGGAGGCAGCTTATAGAAATTCAAAGCCTCTCGCACACTTTCGCCCGAATTATTCATGTAAGTTTGGGGCTTGAGCCAAAGTTGCCTCCCGCCATAAAGCCGAGTTTCCCCCAGTAAGCCCTTAAAACGTATGCGGTCACAGCGGAAGCCGTGCCGCTTTTCCAAAGTTTCCAGGCACATAAAGCCCAAATTGTGCCAAGTCTGGGCATATTCCCTACCAGGATTTCCCAGGCCAACAATCAAAAAATCTGGCGGGCCCGCAGGGCCTGGAGAGCTTGGGGATGCGCCGCCCTCTCGAATCTTCTTAAACAAATCGTCTAACATCGCTCAATATCACCATCACTCAATATCATCATCAATCAAGATCATCATCAATCAAGATCATCATCAATCAAGATCAATCAGTTCTTTTATTTCCAATATCTCCTTCTAGGCTTCACAGATCCATGGAACTTTTACCCTTCATGTATCCATGGCACATACCTATATCTTAGATCCTATCTTCGGTTCGGACCATGCGATCTATGCCACCTGCCTAGATCGCATACCCTTGTTATACGCCTATACCATATCCTTATATCATAGTGCAAAAGCCAGGCCACCGCCAAGATTTGCCGATGAAAGAGTCCAGAGGCTAAAGTGATACATAACCCTAGCAGATCTCCGACATATTGAGTCTAGAAAATGGAGCGCATGGTGGGATTTTCGCATTTCGGTCAGCTGCCACCAACATTTCTCCAAGCCAAAATCCTCCTATTGGTGGGGTTTTCCTAAAACGCAATTTTGCCACCAATAAGCTCATCGGGAAAAATCCACTGATTGGCGGTAAATTAAGGAAACACCATTTAGCCACCATCAGATATAGCAGGAGAAATTTTTCTATTGGAGGCAAATCAGCAAAAATACCCGTTTGCCACCAATTGCCAATCGGCTGAAAGAAGAAGTATTGGTGGCATTTTGTAAAAAGACGACTTTGCCGCCAAAGGACACAGCAGGAAAATTTTTTCCATTGGTGGTATATCAGCAAAAATACCCGTTTGCCACCAATCGCTGATCAGTCAAAAGAAAAAGTATTGGTGGCATTCTTGTGAAAACGCATGTTTGCCGCCAATCAAGTGCTTGGGTAAGAATTTTCTGTTGGCGGCAGTTGAACCTTATTGAGACTTTGCCGCCAACGCCATCTATCTCGGTCCAGTCTGCTGGGGTATGGTCCCAGCTTTAGGCTCTGCATTTTAACTTTTTATTGATCCAATAATGCACAACACGCTCATCTAAGGAGCTTTTTCTCGTCTCAAAGCTGGCCAGCAGGCGATCGTATAAAATAATGCCCTGATTGGCATAGGTATTTATTTTCCGCAAACAGTTTTGCGCATAGGTCGGGTCATCCATCATGCCGAAGTGTTCCCAATATATTTCCTGGTCCGTATGGGGATCTAGAAAGGTAAAGTCCGGATACAGAACGCTTTGATCGGCAAAAAATAAGGGACATTCATACTTATAAGCAATGCCCTGTCTAAAGAATAAATCAGCAAGAATTTTCTCACTTTTCGATCGTACTTTTTCATGATTGTTAGTAACATAGTGGCGATCTTCCTCGCGCCAACCCAAGCCTTGATAGGGAATTTTAAGCCACTTTTCTCTTCTCTCTTCCCAGGAAATCTCAAGGGGTTCAACTGGGGCTATTAAAGCACGGCGGGCAGGATGCAAGGAAGTATAGAGGGCTTCAATCTCGTTATCTTCAAAGTCGCGTAGAACTCTCTCAAGTTGAGAGCTTCTGAGCCTGGTAAGTTTAAGTATATTTTTCTGATACGTCTTCTGGGCGAGCTTGCGGGCGGTCGCTAACTGATTTTTGGGGATATACCGTCTTACACGCTCTCCAGTTTCGCGATCTTTCCAACAATGATAATAGTAATAATTACTGTGCCCGCGATCTGACACCTCTAAGCGGCCAAATTCCTCAAGATTTTTTCCAGGTTGAGTGTACTCATTAAGCACTTGCTGCTGAATGCTTTGATATCTTAAAAGCATAGATTGCAGCATAGTTTTGTTATTATTCGCATTCATCTCTATATCTAAAATCCTTATCCCTTTCTTACTGAAAACATTAGCGCACAACTTAGGCTTGGGCTCAGAACTTAGGCTTGGCCCCAACGTAGACTTGTGCTATCTAAGCCCCTTTAGGCTTTTATTCATGTCTTCAGTCAAAAGATAAGAAAATTTTAGCAGGCCAATGCGTTGGCAGATAAGCTTTTGCTCGACAGGAGTAGACAATAGCCACAATTTGACGATTTTTCTGTGGGCGAAGGGGCGAAGACTTCAAGAGGAGGCATGAGCATTGGTGGCATTCTTGCAAAACACCAGTTTGCCGCCATTTACGCAAAGTCAAAAAAGGAAGCTATTGGTGGCTAAGCAGAGAAATTACCATTTTGCCGC
>SFFI01000009.1 GCA_004556925.1 Clostridiales bacterium
TTCCTTCCCTCTCGTAGACTTCCAACGCTTTCCTGATTTCTTCCTCTGAATACATATTTCCTTCCTTTCAGTGTCCAGTTTTTTGTCCGCACCCCCTTCGTCGAAATACCAGATAAAAGTGAAATATATTCTTCTCTGTTTTTTTCAAAGAATTCACTCATGTAAAAAGCTGGTTGAGGAAGATAATCTTTATAATAAAGAAATAGTGGGATCAGTAAGCGGCCTAATCTTCCGTTCCCATCCTCAAAAGGATGAATCATCTCAAATTGAGCATGGATAATTGCAGCTTGGATAAGTATTTTAGAATTATCAATATGAATGTATTTTTCCAAATTTGCCATGTATTCCTCAGTTAGCTGAGGTGGAACTGGGGTTAAAGTGATTTTATTTTCATAAGATATATAATTTTGGAATCTCTTAAACTCTCCGGGATTTTTATGCGCCCCTCGGACATTATCCAACAGAATTGCATGCATTTGTTTTATCAGCTTTGACGCTAAAGGGACCTCACCAATTTCGGGGTTATTAATCGGTGATAATTTTTTTACTGCATAGTTCATGGCAACTTTATAATTGAATACCTCTCTCATTTCATCCGGCTCAACATTGGTTTTATTTTCAGCCTCATAATTAAGGAAATCTTCATAGGTGGCGTGTGTCCCTTCAAGCTTTGAAGATAGGACAGATTCCATTACCAAAAGAGGTGATATAAGTAACATAGGATTAACAGCGGTTTGCAAAAATCCTTTGTACGTCCCCATCGCATTAGAAGCTTCAATTAACAAGTCAAGAATCTCATCTTTGAAAAGAATTTGATCTATGTTTTTAATGGGCAAATTTTCCGGCAAAAATGGTTGTGGTGCTTCTCTTATCATGTCTTCAAATATATTTCTACCATTCATTATTAATCTCCAATTTCTACCCTATTCGTAGTTACCTAAATCCCAGTTTTTTACACTAAGATTTCCATAGTTACCTAAATCCCAGTTTTTTACACTAAGATTTCCATAGTTACCTAAATCCCAGTTTTTTACACTAAGATTTCCATAGTTACCTGAATCCCAGTTTTTTACACTAAAATTTCCATAGTTACTAGATACCTAGTTTCTAGTAGAAGCCAATTAGTCCCTAACATTTATATGCTCCTTATAGTAGTGCAGGTGAGCAACGACTTTCCCCAAAACTTCGACTTGACTACCGTCGCCTTCATGGAAAACCAAGGGGGCATATGCTGAATTCTCTGCGTTTAAGGTTATATAGGTGTCGTATTTATAGACCCTTTTAACCGCTGCTTCTTCGCCGTTGATAAGTACCACGGCTAACTCGCCATTCTCAACCTTAGGCTGCTTGCGTACAAACACCAGGTCTTTTTCATCTATTCCGGCACCTGTCATGCTGTCGCCGACGGCCCGCAGAGCAAAGTCTGCTTCTATGTCTGTATCTACTACATCTATATAATCTTCCTCGGCATACTCAGGTTCGCCACAGTGGACGTTGCCCAGGACAGGGATCTTATGTTTGGTGACAGGGAGGAGGCCGTAGCGGGCGTAATCAGTTAGATCTTCATCCCACCCCATAATATATTCAGGAGTAACTCTCAGAACTTTAGCTAGAGGCTCAACCACAGTAATGGGCATTTTCTCAATGTCTTTGCTTTCATAGCGGTAGACGGTAGTTCTATTAACTCCGAGCGCCTCCGCCACATCATCAACAGAGATACCAAGCTCAAGCCGCCTGCTTTTTATTCTTTCAGCAATTGTCTGCATCTTTCTGTAACCTTCCTGTAAATATAGTCCAATCATACCACTGCTTTGCAGAATTGCAAATATTATTTGCGATTTTGCAAAAAATAGCTTGACAAACCGTAGAGGGAAGTTATACTTGCCTTAGATGTTGCAGAAACGCGACAAGAAAGGAGGTAGTCATCTAGTGGTAGATGTTGAAAAATTAAAGAGCATTATTACACAAAAAGGTGAAAGCATTGAAAGTGTAGCAAGTGCCGTAGGTATGGATAAAAGTACACTTTATAGGCGGCTGATGAACAGAGGAGAAGATTTTTCCATTTCTGAAGTAACTGGGATTTGTACTTTCTTGAAAATCTCCCAGAAGGATAGAAAGGCAATTTTTTTTGCCAGCGAAAGTGCATAAACGCAACATTGAGTCTATCAGACAAACGAACGGCTTAGGCGGTAAGAGAGGAGGAAAACATGGAGAAAGAGAAGCGAGAGAGAAGACTGCCATTTCGCTATAGGCACCCTGATTTCCCTTTGTATATGTCTATTGTGGCAAACATTGTAGCCCTGCTGGCTTTAATAGTGACATTTATATGCTCACCATGACCGCCATAGTGCGATTGCCGAGATGATGAGGGCAAGTATGGAGAGGAGAAGAGGCAGATGAAATCGTATCTTATCTTTCAGCCAAGTTCTAAGAGCCATCACCCCGTCCTCAGAGATTTTATACATAGGAAATTTTGCAATGAACTTACCGCTACAAGGATCATATTTAGGAGGGTTAGAGTTAAATATCAATTTGTGCGTGAGCAAGCGATTCAGTGGCTCAGACAGCACAAGCTCGCTATTGGGATTTTTATAAATCTTTTTCAGTAGCCGATATTCTCTAAAACTCAGCACTACTTCAGATGAAATCATAGCTATTCCTGCTTCCTTTTTTTATATGGGAAAGCATACCAGACAAGCGAACGGCTTAGGAAGGAGAGAAAGAT
This sequence comes from Clostridiales bacterium, assembly GCA_004556925.1. Lineage (GTDB taxonomy): Bacteria > Bacillota > Clostridia > Saccharofermentanales > DTU023 > SFFI01. Next base: position 2,726 of record SFFI01000009.1, read on the forward strand.
GAATTTTGACGCTAGTAGAGCCCTCAAAGACCTAGAAGGTATAACTGAGGGGCAGTGGTCTAATTTGAAGCATGTGGTTGATCAGCAATTTGCATATCTTCAATCTAAAAACACGCTGTCCAGTAAAGAGATACAGCGTGCTTTTGATTGTTACCCAAATTCTTCAAAAGAACATTCTAGGCACGAGACAACAGTTGATGTCAAATTTGATTCTGATAAGTTTATGGACTTAGCAAAAAAATGTGTGAAGCAATGCGTAACCGTTACACACCATTAAATAATTCGTTTTCGACATACTCACTGACGGCTTCCTCTAGCAAGGAGCCCCAATCTTTGTGTTCAGAAATTGATACAGCGAATTTATCAAGCTCGTCCTCATTGTCAGAATCAGGCAAGAGGTCAAAGAATTCTTTTACTCCAGAAAGGCTTGTATGTTTACGTACGAATTCGTCAGTAAACAACTTTCCAAATTCGACCTCAGAATTATTACTCAGGTCCTCAGCATTTCGACCGAGCCTTTCAAAAGATTCTATTACATCATCAAGACCTTCAACTTTTATGCCCATAGTTACGCCCTCCTTTCCATAGTGATAAGGAAAGCATAGCAGAAAGGATAACTCAAATGTAGTACGTAGAGATTTAGCCGCAAGCAGCCTAACAGATGTGATAAGCGAGAGGTCTCACTCGACCAGGCGATCATAGCGACCGTGTAGCCAAGCCGGTGCAAAAATACAATGAAAAGGAGGGCGGTAAAGATGGAACAAAAGAAACTACCTAAAGTTGTAAAAATGCGAGAGACAATGCTAGCAATTCAAGTATGCGCAGCAATACCACCAGACCGAGCAGAAGAAGAGCTGGAGGGCGCAGTAGCAGAAGCAGGTTACTACCCTGGTACTACTCATAACAGGTGGGAATATGATCCTGAATTAGACAAAAAGTACAATCAAGAAGTCGTGCCCTGTGCTGACTATGAAGGCAGATGGCATTATATACTCTATTGTTAATTGCTTTTTTGTGACTCTTCTCGAAGCTTTTTAGCTCTTAGGATTTCTGCTTTAGAACTCATAATTGCAATTGCAACATTGGCAAAGGTTTCCATGTCCTGAATATCAAAGTCGGGATGATTTTTAACTCAGTGAACTTCGTCGTTCCCAATTTCTACAGTGGCGCCCATAACGGCTAATAGATCTTCATTCTGGATGAAATCAGCGATACACTTCCTCAATGCTATTTTCTTAAGCTTTTCCTCTGAAAGAATATTTGTGTAAAGAAGATAGTCTTTGACGAGGTATTCAATTGCTTTTCTTAGCCCTGGACCCACGAGTAAGTATAGACCTTGATGCTTCGCTTTCATGACTTCTGAGTATATTTTTACAAACTGGGGCGAAAATATCTCAAGTTTTTCAGCTTCTTTGATGCTTATCTCTCCATTTGGAAATGTATTGATGGGTCGTACAGTAGTTTTATAGCTAGAGTTGTTTGGGACGAAGTATGTGCAAGTGATAAATTTTTCACACTGGCATTGATACTTGATAAAAGTTAGCGTTCCACCATCTACAGACAAAGCGGTCATCGAGATATATGAGCAGGCAGTAACCCTGTGGCAATGGGGACAAACATCAGGTTTCTCATATTTAGGACACGAAGCATCATTTGGCTTTTGATAAAAAAGTGTCATATTTCTATCTCCTTTTTTAATTATCGTATCACGATTAATTGCTCAGGAGAATAAATCCCAAATAAAAAAAGACCTTTGTCACCAGCAAAGGTCTCCGCGGGCAAAGCCCGCTAGAAAGGTTAATAACCATGATAAGTATACCACAAAAAACCATTGACTACGGGCCGCTAGATGAGTGGCGGCATTACTACAAGATCGGCTACAAGGATATGGCCAAGACGGCCGGCGTGACCCCAGGAGCGGTGTCCCGATATCGCGTAGCTGGCAGGCCTTTCCCGTCCGACTGGATCCTGACCTGGATGGACAGGTACCGGCTCCCCATAGACGAGATCGGCCGGCTTTTTTACACAAGGGAGGAGACGAGATATGCAAAAGCTTAAAAATTTTATTGCAACCCTAAGCTTTATCCTGCTGATCGGCGTTATCGGCGGCATGGACCAGGGCACGATCCTTATGGCCCAGGGCCTGATCGCAAGCCTAGGCCTACTAGGCGTCCTATATGCCAGAGGTAGGGAGGTAAAAGCAAATGCAGGTTATTAGCACAGCCCAGGACGAGGTCCTGCAGGCCATCCTCTCTGACACTATGCCGCCAAAGATGTTGGCCAAGACATTAGCAGTCTGTAAAAAAAGAGATAAAACACTGACGGATTATGTGTCTTTATGTGTCGCCCTGATGACTGCCTATATAAATATAAGAGACCGGGAGGCCCTAAATGAAAGCTTATAAGTGGGATTTTAAGACCAAGCAATATAGCGACTATACGCTACCGCCTCAGGCATCTTGCTATGAGGCCGATATGGGGCGAGTTATCCAGTGCGCCAGCTGTGACAAATTTTTAAAGTATGACGATGGCTACACATCAAGGCAAATACATACGCATTTAGGCTTTGGCTATATCGTCTGTGAAGACTGCTACAAGAAGGAGTGGCAGCAAGCAGGTGCAGCCAGCCGAGAGGAGGACCAGCGTGACTAGACAAATACAAAAGCAACTTCTATCACCCGCTGCTATGGATGAGCTAACCCTGATTTTAGACGGTAATGCTCGTAGTGCTGCCATGGTCAGCTACATGCTAGCTAAAGCACAGCCGGTAATCATTTTAGAAAACGGTCAGGCAGAAAAAGAAAAGGTGTTGGCCTCCTGGATTAGGTCTAAAGGGGGCCAGGCTCTTATCACTAAGCGGTTTATATCTTTCGATGGCCCATATCTAGGGAGAGGAGGAGAGCGATGATGCAAAAATCTAATATCCCTTTATCAGCAAAACAAATGCTAGTGATTACAGAAATCCCTACAGGGAGGAACCACGCTATCAAGGTCCAAGACCTATCCGATAGAACTGGACTTACAGGGCGCATGGTAAAGCAAGTAATCAATGAGCTTAGGGCGCTTGGATATCCTCTCGTATCTTCCTGTAACGGCGGATACTTCTACCCCAATCCCGAAGATGAGGCAGACGTCCAAGAGGCAGAGCGATTTTTCCGCATGCAGTACACGCAAGTCATATCTAGGTTCGAGTCTGCAAAACCCATTAAGGCTTGGTTAAAGAGTATTGGCCAGTTAACTATTGACGAGTTAAATCTTGATCTCGTTAGACAGAACGGAGAAGCGTAAGTATGAAGGTAGTTTTTAATGAATTACGAGTTAAGAATTTTCGCCAAATAGCAGAGCGAGAGTTTAATTTTTCAGAACAAACCAACTATATAGTTGCTCAAAACGGAGCAGGGAAAACTAATATTTTTCATGCTATCACCTGGTGCTTGTTTGGTAAGGACTTTACAGACCGAACCCGGTTTGAGATTGTGCCACTAAACCCAGACAATACCCCTACTAAGCTTGAGCCAGATGTAACCCTAACCTTGACAGTTGACGGAGCGCAGCACGAGTTGCGTCGGGAACTTAAAGGCGGGAAGGTTACTCAAGTCTATATAGATGACGCGCCTTGTGCGACCGTCAAAGAATACGACGACTTTGTCGCCAAAATATTTTCTACTCAGGACCGCTTCAAGATGTATACGAATCCACTCTTCTTCCCAGAAATGCACTGGAAGGAGCAGAGAGAGCTCTTTATGCAGTTTTTCCCACTCCCGAAGGATCAAGAAGTGCTGGAATACCTGCAAAAGAAAAGTGTCACACTCAGATCTGATCTTGCTAAGAGGCTAGAGAGTCTTTCACCAGAAAAGCTTCAAGACAAGGTCAAGCTTGATCAAACCAAGATAGAAGATGATCGCGCCAGGATTAGAAGTCAGATTGCCCTTTTAGATGACATGCTGGAAGATGCCCACACGTTTGATGAGTCTGAGGCCAAAGCGGAGCTAGAGCTTTTGCGAAGCAAAGTTTCCGGCATACAAGCCCAAATCTCTGAAGCATCACAGAGCAATGCAGAGATAGCCAATAGGCATCTGGAGCATACTCGCATCATTACTGACCTTGAGGCCAAGATAGCGAGAGAGACCGAAGAAGCTAAGTCCAGGTATCAAGACAAAATCTACCAGGCTGAGCTAGCCATTAAACAAGCTACGAGCGAGCGAGATCAGCTTGCTGACTACTATGTGGCTTTGGGCTATGCGGTTGACACGATCTGCCCTACCTGTGGGCAAGATCTACCTCCTGAAAGAGCCCAAGAACTTAGAGAAAAGCATGCTACTGAGCGCATGGAGGTTGCTAAGCGTGGCGAGGCTGCGGCTAAGAAACTAGCCAAAGCACGCTTAGGCCTGATTACAGTTAAGGCTGAGAAGATTGAGCCTCTTTCCTTTGATGAGTATAGGGCTAAAATTCTCGCTGCCAAGAAAGAAGACAACGAGCTACCCAAGCCGGTAGATATCCCAATTATTGACCAGCAGGTATTAGAGCGGATTGACGAGCTGTCAAAGAATCTAGCTCATAGCGAAGACATAAAAGATAAGCAAGACCGCAGGAAGAAACTGCAGAAGGAAGAGCGTGACCTTAACCGTGAATTTGAGGCTTGCGAGAGCGTCTTATTAGATCTCTCAGACTTCTTCTTTTATCGGTCTGAGATGGTGGTTAAAGCAGTAAATAGCTCCTTTGAAAACATTTCTGTAAAAGTCCTGGAGATCAGAAAGAATGGCGAGCCGAAAGAGACCTTTGAAATCCTGAAAGGCGGCGTGCCTTACTCTGAACTAAATACTGCCGGCCAGCTTGAAGCAGGCCTTGAACTCTCAAATTTCCTTAAGGAAAACCTTAATATCGTTTGCCCTGTGCTCATTGACAATGGGGAACGCTACACCGACGTCGATCTATCAAAACTTGATGGTCAGTTGATCTGTGCCGTTGCCACGAAAGCCCAAAGTCTAGAAATAGTCAATAAATTATAAGGAGGAGACAAATGACTAGTAACAAATTACAGCAAGCCCAGAATAACTCGGTCCAGTCTTACTTTGTAAATCAAGTAGGGAACTACCTAAAGGACTTGCCAGATGTCATAGGAGAAGGGGAAGGCAGGAGACTCGCTTTTAACCTCGTAGTCCGGTCGGCTGCGGCGCTGGAGGCTGGTGGCTACACTTGGCAGGATGTCGATATCAAGAAGCTAACTATGGACTATGTCCGCATGGTTACGCTAGGTCTAGATGCTAGCAACGATGAGTGCTACCCCATACCATACCGCAATACAAAGACTAAGAAAGTTGAGCTACAGTGCGAGCCTAGCGCTAAGGGCCTGAAAAAGCTTGTGATGCAGTATGCTGTGGGGCGAAAGATTATAGACTTTAGAGCCTTTGCTATCCGGGAAGGCGATAGCTTCCGCCTTACCCGTACGCCTGGTGATGATAAATGGGAATACCAGGAGGCTATATTTGGGTCAGGCAAGGTACTCGGCTATGTCACGATCATCATCTACGAAGATGGCAGTTCCAATGTCATGACACATAGTCTTGAGGATATCGAAGCCAGGAGGCAGGCTAGCAAGTCCCCCAATTCGCCCGCCTGGAAGAACTGGCCGATAGAGATGGCTCTGGCTAAGGCTACCCGTCGCCATTGTAAGGCTATCTCCATCAAGCTGCCTGATGCGCAAGCTAAGGCCCTGGATGCTGTCGATCAACAGGAAATGAAGGAAGTTCAAGACGTAGCCCCTGCCCCCGTAATTGAGATCTCCGGCGAAAGCTACGCTGTTGATGGTGATGGCGTTATCGAGGATTATCCAGATGAGCCCCAGCAGTCTGCAAGGGATCCTCAACAGTCAGACCAGGTTAGTCCTGATGAAGCCTGGATGGAGGCCTAGCTATGAAGGTTTGCTGTATTGGCTCAGGCTCAGATGGCAACTCTTGGTACTGCGAGAGTGCAAAGGGCACCGGCTTCTTTTTAGATGCCGGCTGCCCTCCCAGGGCTATCCTGGATTTAGGCCTAGAAATTGCCAACAAGCCATTCTTTGTGACTCATGAGCACGGTGACCATGCCAAGTATGCTGCAGAGTTGCATGAGAAGTACGGCGCAACTATTGTGGCGACACCCGGAACGCTTAAGGCTTTGAGGATGCTACCTAGAGAAAGAGAAACGAAAGACGCTTCTGCGCTCGCAAATGGTAATCCTGATTGCCTCGCTGGCCTAAAGATTCAAGCTGTCCCAGTTATCCATAATGCTGCGGAACCCTGTGGCTGGCTCATCAGTGCTGATGGCGAGACTGTGCTGTATATCATGGATGCCGGCCAAATCCCCAAGCTTCCACGTGCTACCGTTCAGGTTCTTATCTGTGAGGCTAATTACACGCCTGAGCAGATGGCCAAGAATGCCGAGAATAGCAAGAGCGGACTATATGTTTCTGGGCGCGTTTCCTCCGGAGTAGGCCATCTATCATCAAGGCAGGCTGCAGAAATAGCAGTGCATTACCTAATGGGATTAGATCTGCTACTTTTTGGGCACCTCAGTAAAAATAATTTCGATTTAATCGAGTATTTCAAAGACAAAGAAATCCCTAAACCTGTAAGGGAAAAGGTGATTTTGGCTACTCCTGGTGGCTTTTGGGACACGTTGCCTTTTTAATAATTACGAATCGCACGAAAGGAGAAAGACAGCATGAAGGAAAATTTAGACAGTTATTTAGATCTTAATAACATCGCAAATGGTGCCTTAGCAAATAAGATCCAAGAGGAGTGGCAAAAGCTCTTAGACAACATGCAAGATCCGAATGCGCCCTTTAAGCCGGCAAGGAAGCTTGTGATCGAGCTTAAGTGCATTCAAGACGAAAAGCGATCTAATATGACTGTTGTCGGCACTGTAAATGCAAAGTTAGCCTCTCAAACCGGAGTTTTGGCAACCTATGGCCAGGGTATGGATTTAGAGACTGGTAAGGCCTATGCCCAGGAGTACACGACGGTGGATGCCAGGCAAATTTCTTTTAGAGACGTTGATCATGATGAGCTTCAAACCGTTGATGGTTACTTAGTAGATAGCGAAGGCGAGATAGTTTCTAAGGATCAAGAGACTGCAGTAGTAGACCTAAGAAAGGCAAGGTAAAGAAAATGGATTTAACGAGAGAAGCGCTAGAATTTATCCAGCGCAGTAATGAGCCAGCAATTATCAACCACATGGGGAATAGTTATAGCGATAAGGAACTATACAAGATTGATAACTACAGCTATCCAGTTCCCCTTAAAGTTTCAACATTACAAGCTTTAGCAGATTACATGAATAGCGGGATTGATGGGGACTTGGTAAGTATGTTCTTGGTCGTAATTGATTCTCCTACGCAAGTAAAACTCCTGAGCGAAGTAGACGATGATATGAACCGTATGCATCTGTTTTCAGCTTGCGCTGGGACCCCAGATATAAAATTCGGTTCCTTTATAGACCGTGAACTTTTTAACATCCAGCTACAAAGCTGTTTCGCTAACACAGAAGATAGAGCTCTGTTACTGGACATTATTTCTAATATAGAAGCAGGAACCATTGCGGAATATACCGATGATGGCTTTGCTCAAAAAGCTAATATCAAGCGTGGAGCCAAGTATGAGACTGCAAAGATGCCTAATCCAGTGACCCTTGCTCCATATAGAAGCTTCCCTGAAATCGAACAAGTCCCATCAAACTTTGTTTTTCGCCTAAGAGAAGATGACGGGCGCATCGAATGCGGTCTTTTCCCAGCAGACGGGGGTGCTTGGCAGCTGGAATCGAGACAAAGAATTAAGGATTGGCTAATCTCTGCACTATCTCCGCACGTGTATGACAACACAGTTATCTTAGCGTAGTGGCTCAGGGCGGGCTTATGCCTGCCCTTTATAATAAAAAGGAGGTGATAGCTTGGCACGCCCAACAAAGCAAGGGATTGACTATTTCCCATTGGATGTTGGGTTTTTGGAAGACATAAAGGTCAGGAAAATCATGAGGTCTAACGGTGCGCAAGCCGTAGCTATACTTATCTGCCTGCTCGGATTTGCTTATAGAGATAATGGGTACTTCCTGCAGTGGGATGGAGAAATGAGTTTTCTGGTGGCTGACATAGTTGGTACCAGCGAGCGCGCAGTAGAAGAGACGGTGGCGAAAGCAGTACAAGTTGACTTCTTCAATGAGGATAAATGGGAAGAGTACAGTATCCTAACCTCAGCCGGAATGCAATCACGCTATTTCAAAGCAATTAATAGACGGACGGCGATTGATGTTTGTTTAGATTATTTGCTAGTTGATATGGCTGATTTTGTCGACCCTAACTTAGTTAATGTCAACAAAAACTCAGTAAATGTATGCAGAAGTACACAAAGAAAAGAAGAGGAGATAAGAGAAAAGGAAATAAGAGTAGAGGAGAAGAAAGAAGAGAAAACGGATTCTCCGCTACTGCCAGAAAAGATGACCTGTATTCAATATTTCCAGAACACTATCAATCCTGTGATGACTAGCAGAGAGTTACAAATACTCATGAAACTAAGAGATATGGGTGCTGATGATGAGATGATTATTCTGGCCATTGATGAAGCAATAGAAAACGGTGCAAGGAATATTAGGTACATTGCAAAGATAGTGGGGGCTTGTCTTGGTGAAGGCTGCACGACAGCAGCCCAGTTTAAGGCCAGGCAAGCACAGTGGGAAAAGAGCAAAGGATCACGCTCAAGTCGTAAGAGTAAGAGTAAGAGTATGGGCAACTTTGACCAGCGCGAATACGACGAGGAGGAAATCACTGGACTATATCGGAGTTTGGATTTTCTAAAACCTAAGGATGGGGCAGACCATGACGGATAATCAGATCAAAGCGAAAGACTACCTAGATCAGTACAGGGGAGTTAAGCATGAGCTAAACTATCTTAAGCAGCGCGTTGAGTATCTTCAGGCCCAAGCAGAGTCTATTAGATCAACTTCAGACATTCCAGTCGGTTGGACCGGTCGCTATGTTGTACCAAGCGATAAGATAATCATCCCTAAGTCCCAGACTATTAAGAAGTCCCACGCCCAAAAGTCTAGGCAGCAGTCTGATCATTATGAAAAAGAGATGGTCGTTCTCGAAGGTAAGACAACGCCTAATCCCAAGAGACATGAGAGCACCTTGATAAAGCTTGCCGAGCAAAGCAGGAAGTATGACCGAGAATTACTAATAGCGCAAGGCTTAATAGACGATATTGAGTCTCGCATTAAGTATTACTGCGGACCAATCGAAGCAGCCATACTCCGATACAGGTATTTATCGCTCATGACTTTTGATGAAATTGCCAAGGAGCTTCACTACAGTAAGCGCCAGGTTATCCGCAGGCATTACCAAGCCTTGGAAGAGTTTGGCGCTAAATTGCCTTAAAAGTCCTTGTCAAGCCGTAAAAGTCGAAAGATGTCACTAAATGTCACCTTGTAGTGTGGTAAAGTACTATCATTGGCGGAAGCAATGAAGAGTTGAAGCCAATCCTTACAGCTCCCGAAAGAGCAGACAGATGCATGTTAATGAATGGAGCCCTCCGGGGCTCTTTTCATTTGGCTAAAAGAAAGGCCAAGGATCCTGCTCAAAGCCTAAGCTGCTGAACCGGAAGAGCAGCGTAAGTTATCATGCACACTCCGAGGGGGCGATCTTCCGGATTGTGTAGCCTTGGCATGGACTTAGGCTGGCAGGATTTAATGCAAAAAACGGCTAAAGAAATGGAGGGTGAGTTCTCATGGCAACAAAGCGTGAGCAAGTAATTAGCTTGCTAGTTTCGACTAATATGTCTCAGCAAGAGATTGCAAGAGAAGTTGGTGTGCATGGAACCACCATCTCTAAGTGGAAAAAGGATCCCGATTTTCAAGCCATGCTAGAAGAAGCGCAGTGGCAGTTTTTAGGGGACTTGGCACGACCCGCCATTAGAGTATTACGCGAGTCATTACAAGCTAAAAATGAACAAATAAGATTTCAGGCGGCTAAGGATATTCTGGACAGAACGGGTTATAAGCCGATTGATAAACAAGAGATTACCGGGAATTTGGATATTTCCGAAGCGGCTGATAGGTATCGGAAGTACCTAGAAGATGACGACTAGAGAATGGCTGGATCTTGTTAAGCAGAAACCAGTTGCCTTTGGAATTGAAGCGGGGTTTACAGACCTGAGAAACATTCATAATGCTTGGATTAAGGATTTTCTATTTAGCCGCGAAGACTTAACCCTACAAGCCCACCGTGGATCATACAAGACGACCTGTATTGCAGTGGCTATGGCTTTGATGTTGGTTATCTACCCAGACAATAACCTTATCTTCCTTAGGAAATCTGACGATGATGTAAAAGAAATAATCGTACAAGTTGTTAGGCTACTAAGAACCGACATGTTTAATGCTCTAGCTCAGGGGCTTTACGGAACAAACTTGGGACTTGTTAAAGAATCTGCCTTTGAAATAGACACTAACCTAAAGGCGGGACCTAAAGGGGCTTCACAGTTGATCGGGTTAGGCTCCAAAGCCAGCATTACTGGTAAGCATGCAGACATCATTGTAACAGATGACATCGTTAATATAGACGACAGGATCAGCAAAGCCCACAGAGACCGCACGAAGCTGACTTATCAAGAGCTACAAAACATTAAGAATCGAGGAGGCCGATTTATAAACTGCGGAACACCTTGGCACAAAGAGGATGCCTTCAGCTTGATGCCAAATCTCCAAAAGTATGATTGCTACAGTACTGGTCTAATAGAGCCGACACAACTTCAAGCGCTGCGGAATTCTATGACACCAAGTTTATTTGCGGCCAACTACGAGCTACAGCATATAGCGGATGAAGAAACGATGTTTAATGCCCCCGTCATTGATGACGGAAGCAATACCGAAAAGATATACAACGGTATATGCCATTTAGACGCCGCCTATGGCGGTTCAGACAGTACTGCCTTCACCGTCGGGAACTGGTGCGATGGGAAGCTGTATGTCTACGGCATGCTACGCAATCAGCACGTTGATGATCTTCTGGGAGAAATTGAAGCGAGACGCGAACAATACAAGGCTGGAACAATTTACTGCGAACTAAACGCAGATAAGGGTTACTTATTAAACCGCTTAGAAAAGCCAAGGCGCGGCTACCACGAAAAGCAGAACAAATTTATCAAGATCAGCACTTATCTTAGGGAAGTATGGGACAAGGTGGTGTTCCTTGATTCGACAGACAAAGCGTATATAAACGAAATCCTGGACTATACCGAACGGGCCGAACATGATGATGCGCCTGACTCACTTGCTTCGCTGGTTAGAGAGTTGGCGAGAAATAAAGGGCCTGTGGATGTAGATGTAACAATCAGTGCTTTTAGAAGCTTGGGGCTATAGGAGAGAAGAATGCTAAAAGTAAACGAGTTTGAGCATGGTGAAGATATGAGAGGTCGCAAGAGCGATCTTCCTACGATAACGTACGACAAGCAGGCTGTATCTCGCTATCAGGCAAAAGACGCTACAGAGCTTATCGAAGACACAAAGAAGCTTCTTAAGATGGTCAATCACCATCATCATTATCAGGTCCCGAGGCTAAACTATCTTGAAGCCTACTATCTTGGAAACAACGTGGATATCCTCTCGGGAGAGCGCAGGGTTGAAAATACTAAGTCTGACCATAGAGCAAGGCATAGCTTTGCGGCTACCATTTCGGACTTTATTAATACATACGTTCTTGGGATCCCTATGAAGGTAATAGTTGACCCAGACACAGAGGTTTCGGACACAGACAAAGATAATCTTGAAAACTTGATCTTTGAATTCAACAAGGTAAACGATATTAATGCGCACAACTCGGAGATCAGCAGGGATCAGAACAACTTCGGTCGAGCCTACGAACTTCTAGAACGAACCGCTGATGACAAGGACCGCATCTATAGGCTTGACCCTACAGAAGTCTTTATGATTTATGATTTCACGGTGCGCAGCAGAGTAATCGCAGCGTGCAGGTATTATTTGACCGATCCCGAAAAAGATAAGTATGCAATTGAGCTATATACGTACGATAAGATCTACCGCTATGAGCCGGTCAAGTTAGATACCAATAAAACATTAGAGCTTCAGAGTGCCCCTGAACCCCACTTATTTGGCGGTGTACCCATTATTGAGTACCGTAGCGACCGTTATCGCATGAGCGTATTTGAGCGTGTGCTTCCCTTGATTGATCTCTACGATTCAGCTGTAAGCGACACGTCTAACTATATGACCGACTTTAATGACGCAATTTTGGCAATTGAAGGGCGGCTTAAAGCGGACCTGGTCTCCCAGGTGCCGAAGATGAAAGATGCGAATGTCTTAGTTCTGATTCCGGAAGATGATGGGCCAGGCGGGTCATCTAGCCTTACGGCCAAATATCTAACAAAGTCCTACGACGTGGCTGGAGTAGAAGCTCATAAGACTAGGCTCAAGAATGACATTTTCGAGCTTGCAGGTGTTCCGAATTTGAGCGATGAAGCTTTCTCTGGCCAGCGGTCGGGGGAAGCGCTTAAGTACAAGATGTTTGGACTTGAGCAGCGCCGCCAAGATAAAGAAAAATTTTTGGCAAAAGGCTTCAGGGTCCGCTATAAGCTGCTGGAGAACTTAAAAGAAGCGGTAAAAGAGTATTCTGGGCCAGAGCCGTCGCTTACTTTCAAGTTCACGCCCAACCTCCCCAAGGCCTACCTGGATGAACTCCAGGCATTCACCAACGCGGGAGGTGAGCTGTCTCAGGAGACTATGCTAGGCCTCTTGAGTTTTGTGGAAGATGTGCCTAGTGAGCAAGAAAAGATTCTGGCTGAAGGGGTTCCTGAAAGACTAGAGGTGGACAAAGATGAAGTCAGATATGACCAAGCTAGACAGAAGGATGCTGGAGTATGGCCGGGCCAGAGAATGGCGACAACTTAACCGTATTCATAAATCAGAGTCTCAGTTAATCTCTGCAATACAAGGCACTATTCTGGATACAATCACTGAGTGCGAGAAAGAAGCTAACTTATGGCTCATGACTTACGCTAGGTCGGATGGAATTAGCCTCTCTGAAGCTAAAAAGGCGGTTAGGCTTAAAGATATCCGAGAGCTGGAAGCCAAGGCGAAGGAGTATGTAAAACGAAGGAAAGATCTTGGTTTTGCTTTCTCCGAAGAGGCCATGAAGGAAATGCGCCGATACAACTTCGGTATGAAAATGAACCGATTGGAACTACTGCAACATAACCTCGCCTTAGCTTTAGGTATGGGCACTGTAGATGTCGAAGAGATCATAGGCAGACATTTAACCTATGCCACAGAAGAAGAACTAAGAAGGCAGGCCGGATTACTCGGGCTCAATATTCCAGATCCGGATGTTATGCGCATAAATGCCGAGGCGATAGTAAATGCTAGTTTCCATGAAGAAAATTTTTCGCAAAGAATATGGAAAAACAATCAGGAGTTGGCAGAGACTCTAGATAAGGGTATCAAGAAGAGTGTGATGATGGGGCACAACCCTGTGACCTGGGCAAAATCATTGAAGGAGCTACTACGAGACACTGAAAATGATGCAATGTATAAGATGAAGCGCATTGCTATAACTGAATCTGGCAGAGTGCAGATAGCCGCGCAAAGAATCAGCTATGAAACTGCGGGGTTTAGTCAGTACATGGTAATTTGCGAGCCTACAGCTTGCCCGCATTGCATGGAGTTTGACGGGGAGGTGTTTTCTATTGCCGACCTGGTACAGGGAGAGAATGCTCCCATGTTCCATCCATTTTGTCGGTGCAGTACAACGCCCTATATGTCTAGAAAAGAGGTTGAGGAAGGGTTCAGGGAGCTGAAAGAAGCAGGAAAACTTGAAACAAATGCTGTTTCGCCGCTGCAAAAGCTAAAATCAAAGAAAGCAGTAAATGAATTCTTTAAAAAAGAGTTAGGTTTTGCCACGGTAGATTCCAAAGAAATAAGCCTTGATGTCCTAAAAGAAGTAGCTGAAACGATAAGCGATTTCTACTCAGAGTATCCACAACTAAAAGGCTTTGTGAAACAATTCCGTGTCAAGAAGAATCTTGATTCCGTAGCTGAAGCCGGGATGGAGTGGAAACCAGGTAAGGGAACAAAAACATCGATAACTTTAAATGCAGACGACATGGTGGACACAGCAGCAATTAAAGAAATGATTGAGTTCAATGTTGGCCAAGGATTTTGGAGTCCTAAGGCTGGGGCTAGTGATATAATTAATCATGAGTTGGCGCACCTTTTAGAATATCAACAGGCTTTTAAACGAGCAGAGGTGGATCCGTTTAGTATTAACGCAAATGATGTATTTGCACAACGTGATGCGATAACTTCGATACGAAGTGGTGTTTTCTCACTGGACGTAACCAAAACTGCTTTCGGCAATCTCGGCTTACCATATCTGGCAGATACAATCAGCAAAGAGGTAAGTGGCTACGCAGCCGTATCATCAAGAGAACTGCTGGCTGAAGCTGTTGGGTGTTCTGACAGGAATCAAACTATGATTGAAATAGTTAAGGTTATGAAGGAGAAATTGCAGTGATAGGCTTACCAAAAGAACTGGCGTCAATAATTGAATTCAAAGATGGCGTACCTTATCTCAAAGAAGGGACGAGTGAAGCCCAGAAGCGTACATTTGATGCGTTTTTAGCACGGCTGCATAAATCAACGGAAATTATTGACAATGGGTCATCAGTAGTTATAACGAATCACTAGAATTTTGCATCATAGTTTGAATACGGAGAAGAAAATGCTGGAACCTAAATTTGTGCCATACATAACTGATAAAACGGCGAAAACAGCACATGGCGTAGAATATTCTGTTTTGAGTGAAGATGCCCCGGAGAGCCTTAAACAAGAATATCTTAGTCTAATACAGTACCAAGATGATGAGGCTGCTAAAGGCAAACCCATTAGCAGGTTTTAACTGCCTGGATAGCAGATGAGCTGAGTAGGGACAAGGTGAGGCTAGTTTCTATGTATGTTACTAAAAAGGAACCAGGACATGATTAAACAATATGACAGAGTTGAATTAGTTAGTGGTCAAGAGGCTTCAATCGTTGAGGTATTAGCCCCAGGTAAACTTTATGTAGCTGACATAGACAAAGATCAAGACACTTATACGGACTTTTTGGAAGATAGCGAGATAATGTGCGTTAAGCCTAAAAGCAGAAGATAAATAAGTTTTCTGTTTTATACCGGCGAGGTCAAAATCTCGCTTTTTTTATTGAAAGGAGTTGCCATGGCAAAAGATGATTACTTTGTGATTGTTTACCAAATTCTAAAGTACCTGTATGACTGCTTAAAAGAAGATAGGCGTATTGATTTCACAGTGATTAGCTATGAGTCATTCGATATCCCGTTCAATTACTGGTGCTATATTTTGGAAAACCTTCAGAAACAAGGTTTACTTGCTGGCTTATCTATTGTCGAGACCAAGGATGGAAAGCTAATTCAGAATTCAAGTAAAACCAGAATAACACCAGACGGTATCGCTTACTTATTCGAGAATTCGATGCTTGAAAAGGTCAAAAGAACGCTGAAAGACGTCAAGGACATTATCCCCTTTATCGGATAAAACAGCTGATATAACTATCTTTTTTGGAATTTAGCAGGGACGCGTCCCTGCTTTTTCATTGGCTAAGAACTTGTCCGGCAGCGTACGGACGAGGGCTAGTCAATCAATACATGCGCAGGTAGAAGACTGCAAGGAGGCAATTATGGAAGAACAGAACACCCAATCTATTAGTACCAATCAAAATCAAGAGCTCACAGAACAGGGCAAACAACAGATTGACCAACCGAGCGAACAGACCGAATCTAAGCAAAGTTTAGCTGACCTCATAAAGACTGATGAGAATGTGAAACGAGAGTTTGATAAGCGCATCACTCAAGCAATCAATACGGCAAAAGCTAGATGGGATGAGGAAGCAAAGCTAACCGACGACGAGAGAGCGGCCAAGGCGCTGTCAGATCGAGAACAAGCACTTCAAGAGAAAGAAGCCGCATTTACGCTCAAGGAACGGACAGCTGAAACCAAGTTGAAGTTGATTGATAGGGGCCTGCCCATATGTTTATCGGAGCTCATTGCAAAAGGCACTACTACAGATGAAGAGGTAACTGAGCTTATTACCTCCATTGAGAGCGAGTGGAACTCGCAGATGACAGAAAAAATTAAAGCTGGTGCGCGACAAGCCCCGGCAACTGCCTCGCAAGAAACGAAACTTGACGAGACCAGCAGCATGGTCAGTTTAGCTGAGTTTGCTGCCAAAAACAGAAAGGTGAAATAGATATGCCGATTACTAACGCAACATTTACTCCTGACAATGCCACGATGCTTCATAACATGAAAGGTGTTGTCCCTAGAGATTATGGCCAATTGATTATCGAAACCGTCATGGCGAACTCCGTTATGATGCAGTTAGCTAAATACGAGGAGATGACAAAACTCGAAAAAGAGTTTGATGTCATGGCCGGAGGCCTTGGCGCCTATTGGGTAGGTGAGGGCCAACGTATTCAGACTTCTGCCCCTAAATGGATTAAGGTGGTCATGAAGGCGAAAAAATTGGGTGTCATAGTTCCCGTCAGCCGTGAGTATTTGAACTACAAGCAGCCAGACTTTTGGAACTTGATGAGGCCTAAAGTCGCAGAAGCTTTTTATAAGAAATTCGACGCAGCGACTATCCTCGGTGTAGAGAATCCGTTTGAATGGAGTGTTGATAAATCTGCGACTGATCGGAAAACCGAGGGCGAGCTGAATCTCGCAAACTATGACGCACTAATTGGTAAGCTCAATGATGAGGGTTACGAACCTAACGCCATTGTTTCCAAAGTTGCTAACAAATCCTTGCTAAAGGGTCTGGTCCGGAATACAGATGGAATCCCTACAAGGCTTTTTGACGGAACAAGCCTTGATGGCGTATCGGTATTTAATGTACACAAAGATCTGGGTATGAATAAGGGCACTCTCTATGCTGGTGACTTCAACTATGCCTACTATGGTATCCCTTATGACATCCACTACAAGATTTCAGAAGAAGCCCAGTTGTCTACTGTTACGGATGCGGAAGGCAACCCTCTTAACCTGTTTGAGCGTGAGATGATCGCCATGCGGGCAACTATGGATGTGGGTTTCATGATCATAAAGGATGAAGCGTTTGCCTGTCTTAAAGCTCCGGTTGTAGGAGGTTAGGAATGATAGTAAGACAAGCTTTTGTCGCGAAGAATCGTTACTTTGCAAAAGGTGAACCCTTTCCGGATGGGTTTCTCAGCGCTGAAGAGCTCCAGGAAGCCCAGGATAGGGGATTTCTTGAATCTGAAGCGGCTGCAAAAAAAGCTGTATCTGCAGGGGCAACTAAGAAAAACAGTAGCAACGCTAAGTAGTTTTGAACGGGGGTGGGCATATGCCAATGTCTAAGCAAGATAAACTAAAAATGTTGACGGGTATAGATGATGACGATTTGCTCTCATATGCCTTAGATCAAGCTGAAGGCCGGCTGCTCACCCTCCTTAACAACCGAGCTGAGCATTATGGCCTAAAGACCTACGACAGTGTACCTGGCAAATTAGGCTTTATTACGTTAGAAGTTGCCGTGAAGAGAATTAGAAGGCTGGGATCAGAGGGTTTAGCGGGTGAGTCTGTAGAAGGGCATAGGCGAGACTTCCAGGTAGCAACGCATGACTTTGATGAGTTTTTACCGGAAATTAACGATTTCTTGGCTGGCGTTATACCGTACAAAGAAGCAGGGGGGCTATTCATATGGTAGCTTTTCATTCGGTGTTCTTTAACATTGATGACGGTGAACTAAAGTACAATCCCGCTACAGGCAAGTATGATAAGCCGTCAAGCACTCAAATTGAAAAAAACTGTTATATATATGATCTTGCCTCTAGTCGAAAACTAGAGCTGTATGGGCGTATAAATGTACGCGGCCTGGTGATTTATCACATGGGAAACTTAGTTCCTGATGCGGTTACTGTCGAGATTAAAGCAGGGCTGTTTAAGGGTAGGTTTTACATAAACGATAGACGGCAGGTAATGC
Organism: Clostridiales bacterium; assembly: GCA_004556925.1. GTDB lineage: Bacteria > Bacillota > Clostridia > Saccharofermentanales > DTU023 > SFFI01. The sequence goes on from SFFI01000009.1 coordinate 20,779, forward strand.
AGAAAGCAACATATGTGGTTAGCGAGGTGAAGCTTGATGGACGTTGAAGTTAAGTTTGACAAAAAAGGCCTTGACGAACTTGCAAAGGCCCTGGACAGCGATAAACTCCACAAACAAGCTGAGAGAATTATTGCCTATCATACTGCAGATCTGCACACGCGGTCACAACGTAAAGTACCAGTGCGGACCGGTCACCTTAAACGTTCTGGAATCGCAAAAACAGACCTTGAAAGGCTAGAGGGCAGAGTTAAGTACTCTGCTGATTATGCTGGTTATGTTGAAAAAGGTACTCGATACATGGATGCGCAGCCTTATCTTGAACCGGCACTTAACGAAGTTAAGCCGGCTCTAGTGGCAGATATGAAGAAGCTTAACGAGCTAGGAGGGTGATATGCAGAGCAACTCTCCCGAGCAGGAACTTTATGATGCAATCTATGCTGAAATTGAAAGCCTGGCACTGCAAGAGCCGGGTTTTGCCATTTATACCCATAGCCCTTCGTCGCAAGCCCCCTATCCTTTTGTAAGGCTAGGGATGACCCAATTATTTCCGATCGCTACTAAAACGGCCCTTCTGGCTGACATGTATCAAAACATCAGCGTATGGGGAAGCAAGTGGGATAGGGGGAAAGTTTCCGCTATAGCTGCATCTATTTTGGAAAAACTTTCAAGGATTAAGCGGACAGAATCGTTCGCTATTGAGATGAACGTGGCAAGAAGCACTTATCTTGTCCGACCTGACCAATCAACACAAGACGACCTATGGGTCGCAGAAGTATCAACTGAATGGGTACTTAGATAGGAGAATATTATGCCTAAGAATTTAGCAGAGTTAGCCCAACGGGGCAAAGACCATATCTTAATGGTGAGGCTTTTAGAAGAAGCTACAAAGAAGCAAGCCGCAAGGCTTGCACTCCAAATCGAACACTCTTGGAGCTATAGTCGCTCGAACACGGCTACAGAGACCAAGGACGGGACAATCAATGCCCCTGGTGGACTTGCTACGACACTTAATCTGACCGCTATTAGCACAAATGACGACGTAAACAAAATGTTGAAGCAAAGCGTCATCGAAGGCAAGAAAGTTGAGTTTTGGGACATAGATCTTTCAAGCTACGATGAATCTACGAAGAAGTGTAAAGCTGTTTATGCCCAGGGCTCCTTGGAAAGCTGGGAGATCCCAAAACCTGTAGCGGATTACATCAACATTTCTACTACAGCCAATATCGACGGAACGCCTCAAGAAGGCGAAGTCACGCTTGATCCGACGCAAGTTGACCAGATTTTGTATGCCTTCCGAGACATCACAGCCTATACCGAGGCATAGCATCTTTGATTACCGGCGTGGGGATATCCCCACGCTCTCTTTAATTTTTAGGAGTTATTATGCAAATTCAAATTGCTAAAAAGAAGTATGAGCTCTACTTGGGCTTTGATTTTATCCGTTATCTGGACAAGCAGCACGAACTTGATACGGGATTAGGTATTGCTTTTGGCGTAGGTGTTGGGCAAGTAATGGCTCAACTAGAAGCAGGTAATCCCCTGGGCATCCTGAGTGTAATTGAGGCCGGTACCTGCACGCTTCCAGACGAAGAGCGCCCTACTGAAAAAGATGTAGAGAAATTAATCGAGGAAACCAGTAAAAAGGGGGAGTTAGACAAACTTTTTTTCGATTTCAAGGAGCTCTTAAAGACCTCCCCAATGACGACGCAGGCCCTGACTGGTTATCAGTCAATTCTGGACACTTTTCAGCAACTAGTGACGATTGGGATGCAGGAGCTGAAAAAGGAGCAGACGGAGAACCAAGCGCCTATACCTACCGGAAGCTAATGATTAACGGCCTACGCTACATCACTGATGACCTGTTGCTCTTAAGACGCATGGGCATTAAAGAGTACAACTTAAGAATGCAGGCAGCGGTGCTAAAACAGGCTGATAAGCAAGAACTGATGGCCCAGGCAATGATATTCAAACGCATTGCAGAGTCCACAAAAAAAGTAGGCGATACCTATGTTTATACCGCTACAAATCCTACGGATATCTTCGATAAGAGCCAGATCGAGCGGTCTATTTTTGGTGCTGACCGAAGGGAAACGCTTCAATGGCACAGGCTAATCAATGTAGCACAACGAAATTTGGAATGGCAGGAAAAACATGAGGAGGCTTAAATGGCAGATAACAGTTACACAATAGAAGCCGTCTTAAAGGCAAGAGATGCTGGTTATTTTGCCGCTATGGATCAGGCCGCAAATAAGACTAGTACCCTTAAAGAAACTATGCTTGGCATGGCTGGCGCTCAGCTCGCTATGAAGGGTGTTGCAAAGACCTGGAACCTAATTTCCTCTTCTGTTGGCAGCGCTATGAATCGTATTGATACCATGGACCAATTCAATCGTACCATGGAGCTTATGACAGGTAGTACCGACACAGCAGCGGAGGCTCTGGATAGGGTGAATACGGCGGTCAAAGGTACAGCCTATGGCCTAGACGTCGCATCTTCTGCTGTTCAAGGCTTTGTATCCTCTGGTAAAGATGTAAACGAATCCATAGACACCGTAGTCAACTGGGGCGATGCCCTGGCCACGTTTGGACAAGCGAGCAATGAAAATCTTAACAGCGTTTCAGTTGCTTTGCAGAAAATGAGCAACTCTGGAAAAGTTAGCATGGAAAATATTCGCATGCTGACTGATAGAGGCATTCCTGCTCTGGAGATTTTCGCAGATGCTACGGGACAAACTGTTTCTGAAGTTACAGGAGCAATGAGTAAAGGCGAGCTTAGCACGCAAGAATTTCTTGATGCTATGAATCGCGCTTTTACTGAAGGCACTGAGCGTTTCCCAGCAGTAGTAGGAGCGGCTAAAGAAGCTGGCGCCTCCTGGTCTGCAACTTTCGGCAATATGAGAGCTGCGGTTACTCGTGGCGTGCAGTCTATCATCACCTCTATTGAGGATGGCAGAGCAAAATCTGACCTACCCGGTATGAAAAATGCCGTTTCGACTTTTGGCAAGAGTGTTGAGAAAGTGCTAAAAACTGTTGCTAAGGCTACAGGTTTTGTGGCTGAACACTTTGAAGCGTTTGCCTCCGTTGCAGAAGTTGCTTTAGCTGGAGTTGCTGCGCATAGAGGTTGGGAAGCGATTCGATCTAAACTTGCTGAGAAGAAAACGGCCGCTATGGCTGCGCAGGAAGCTTTTGCAACCCTCGCAGGGGAAGAAGAAGGCCTGTTATCAATATCAGACTTGTACTCTAACGCTCTTGCAGATGAAGCGGCTGCAGAGAAAATGCGGACAGCTGCCCTATCCTTGGGCCTTGTAGTGGACAAGGAAGGAAACATTATTAAGCGTAATGGCAAGGAGCTGTCTGAGAATCAAAAAGCAGCGCTCTTGGCAGAGACGGGGGCCATTACCGCTAAAACCCTAGCCAATGCGGTGCTTACAGGACAGATTAAGCTTACAACGGCGGCTCAATTGCTCTGGAATAACGCTATCAAAGCAAACCCAATAGGTGTTATTGTCACTGGCATTACTGCGGCAGTCAAAGGGCTGAAAGCGTTAACTAATTGGATGAACAAGTCTAATAAAGAGCTTCAACAAGCTAAAAAAGATGCTGACGCCCAAGCCAAAGCGTTAGAAGACTTGAATGCCAAAGAAACCAAACTAAAACAGGCTTTTGAGCGTACAAACAAAGAGTTAGACCAACGCAAGGGGAAGGCTGATAAAATCATCAGCTCTATGAAGGACTTGGAGAAGTCTACAGATGATAATGTCCGAAAAACTGAGGATATGGTCGATCTGGTATACGAACTTAAAGACATATATCCTGACTTAGTTGTTGCCATTGGCCCGTATGACGAAATTTTGAAAGATAACGTTGAAAGCATCGAACGTCAAGTTGAGGCCATGGATCAGCTGAGCAGAATTGATGCTTGGAAAAAGCACACTGAAGACCTGCAGGCATATCGCGACCAGATGGAAATTGAAATGGCAATTGCAGAAGAGATGATTGCCAGGATGGAGGAAGCGGGCACCAACCAGGAAAATAAATTTCTTTGGTTTAGAGGTGATACCAAAGAATACTCTGATCTCAAGCAGCAACTAGAAGAAATGTCCGAGATTTATGAAAGGACAAGTGAAGCCGCAGACATAGCCAAAGAGAAAACAGCTGAGTTTAACGAGGAGCAAATAAGAAATGCCTTGTCTGCAGAGCAGTCTAGGCAGGCTCTACTAGACCTTACTTCTGCTTATGGTCTAAGTAAAGATGCAGCCCAGGCGATCATTGATTATAACGAACGAATGGGACTGAGCTGGGATGAAAATGCCCATGCCATTGTAGAGATGGCAGATACGATGGGTATTGGCGCAGAACGAGTTGTAACTATTATGGAGAACCTCGGCTTGAGCGCTGATCAATTATCTGAGCATTACGATAAGGTCTACGAACACGTTAGTGGTGTGGTTGATGCAATAGTTAAGGCTGCTGACGCTGGTTTTGGAGAAATAAAACAGAACGAGGCCTTAACGTGGGAAGAGATCGAGCAAAACCTTGAGAGCAACAGGCAAGCCATCGAGACTTGGAGCGAAAATCTCCAAACCTTAATGGCGGCCGGTGTTGACGAAGGCGTTATTGCTAAACTAAAAGAAATGGGCCCCGCTGGCGCCGAGCAAACCCGAGTCTTAGCAGAAGAGCTGGAAAACGCAAATGGTACGGTCATCAAGAAAGGCGAAAAGATCAGCGATGATGCCCAAGCAATTGTAGACACCGTAAATGGCAAGTTTAAGGATCTGTATGAAACGATTGCGGAAGCCTCTGAAACCGAACTGGCTGCTGAAAAATATATTGAACAAGGTAAGAAACCGATTGAAGGTATTGTACAAGGCCTATCTACAGCTATCGTTGAGAACGAAGCGAACCTGAAATCCAGTGGTGAGCAAATGATGGAGTATGTGGGCGCTGGTGCTGGGGGTGGCGGAGCTCCTGTAATACAAGCCTTTGAGGATACAGGGGAAGAAGTCCTAAAAACTGTCGACAGTACGGGGAAAGACTTAGAAAAGAGTGCAAAAAATTCCGCCAAAAACGTTAATAACAAGATTGACGAGGGCGGTCGAGAACTAACCAGATCAATTTCTGAAACTTCGAATGCCACACTTAAGGAAACCGAAAGCTTAGTGCGACGCCTAAATGAGGCCTTTGCTAATCTCCCTGCTGAACTGCGTACTGCAGGTCAAAATTCTATTCAGGGGCTTATTGACGGAATTAATTCAATGACGGGGCCTACGGTCGGTGCAATGATTAGCCTGGCCCAAAGGATGCTAGCGGCATACAAACGTGAAATGCAGATTAACTCGCCTTCTAGAGTCATGGATAAGCAAGGTGAGTACACAGTAAGTCCTTTACTTGACCGGCTAAGAAAAGGGGCCAAAGAAGCAGCAGATATCACAAAGCAAATTGCTCACAACTTGAACTTCTCGAGTAATCCTGACTTTGGTGTGACAGCTGTAGCCTTACCAGAGGCTTATAAAGCTGGCCGAGATCAGAACTTGAGAACAGCCACATCGAATCATGCCCAGCCTGCACGAATCATACTGCAACTAGGAGACTCTGAATTTAGTGCGTTTGCAGAGGACATTTTCGGCGAATACGACAAGAAACTACGTTTGGAGGCCAACTATGAATTATAAATTCGTGGACCTAGACCAGCCTCCGCAGGATGTTTTTGCGTTTGCCAGCAAGTACGGCGATATAGTCCTAGATGAAATTGATGGTGTCGAGACGTTGTCCGTGCTTGGTCGTGGCAATGCTGTTAGAAGCTTTAGCGTTATCTCTAACCCTGAGTCAGAAGAGGACTTTTTACTATCCAGCAAGTACGCTTGCCCTACTCTTAAGGTCAACTATCGGTTGACGGCAAAGGATGACTATCACATGCGGAAGCTTGTAGATAAGCTAAACAAAACTTTTAGCCGAGACAAGCAAAGACTGCGGTTTTACGACGAAGCGTATTATTACGTTGCTAGCCTGGCTAGCCTCGAATTTAACGAGCTATCCAATTGCGTTATCGCTACTGCAGAGTTTAAGACTTTTACGCCTTACAAGTACAAAGACATAATCAATGACGGGCAAGTGTTTAGATATGAAAGCACTATGCCCGCTATACCTGATGAGGTCGTTTGTACCGTTTTACCAGGCGAGGCAGAAGTCACAAGTTTTTATTTTAAGAACGAAGACAGCGAGCAAAAGATGGTTTTTACGCACAAGGTCAAAGGCGGTGATGTCATTGTCTGGCAACCTTGTGATTATTTTGGCCTTACGCTCAATGGCGAAAACGTCATGCGAGATGTTGTGCCTAGCGCGGAGTTTGAACGCTTTGAATTAAGGTTTTTAGACAGGATCGTTTGTCCGCTTAAAGTTGACATGAGGATAAAAGCCACGCTTAGGGAGTTGGGGTGATGCTATGATCTATTTATACGATAATAGTTTGCGGCTCACCAAAACCATAGATGAGAAGTCGCTAGTATCAGCACATGTTATAGACGAGATCAACCTGATCACTTTTACGGCAGAGGCCCTGGATGAAAAAGTATTCGCCGGGGCCTTTTACGTTGGCGTATATCACCCAGACGAGCCGGACAATTACTTGATTTTTAAGCTTGTACGCCTGCAGGTTGACACCACCAGAGTTGTTTTAGGCGTGCACGTGTTTTACGACGACCTGAAAGGCCGATATGTAAAAGACATAAGACAGCAAGGGAAGCCCGTATCCACAGCGTTAGCTATGTACCTAGACGGCACTGGCTGGGAGATAGGCACGTACTCTAGTACCAAGACTACAGAGCAAAACGCCTACTATGTCTCAAGTCTTGAGGCTGTATCAAAGCTGATAGAAGAGACTGGAGTTATCATCCGCCCGGTTATCCGCATGGTAAACGGAAAGATCATTAGCAAGACCGTAAGGGTTAGCGATACGATCGGAACATTTAGCGGGCGCAGGTTTAGGCATGGCGTGGACGGTGTACAAGTTACCTACGCAGAAGAGAGCACAGAGCTATACACGGCGCTAGTAGGTCGTGGAGCCGGTATCCAAAAGGTAGACGAGGAAACGGGCGAATGGTCCGGGGGCTACACCCGCCGAATTATGTTTACGGACGAGGTTTGGCGAAAGCCAGGTAAGCCTGTAAGCAAGCCTGCCGGGCAAGCATGGGTGGAGATGCCGGAGCGTACTGCTTTGTACGGCTATCCTAACGGAACACCAAGAATCGGGATCCTTACCCTAGATAAGGTGGAAGATCCAGCTGTTTTGCTACAAAAGACATACGAAGAGCTAGAGCGCGTATCACGCCCAAAGCTAACTTTTAGAGTATCAAGAGCTAATGCGGAAGGCGTAAAGCTTGGGGATGAAGTTGTAGCTATCAGAGATAAGCTCAGCTTTAGAACAACCATCTTTATGGCCAAGCACAATCTGAAAAACTGGGAGCTTACCGAGTTTGAGTTTGGCGACAAAGTCGTATCTGCTATCAGTAGCCAGGTAAAAAAGATCAATAGCACGATCGCCGAAAACGAGGCCCGAAACTTGTCGATCATGGCAAAGATGCAGTATCAGCTTGACTCCTACTATTGGGGTGAAGATGGATACAACTACGACATTAAGCCGGACAACAAGTATGAATTGCCAGCAGGATATTACAGCTTTAACAAGCCGATAGACAAAGACCCTACAAAGGTTATCTATATCGGAGCCGGGAAAATGCTCATATCTAACACTAAGGATGCCTCCGGCAAGTGGATATGGAAAACAGCGGCAACCGGCGATGGTTTCTTAGCTGAAAACATGTTTGCGGACTATATCCGAGGGAATCTTATCCGTGGAAGCGTCATAGAATCAACAGCCATTAAAAATGGCTCTCCTGTTAGTTTCTGGAACCTAGATACTGGGCGCTTCCGCACAGAAAATGGCGAATTTTACGGAAGTTTATACGTAGACAGCAAAAAATACGGCTACCAGCGCTACAACGTAGGCGCATGGCTAGACCAGCTACAAGACCTGATCACAAAGGTAGACCGACAGCAAGACACTTTAGAGCGGAGCCAGTCAGACATCCGCACTATCGCAGAGCAAGCCAGGAACGCGGCTAATACAGCCAATACCGCTCTAAGCGAGGTGCGCCAGCTGGCCGACTCGGCAAGGCTCCGGGCGGACACGGCCTACGATACGGCTGGCAATGCATGGACAGCCGCTGGCTCAGCGCAACAGACAGCAGACGAGGCGCTGCGTAATACTCGCAACGTCCTGTCAATGTTTGGTAGTAGTTTTAACGCAAACGGGTACCCGTCAGGGGGGATAACCCGGATCCAGGTAGTCAACGTCTCCGGTAGAGTCGCGCTGGAAGTCTTTAGTCAGTACGGCGTACACCACGTCTACCTTAACTAGGAGGGCGGTATGGATCAAAACAACTTTGACATTCTGGCCCAGCGCGTGGGCGCACTGGTCCTGGAAAATTGCATGCTAATCGCCCAGCTCCAGGACTTACAGCAGGGCGTAAATACCGAGGCGCTTGTAAAGCAAAATCGCGAGCAAGCTGGCCGCATAAAAGAGCTAGAGGACACCTTGGCCCAGCTTAGAGATGAGGAGGCAAAAAAGGATGGACGATAAGACCTTATATACACCGCTTACGCTAGACGTACAGCACGTAAACTTTCCGGATGTGATCGCGGTATCCCGTGACACGCTCCGGGGCTGGCGGGTAACCCCGCTAAATGACGGAGCTTTGCTTGACCTGGCAAGTGGGGACAAGTGCGAGCTATGGTCTATAGGCGCAAGTCAGGACGTCCCTGTCTTTAGCCAGGGCCAAGTAGAGGGCGGCAAGCTGATCCTACCTATCCTGCCGGAGATGCTACAAGACGGGTACGTGACACAGACAGTAGTCCTTAAAAGGGCAAGCGGGACCGTCCGCTTTGGCTCTTTTAGGCTTTGGGTGGACGGCGCAGTAGACGACTATGGTAGCACTGGTGGGGCTGGCAAGTCCCAATGGCAAGATATGCTAGACAAGCTCAACGCGGCTATGGCCAAGGCTGAGCATTATCGCAACGAGGCTGAGACTAGCGCTAGCCTGGCCGCGGAGTGCCAAAAGAGGGCCTGCGAGTGCGCGACCAAGGCTGAGGGGAGTAAGACTCAGGCCGCTAGTAGTGCCCAAAAGGCTAAGTCTAGTGCAGACTCAGCGGCAAATAGTGCCGGTAATGCTCGGACCAGCGCCGCGGAGGCTAAGGCATCCGAGACAGCGGCCAAGACTAGCGCAGACACGGCTAGTAGCAAAGCTACGCAGGCGGCGACTAGTGCTAGCAAGGCAAAGTCTAGCGAGACGGCAGCGGCGAGTAGCGCTACAAAGGCTAAGTCTAGCGAGACAGCAGCGGCAGAGAGTAGCAAATCCGCAAAGCTGAGTGCCGATAGCGCTGCCCAGTCTAAGGCCTCAGCAGCTACTAGCGCTAGTACAGCGACCACCAAAGCAGGTGAGGCCAGCCAAAGTGCTAGCGTCGCAGTAGACGCTAAAAATGCCGCGGTTACCGCTAAGGGCCAGGCTGCTGCCAGTGCTAGCGCGGCTAAGACTAGCGCTGGGTCGGCCAGTGCTAGTGCTACGAGTGCTGGCCAGTCTAAAACCGCCGCGGAAACCGCCAAAAGCAAAGCCCAAGAGATAGCCGACAGCCTACAGGGCACAGTGGACAACGCCAACCAGGCGGCAGACCGTGCTAATGCGGCCGCTAAAAAAGCCGACCAAGCGGCGCAAACATCTCAGCCGGATGCTACAAATACAAGCAAAGGCATTGTCCAAATAGGTGAAGGGATAGAGGTAACGGACGGCATTATTAGTGTTGACTTATCCGGTAAATCCGACAAGACCCATACCCACAGTATCAGCGGCGTCAGGGGCCTAGACAAGGCCTTAGCTGACGCAGGCAAGGTCAAGTCCGTAAACGGGGCGACAGGCGATGTCAAGATCAACGCCGTGCCGGGTGGTGGCACTACTGGCCAAGTCCTTAAAAAGACCAGCTCCGGCTACGGCTGGGGCACGGACAATAATACTAAGTATACCCACCCGAGCTCGCACCCTATCAGCATGATAGAGGGACTACAAGCGGCCCTCGACGGTAAAAAAGACCTTACGACGCATTGGATACGTAACAAGGATACACGTGCCGTCAACAGCACGCCTGCGTGGTATGTTGAAAATTTTAGTGACGGTTTGGTGCTCGAATTTAAGCAGTATAAAACCATAGGTACACCTAGAGGGTCGAAAGGCGGTAGCTATAATTTTTTAGCTACTTACATCCCCTTTAGAGATGCTAGGGATTTTTCAGGCGGTCTGCCCACCCAGATGGCTTTTGCAGACGATCGTGTTTATGTGCGTGGGGCAAAAGATGGCACTGACCCTCTAAATTGGGGGCCTTGGAGGGAGCTAGCCAACACAGACGCCGTAAACGCTGTAAAAACCACCGTAATTAACAGCCTGACCAGCTCCAGCACTACTAGTGCCTTAAGCGCTAACCAAGGCAAGGTGCTAAACGAAAAAATCCTAAAAACCGATAAAAAATTTGGCGAGGTGAGCCAGATCAAAGTCCTGACACAAGCACAGTACAAGGCTTTATCGACTAAAGATCCAGGCACTTTGTACCTGGTAAAGGAGGGGTAAGAGATGGCTATACAAGCAGGCAGTAGCGCCGTCACAGGCGTGTACCTTGGCGGCACCTCCATAAAGGCGGCATATATGGGGGCTAGCAAAGTATGGCCACCCTACATAGAGGTTATAGAGGATATCCCATATACGACCGAGACCCGTAAAAATACCAGCCAGTGGACCGACTATAAAAAAGTATTAGTCAAGGGCGTGCCCGGCAAGCGCAAAATCTATAAAAAGCAGGATGGGACAGTGGTCAAGACGGAGATTTTGCAAGAGCCTGTAAAAGAGGTTATCGAGGTGGGTACTAAAAATCCTACGAGCTACCAAACAAGATATGAAACGGAAAAGATACCTTATGAGACAAAGACCAAAAGACTTTATGCCAACCGTTGGTCATTTGGTAACAAACAAGTTTGCGTCTACCCAGATCTTGGTAGCGATTTAGACGCCGGAAGTAGTCGTGCTCAGCCCAAAGGCGAGTACGGGGAAAAAGAGCTTAAGTATGAGTACAAATACTATAAAAACCAATACAAATCCAAACGCTTACTCAGTGAGCGGATTACCAAAAACCCTGTAGATGAAGTAGTTTATGTGTGCATAAAGAACGAAGATCTCTAGGAGGGCAAAAGATGGAGCAAAAGAAGAAAAAAGAAATGGAAATAACGAAAGAGATGGAGCGGGAGCTATCTACTAATGGCGATATGCCGCCCAAGGACGTGGAGGTGGAAGATGAGTAACTCGCCGCTTGTAGACTATACACTTTTAAGCCCTAATTGCGGCAATAATCCTGGCCAGGCTAAAAGGCTTTATCCTATCTCAAAGATCACAGTCCACCATACCGGGGGGAAGATCGGAGTAGAGGCCTTAGGGCAGGTATTTTTACCTATCGCAAGACGGGCATCCTCTAACTACGGTATTGGCTTTGATGGGAGGATCGGCCTATACGTGCCGGAAAACATAAGAGCCTGGACGTCATCTAGTTGGCAAAACGACAATAGGGCCGTAACAATCGAGGTGTCTAACTCAGCCTCTGGCGGTGAGTGGCCCGTAAGCGATTATGTGCTAGATAGGCTAGTAGAGCTTATGGTTGATATCTGTAAGCGCAATGGCATGCCTGGACTGACCTATGACGGCACACCTGATGGTACGCTCACGGAGCACAGGATGTTTGCGGCTACCCCTTGTCCTGGCCCCTATCTGCATGAGCGGATGGGCGCATTGGCCGAGATAGTCACGGCCAAGGTTAAGGGCCTCCCTGCCCCTCTTGATAGCTTTGATCAAAAAAAAGCAAAGCCTCAAGAGGTATACCGGGTACAGCTAGGGGCTTTTTACGCTAGGAGCGGGGCTGAGCGGACACTAAAAGTCTATGACAAAATTTTAGCCCTGCCAGAAGTCCAAGCCCTGTTAAAGCCTCTTAAGCTTGATAATACCAAGCCGTACATACCCTAGGAGGTGGTGCCTATGTGGCCAGAAAGCGTGCAAGGGTGGCTGACCCTTGCTGTCACCGCCCTGGGCGTGATAAGTACCGTTTCCGGGCTCATTAGTATGCTTTTGAGCAAGTACAAAAAGACCCTGCAAAAGTCCACGGATAAGCTGGAGGAGGTGTCACGCCTCCTAAAGGAGCAACAAGACATCAACGCCGCCCAAGCTGAGGCCGTGGAGGTATCTATTAAGGACAGGGGCGAGATCAAAGAGACCCTAGACCGGATTGCCGTAGCCCAGCAGACACAAATGCAGATAGAGATAAGCAAAATCTCAGATCGGGCACTATCCAGGGGCAAAATAACCAGCCGGGAAAAAGCCAGTCTTGGCCCCTTGTGGGACGCCTATAAAAGTAACGGTTGGAACCACATTGAGCGGGGACGTGTCATATCGGCCCTAGAGTTACCCCTCGCCTACATAGACGAGGATAAAATTAAAAAGGAGTAAAATTTATGGATTGGAACTTATTTATTATCCCCTTAACCCTTATCACAGTACAGCTACTTAAGACCTTGCCTATCGCAAGCAAGTGGCTACCCTGGCTAGCCGTTGGCATTGGGGGCCTCCTGGGCCTTGTCTGGGCCGTGGTACAGCCTGAGCCAAGCGGCATGGTGTACCTAGAGTATATCGTGCAAGGCGTGGTCTATGGAGCGTCTGCCTCTGGTATCTATGACGCCGGGGCTAGTATCACAAAGGAGGAGTAAAAATGGCAATTTTACAGCATAGAGTAGTCCTGTATCAGTACGACACAGAGACGATCGCAAGTATCTTTGATAGTCAAAATATCGAGTACACCTTTGAGGTTACGCCTAGCATGACTTTTGACGAGATCATCGCCAAGTCTAAAGAGGCCCTGCCAGCCTATGAGATCAGACAGCAGGAGATGGAGATCAAGCTACAGTCCGAGATAAAGGCTAGGGCATACGCCATGAGTCAAAAGCAAGAGGCCGAGGCGGCCAAGTTTAAGGCCGAGATGGCAAAAGCTGAGGCCGTAGCGGCCAAGACAAAAGCTGAGACTGACCGAGACCAGGCCATTGCCAAGGCCAGGGAGTGGCAAGACAAGCTGGCTGAGTACCTGACCGGGGGCGTAGTTGACCATGTGGGAGATGATACTATCCTCCTATACGCCGAGTGGCAGGAGGGCTTAGCAGTAGATGCTGGCGACTGGTATCGGGTAGGCCTCCACCTTATCCGGGCTAAGGTAGACCATGTAACGGCCCCCGAAAATGGCCCGGAGAGCGAGCAGGGCGCTGACTACTGGGAGGGCGTACCCTTTGAGCCGTCCGTCAAGTACCCTAAAGGCAAGGTTATCGAGTGGTCGGGGGTACAGTACAGGGCCCTAGTCGATACCGACAAAGACCCAGGCGAGGCCCCCGAAAGTTGGGAGCTTGTAAATAACGATTAAACGTGATATAATAATCGCAGATAACTTGGTTGCGGGGTTCGGCCCGTGATCATCAGTCAAGGGGCTAGCCCCCTGGCTGATTATCTGCAAGCGCAAGCAGAGAGCCCCGCCATTACAGCGGGGCTTGTTTTTATTTTGGAATAAAAAACCCCCACCTGGTCCGCCGGTCTCCGAGAGGCGTGTGGGGTACTAACAAAGTCATTATAGCATTTATTTTTAGGCAGATACGTGATACTATATCTAGTGTAAACCCGGTTACGGCTAGTACCTGTGACCGGCAGTCCAGGATAATACCTAGACTGTATGCCCGCAAACGCGGGTGTGGCTCATATAAAAAGCTTAGGCTTAGTGGGTCAAAAAAGTAGTGCCTGCAAACGCAGGTTGCCCCGTCAGCAATGGCGGGGCCTTTTTTATTGCCTAAAAGCCAAGCCAGCCTGCTATCAGCTCGGCAAAGGTCTTACCTGTCTCGCTAGACTTAAGGTCTAAGGCCTGCTTGACAGCTGTAGGGAGGATAACCACCATCCGCTCCATGCCGGAGTCAGTGCTGCGTGCCCCCGGCTCAAAATGCTGACGATAGACGTCCTTATCAAGGCTTTTTTTGGCCCAGGACCTGGCCTCTGCAAAGTCCAGGGGCTGTATAGGACGCTTTGCCTCGGGGTCATACATAAAGTACTCGCCCGTCTTTTTACGATAGAGCTCAAGACCAGCTAAGCCGCCCCCCACAAGGGAGGCGGTGTCAGTGTCATATACTCTACCTCTAATGATTTTACGCATATGCTCCTCCTAGTAGCACTCGCTTAGCATGTCGGCGACTATGTCTTTTTGCTCTTTGTCGCTAAGCTCTGACCAGCTATACTCATCATCTAGCCAGGCGGGATCTACATCTAGGTCAAAGGTATATACGGTTAAGTCTTTATCTAGGTCGATATCACCAAAAGAGCCTTTTTGTCTTACGCCATAGACCAGCTTGGGCTCATCGTCATCAGCATCTACATACCAGTAGGCCTCCATGTTTGGCCAGCAGATTTGCTCTTGTACGTAGGGTACTAAGTTGTTTTTGATATCAAGTAAAAAGTCGCTTCTAAAATCTCCGGTGTAGTTTTTCATGGTTATTTTTCCTTTCTTTGTTAAGGTCTTCCTTAACTGTCTTTATGATATCATGACAAACGCACAAACTCTATTGATAAACGCACAAACTTTAGAGGGCAAAATCGGGATAAAAAGGCTTATTTTAGACAAACGCACAAACTCGAGTATGCCGCTAGCCTGGTAGCGCTTTTGGTAGCAATTTGGTAGCAATCGCATTTTATATAGGGTATAATAGCGTATGTTGAAAAAACCTATATAAGCGCTAAAAGCCCTGGCGCAGGGCCTTTCCAGGCGTTTATACACAAAGTCTAAAAAGTAAAAGAGTCTTTCGGGACCAAGAGGCCGCTGGTTCGAGTCCAGTCACTCCGACCAGTTTCCCGCTTTGGCTTAAGGGAGGATGCTATGCCTAATCCCCAGCGCACCCCTCAATCACGTAATATACTGGCTTTCCTTATAGTGCCATTAGGCTTTCTAGCCTTTTTAGGCCTGGTTATTTTCCTGCTCTATTTTAACGATGAGTTGGACAGGCGGCTTTTGGCGGACGCGACAGACCAGAGCAGGCAGCAAGTAAGGCAAAGTTCTTTAGGGGAGACTGAATCTCAAAAGCCAAGTGAGGAGGAAAGCAAGCTTGCTCCGTCTGCCACGAAACTGCATAGGGAGCAAACGACTTCTGCTGAAGACCTGGTAGGTGCTGAAGACCTGGTAGGTCCGGAGAATCCACTAGCCAAAGACAAGATCTACTGGCGGGAGCTGGAGGACCTCTATAAAGAGATTCAAGATCGGCGCCGGCATGCAGAGGAATACCAAATGCCTATTAGCCGGCTCTTGATTTTCCTGGATGAGCAGTATGTGGTGGCCTATGGTCCTGATGACCAAGGCAAGGAAGTGGTCTTGCGAACCTTCCCTTGCTCCAGCGGTATCGTACCAGGCCACACGCCTTTAGGGCAACATACTTTAGGTGCTAAGTGGCCTGATCCCTGGTTATTTGATAATTCCAGAGCCCAGTATGGTTGCCAGATCAGTGGCAATATTTTATTTCACTCTCTGCCTTCCTATGATGGCAGTCTGAAGAGTGGGCTTAAATTGTCTGACCTGAATTCTATGGGCTTTGCGGCCTCCCATGGTTGTGTGCGACTTTTCTGTATGGATTCCAAGTGGCTGTATGAAAATGCTCCTGTGGGTTGCCCAGTAAGTGTTTTACAAAATAGAGGAGAGGACTATAAAGACCTCCCTGATCATGTTTTTTATCTCCGGCTTAAAGACGGTGCACCGCAATGGGATCCCACAGACCCTGATCCAGAAAATCCCTATCACGACGAAAAAGTGTTACGGAAGTGGGTGGTAGAGAAGCCTTGGTTGCAGGACTACGAGGTAGTGGCCCCGGTTTGGCCAGATTTAAGTGCGGTGCCAGCCCTTCCGGTTCCCGGAGCGTCTGAAGAGCCGTCTAGCCCGGAAACAGAGCCAGCCTATACTGGCCCCACTAGCCCGCCTCCCTTGGATCCACATAAGGCCCCTGAAGAAAATGCGGTGGTTACCAGTCCGCCCCCGCTCCCGTCCACACTAGCCCCGGAGCCGGAGGCCGGTATGCAAGAGACCAGCCCTCCGCCGCTTGCCCCTTAGGAGTTTGACCAGATCGGCTAGGCTTTGGCCCTCTGGTCGTCTATAATATATTCTGTTATGAAGAACTCTAACGATAGGGCCAATAGCTTAGTGAGCCTATTACGCGCTTGCGTGCAAGATACAATACAATGAAACTACGTAAACTAGAAAAAATTTTACTTACGATTGCGATCACCCTCGTCTTGGTGACAGGGGTAGCCTATGCTGCTGATGCTATCCTAGCGAAGCCAGATAAACTGGAAAGTCGGGAGAGCTTCAGCTTCGCTAACCCTTCTCATTCAGAGGAGGCCACATCAGCCGTGGCCGCTAAACCCCTGGAAGAGAAAGAGGAGGACAGTCATGCCTCTATTATGGACCCAGACCAGGAGGAGCAGACCAGCCTAGCTGATGCTAAAGAGGCCAAGCGTGACCCCCGGATGGGTCTTGATCCTATCCCTGAACAGGAAGGTGACTTGGACCGGATTAAACGGTTGATTGCCCCTGAAAGCCCTGGCGACCCCGAAAAGGACTATATGATCCGTGTTTTCAAAGACAAACAGCTGGTCACAGTTTTTGAAGACCCCAAGGGGGATGGCTCTTTTGACTACCTCATCAAGGCTTTTAATTGCTCCACGGCAAGTGACGGATATGACACGCCGAGCGGCCAACACCAGTTGGGCCTAAAACTTTATTCCGGCTACATGATTGATGCGTCTTATGGCCAATATTGTTCGGAGTTCCTGCAATACCATTACTTCCACGCCGTTCCTTCTTATGGCGGGGTTGAAG
Source organism: Clostridiales bacterium (assembly GCA_004556925.1). Taxonomy (GTDB): domain Bacteria; phylum Bacillota; class Clostridia; order Saccharofermentanales; family DTU023; genus SFFI01. The sequence goes on from SFFI01000009.1 coordinate 37,801, forward strand.
AATCTGGGGTTAGCTGGGAGGACTACAATCAATTGGGCCAAGTCGCTTCACATGGTTGCATCCGCTTGGAAACCAAGGCGGCCAAATGGATTTATGATTACTGCAAGGAAGCGACGCCTGTGGAGATTTTAGAGTCCTCACAAGACTTTCCCTATCTGCCGGACAAGGTGGACCAGCTCCGCATGTCGCCGGATGGTCCTGCCTGGGATCCTACCAATCCCAACCCCCTCAATCCCTACCAACAAGATCCTAGTATCCTCCTGGAATACAACCGGCAGGGATAGCTCGGACACACCTATTGATTTAGGTGTATGTATAAATTATTATCTCGATTGTTATAAAAAGCATACGCTCTATAAAGTTTAGGAGGTTAAGTATGAAAGGAAACCTAATCTACGGACAATCTGGCGGCCCCACTTCAGTCATTAATGCAAGTGCAGCGGGTGTCTTTTTAGAAGCCCTGGCCCACCAGGAAGATATTGAAAAAGTTTATGCGGCCCATCATGGCATAGTCGGCATTTTGAAAGAAGACTTCTTCGATATGGGCCAGGAGGATCCCAAAGAGCTGGAACTCCTCAAACAGACACCCTCGTCCGAGCTGGGTTCTTGCCGTTATAAACTGGCTGATTTAGAAGAGGACGAAAGCGATTATGCACGCATCCTAGAAGTGTTTAAAAAATATAATATTAGATATTTCCTCTATAATGGCGGTAATGACTCCATGGATACCTGTTCGAAGATTTCTAAATATCTGCGGGCCCAAAACTATGATTGCCGCGTTATGGGGGTTCCTAAAACTATAGACAATGACTTGGCGGTCACGGACCACTGTCCCGGCTATGGTTCGGCGGCACGTTACATTGCTACTACCTTAATGGAAATTTACAAGGATGCCACCGTCTACAATGCGGGACAAATTACCTTGGTGGAAATCATGGGCCGGCATGCGGGCTGGTTAACAGCTGCTTCAGCTGTCGCCGCAGCGAAGGGCTGCGGACCGGACCTGATCTACTTACCAGAACGGGTCTTCGACTTGGACAAGGTAGTGGCGGATATCCAAGAGGTTTATGAACGCAAGGGCAAGGTGATCGTCTGCTTCTCCGAGGGTGTGCAGACGGCAGATGGCAAATTTATTCCCGAATTGGACCCACAAGCTGACCTCTCCGTGGATGCCTTTGGCCACAAGCAGTTGGGTGGTGCAGCTGAGGCCTTAGCTAAAATTGTGGGTGCCCGTATTCCTAGCAAAATAAGGGCCATCGAGCTTTCGCTCATGCAGCGCTGTGCGGCACACTTGGCCTCTGAACGCGATGTAGAAGATAGTTTTATGGCGGGCCAGGCTGCTGTGCGCGCTGCGCTTGCCGGTAAAACAGACCTGATGATTGGCTTTGCCCGCCCCTTAACGGGAGACTACAAAACAGAAATCCAAGAAATCCCCCTGGAGCTTGTAGCGAATGCTGAGAAAAAAGTCCCGGATGAATGGATCCAGAAGGATGGTAATGGCCTGGAAGAGGCCTACCTAGACTACGTCATGCCCTTGCTATCGGGTCAGCCGGAACGCGTTTTGGATGCGGATGGCTTGCCGCGTTTTGCTCAACTCAAGTTTGTGCAAGCAGGCAAGGCGCAATAAGCGCGAAATAAATGTTACGTGCAATACTGACCAGCCATATCAGCCAGGATGACCTTGCGACCCTAAGCCTACAGCTCAATGGGGCCTTAATTGGTCAGGCTGATGCGGCAAAATCGGGCAATCGGGTCATAAGCGGCAACCGGGAAATCCACCTGGTTGCTGGTTTTTATGCCAATACAGGGGATAGGGCAGAGCGGAGATATATCCAGGAGCAGAGTCGCCTGTTCAAGTTACTTTTTGCCGATTTGCAAACCCAGGGCCTGGCCGCTTTACCTGCCTTGGCCCATAAACATTTCCCAGAGGCTGCTTTCCTCTTGATTGCCTCTGCGGAAATGGTTTTAGTCTGGCAGGATGCTCAAAAGGGTGTCTATTTACTCAGACACAAGGAACTTTATCGCCTGCAGCCCACCCATCGCCCTAGGGGCCTTTGGCCTGAGGATTGGATGACCTATGGCGATTTTTATGCCTTTGTTCCTCAAGAAGAGGATCTTTTACTATTTTTAGCGCCGGAATTTGTAGACCGCTTTAAGCCGGAGCAGTTGGAAGATGTTTTTTCCTCCAAGCTCCAGCTCTTTTCTATGATGTCGGAACTCAACCGGCTAGGCCGGACCTATGGCTTTAACTTTGAGCAATCTTGGTTGGCCATGCAGTTCCAACGCTTGGAAGTCAACCAAATTTATAAGGACCATGCCAACGAGTTCCTCAGTGAAGAGGTGCGACGCATTGCCCGTACGGAGGATTTCACCAAGGCTATTCCGCGTTCCAAGGTATCTCGGGTTTTGCACGGTCAAGATCTTATTCCGGTTCGTGACCCTAAACCCCTGCTGAGGCCCGCTCCTTTAGGGCCCCGCCCGCCCAAGCCGGACCAAGCGGACCGCCCACGCCTGGGTGACTGGCAACGCAATCGACAGGATGTCAGCCGTATTAATCTGATTAATGAAGAGGATCGGCAGAAGCGCCAGGCGATGCTGGATACCTATGCCCAGCGGCGGGACCCCATGGATAATTATTTCGATAAGGTCCGGGAGTTTTCTTTTACCCCTCTCAAGGCCAAAATTCGGCAGCTACTTGGCAGATTTTTTAACCTCTGGCCTGGTCAGCCTTTTTTATCTAAGTTCTTTGCTAGCTCCTGCGTCCTTCTGCTCGTGCTCATCCTAGCACTGGGGGTGCAGGGCTTGACCCGTAAGCGGGGACAAGCAGAACCTATCCAAGAGCCAGAACCTGTGATGGTTACGGAGCTGCCCGACCGCAATGCTGTGGTTCAGGCCCCGTTAGAAACGAACCTTGAGGTCCAGCAACTTGTGACCGTTAATAACCTACAAATTCGCCAGGCCAAAGATCCCAGTTCTGCTCTGATTGCCTCGATTAAGCGTGGGGAAGTAGTAGTCCAATTGGCGCCTGAAGAAGATGGCTGGGTCTATGTCAGGGCAGATCAGGGGGTTGAAGGCTATGTCTATGCTTCCTACCTTTTTTCTCGAGAAACAGAAACGCGTGACTAATAAGCGCTGGACAAGTCCTGGCCAATTGCGCTATGATGGCTTAGCTTTGAAAATTGAGCTTAAGAAATGCGGGTGTAGTTCAATGGTAGAACATCAGCCTTCCAAGCTGAATACGAGGGTTCGATTCCCTTCACCCGCTCCAATGGGCGCATAGCTCAGCTGGATAGAGCAACGGCCTTCTAAGCCGTAGGTCGCAGGTTCGAATCCTGCTGCGCTCGCCAGATACCCTGGAAAATATTTTCCAGGGTTTTTCTTATAGCCAGGGGAATCAGTAAAGAACACGCATATGTTATAATGCTTCAGGTTATGACGATCCCAGTGGTTCTGGCTTTAAGGCCAGCTTCCCGCTCATTTCAGCCTGCCCCTTCTAGGGCAGGATCCCGCCAAACACAGAAAGGTAGTATATGCCCAAAGCAGGAACGTACAATAATGAGAGTATCAGTGCGCTAAAAGGCGCAGACCGAGTACGCAAGCGGCCGAGTGTCATTTTTGGCTCAGACGACCTGGCAGGTTGTGAGCATTCCTTTTTTGAGATCCTCTCCAACTCTATCGATGAGGCACGCGAAGGCTACGGTAAGCTGATAACGGTTACCCGCTTTAAGGACTTTTCCTTAGAAGTTGCGGACGAAGGTAGGGGCATCCCCCTCGATTACAACAAGAATGAAGACCGCTATAACTGGGAATTGGTTTATTGCGAGCTCTATGCAGGCGGTAAATATGACAATGTGAGTGGGGGCACCTATAAGTTTAGTCTGGGCCTCAATGGACTGGGTGCGTGCGCGACCCAGTATGCCTCAGAGTATTTTGACGTGTCCGTTTATCGGGATGGATTCCACTACGAACTGCATTTTGAAAAGGGCGAAAATATAGGCGGTCTGAAAAAAACACCCTATTCAGGTCAAAAACGCGGTACAAGCCAGCGCTGGAAGCCGGACAAAGAGGTCTTCACCGAAGTTGAAATTCCCTTGGACTATCTGCAGCAGGTACTCCGCCAGCAGGCCATCATTAATGCGGGTATTAGCTTCCGCCTTATAGATGAAATTTCTGGCAAGTCCTATGACTATTACTATGCTGATGGCATTAAGGGCCATGCCGAAGAATTATTGGGCCAGGACGCACTTTCGGAACTCGCCTATTTTTCAGGCGAAGGCCGGGGAAAGGACCGGCAGGACAAAGAAGAATACCTAGTTAAGGCGGAGGTGGTTTTTGCCTTCAGCAACCAGGATCCAGTGATCGAGTATTACCACAACTCCTCCTGGCTGGAATATGGCGGATCGCCTGAACGCGCAGCACGGTCAGCCTTTGTGGCTGAATTTGATGCCGCCGCTAAGGCCCAGAATAAATACCTAAATGAAGAGAGCAAGATTTCTTTCAAGGATATTTCAGACAGCCTGGTCCTGATCATTTCTTCCTTTTCCACCTTCTCTTCTTATGAGAACCAAACTAAAAAAGCCATAAATAACCGCTATATCCAAGCCTTCCTTACAGAACTTTTGCGCAATCACCTCCGGGTATGGTTTATTGAGCACCAGGCAGAGGCCAACCGTGTCTTGGACCAGATCTTGGTCAATAAGCGGTCGAGAGAAAATGCCGAAAAACAAAGGCTGAATCTCAAGAAACGGTTGACAGGCCAAATCGATAATATTTACCACCGGGTCGACAATTTTGTAGATTGCCGGACCAAGGATGTGAATCGCCGGGAGCTCTATATTGTGGAAGGAAATTCTGCCCTCGGCTCAGTAAAGATGGCCCGAGACGCGGAGTTCCAGGCAGTAATCCCTCTAAGAGGCAAGATTCTCAACTGCCTTAAGGCCTCCTATAACCAAATTTTTAAGAATGACATCATTATGGATTTGATCAAGCTCCTGGGCTGTGGCATCCATATTGAAGGCAAGAAAAAGCGAGAAATCGCAGAATTTGACCTGGAAAAGCTACTCTGGGAGAAGATCATTATCTGTACGGATGCGGATGTAGATGGATTTCAGATCCGCACCCTAATTTTAGCCATGTTTTATCGGCTGACGCCAGAATTAATTAATGAGGGTAAAATCTACATTGTGGAATCTCCACTTTTTGAGATTACCCACCAAGTTAAGGGGGTAGACCGGTCCTACTTCGCCTACTCTGACCAGGAGAAAAATCAGATTGTCGAAGGCTTGCCCAAAGGAAAAGTCCATATTCAGAGGTCTAAGGGCTTGGGCGAAAACGAGCCCGAGATGATGTGGCTTACAACCATGAATCCCGATACCCGACGGCTTTATCAAGTGTACCCGGAAGACCCGGCTAGCGCTGCTTCTTGCTTTGATACCCTTTTGGGCAATGACTTGGACAGCCGTAAGCAATATATAGCAGACCATGGCCATGAGTATATGGCCATGCTGGACGTGACCTAGACGGATGAGATGGAGGTAATCCAAGTTGGCTAAGAAAAAAATGGGCGGTCAGGCTAATGCGGCCGCTTCAGACAGAGAACTTCCTGCTTATCAAGCCTTTGCCGAGGGTGCTAATCCTGGTGAAACTGAGCTGGTAACCATTACGGATACGCTAAAGGATAACTACATGCCCTATGCGATGTCCGTTATTGTGTCCCGGGCTATTCCAGAAATTGACGGTTTTAAGCCCTCCCAGCGTAAGGTCCTCTACACCATGTACCGCATGGGCTTGATGCGGGACCAGAGAGCCAAATCGGCTGATATCGTAGGCCAAACCATGGCTTTCAACCCCCATGGCGACCAGACCATTTATGAAACCATGGTGCGCATGACCCGGGGCAACGAGGCCCTGCTCCACCCCTGGATTGATTCTAAGGGTAACATGGGCAAGGTGTATTCCCGAGATATGCAATATGCGGCCTACCGTTACACGGAAGCCCGCTTGGATAAGTCTTGCGAGGCCTTGTTCCAAGGTCTGGAAAAGAATGCAGTAGACTTTGTCGATAACTATTCTGGAACCCTGCAAGAACCTGTGCTCCTGCCGGCGGCCTTACCCACCATTTTGCTCAATGCCAACCAGGGCATAGCGGTTGGCATGGCCTCTAATATCCCTTCCTTCAACTTAAGAGAGCTTTGTGATGCCACGCGGGCGCTGATTGAGGATCCTCAAGCGGATATTTTAGATATAATGCCAGCCCCAGACTTTTCGACAGGGGCATCCATTATTTATGACCGTGAGCAGATGGCTTCCATTTATGAAACAGGGAGGGGATCTTTTAAGCTCAAAGCCAAGTGCCATATTACGAAGAAGCCTCTGCGGATAGAGATTTTAGAAATACCCTATACCACGACTATTGAAGCCATCATTGAAGAGGTCAATAAAAATGTCAAAAATGGCAAGCTCAAGGAAATCGTGGATATCAGGGATGAAACAGACCTCAAGGGCCTGCGCATCACCCTGGACCTTAAGAAAAATTCAGACCCAGAATTCGTTCTGAAAAAGTTGTATGCCTTGACACCCCTAATTTCTTCTTTTGCCTGTAACTGCAATCTCTTGGTTGACAATAAGCCCGGCGTGCTGGGGGTGCGGGATATCCTTGGTGAATGGCTGTCCTGGCGTCGGATCTGCCTAGCTAGAGAGCTAACATTTGACAAGCAAAAACTCGAAGAAAAGCTACACCTGCTGAGGGCTTTAGAGGCGGTGCTTTTAGATATTGACCGGGCTATCCGGATTATCCGCCGGACAGAGAAAGAGGATGAGGTTGTGCCGCACCTGATGGCAGCTTTTTCCATTGATGAGGTTCAGGCAGAATATGTGGCAGAAATTAAACTACGCCATCTTAACCGTGAATACCTCTTGCGCCGTACCCAGGAGATCACAGCCTTAGAGGATCAAATCCATGATATCGAAGCCATCCTGCATGACGAGAAACGCTTAGACCAGTTGATTTCTACACAATTGAAAGGCTATGCCCAAAGCTATGGTAAGGACCGCAAAACGCAGCTGATAGCGGCGGAAAAACTCGAAAGTATTAAACTTGAGCCACAGATTGAAGATTATAATCTCAAGCTCTTTTTTACCCAGGAAGGCTATCTCAAAAAGTTACCGCTGACCTCACTGCGGTCTGCGGGAGACTTAAAGCTAAAGGATGAGGATCGGATTATCCAGGAGTTAGAAACGACCAATAAATCGGAAATTCTCTTCTTCTCAGATCAGGGAAACGTTTATAAACTTTTCTGCTATGAAATTGATGACCATAAACCCTCGCAATGGGGGGAGTTTGCCCCCAATATCTTGGAGCTTGATCCTGGAGAAAAGATTCTCTTTATCCATGCCACCAAGGACTTTTCGGGCTTTTTACTCTTAGTCTTCGGGGATGGACGAATGGTCAAGGTCTCGGTGGATAGCTATGAAACTAAAAATAAGCGTAAAAAGCTGGTAAATGGCATTTATGGTGGTGCTCCCCTTAAGGCGCTTTTCTTTACCACGGAAGAGACTGGCAACGGAGATATGCTAGCGGTATCAAGCCAAAACCGGATGATCCTCCTGGACACAGACTTAGTGCCCTATAAGAAGACCCGATCTTCCCAAGGTGTGCAGGCTCTGGGCCTTAAAGATAAAAACGTTCTGACGGAAGCTTCCTTGCTTTCGGCAGCCAAGGCGGAGGAATATGCCTATTATCGGGTAAGGACCCTCCCGGCCTTTGGACGTTTCATCAAGGATGACTTGCTGCAGGAAAGACAGATGACTTTAGACTTGCAGGACTAAGCTTCGGCTGATAGTTTTTGCGCTTAACATGTAAACGGTATAGCTTCTTAGGAGGAGCGACTGACTTGTTTAAACAAAAAGATGACTACATTTATCCTCAAGCGAAAAGGCCTTGGCTATCCCGCAAAACTCTTCTGACCCTGGCTATTGTCTTGACCTTTATGGCCTTGATCTTAGGCCTGGTTTACTTCCGTCAAGCCCGGAATGAGCAGGCTGCCATGGGAAATTTTGAAAGGGCCTTGGCTGCCCAGGACTACGCGGCTGCCATGGACCTTTATTACCGGGTCCAAGACCAGGCGACTGACCAAGAACGGGAGCCCGCTGACCGGGGTCCAGCCCAAAGTATGCAGGTCGCCATGGAAAAAAAGGTTGCCGAATTAGTGGAGGCCAGTCTCCACCGTTTGGAAGCGGGGGAGCCCCTTAGCCCTGCCGAGAAATCCTGTATTGAAGACCTGCGCTTTTTATCTTCAATGCAGGTGATTCCCTTTTTGCGCGCAAAAACAGAAGATCTCTTAGATGGCAAGCTAGAGCCTAGCCGCTGGGAAAGCATGCTCCTGGCTTTTTCTGATATGGAGAATCTGCAGAACTACACCCAAGAGCTCTTAGGACAAAAGGACAAGCTCTTAGCCAAAATCAGTCAATTTGTGGAGGCAGGGGAGCTAGAGCAAGGAGATAAGTGGCAGCTGACCTGGTCAGCCTGGGATGACTTAAGCCAAGACTTTGAGGGCTCGGCTTTTGCCAGGGAATATGCCTCTTTTCGCCTGTCCGCTTTCCAGGAAAGAGAGTATGCCCATTTGATGACCCTCACAGGTCAAATGATGGCTGCTGACCAATACTATACAGCCTATAACCTGCTTACCCTTATGCATGAAGTCTTCCCTGACCGCGCCGCCCTGGCTGAACGCTTGGAGGAGTGTAGTAAGCGCATTCCCTCAAGCATGGATACCTGGCAGGGCGATATTTTAGTTTTATCTCTCCGGCCTTTGATTGTACGGTCTGAATTGGCTTTTGGCCGCAGTACCGAGGCGGGCTATGCTCGGAGTTCCCTGATAAGCGGTCAGGAGTTTTTAAGCCTGCTGGATATCCTTTATCGTAACGACTATGTTTTAATCTCCAGTCGGCAATTTGAACCCTGGCCCCAGAAACGAGTTGAACTTAAAGTACCTAGCGGGAAAAAACCCGTGTTGCTTATTTTTGACCGCTGGCAATATTCTGTCCTAAACCAGGTTTCAGGCACAGCCTCTAAATTAAGCATGGGGGAGGATGGCCAGTTGCTTGCCCAAGCGGGGCTTTCTCAAGGCAGGGACTTAGATGCGATTCCCTTGCTGGAGGATTTTCTGACCAAGCATCCTGACTTTGCTTTTGACGGCGCAAAGGCTCTGATAGCTCTCAACCTCCAAGAAAACCTCTTAGGCTACGCAGTTACACCTGATCAGGTGGAGGCTAGTAAAGAAGCCTGGAAGCAAGTTGGGCAGACTTATCCTGAACTTACAGAAGAAGAAATACTGGCCCAAAGGGAGGAAGTATCTCAAGTGATGACCTATCTCGAAGACCAGGGCTGGTCCTTTGCCTCAGCGGGCTATGTGGGCTATGACACAGGTTCCCTGAGCTTAGATGATCTCGCGGCTGAGTTGGACCAGTGGTCGCAGTTGATGACCTCCTGGCTGCCAGAGACCCCCTATTTTGTATTCCCAAACGGTTCCCATGTCTATAACCGGGAAGATAGTCTGGACCGTATGCTAGAGAGGGGTTTTCGCATATTTTTTGGTCAGGGCCCCAAGCCCTACCACTTTTATACGAGAGACTATGCCCACCTTGATGCACTGAGCCTGAACGGCTACAGCCTGTCTTCGTCAGATGCCTATTTAGCAGCAAACTTGTTAGGGGGCCAGGACATCCTTGATCATGGGCTCAGGGATGGAGATTAGGGCCTACTACGCTTCCTTTATCTTCTGGATGGAAGGAGTTTTTGACATATAGCTTGAGCTCCTGAGCTTGTAAGGGCCAAACGGCTTCGGGATGGAGGACACTTGCCCCTTGTTCTGCCATTTCTAACATCTGGCCATAACTAAGGTAGGGAAGGGGCTGAGCAGCGGGGTGTACTCTAGGGTCTGTGACAAAGACACCAGAAACATCGGTCCAAATCTCGCAGTCAGCTTGCAGGGCGGCAGATAACCAGGCAGCGGTTACATCCGAACCTCCGCGGGACAGGGGACGGCGTTTGCCTTCAAAATCTCTTCCATAGAAGCCGGGTATTACTAAGAGATCATACCCCTCTAGTAGGGGCCAAAGCTGGTCGCGCACCCGGTTCAAAGAATCCTCATGCATGTGATAATGGTCGCCTATTTTATGGACCAAAATACCCGCTTGCCCCGCACCAACAAATTTTGCCCGATAACCTAATTTGCAAAGATAAGCTGCCATCACAGAGGCAGAAAAGACTTCTCCTAAGGCGATGAGGCCATCATAACGATCCACACTGAGATCTTTTTCCTCTGCCTTTAGCCTCTCGCTGATACGTTGGCCATGTAGCATATCTGCTTGGCGAATCCCCAGTTCCTCGGTAATTTCTTGAAAGTGCGCTTCAATTTCTTGCCGTAGGAGAAGGGATTTTTCCTCGTCTTGAGAATAGGCTAGATCAATCAGGAGGTCCGTAATTTTACGGTCTTGGGGGAAGCGTTTGCCAGGGGCTGAGCAGACGCATATCCTGCGGTTAGAGTCAGCAGTTAGAATAGCCGCAGCTTGCCGAAACCGTGTGGCAGTTGCCAGAGATGTTCCCCCAAATTTTGCGACTAACATTTGCCCAACCTCCTAGAGTAAAACGCGGTTTTCAAGCGCTTCATCATAGCATGATCCCCCCACCTCTGCCAGCTTCTTTGTTATAATTCAGCAGGCGGCAGCGTTAGTCAGTTGAGCTGAGCCTAGGCATTAAGAAGCGGAGCAGAGAATGGCTAAATTATTTATACCAGATTTTTATGTTGAAGACCTCTTAGATGTAGATTGGACCTTTCTCAAGGACCAGGGTGTTCGGCACATTTATCTCGATATCGATAATACATTAGAGCTACATGGTGCCCGGCTAGCTGGCGACAGGACCCAGGAGATTTGCCGGGATATTTTGGATGCGGACCTAGGTCTTTCTGTACTCTCCAATGCGGCCACAGAAAGAGCACGTGCTTTTTGTGCACCCCTGGGCCTTGACTATCTTGGGCAGGCAGCAAAGCCTTTGACCTCCCGTCTAAAAAGCCATATGCGGGGCTTGAATGTACAAGCTGAGGAGGTAGCCCTGGTGGGGGATCAAATCTTTACTGACCTCTGGTGTGCTAGGCGCTTAGGAGCCAAAGCCCTCTTGGTGCAAAGTCTGGGCGGTGAGGAAGGTTTCTGGCTACGGGTTAAACGCAAGTTAGAGAAATTTTTGGTGCTAATAGGCCAGGATCCGCGGAAAGCTCCCGCTTTGCCGAGGAAGCCTTCCCTTGCGTGAGACGGCTCGATAGCATAGAATATGACAAGTTTATTAGATCGAAAAACGACCCATAATTGGCCCGGCCTTTTATGGTTCAAGCCTAGGAGGATTTATGATTAGTGCAGGTGATTTCCGTAATGGTGTATGTTTTGAAATGGATGGCCAACTCTATCAAGTTGTAGAGTTCCAGCACGTAAAACCCGGTAAAGGCGCAGCCTTTGTCCGCACCAAATATCGCAATATTAAAACGGGCGCGGTAGTTGAAAATAGCTTTAACCCCAACGAAAAGTATGAGGAAGTTCAACTGAATCGTGATGACATGTCCTATCTTTACAATGATGGCAACCTCTACTATTTCATGAATACGGAAACTTTTGAACAGATCCCTGTTAATGCAGATGCAATTGGGGATGGCCTCCGTTTTCTCAAGGAAAACATGGAAGTCCGTATGATGTCCTACAAAGGCGAGGTTATCTCCATTGAAATTCCCAACTTTGTAGAGCTCGAAGTGACCGAATGTGAGCCAGGGGTCCGTGGAGATACAGCCACCAACGCCACTAAATCTGCTGTGGTAGAGACCGGTGCAGAAATTCGTGTCCCGCTCTTTATTAACCAGGGAGATGTTATCCGCATTGATACCCGTACTGGCGATTACATGGAGAGGGCTAAGTCATAGGTCTTGACCTGGCCCTGTAAGCATGCCTGACTACAGCGAATACCCACCTATTAAGGGAGACCGCACGCTCTCTCAGGGCTTTATAGCCCAGTATGCTGCTGAGGCAGCCCTCAGTGTTTCTGGTGTGGCAAAACTCGACACGGGTCTGGTCGTTTCTCTCAAAGAGGCCTTAGGGGCCGAACACTATGGCAAGGGCGTCCGAGTCCGCTTTGACCGGCAGGATTCAGCCGTAGTTAATATTGATGTCTATCCCATCATGTATTACGGCTACATCTTGCCGGACGTTGCCTGGGTGGTGCAAGAAAAGATTAAAGCCGATGTTGAGGAATACACCGGACTGAGCGTGAATGAGGTCAACGTCCAAGTCATGGGCGTCGTAGAAGAAGGAGCAGAACGATGAGCCGCTGGAATCGCATCTTAGCTGTTATTTTTTCTTTCCTAATAGCCTTGGGGTCCTTACTCATGATCCTCATGTTCTTGTCCGAGGATATCATGTCTGCCATGATTGCCTTCTTGCTCCGCATCCAGAAAATTTCCGGCTGGCGTGGCTCGGTCGTGGTGACCTCCATCCTTTTATTTATTGTGGCTCTTGTGGCCCTCCTACTTACCATCATGACGGGCCGGCTCCACAAGGCTCGGGTAAGATCCTCTAACCTAGGAGATGTCGACATTGGGGTTGACGCGATTGAAAGTATAGCCCTCAATGCTGCGAACAATGCGCAAGCGGGTGTGAAATCTGTAAAGGCTAGGGTTGCGCCTAAAGATGGGGATAATATTATGGTGAGCCTCAACATTACTTCTTACCCTGATGTGGAGATCCCTGCCATGATGACGAAGGTTCAGGAAAGAGTGAAGAAGGATGTTGAGCGTTATACGGGTATTCAGGTAGCGGAAGTCCCTATAAAAGTGAGTCAGGTAGAAACAGTTTCCGCTCGCATTGAACGCTAGGGAGCCTGCTATGCCTGAAAATAAGTCCTTTCTTCAGCAAGTCTCGCAAGATATTGAGCACCTCTCTACAGGGGGAAAAGGGGCTATCTTAGGATTTATTTTAGGCCTCCTGCTCATCATTTTTGGCTTGTTAAAGACCCTTTTTGTACTCATTTTGACCCTCATAGGTTATATCGTGGGTCTTCGCCTGTTTACACGTTATGGATCTGTACGAGATTTTTTGGACAAGATCTTTCCCCCCGGTTTTTTTAGGTAGAGGCATCAGATGACAAGAAGTGAAATTCGTGAACAAGCCTTACGTTTCTTATACCAGCTGGCAGTGCAGTCTGGTGATCCTAGCCAGCAGGAGGAACGCTTCTTAAGCTACAACGATTTTACAGAAGCGGACTTAGAATTCTTCCATACCCTCGTAGAGGGCGTCACTACCCATGCCGAAGCCTTGGACCAGGAGATCGCTCAGGCCTTGGTAGATTGGAAGTTTGACCGTCTCCCCCTCATTGACCAAAATATCTTGCGCATGGCTTGGTTTGAGATTAAGTATTCTAAGGATGTCCCTGCCGCGGTAGCTATTTCGGAAGCAGTACAGCTGGCTAAGCTCTACTCAGACGAGGGCGCCCATTCCTATATCAATGCCGTGCTGGGTTCGCTTTACCGCCAGCATGAGGGTCAGGAATGAGTGTATACCGCCTCACAGTATCTCAATTAAATGCCCTAGCTAGCGAAATCTTAAGCCAAGCCCCACTCGCGGACTGCGAACTTCTGGGGGAGATTTCGGCGGCTACCCTGGCTGCCTCTGGCCATTTTTACTTTACGCTTAAAGATGCTATGGCAAGTGTGTCCTGTGTCATGTTTCGCCAGGATTTTTCCCGTGTGGCCCAAAGACCGCAGGTGGGGGACCAGGTTATTTTACGTGGCAGAGCCGGACTCTACCAGAGGGACGGACGCTTCCAATTTTATGCTCAAGACTTGCAGTTGAGCGGTCAGGGAAGTCTCTGGCAGCAATTTGCTGCCCTTAAAGCGGAGCTTGAGGCTAAGGGTTATTTTGCGCCAGAACATAAACAACAGCTACCCTTTTTACCTAGGATAATTGGGATTGTGACCTCCTCGAAGGGTGCGGCAGTTCACGACATTATCACGGTTAGTCAGCGCCGTTTTCCCGGTATTAAGCTCCAGCTGATCCCAGTTGCTGTCCAGGGCCCTGGGTCTGCCCAGGACATTGCGCGAGCAATTAAGATCTTTAACCATTTAAACCAAGCAGACCTGCTCATAGTGGGCAGGGGAGGAGGCTCCCAAGAAGACCTGTGGTCTTTTAATGAGCGGCCAGTGGCAGATGCCATTTACCAGTCTAAGATCCCCATTATCTCGGCGGTAGGCCACGAAACGGACTTTTCTATTGCAGATTTTGTTGCGGATTTAAGGGCCCCTACCCCCTCTGCGGCAGCCGAGCTGGCTGTACCGGTGAAGGCTGAGCTCATAGCCCATATTCAAGCCCTAAAGCAAGCCCTTGACCGGGGCCTGATCCAAGAGGTTGCCAACAGTAGGCTACGTGACCAGGCGGCCAATCGCCGGCTCTACCGGGCGTGGAACCAGCGCCTGGCAGAGGAGAACCAAGCCTTGGATGCCTTGGTGAATAGACCTGTCTTGCAATCTCCTCTCCAAAGTATTAAGTTACGCCGCCAGGAACTCCTAAGCCTGACCAGGGATTTATGGCGAGCAGAGGAGAATGCCCGGGAGGATTGTAAACGCCAGATACAAGACCTTTCAGGTAAGCTGGAATTGTTAAATCCCTATCATATCTTGCAAAGAGGCTACACAGCAGTCTTAGATCAAGAAGGCAAGATCCTCTCCAGGCTGAGCCAAGTCCAGAAAGGCAGTATGGTTCATATCCGTTTTATTGATGGCGAAGCCCTGGCAGAAATCACCGACCTTGCAGAGCCCAGCTAGTTCTGCAAACTATTTAGGATGTGTGCATCATCATTTCAAAGAATGTTCAAGGAGTTCAATATGCTAGATTCCCCAGTTTCTCAGAATAACCCCAACACTGCCCCGAGCCAGGATTTCCAAGCCCCTCTGGAAAATTTGTCCTATGAGGAAGCGATCTTGGAACTAGAACAGATTGTTAAACGTCTGGAAAAGGGTGAGGCAAAATTAGAGGAATCTGCCCAGCTATATGAGCGCGGCTTAGCCCTCGCCCAATACTGCTCAAGCATTTTGCAGGATATGGAGGCCCGAGTAAGCCAACTCAATTTGAGCCCGGAAGGGGAGATTGTAGAGCAGGACTTTAAGCTAGGAGCGGAATGATGCCTGCCTTCCCTGATATCCACTCTCCTCAAGACATTAAAGCCTATTCTATCCCAGAGCTTGAAGACTTGGCCGCTGCCTGCCGGGCTGAGATCATCCAGGCGGTAGCGCAGAATGGCGGCCATCTGGCTTCAAATTTAGGTACGGTCGAATTAACCCTCGCCTTGGCCAAGGTTTTCAATTTTGGGCCGGATGGGGATAGGCTGATCTTTGATGTGGGCCACCAATGCTATACCTGGAAGCTATTGACAGGCCGGGTGGAGGGCTTTGCCTACTTGAGGCAGCAAGATGGGCTGGCAGGTTTTCCCAAGCTCAGTGAATCGCCCTTCGATTATTACAATGCTGGGCACTCTTCAGATGCTATCTCTATTGCGCTTGGCTACCAGCGAGCCGACCGCATCCAAGGGCGGACACGACAAAATATTGCCTTCGTAGGAGATGGCGGCTTGACGGGTGGGGTAAGTTATGAGGCCATAAATGATGCAGGCCAAAAGCAAGATCCCATTAAAGTTGTCTTAAATGACAATCAAATGTCTATCGACCACAATGTGGGCGGTCTATCCCAACATCTAGAGAAACTCCGGGTATCACAATCCTATCGCAACTTAAAGGGTAAGGTTAGTGGCCGTTTAAGCCCTCAAAGTCTTGTGCGTTTGAGCTTAAACAATATGAAAAAAGC
This sequence comes from Clostridiales bacterium, assembly GCA_004556925.1. GTDB lineage: Bacteria > Bacillota > Clostridia > Saccharofermentanales > DTU023 > SFFI01. The sequence continues at coordinate 53,695 of SFFI01000009.1, forward strand.
CTTTCGCCTGCGTCTCCACCAAAGCTCTGCTTTTTTTGAAGCCTTGGGCTTCCGTTATTACGGGCCAGTAGATGGACACGACCTAGATGCCCTCTTGCAATCGCTTAAGGCCTTACAAGAGTCTCCCCACCCTACAGTCCTACATGTGATCACCCAAAAGGGGCGGGGCTATAGCTTTGCAGAGCAAGATCCCGCCTCCTACCATGGCGTTGGCAGTTTTGAGATCGCAGAAGGCTTCATCAAGCCTGAGGGCCCGCAATATACCTTCTCTGCCTGTCTATCACGTAAATTAGTGCAACTGGGGTCTAGAGATAAGCGGGTTTGTGCCATTACTGCAGCAATGGCACAAGGGACCGGTTTAGCAGATTTCGCCACAGCCTTTCCAGACCGCTTTTTCGATGTGGGCATTGCAGAGCAGCATGCGGCCAGCCTGGCAGCAGGTCTTGCTTTGGGTGGGCTCCGGCCCTTTGCAGCTCTCTACTCTACTTTTAGCCAGAGAGCAGTCGACCAGATCCTCCATGATATTTGCCTGCAGAATCTTGGCGTCACCTTGCTCTTGGATCGGTCTGGTTTGGTCGGCAATGATGGGGAAACCCACCAGGGGCTTTACGATACCGCTATCTTTCAAGGCTTTCCCAACCTCCAGCTTTTTGCCCCGGCAGACAGCCAAGACTTAGACCTCATCCTGGACTATGCCCTGTCCCAGGATGGTCCCGTGATGGTGCGTTATCCCAAGGCCCAAGCCAAGCCGGATCTTGAATTAGCAGCCGGGCAGAGACATATTCTTTCCGCTAGGCAATTGAGCCAGGGGACAGACTACACGGTCTTGGTCTTTGGCAGCCTTGCCGCCCTCGCCCTGTCCGCAACCAGGGCGCTGGCAGACCAGGGCGGTCCTCAAGCGGATGTCTTCTCTCTGGTCTGCGGCAAAAGGGCAGACTTGGCCGCTGTCAAGCGTTCCTTGGCCAAGACGAAACACTTAGTGATTCTGGAGGAAGCCCTTGGCTCGTATGGCTTTGCCGGCCAGGCCCTGATTGATTTAGCTTGTCTAGAACACAACTTTTCTTATAAAATTATTTCCGTACAAGATCCCTTGAGAGGCCAGGCGGGACGTGGTGAGCTCTTACAGGCAGAAGGCTTGGATGTATCCGGCTTGGCCCAGCAAATACAAAGCTATCTTGAGAAGAACTGAGGGGTGTTTTATGCGCGTAGGCCTCTATGCTAATCCCGAACGTGATCGTGGTTTTCGCTACCGCAAGCAGCTATCTGACCTCTTTAAGGCTAAAGGGGTTGAAGTCGTCACCGACCCTGGGGATTTCGACCGTGCAGACCTCCTGGTTTCCTTAGGCGGAGATGGTACTTTTCTCAGCCTAGCCCACTTTGAGACAGCCTATGATAAGCCTTGTGTAGGGGTGAATTTAGGCTCGGTTGGCTTCTTGACAGAAATTGAGCCGGACCATCTGGCTCAGGCTGTGGAGCAAATTTACCGGGGCCAATATGAGCTGGATGAAAGACTCATGCTGTCTATGCAAGTTTTAGATGACCAGGGGCAGGTTTTGAAAACCCAGGAAGCCCTGAATGATGTTGTCATTATGCGGTTGGCAGGGGGGAGAATTGTTACTGTAGATTTTTCGATCAATGCCAGCCCCGTAGAGCGCATTCCTGGGGATGGTCTGATTATCTCTACGCCTACTGGTTCTACCGCCTATTCCTTAGCAGCGGGTGGCCCCATTGTACACCCCGCCATGGATGTAATTTTAATCACACCCATTTGCCCCCATACTCTGCATAATCGTAGCTATTTAGCACCGGGAGATGCTACAATTGAACTTAGATTGAGTGATGATTGTTCTTCCGCCATGGTTTCAGCCGATGGAAAACAATCCATTAAAATTGAACAGGGAACAATAAAAATACAAAAATCACGCAGGGCTTTTAAAATCCTCCGCCTGGGAGGTGACCGTTTTTACCAGGTCCTGCCGCAGAAGATCCAAGAAAGGGGAATGCTCAGATGAGAAATGCTAAAAATCCACGTCAATCCCGTATCCTTCAGATTGTGAAAAGCCAAAACATTTCTACCCAAGGCGACCTGGTAGAAGCCCTCAAAGAAGCCGGTATGCTTGTCACGCAGGCTACCGTTTCTAGAGATATCAAGGAGCTGGGTATTATTAAGGTGACCACAGCAAGTGGCGAACTCAAATATGTACCCATGGCTCAAACTGGCGAAGGGGCCTCTGGCCGCTTTATGAAGGTCTTCCGTGAGGCCGTTACCTCTATCCATACTGCCGACGCCCTAGTTATCATTAAGACCCTCCCCGGTATGGCACAAGCGGCTGCTTCGGCTCTGGACTCCATGCATTTGGAGGCCCTCATTGGCACTATTGCTGGTGATGACACCATTTTTGTGGCGACTCCCAGTAAGCAAGACGCTGATGAAATGAAAGACCACCTGGTTACGGTATCGCAGATTGATCCGGAACTGCCCGGACACTAAAGATGGGGATGCTCCTAGAGCTCACGATCTGTAATTTTGCCCTCATTCCAGAGCTACTAGTCCGGCTAGATGAGGGCTTAACCATTATTTCTGGAGAAACGGGGGCCGGTAAGTCCGTTTTTTTGGATGCTCTGGCCTTTATTGGTGGCCAAAGAGCCAGCCGTGACTTGGTACGTAAACCTGCGGAGAAAGCCCAGGTCTACGCCTTATTTCAAGATGTTTACCCCCTCTTGCCTTCCGACCTCCTTTCTCGCCTCGACCTAAGCCAGGAAGAGATCACAGGCCATGAGCTCCTGCTCTATCGTGAAATAGACAACAAGGGTCGGTCTGTGGCTAAGGTTAATGGCCGTCCGGTTACCGTCTCCCTGTTGCGGGAACTGGGGAACTGCCTTTTTAATTTACATGCGCAAAATGAGCAGATCTCCCTTTTTGACCCACATAAGCAAGCCGAAATTTTAGATGCCTACTGCCCGGAGCCTTTGGCGGCATACAAGTTGCAATGGGCCGCCTTGCGCGACCAGCGCATTCAGCAGCTTAAATCTCTAAAGGAACTAGGCCTCAATCCTCAAGAGCGCGACCGTAAGCTGGACCTTCTTGACTATCAAATCCAAGAAATTTCCGCAGGCTTTATGAGTCAGGAAGACTTGCAGGAACTAGAGGCTAGCTTTCAAGAAATTAATGCCCTGGACCGCATACAGACCTACACCATTGAGGGTTTACAGGTCCTAGATCCTGACCAAGACCATAGCGCGACGACTTTACTTTCCCGGGCTGCGGCCTCCCTGCAAAAGGCGGAGAAGTTCTCTCCTCGTCTCGGGCAAATGAACCAAGACCTGCAAAGGCTCAATGACGATTTGCATGAGCAGACGCGGGAGCTCAAGTTATTTCTCCAGGAATTGGCAGCAAAGTCTGCGGATAGCCAGGAGATTCGGGCACGCATGGAGGCCTGGGACCGCCTGGACCAGAAATATGGCCCCGGTTGGGATAACGTTGCACGCTATTACCAAGAGGCTCAAGAAGAATATGCTTTCACCCGAGATTCAGAAAGCCACTTTCAGCAACTCCGCAGCGACCTGCAGAAGGGGCAAGCCCAGGCCGCAGACCTGGCCCAAGCCATGCATGAGATTAGGGTAGAGGCTGGGGCTAGATTATCTGCTGCCATCAAGTCTGTCCTTGCTGAACTTCAGATGCCTGGCGTGGATTTCCAGGTCCAAGTGGACATGGCAGAACCCAGCGATAAAAACTATTGGGCCCCGGAGGGCCGGGACCGGGTGGAGTTTTTTATCTCTACCAACCAGGGGGAGGATCTACTCCCTTTAGCCAAAATTGCCTCGGGCGGGGAGGCTTCTAGAATCCTTTTGGCCATCAAATCCATCCTGGCCAATTTGGATCAGATTCCCCTCCTCATTTTTGACGAGATTGATGCGGGCATTTCTGGAGAAGCAGCCCACAAGTTAGGGGAAAAACTCCGTGAATTAGGGCTTCAGCACCAAGTAATTGCAGTCACGCATACGGCGCAAATTGCCGCTATGGCTGACCAACATTTATATATTTACAAGGAACTGGAGGGAGACCGGACGGCCACCAAGCTGCAAGCCCTAGACTTAAAGGGTCGGCAAGTGGAGCTGGCCAGGTTATTGACAGGTTCCTCCCAGGACGAAAAGGCCCTTGCACTTGCGAGTACACTTTTGCAACCCTACAATAGAGGTAATTAGATTTCTCAGGAGGAAAACATGGGAAGTATTCTAGCTTTGAACGGCCGCGACTTAACTATTGAAGATATCGTGGCCGTTAGTCGTCATGGCCAAAAGGTGGCCATTAGTCCTGACTCGCAGGAAAAAATCCTGGCCTCTGAAGGCATTGTGGCTGACATCGTCGCCTCCCACGCGCCTGTCTATGGTGTATCTACAGGCTATGGTGAATTTTCTACGGTCCGCATTAGTGAAGAAGAGAACAAGACGCTTCAGCGCAATCTCATTCTGAGCCACGCTTGCGGTGTGGGTGAGCCCTTCAAGGAAGATGAGGTCCGCGCCATTATGCTCCTGCGTCTTAATACCCTGTGTTCTGGATATTCTGGAGTCAGCCATGAGGTCCCTGCCATCCTGGTAGACATGCTGAATGAGAATATTATTCCCTATATTCCTAAAAAAGGTTCCTTAGGCGCTTCGGGCGATTTAGCCAACTTAGCCCACATGGCCCTGACCATGCTGGGAGAGGGCGAAGTTATGGACCAGGGCAAACGCCGGCCCTCTGCTGAGGTGCTCAAGGAAAAAGGCCTGACCCCTGTCACCCTCAAGGGCAAGGATGGTTTAGCTATTATTAACGGCACGCCAGTTATGACTGGATTAGGGGTGCTGGCACTTTACGATGCCGAGAGACTCCTCCGTGCTGCCAACCAAGCGGCTGCCCTTTCTTTTGAAGCTCTTATGGGGATTACAGCAGCCTTAGACCCCAGAGTGCACGCAGTTAGGCCCCACCCTGGCCAAATGGCCACTGCAGCTTACCTCCGCAAAATGCTAGAGGGTTCTTCCTCGGTTAACCAGCGCGAAGGTGATGTGCAGGATGCCTACACACTGCGCTGCGTACCACAAGTCCATGGTGCAGTTACGGATGCCCTGGCTCAGATTCGTCAAGTCCTGGAGATTGAGATCAATGCGGTTACGGATAACCCCTTAGTTTTTCCTGACAACCATGACGTGATTTCTGGCGGTAACTTCCATGGTGAGCCCCTTGCCTTGCAACTAGACTTCCTTGCCATTGCAGTAGCCGAGCTAGCTGATATTTCTGAACGCCGGATTGAGCGTTTGGTTAATCCTCAGCTGAACTATGGTTTGCCTGCCTTCTTGGTGGAAAAAGGCGGAGTCAACTCGGGCTTTATGATTCCCCAATACACAGCAGCCAGCCTGGTTTCAGAAAATAAGATTTTGGCGCATCCTGCTTCAGTCGACTCCATTCCTTCATCTGCTAATAAGGAAGATCATGTTTCCATGGGGGCCAATGCTGCCCGCAAGGTCGGCGAGATAATAAAAAATGTCAGAGACGTTCTGGCTATTGAGTGGCTGGTGGCAGCCCAAGCCTGTGACCTAAGAGGGGTCAAGCAATTTGGCCAAGGCACTGGGCAGGTTTATAAAGAAGTCCGTGAACTCGTAAGCTTCTACGATGAAGACCGGGTTATGTACCCGGCTATGCATGCCCTAGCACATCTTCTGGAAGAGGGCAGTGTCCTAGACCGCGTAGAAGCGCAATTAGCTGACTAAGTGAGTCATTATGGCGTAGGCTTGGGGTAAAACACCCCCTGGCTTGCCCAGAAAGAAAGGTATGATATGTCAAAAAAATTAATTGAATGTGTCCCTAACTTCTCCAATGGCCGGGACCCGGAGGTCCTGCAGAAGATTATGGCCCCCTTTTTCGCGGCTCAGGACGTACAGGTTCTAGATTATAGCCAAGATAAGGACCATAACCGTGCAGTCGTAACCCTGGTTGGGACACCGGAAGATCTTGAAAATTCTGTGGTGGAGGCTGTGGGTATAGCGGCTCAGCTGATTGACCTGCGCAAACACCAAGGTGAGCACCCCCGTATGGGCGCTACGGACGTCGTCCCCTTTGTCCCCATCCGCAACGCCAGCGTGCAGGACTGCATAGAGCTTTCTAAACGTGTAGGAGAGAGGATTGCTAAAGAACACCATATCCCCGTTTACCTCTACGAAGAATCGGCAACTGACCCCTCCCGCGTTAACCTGGCCCATATCCGCAAGGGACAATTTGAAGGTTTTGCGGAAAAGATTAAAGAAGCTGAATGGAAACCGGATTACGGAGAAGCCGAAATCCATCCCTCTGCCGGTGTCGTGGCTGTGGGTGCCCGAGAATTCCTGGTAGCCTACAACATTAACCTAGACACAGATAAGCTAGAAATTGCAGATGCCATTGCCCGCAAGGTTCGGCACATCGGCGGTGGTTTTAGGTTCGTAAAGGGTATGGGGGTTGAACTCTCCGACCGTAATCAAGTGCAGGTCTCTATGAACCTTACCAATTTTCACAAATCACATATTTACCAAGTTTTTGAGACTGTCAAGATGGAAGCCCGCCGCTATGGTGTCAACGTGGTTGGTTCTGAGATAATCGGACTTGTGCCCCTGGCTGCTCTCGTGGATACCGCTAATTATTACCTACAACTGGAAGACTTTGGCCTAGACCAAGTGATTGAAGCCCGGCTGTTGGGAGATAGCTCCAATGAAGAATAAACAAGTCTTACTTTCTCACTCTATCTATACTGCGGTAGATGGCCAGGAGCTTGTGGATGGCTATCTTGTCATTGAAGATGGCAAGATAGCTAAACTTTCAGCAGGCGAGCCCTCGGCAGCAGAATTGCGGGAAGCCCAGCTGCATGATTTCCGTGGCAGGACGATTACGCCAGGCCTTGTAGATGCCCATACCCATCTGGTCCACGGCGGTTCCCGGGAAAAAGAGCTGGCCCTTAAATTGGCGGGTGCTTCCTACATGGAAATTCACGAAGAGGGTGGTATTAAATCCACTATGCGGGCCACACGCGCAGCAACGGATGAGGAACTTCTTGATAAAGCCCTCACAGCCCTGGCTTCCATGTTAAAACACGGCACAACCACGGTAGAGGCCAAGTCTGGCTATGGATTGGATAAGGACACCGAACTGCGTATCTTGCGGATTAACCAAGCCTTGGATAAACTCCAGGCCTTGGATGTTGTTTCCACTTATATGGGGGCCCATGACACGCCGCCGGAATTTGCAGATAATGCTTCCTACATCAAGTTTATGTTGGAAGAGGTGATGCCCCAGGTGAAAGCCGAGAATTTGGCCGAATTCTGTGACATCTTCTGCGAAGAGGGTATCTTTTCTTTGGAGGAAACTCGAGAGATCGGTGAAGCTGCCCAAAAAATGGGCTTCAAGCTCAAAATTCATGCCGATGAAATTGAGCCCATGGGAGGGGCAGGTTTGGCCGCCGACCTGGGTGCCGTTTCTTCAGAGCACCTGATGGCTATTGCGGAGTCTGACATCCCCAAAATGGCGGAGTCTGGCACAGTGGCCGTGCTCTTACCGGCGACCAGCTTTTTCCTTCGGTCGGAGAACTTTGCCCCAGCTAAAGAGATGTGGGACCAGGGGGTTACGGTAGCCATCGCCTCTGATTACAATCCTGGCTCTTCACCTTGTGAAAATTTACAAATGGCCATGGATATGGCTTGTTTGGGTATGGGCCTAGAACCCCTACAAATCTTAAAAGGCGTTACCCTCAATGCGGCCAAGGCGATTTGCCGCGACCAGGAGATCGGTAGCCTGGAAGTAGGGAAAAGAGCAGACTTAACCGTCTTTAACGCCCCCAATCCTAATTATATTTTCTATCACTTTGGTGTAAACAGCGTGACCCATGTGTTCAAAGATGGGCTACAAGTCTTACGTGATGGCCAGATAAACCAAGCCGCTTTGCAGCGTGTCATCCGCGCTAAAAGCCACAAATAAGTAACTGCCAGCCCAGCTGGAAATCTAAAAAACGGACTCTGTCCCAAATGAGGTACATATGGAAAAGAAAATGATTGACATGGACTTACGTGAAGTCCTCGCCCTGACTGCCAGTGATGCGCCTGCCCCGGGTGGCGGTGCCATTGCTGCCCTGACTGCTGCTTTGGGCGCTGCCCTTGGCCAGATGGTCTTAGCCTTGTCTTATGGCAAGAAAGCTTTTGAAAGCCTGGATGAAGAGACTAAGATCTCTCTGAAGGAGGAAGACGCACAATTAGCCAAGCTGCAGGACCGCCTGTTTAACCTGATGCAGGAAGATACGGATGCTTTTACAGGTTACATGGATGCCCTCCGCAAGCCCAAGCAAACAGAAGAGGAGCAAAAAGCACGTCGGGCTGCCCTGGACGAATGTGCCCTGCACTCCATGCGGGTTCCTCTGGAAACCGCTGAACGCTGCCTGGCTGTCCTGCAATGCTTGCCGCAGATTGCCCAGCACGGCAATAAGAATGCCGTTACCGACGCCGGCGTAGCAGCTCTCTTGGCCAATGCCGCCTGTGAAGCAGCCCTGCTCAATGTCAAGATTAACCTCCCTACAATTAAGGACGAGGACATTGCGGGCAAAGCAGCAAAACGTTCGGAAGAATTGCTCAAGGCCTGTAAGGACCTGAATGCCGAAGTGCTAGAAATTGTCTACGGCAAACTCGCCTAGCTACATGATTTAACTACAATTGAAGAAATTGGTAGCGGTTTAAAACCGCCTGCATATCTGGTGGGACCGGGTCGTCTAAGACGATCCGGTCTTCTGTATAGGGAAGGGGAAATTCTAAATGGTAGGCATGCAAGGCTTGTCTGCCTAGGTCCGCATCAAGAGCCTGGTTTAACCCATACATGGAATCCCCCAAAAGCGGGTGGCCCAGATAGTGGGTGTGTACCCTAATTTGGTGGGTGCGGCCGGTATAAAGCTGAAATTCAACCAGGCTGAGATCGGGCTCCTCAGCATGGGCCAAGACCCTATAACCGGTTTGGGCGGGCTTACCTTCACAGCTTACTTCCCGCTCCATGATACTGTCTTGGGCTCTGGCAATCGGGGCGTCAATAATGCCCTCTGCCTGGTCCAGTTGGCCATGACAAATGCCCAGATATTTTTTGACCATCTTGCTTTGACTGAGCCGGTAATGGGTATAGGCATTGAGGGCAATGATCACAAGTCCTGTAGTATCTCGGTCTAAGCGCTGGACGGGGTGAAGGGCTTGATCAGAGATTAATCCGCAGAGGTCTACCAGCTGGGAATTCAAGGATTTATGTACCACTTGACCAGGCTTTTTGGACATGACCACAAGGTCCTTGTTCTGGAAAACTGGCTGCTGGTCCCTAGGGAAGTGGAGTTTGGGGGCTTCAAGATGGAGGTCTGCCAGGGCAAGGATGCAATCGCCTGCCTTTACGGGATACCACAACATGGCCTCTTCATGGTTTAAATAGGTTTTACCCTCCCAGCGCAAACGCTTGAGCATGCGCCGGGAAATTTGGAATTCTTCACGTAGGACATCGCGTATGGATTGGCCGGTGTATTTTTCTTCTACAATGTAGGCAAATTTTTGCAAATTTTTATCTCCCAAGTCCCTTATCCTGCCAGTTTTATAGCAGATTGCTTTAATTGACATCAACTAACAAGCACCATACAATATTAAGCGTACAAATCGTTCCTGTGCAACTTGAAAATTTAATATAGGAGGTGATTGCCATAGAGTGGCTATTTTTAATATTAGGCCTCGGTTTAGGGGCCGTTCTTGCATTTGTGATAACCCTTTCCTACCACAGGAAGGGCATAGATAAACTCAGTCAAAAGCTAGAAGAAGACCGCTTGAGGGTAAAAGCTGAGTCTGAAAAGATGGTGATAGACGCAGAGAAATCTGCGGAAAACCGCAAGCGCGAGCTGCTGATTCAAGCCAAAGAAGAGCTGCAACAAGCTAAATTGGACCTGGAGAGCGATGTCCGTGATAAGCGCCATGAACTCAAGAACGAAGAGAGCCGACTTCAACAGAAGCAGGATCAGTTGAATAAAAAACTGAAGGAAGCTGAACATAAAAATAAAGATGCGGAAAACCGTTTACGGTCCGCGACTGAGCGAGAAGCACGCCTGGCCAATGCTGAAGAGGAAAAACGTTTAGAGTTAGAGCGCATAGCGGAACTGACCACTCAAGAAGCCAAAGATATTATCATGACCGATACGGAGGAAAACCTGCGGCATGATATGGCGGTCATGCTACGCCGGATGGAAGAAGAAGCCAATGAAACGGCAGACTTAAAAGCCAAGGAGATCATTGTTTCTTCCATACAGCGCTATGCTTCTGACTATGTTGGCGATGCAACGGTATCTGTAGTGTCACTGCCTAATGAGGAGATGAAAGGTCGCATCATTGGGCGCGAAGGTAGAAATATCCGCACGATTGAAAGCTTAACGGGGGTAGATTTGATTATTGATGATACCCCTGAAGCGGTAATCCTCTCCAGTTTTGATCCCATCCGCCGGGAGATAGCCCGCATAGCTATTGAAAAACTAGTTTATGACGGCCGTATCCATCCCGCACGGATTGAGGAAATGGTGGAAAAGGCGAGAAAAGAAATTGACCAATCCATTAAAGAGGCGGGCGAACAAGCTGTGTTTGAGACTGGCGTCGTTGGCCTGCACCCAGAAATTGTCCGTTTGCTAGGCCGTATGAAATACCGCACCAGCTATGGACAGAATGTTTTGCGTCACTCCATTGAAGTGTGCCACCTCTCAGGGGCTATGGCAGCTGAGCTAGGGCTTGATGTCAGCCTCGCGAAACGCGCGGGCCTCCTGCATGACCTAGGCAAGGCAGTTGACTTTGAAATGGAAGGTTCTCACATTGAAATTGGGGCTGATATGGCGCGTAAGTACCACGAAAATGAAGTCGTACTTAACGCTATTGAGTCCCACCATGGGGATGTAGAAGTGAACAACTTTATCTCCAGCCTGGTATGCGCGGCAGATGCCATATCTGCAGCACGTCCGGGAGCCCGCCATGAAAATGTGGAAACGTATATTAAGCGCATTGAAAAACTGGAGGAAATTGCCAACTCCTTCGAAGGTGTGGAAAAGAGCTTTGCCGTGCAGGCTGGTCGGGAGATCAGAGTAATGGTGCAGCCAGATAATGTGAAGGACGATGACATGATCTTAACTGCCCACGAAATGGCCAAGCAAATCGAATCTGAACTTAATTATCCGGGCCAAATTAAAGTCCAGCTAATTAGGGAAAGTCGTGTGGTAGACTATGCCAAATAGGCTTATCACATAGGAATTAAACAATCTGGGGCTGTCTCGCATGCGAGGCAGCCCCTTTAGCTTTCTATGCTAAAATGTAGCCTGTGAAAAGCGATAATCAAAACTTAAATGCAGATTCTGCTTTTTCCCTGCAGGCTAGGTCTGGAGCCAAGACCCTGCTGGCTGGTTTCTTGCTTATAGCTTGCCTGTTGGCTTTGCTTTGCCCCATGTGGCCACAGGATGTCAAGGCCCAGACGGTGGATGATAGCCTGCGCTTGGCTTGGCTAGACCGGACCAGCCTGAACCCCCTAGAAACCTTTGATTTTTCAGGCCAGGCTGCCATGAAGTTGGTTTATCGTGGCCTCTTTATGCTGGATGATGCGGAAATGTTGCGGACTGACCTGGCCGAGGAGGCCAGTTGGTCGCCTGACCACTTCGCCTTAACCATTAAGTTGCGCAAGGATGCCTCTTTTAGCGACCGCAGCCCTCTAACCAGCCGAGATGCGGCCTTATCCATCCTTTACCGCCGCTATTACCTCCAGGCAAAGCTCCAGCGCGAAGCGATCCCTCCGGAGTATTTGGGTACGGAACTTGAAGAACAATATGATCTTCCCTTACCTTCGCCCTGGGACTTTCTCGAAACGGCCGATCCCATGGAGCAAACAGGGGACCCTGAAACCCTAGAAGAAGATTTAGACCAGGAGGAAGACCAGGAAGAGGCCTTAGCAGAAGATCATATTGGAGAGGATCTTGGAGACCAGGAGGAAGGGGCTCCTGAAGATCAGGCGGGACAAATTTTTACTGCTGACTTGCAAGCCAGCTATCTTAATCAACTCGCGTCTGACCCCCTGGGTATCCAAGCCTATGAGGCGATTAAAGCTATTAAAATCCATGATCAATATAGCTTTACGATCCAGCTATCGCAAAGGGCCGAACGCTTGCCCTGGTTTCTTTGTTTCCCTTTGATTCCTGAGTCCTATCTGGAAAGCCACGATCTTACCCCTGTTCCAGGTGTAGGAAGCTATAAATTTGTCAAGGCTCAGGGGGAGGGAAGCAACTGGGAATTACATCCTGTAAGCGCCCGCTTCGGTGGCCCTAAGCTCTTGCTCAAATCTTATCCTGACTTCGATAGTGCTTTGGCTGACTTCAATCAAGACCATTTAGACTTACTCTTAGTACCAGCTTCCGACTATCTTAACTTGCGTCATCGCCAAGGCTTGAAGGCAGCGGTGGGGGAGAGCTTGGATTATTACCTGCTCCTTGCTGGCAGCGATCCGTCCTTCCCCCTGGCTGACCCGCAACTCTTTCGTGCCTTTCGACAGGCCCAACTTTTGAGTAGACAGGACCTTGATGCCTCTTCCTACCTCAATCTTCCCCACCGTGCCTCAGATTGGAGACAAGCCTATGCCCTCAGTGGGGACTTAGGCCAGACAGAGCTTCCTGACTTAAGTGAGGCAAGACGTCGGTTGACAGACCAAACGATTACCTTGGCTGCGGTTAGCAATTCTTACAACCGGAGCTTACTGGCAGAAATTAAGCAGATGCCCTTGCTCTCTTCCAGCCAGCTAGAAGTTGTATGGCTACAAGCGGAGGACTTGCCGGCCTTTGCCGCTGCTGGTCGCTATGATCTCTTGCTCCTGGATGTTGAGCTTTCTCTGCCAACGGACCTGAGAACTCTGGTCTATGAACTTAACCAACTGGTCCCGGACCTTAATCTCAGGTTGCCAGACCTGGCTGCGGAAGGCTTGTTGCCTCCGGCCTATTTTTATGCATGGGATCTGGAAACTGAGGACATCCCCTTGCAAGCGATTGAGTCGTCCTATCAGGCCTTAAGCTTTGCTCTAGAACGCAGCCGCGTTTTAGGCTTGGGCTTTGCTGGCCAAGCCCTGCTACGGGGACCACGCCTGGCTGGTCATCTTGCCGCGCCTGCTTGGGACCCGTATCGTTATATAACAGAGGTTACCTTATGCCCGTAAGCTTTTTGATTTTGCTCATCTTAGCCGTGGATCTCCTCAGCAAGTATCTGGTTCGTGCCTATTTAGCGGGCGGTCCACCTATTTCCGTGATAGGGGAGTTTTTTACCCTGACCTATGTGGAAAATTCTGGCGCAGCTTTCGGCCTTTTAAGCCAGAAAGCTTACGGGCCAGCCATTCTACTCTTTTTTGCCTTGCTCTTTACTCTAGGGCTTATCTATCTCTTAAGACAACTACAGTACGAGCCGCTGCGCTGGGGGCTGGCCTTAGTGATTGCCGGCAGTTTGGGCAATGCACTGGATCGTGCCTTGCGCGGTTTTGTGACAGACTTTTTGACTTTTAAGTTCGGCGACTGGTATTTTCCCAGCTTCAATATTGCAGATTCTGCTATTGTCATCGGCTGTATTCTCTTAGCGGCTCTCATCCTTTGGGACCATCAGGCGCAGGCAGAATTGGAAGCTATCTTTGTCCAGGACAAAAAGGGGCCAAGGCATGGCTAAAACACCAGCTTGGCAAGACCTCAAAGTAACTGAGAGCGGGGCCCGTTTGGATAAATATCTGGCTGATCAGCTGGCGGACTTTTCCCGGACTGCCGCCCAAAAATTGATTGCAGAAGGCCAGGTTACGGTGAACGACCAAGAGCCCAAGGCGTCCTATCTGGTCCAAGTGGGAGATCACATCCGCTATGCCCGCCATTTGCCCCAGGTCCTAGAAGCTGCCCACGGAGAAGATATTCCCTTAGATATAGTCTATGAGGATGAAGATTTTCTGGTGGTCAATAAGGCGCGCGGTATGGTGGTCCATCCAGCTGCGGGAAATTGGGAGGGCACCTTGGTGAATGCTTTAATCTATTACTTAGGTCAGGCATACACCCAGGGGCAAGATCCCTTGCGGCCTGGTATTGTCCATCGTTTGGACAAGGATACGACTGGTCTGCTTTTAGTGGCCAAAAACGAACGTATGCGCAGAAGCCTTTCTCAGATGATTAAGGACCGTCAAGTATCTCGAACCTATCAGGCCTTGGTTTGGGGACATCCTGCCTCGCGGACGGGCCTCATATCTGCGCCTTTGGGCCGAGATCCCAAAGACCGGAAAAAGATCGCGGTTATCGACCGAGGCCGGCCAGCGCGTACTCATTTTGAGGTCCTCCAAACCTATCCCCAAGGCGCAGAGTTGGAACTGCATTTGGAGACAGGGCGAACCCATCAGATCCGTGTGCACCTGGCTTACATTAATCTTCCAGTTGTGGGCGATCCCAGCTATGGCCTTAGCAGACGTGATACTTTGGGCTTGGCGGGACAGGCGCTTCATGCCTGCCGGCTGGCCTTTAAGGACCCGCGCACGCAAGAACCCTTGGTTTTTTCTGCCCCGGCCCCGGAGGATTATCTTGAGGCACGCAGGTTATTGGAAGACTGGGCATAGCCCGGTAAGTGGTTAGGAATGTTATAATCAGGGAATATCAGGCTAAAGAGGTTATATGCAAAAAACGATATTTTTAGATAATCCCCAAGAAATCTCGGTCCTCCTAGGCGCGCTCAATAAGTTCGCCAATATAGTGGACCAGGCTTTTGGCGTCAACAGCCAAGAAAGCAGAGATGGGCTGGTCGTCGAGGGCGAAGAGCTTGCGGTGAGCCAAGCTGCTGCCGTATGGCAGGGCTTGCTGCAGAGCTATCGGCAGGAAGGCCAGCTTTCAGAGCGCATGGTCCAGCATCTCGTTTCCTTGGCAGAAGACCGTGACGGGCCTGTCCATTTTTTACCGGGCCAAGATGTTTTATGTGTATCGGCCAAGGGTCGGCCTGTCAGGGCCAAGACCCCTGGCCAGTCTCAATATGCCAAGGCTATTCAACAGCGAGAACTGGTATTTGCCATAGGACCTGCGGGCACAGGCAAGACATTTTTAGCCGTGGCGATGGCGGTGCGGGCCTTCCGCAACCATGAGGTTTCCCGGATTATCCTAACTCGGCCCGCGGTTGAGGCAGGGGAAAACTTAGGCTTCTTGCCCGGGGATCTGCAAAGTAAGGTGGATCCCTATATGCGACCGCTCTATGATTCACTTTATGACCTCATGGGGGCCGACCAATTTAATCGTAATCTGGAAAAAGGGAGTATTGAAATTTCGCCCCTGGCCTACATGCGCGGACGTACCTTGGATGACGCCTTCATCATTCTCGACGAAGCTCAAAATACTAGCCCGGAGCAAATGAAGATGTTTCTCACCCGCATTGGCTTCCACTCACAGGCTGTCGTAACAGGAGACGTTACACAGATTGACCTGCCCAGAGAAAAACGTTCTGGCCTCCTTGATATGAAGCGTATTCTGGCGCCCCTAAAGGAAGTTGCTTTTATCGAGATGGATAAGGGTGATGTGGTGAGAAACCCCTTGGTCAAGAAAATTGTCGCCGCTTACGAAGCGGATGAAATACATCGACAAAAAGGCCCATATCAGCAGAAATGGGTAAAAGATAATGGCAGATAAGGGAAAAAATAAAGCTCGTCAATGGACGGGTCCGTTAATTTTTATGGGGATTTTTCTGGTCACCTTGATTTTACTGTATCTTGGTTCCAGACCGCCCCAGTATGAACTCGAGATTAATGTGGTGAGCCCATACGACATTGAGGCCCCGCGTTCGGTAGTTAACCGCAATGAAACTGAAAAGCGCGCGATGGAAGCCCAAAGTCTGGTCGCAGATATTTATACGCGATCAGATGACTTAAGTGCGGAAGCTTTAAGGCGGGTGCAAGACTTTGCAGAAGCGGTGGATGCCTCCTACCAAGCCTTACGGACCAAACAAGAAAGCCCAAGCAGGACCCAGGTGATCAAGCCCAGTGAGCTGGATAAGTCTAGCGAGGCGCTACAGAATCAACTCGTGGAAGAGCTGGGTTGCGACTTTGAGCTCGAAGACCTCAAACAAGTCTTGCACATGTCTTCAAGTCGTTATGCGACCTTCAAAAATCGCTTGCACTTAACGGCGAATAGCCTGATGGCCGAAGCAGTAGATGAAACGGAATTGAGCTTCCGCATCCGGGATTACTTAAATAAACTGAGTGCCAGAGAAGCCCACTATAAGTCTGATCTTGTCCTCATCCGTACCTTTCTGGAACAAACCTTACAGGGCAACGTGCTCTATAACGAAGAAGCCACACTTAATGCCCGGCAAGATGCCTATGAGCGCGTCCTCCAAAATCCCATCTTGGTTAACCGGGGGGCAAGACTTATTTCCTCAGGTGAATTGGTCACAGAAGATGTCTATGCTCTCTTACAGGAATTGAAGCTCGTGGAAGTGGACAGCCTGGACTATTCCGCCTTAGCGGGTTTGAGTCTCATGATTTTAGTAGTCCTGCTCATATTAAGTCTCTATATGCACATTTATGAGCATGACACGGTGGGCTTTAACAAGCGCTTCTTGGCGCTGACTCTGGCTTGCCTGATTCCCTTGCTGGTAGCAGCGTATTTGGGCCAAGACTACCAAGTGATCCCGCCGGTTTATTTTACAGCAGTTATCCTATCTGCTTACTTTTCCTTCCAGACTGCCCTAGTCTTTACCATGGCGCTTATTGTTATTACCTTGCCCCTGGTTAATTTCAACCCAGCCTTCTTTGCAGTAGCCATCTGCGGAAGCCTTTTGGCTGCTCACTACGCCCGCAATCACTTGGTCCAGGAATTTTTTGCCAAGCTTTTGGTCCTGCTAACCCTGGTAAACTTTGCAGCTAGTTTAGGTTACAGCCTGCTACAAGATACCGGACTTGCAAGCTCAGGTTTCATGATCTTGTCCTCGGTGCTGTCTGCTGTACTTTCCGTTATCGCTGCTGTCGGCCTCCTGCCCGTGTTTGAGCTCCTCTTTAATGATGTGTCCCCAGCGAGCCTGGTAGAACTCTCTCAACCGGGACAGCCGCTTATCCGCCGGCTTTTCTTGGAGGCCCCTGGTACCTCTCAGCACTCCATGATGGTAGCCAATCTGGCCGATGCGGGCGCAGAGGCCATTGGCGCCAATGCTTTGATTTGCCGGGCGGGCTCCTATTACCATGATATTGGTAAACTGCGCAATCCTTTGTACTTTACGGAAAATCAAACCGACTACAACCCGCACGACGAGCTAACGGCTGCAGAAAGCACGGAAATTATTACCCGGCACACGTTAGATGGACTTGAAATGAGTAAAAAGTATCGCTTGCCCAAATCTATTTTAGAGATTGTCGTGGAGCACCACGGGACGACTGTCTTGGGCTATTTCTACAGTAAAGCCAAAAAAGAAGCCGAAGAACAGGGCTTGCCTGTCCCTGATCCGGCGGACTTCCGCTACAAGGGCCCGCTGCCATCTACCCCGGAATCAGCAGTGGTGATGCTTGCAGATTCCACGGAGGCTGCGATTAAGTCTCTCAAGTCCCGCACGATGGAAGATGCAGATGAAATGATGCGGTCAGTCTTCCGCATCAAGCTGGAACAGAACCAACTCAAGAACTCTGGCCTGAAATTTTCCGATATTGAGAAAATTCAAAAAGCCTTCATGCAGGTTTATTCAGGTCATTTCCATGAAAGGGTAGAGTATCCCAAAGATGAGCCTAAAGACGACAATTATCAAGCGGCAGCGCCAGCCTCAACTCGAAGCATCTAGCGAAAATAGGATTGAGGCGGCCTTAACGCGGGCCTTTGAGTTAGCTTTCGACACAGAACAAGAGCTTGATCTGCCTCCCTTAGGCTCCCAGGGTGGGGAGGAGACTCCCAACCCGGCCGGACTTAGCCCGGACTTCCGCCTTTGCCTATCCTTTATCTCCCCCGCGCGCATCCAGGAAATCAATGCGGAACAAAGAGGCCTTGATCAAGTCACAGATGTCTTATCCTTTCCCCTCTTACATTTTTTAGAAGGTAGCCTGCAAGAGCCCTTGGGTTTCCAGGACCTTTTGGACCCTACTGCCCCTGAACCGGAAGTCTTGCTGGGGGATATCCTGATTTGTCCAGCGCGCGCTGCTGACCAGGCCGAGGTTTATGGCCACAGCCTGGAGCGCGAACTCGCCTTCCTGGCTGTGCATGGTCTCCTCCATCTCCTGGGTTATGACCATGAAGAACCAGAAGCTGAGCGGCGGATGCGGAGTCTACAGTCTCAGGCCCTGACCGATGTAGGCCTAGGTGTGAGTCCTGGTGATGAGGAGCCCTTAGCAGATCATCAGGAGGAGGCACAAAGACCTGGGCCAACAGCTCCCGCTGAAGATGACCTGGCTGAACTCTTGGCCCAGGCTGGGCTTGGCGTAAACGCTTGCTCCGGCCCGCCCATTAAGAAGGCAGGCTTTATTGCCCTGCTAGGCCGGCCCAATGTGGGAAAATCTACCCTGCTCAACTATCTCTTAGGGTCCGAGCTTGCCATCACCTCCTATAAACCCCAGACCACCCGGACCATGATCCGGGGCGTCTTAGAGGATGAGGGGGCGCAAATGGTCTTTTTAGATACGCCAGGCATTCATCCGACCAAGCATAGCTTGGACCGCTATATGAGCAAGGCCATCAGTGTCGCTATGTCAGAAGCGGACATATTCCTCCTGCTGATTGATGCCCGCTTTAAAGCTCGGGTTGAAGACGAGGAACGCCGTTTAGCGCAGTACGCTAAGGATCGGGGCAAAACGCTCTTCCTATTGCTGAACAAGGCGGACTTAGCAGGAGCAGACCAAGTCCTGCCCCTGATACAGGTTTTTGCTCAAACCCTAGCCATTGACGAGATAATCCCTCTTTCTGCCAAGACGGGGGAGGGCGTGGACATCCTCCTGGAACAGATTAAGGCCTACCTCCCTCAGCAAGGTCCAATTTTCCAGAGTGAGGACTATACCAACCAAACCGAGGCCAGCCTAGCCGCAGAGCTGATCCGCCAGCAGGTTCTCTTGCAGATGCAAGAAGAAATCCCCCATGGCACAGCCGTGAAGATAATGGAATTCCAGGAGCTTCCTGGCCCTGAAGCGCAAGAAGACCAGGTGCGGATTGCCGCAGAAATTATTTGCGATCGGCCTGGACACAAGGCCATGCTCCTGGGTAAGGGCGGGGCGAGAATCAAGGCGATCCGTCAAAGATCCCAAAGAGAGATTAGCCGGGTCCTCGGTGTCAAATGTCACTTGTCTTTATATGTCAGAGTGAAGGTAGGCTGGCGTGACCGCCAGCCGGACCTCGTTGACCTAGGCTATAAAATTCAAGACTTAGATATTAATTAAATGTCTCACCAATCACGCCGCGCTTTTGTACTCCGCGTGGTCCCTTATGGGGAAAACCGGCGGATGCTGGATCTCTTGACCAAGGAAGGGGAGATCATAAGCTTGTCCTGCCATAAGACCAGCAAGATGAGTGCGGTCAACATTTTAAGCCAGCCTTTTATTTTGGCGGATTTTGAGCTTTTCTATTACAAGTGCCGTTATAGCTTAAATGGGGGGGAGCTAGTCTACCCCTTTACAGGATTACAGACGGACTTTGACCGCATGACGGCCTTGGCACACCTGGCTGAGCTTTACCTGGATGCTCTCAAATCTCAGGCCGCCCAACCCCAAGCTTATGAGCTTTGGGCCTATACAGCTAGCCGCATTGAAAAATCTGCCCAGCCCCTCCTAGACGTGCGCATCAGTCAATTGAAATTTCTCTGCCTGCTAGGCTTTATGCCCTGGCTTTTTGATTGTGTAACCTGTCACCGGCCCTATGAAACCGGGATGGTTTTTAACTTCAAGCTTTCTGGCCTAGAATGTCCCTATCGCCACCAGAGACCTGCTGAGTTTCCGGCCCCAAGCTGTTCCGTGTCACCGGGCCTCTTGGCAACCCTGCGCTATATTGTGCAGTCCGACTTGCCCAGCTTGTTTCAATTTCAAATAACGCCAGATCTAGAGGCTGATTTGTTGGCCTTTTCAGATGCTTATCTGGAGCAGATTATGGAGAAAAGCTACAAGCGCCTGTCCCTCAGCCAAGAAGCAGAGGCCTTCAGCCAGCAATTAGCCCAAGCACGCCGCCAACCACAGACTAAGCCAGAAAGCAGAGCAGAGGGTTAAGTCTCCTGACCCTTCTATGAGAGTGCTTTTCGGCTATAATGAATCAGTTGGAAAGATTTGCTTTGCCCAGGAGGAATAATGAAATATTTAAGTGTTACGGAAATTATTGGCCCCGTCATGGTGGGCCCTTCTAGCTCCCATACGGCAGGTGCCGTACGCATCGGACAAATGGCAAGATCCATCTATGGCGGCCAGGCCCGGGAGGCAGAAATCTACTTTTATGGTTCCTTTGCCCACACCTTCAAAGGGCACGGTACAGATGTAGCGGTCATTGCTGGCCTTCTCGGCTTTTCAACTTTTGATGAGCGTATCCCCTATGCCTTAGAGGAGGCAGAGAAAGCTGGTCTTAAAGTTACGGTTATTCCCACTAACGAACCTGCTGACCACCCCAATACTGCGCGGATCATCCTGCGGGGAGAGTTGGGACAGGTCAATGTAGTCGGTATCTCTATTGGCGGAGGCAATGCCCAAATTACGGAAATTGATGGCTTCCGTATCCAGGTCAACGCTGATATGGCGACCTCCATTATCATGCACCAGGATAAGGCGGGTGTGATTGCTTCCATTACCGAAATTTATGGTAAGCATGGCATCAATATTGGCCATATGGAGGTTTCTCGTAAAACCAAGGGAGATATTGCCCTCATGTCTCTCGAAACCGATGAAGAAATTGGAGGGGAAGTCCTGGCAGAATTAAGGGCCCTCCCTTATATGCACAAGGTCATTCAGATCCAGCGCTAAGGGCTTTGAGGCAAAGGAGATAAGCTATGCAATTTACTACAGTCCAAGAGCTTGTGACGCTCTGTGAAGAACATCATCTGCCGGTTTGGGATCTGATGATTGCCCAGGAAATCGAATTGATGGAGCGGACCCGGGAAGAAATCCTCGAGGATATGTCCCACAAGGTTGATGTCATGTATGCCTCTATTGCGCAAGGGGAGGCGGGTGTCACTTCCTATTCAGGTATTTCGGGTGGAGATGCCAAGCGAATGCGGGCTTATATTGATCAAGGCCGTGGCTTGTCAGGGGACTTTTTGCTTGAGGCGGTAGCGGCCGCCCTGGCAGTCAATGAGGTAAATGCCTCCATGGGGATTATTTGTGCGACTCCCACAGCAGGTTCCGCAGGTGTGGTGCCGGGTGTCTTGTTTTCGTGTAGCAGAAGATTGCAGCTTAGCCGGGAAGACCAGGTCCATTACCTTTTGACGGCGGGAGCCTTTGGTCTCTGTATTGGTAACCAAGCCCCCATTGCTGGTGCTACTGGTGGCTGTCAGGCGGAAGTGGGTTCAGCCTCTGCCATGGCTGCTGCCGCCTTGGTTGCCGTGGCAGGCGGTACACCTGCTATGTCAGCAGAAGCACTGGCTATGGCTATGAAAAATATCCTGGGCCTGGTTTGTGACCCGGTAGCAGGGCTGGTTGAAGTTCCCTGCATAAAACGCAATGCCATGGGAGTTTCTAATGCCATTTCGGCTGCGGAGATGGCCTTAGCAGGTATCACTTCGCATATCCCTGCTGATCAGGTGATCGCAACCATGGGACGTGTGGGGCGCAGCATGCCGGCAGCCCACCGTGAAACAGCCTTGGGGGGACTCGCAACCACACCAGCTGGAAGGGCCATAGCAGAAAAACTTAACGCCCAGAAGGCTGACCTAATCGAAGAAAGATAAAATCTACTCTGCAGGTAGATCCCAGAAATAGTCTAGGCTGGTCGTCAAGTCTTCACGATTTACCAGGAATTGGGGCTCTAAGTCAGGATTGAGCAGACTCCGATAAGGCTCGGCTTTCCAGCGTTGGTCCACCAGTAGGATAAAGCCTCGATCCGTCTCTGACCGGATCAAGCGGCCATAAGCCTGTTGGATTCTTTGCCAGGCGGGGAAAACATAGGCAAAAAGGAAGCCGCTACCAAAGCGCTTTTCACTATATTCTGCCAAGAGCTGCCGTTCAGGTGAAATGCCAGGCAGGCCTACGCCAATGCAGATAACCCCAGAAAGCGCATCTCCCGCTAAATCGACCCCTTCGCTGAAGGCTCCCCCCAAGACAGCTAAGCCGATCAAAGTTTTGTCGCCGTGCTGCTGGAAGCGTTGCAGGAAACGCGTTTTATCCGCTTCTGACATGCCCGGACGCTGCACGATAAACTGGGTGTTGGAGGGCCGTGTGTGGGCTTGGATATTTTGGCTTAGAGCTTTCAGATAAGCATAGGAAGGGACAAAGACCAGATAATTCGCTATCTTGCCGGCACAGGCCGCGTAGATAATCTCCCTAACCTGGTCGAGAGAGTAGGTCCGGTCTTCAAACTTGAGTGAGGGCCCCGTGTCCAGCATAAAGAGCTGGTTCTCACGCGGAAAGGGGGAGGGCAGAACCAGGCTTTCTGGCGGATCGGAGGCTAGGGGGGCATGCAACAGGGCCTGGTAGTAGGACAGGGGATAGAGAGTAGCGGAGAAAAAGACACAGGGATGCTGGTCGTAATAGACTTGGGAAATAAAGGCAGAGGCATCCAAACAGAGCAGGGCGATATGGAGGTCTTGCTTGGAGGACCGGATCCCGGTGATATAGCCTTCGTTATAGTAATTACTGGCCATATTTTGCCAATGCAAGAGATCAAAGAAGAGCAGGAGAAAGTCGCGGCGGCCAGGGAAGTCGCGCTGCTCATCTAAAAAGAGCCGCAGCTCTCTGGTCAAGTAGGATACTTGCTGGAGCAACTTGTCTGGCAGAGGCTTCAAGCCCATAAAATCACCTTGCAAGACCCAATCTGCCTTCAAAGACTTGCTAATCAGGGGGTTTTGGTCGGGATCAAAGGCGTGGCGGTCCATGGCTTCCTGAATATTGTCTAGCTTGAATATCTCTTGGATCGCATCAAGACTGGTCAGCAAGGCCAACAAGGCAGCCCGCAAGCCCGTATAAGGGGTTGCAAACTCTAAGTAGACAGGATCCTGCCAGAGCCTGAGCAAGAGGCATAATTTTTGCTTGCTAAGGCCGGCAGAAAACATGGTGCGCGACCTTGCGGCTAAGTTGTGTGCCTCATCCACTAGGATCGCACAGGGCTCTTTAACTTCTTCATCGAAAAAACGTTTGATCCGTGTACGGGGATCAAACACATGGTTGTAATCCCCTATGATGACATCGCAGTACCAAGCCATATCCAAGGAGAGCTCAAAGGGACATACCAAGTGCTTTTCTGCCACTGCTCGGATGAGGTCGGCATCTAATTCCTCATAGGCCAAAAGATCAGCCAGGGCGTCGGGCAGGCGATCATAGTATTTGACTGCGTAAGGACACAGATTTTGCTCACAAAACAAGCTTGGCTCGAGGCAGATTTTCTCTTTAGCCTTTAACCGCAAAGAACGGATCAGGCAGGCAGACTCTTCACGCAGGATCCGCAAGGCTTCTTCCGCCTGGTCACGGGTCGAAGTCATGGCGGTCGCATAAAAGATACGTTTGACATAGGAATTGGCCAAACCCTTGAGGGCGGGATAAAGGACTGCCATGGTTTTGCCGATCCCTGTGGGCGCCTCGATAAAAAGGGTACGGCGGTCGCGCAGGGCAGCAACAACCTCCCGCATGGCCTGGACTTGGCCAGACCGTAGCTCAGGATAGGGAAAACGGGCAGCTTTTAGCGAGGCATCCCGCCTGGTCTGCCAGGTTATCAGATTAACGATTTTACTGAGATATTGGCTCGCGGCACTGTGGAGCAGGTCTGCTAAGGCTTGGCTTGATTGCACATGCTCTAGGACCAGATAATCCTCTGCCTCCACGGACGCGTAGACCAGAAAGATCCGGTAGCTCTTTTGCGCGAAATTCGCTTTTTGCGCGCATAGGGCAGCATAGAGCTCTGCCTGTGCCCAATGGACCTCCTTACCCTGGCTAGGAAGCTTAAGCTTAGGACCGCGGAAGGATTTTACCTCGATAATGCTGACTTCTTCCGGGGAACGCAGGAGGGCATCTGCCCTGCCGCGGACTTGGAGGAGGCCGTAGTCAGTTGAAACTTCCCCCGAAAGGCTTTCTTCTGGAAAAAAGTCAAAGCCTGCAAAGGTCGGCTGCTGGGCCAACCAAGCCAGGGCGCGTTGCTGAGCCTTGAGCCCCTCAATGCCTTCTATGGCAGCGTAATCCGCCGCGGCGAGACCGCCTGTGCGGTAGTTGAGTTCTGCCAGACGTCGTACAGAGATACTGGCCTTGATGTGTTTTTGGTCTGTATTTCTCATAAGCTTCATGATAACTGATCAGGGGCACAGCATGAGGGTTAATCTACAAAAAGATGGGTTTGTACAAAAAATAAAGGCGGTTGACGAGGGGTCAACCGCCTTGGTGCGGAAAACAGGAGTCGAACCTGCACGATATTGCTACCACTGGCACCTGAAGCCAGCGCGTCTGCCAATTCCGCCATTTCCGCGAAGCAGAACCCAATATAAATGATCGGAAGGGAAAAAGCAAGACCCTAGACAAAATAATAGTCTATAATTTCTCTAGCTTTAAGACGAAGGGACCACAAGATGATGCATAATTTATCAGACTTCCTCTCCTGGGCTAAGGGACAAAAGATCGCGGTAGTGGGGGCAGGTATCTCAAACCGCCCTCTCATCAAGCTACTTTTAGACGCTGGCCTAGAGGTTAAGATATTTGATAAAGCTACTGAGGAGAGCTTAGCCCCCTGGCGTACAGAATTAGCCAGTCAGGGTTTGCAGGCGGCTTGGTCCCTGGGTCAGGGCTACTTAGGCCAACTGCATGGCTTTGACCTCATTTTTCGCACCCCCATCGTAAGACCGGATCTTCCAGAGCTAGTAGCGGAGCGGAAAAGAGGGGCAGTGATCACTTCTGAGATGGAAGTCTTCCTCAAGCTCTGTCCAGCGGAAGTCATAGGCATTACAGGCTCTGATGGCAAAACGACCACTTCGACCTTAACTGCCTTGGCCCTGCAAACTGCAGGCTATAAGACTTGGCTAGGCGGCAATATTGGTTCGCCCCTTTTAAGCTCTCTACCTCAAATGCGTGCCCAGGACAAGGTGGTCGTAGAACTGTCTAGCTTCCAGCTGATGTCCATGGCCACGAGTCCGGAAACTGCGGTCATGACCAATCTCAGCCCTAACCATTTAGATGTGCATAAGGACTTCACAGAATATGGGGAGGCCAAGGCCCAAATATTCGAGCACCAATCTTTGAGTGACCGGCTTGTGTTGAAGGGGTCTGATCCCCACCTGCAAGCTTTTGCCTTGCGGGCCAAGGGGGAAGTGATCTGGACAGAAACCCGGCCCTTTGGTGACCAAAAACTTTTTGGCTTATCTGATAATCTCCTGTATTACCAGGAATCGCCCCAAAGCTTGCCTCAGACACTTATAACCCGCCAGGACCTCTGCTTGTCTGGCAGATTTAATGCCCTCAATGTACTTTCAGCCCTAGCGGCTACGGACCACTTAGTTGGACCAGACCAAAAAGCTCAAGTGTTACAAGCCTTAGCAGATTTCACAGGGGTCGAACATCGCCTGCAGCAAATTCGGACCTTGGATGGCGTGCGCTACTATGATTCTTCCATAGATTCTTCTCCGGCTCGCACAGTCGCTAGCCTGTCTGCTTTTAAGGAAGCTGGCGTCCCCCTTTATCTCATAGCGGGTGGCAAGGATAAAAACTTGGATTACAGCGAACTTGGCCAGGTCATTCTTGCATCCTGCCGTGGGGTCTACCTATGCGGTCAAAATGCAGATTTGATTGCCCAAGCTGTTCGCCAGGCCCAAGACCGGCAAGCTGGGGATAGTGAACAGTTAACGGTATCTATCCTGTCGAGTTATGCGGACTGCCTAAAGCTAGCCCGCCAGGAAGCCCCTGCAGGATCAGCCGTCTTACTTTCTCCTGCCGGGACTTCCTTCGACCGCTTTAAGAATTTTGAAGAACGCGGCCAGGTCTTTCAGGAGCTCGTTAAGGCCCTAAGCTAAACTTTGCTAAACTTTTTTGCCGCGAGGCTTGCTATTTTTTTTACGATCAAGTATATTGATTCTTGCCTTTCGCGGATGTGGCGGAATAGGCAGACGCGCACGCTTGAGGGGCGTGTGGGAGACCGTGCGGGTTCGACTCCCGCCATCCGCACCAATAAGCCTTGGAAGCCTTGCTTTCAAGGCTTTATCTTTGTAAGGAGTTTCCACCGTGGACAATAGATATGCTCCCTATGGGATTAGTGACGAGATTTTCCAGATGTCTGAACAGGTTTTAGAAGATCTGGCTCCGACCTTTGCCCGCCTTGATCAGGCAACAGAAAAGCGCCAGCTCCGGGTAATTAAAGCTTTGCAGGATGCCAATTTGCGAGAATCCTCCCTGCAGGGTTCAACAGGCTATGGCAGTTATGACGCAGGCAGACAGGCTTTGGAAGAGGCTTATGCCAACTATTTTCGCAGCGAGGCCGCCCTGGTCCGTATGCAGTTTTCTTCTGGCACCCATGTCCTGGCAACATGCCTGCGCGGGCTTTTGCGTCCAGGGCAGGAGCTGCTCATTGTAACTTCTGAGGTTTACGATACCCTGCATGCCAGCTTGGGCATTTCAGACCAGTACAAGGATCAAAATTTAGGCTCCCTTCAAGATTTTGATATTAGTCACAAAGTGGTAGACCTCAAAGCTAATGGTGACTTTGATTATGAAGCCATCAAAGCGGCTCTGTCTCCTAAAACCAGTCTTGTTTATGTACAGAAATCATTGGGTTACACAGAGCGTCCCTGCCTCCTGAATCGACAAATAGGGGAGCTGGTTAAATTCCTCAAAGAGGAGAGACCCGACCTCCCCCTTATGGTAGATAACTGCTATGGGGAAATGGTGGAAGACGAGGAGCCCACAGCGTATGGTGCAGATATCTGCGCGGGTTCATTGATTAAAAATCTCGGGGCAGGTGTAGCGGAGTCAGGGGGCTATGTTTGTGGCCGCCAGGATTTAGTCGACCGAGTGGCCGCCGCTATGACGGCTCCCGGTATCGGGGCGGAGGTAGGCCCCAGCCTGGGCCAAAATACCAAATTAATTAAGGGCTTTTACTTTGCTCCTCATGTGGTCAGAGAAGCCTTAAAATCTGCCAGCCATGCGGCAGGACTTCTGTCTGCTTTAGGCTTTGTGGTATTCCCAGGGGCCAAGGATGAACGGGGAGACATCGTGCAACGGATAGCCTTGGGTAGCCCCCAAGCCTTGATTCAGTTTTGTGAGCAAATCCAATTCTCCTCGCCTGTAGATGCTTCTTTTGCCCCTGTCCCTTCCCCCATGGCGGGCTACGACTGTGATATTATTATGGCATCAGGTTCTTTTGTGCAAGGCTCTTCCATTGAGCTTTCCTGTGATGGCCCTTTAAGGCCACCCTACAACGCGTATTTACAAGGGAGCCTAAGTTTTACAAACGGTCGACTTGCGGTCATGAAGGCCGCCCAAAGTCTAGTCGCGAGGGGGTAGCTTGTCACGTAATCCCAGGCCAGTTCAGCAAGAAATTGCCAGGTCTAATTACGACCGCCGTTTTCAGCGTGAGGGTAAACGCCGCAGTTTTATCGCGGCTAGCGTTGCCCTCATCTTGCTTTGTTTAACCCTCTTACTTTTCTTGCGTATTTGGCAACGCCGCCCTCAACCTCGCTTCCTGTTTTTAACAGAGGAATGGCTGGCACAAGAAGTCGATTTGGATGCCTTGTTAATTAGAGACGAGACAGTCTACAAAGCCCCCTTAGATGGTATCTTCCGTGCCTTTGTCCCCCAGGGTTCTAAAGTGGCCAAGGGTGCCCGTATTGGCCAGATTTTGCCAGAGGGTGATTTGGAAGAAGTCCGCAAAATGGACAAGGCGAATAATGACGTGAATGACCGGCGCTACGAACTCTTTGCCGAGGGCAAGGGCGGCAATGCTGCCAGAGTTTTTGAGGCAGGGGAGAATGCCATCCATCGCAGCCTCCATGTCTTTTATGACCAGGTGGCGGCAGATGATTATAGCAAGCTACCTGAGCTGGAAATGGAACTCCGCCTGGTCATGGAGCAGCGCGTAGAGGATGCACAGGCCTTCTCCTTTAAAGATGAAGAGCTTGACCGCTTGATCTCTATCCGGGATCGCTTAGAAGAAAATGCGCTAGATTCCATACGCAACATCTCGAGTGAAGCATCGGGCATTTTTATCCGTCAACTTGATGGCTTGGAGCTGGACTTGGTTCCCGAGTATGCCCTGTCCATCACAGCCAAGGAACTCAAAAACTACCTAGCTCAAGCGACCCCGCCCCAGTCTGTGGAAGAGGTTAAATCTGGCCAAGACCTTTACAAATTATCTCGATCGCCTGATCAATATTTTGCTTGCTTTATCCCTACGGCCAGCCTGGCCAAGCTTTCTGGCTTGGAGGAGGCGGGTTACGTACGCATCTATTGTCCTGCCAATGGTATTACGATTGAAAAGGCGAATATCGTACGCTTTGAGGCCGCTGCGGATGGCGCCCTATTAGTCTTGCAGTCCCGGAGAAATTTGGAATCGTTTGTCTCCATGCGGAAAGCCCCTCTCACCATTTATGCGAATGAGAGTAAAGGGCTGCGTGTGCCCAAATCTGCCCTGGTGGATTATAGTCAGGGCAATGTAGAGGCCGGCTTGAAAATCGTGGATGGAGGCTATGTCCAAGAAGCCCGGGTAAAAATTCTTACCACTAACGAAGAATATGCCTTGGTTGAAAGCCTGCCAGACTCCCCCTATACAGTGGAAGTTTCTACCATGATTTTGCTCAACCCTGATAGCATGGCCGCAGGAGAACCCTTGACCGATAATAACTAACTTCGACATGCGGCAAAGAGGGGCGTAGACTAGAAGTCAATGTGAGGTGATGATTGATGCGCGAACGTAAAGCAGAATTATGTCAGAACCTGCAAAGCTTGCAGGATGAAATTCAAATGCAAGCCTTAAAGTTTGACCGTAATCCTCAAGACATCCACCTAGTTGCGGTTTCCAAAACCCACCCCCTTAGCGATATCTTAGCAGTCCACGAAGCGGGTCAAAAGGCTTTTGGGGAGAACAAGGTGCAGGAGCTATGCGAAAAAATGCAGGAAGCCTCTCAAGTGCCTGAAGCGCAAGATATATCTTGGCACTTAATTGGTACCCTACAACGCAATAAGGTCAAGTTTGTCGTGGGTAGGGTCGCCCTTATTCATTCAGTTAACACCCTTAAACTATTGGAAAAATTAGAGTCTATCGCTACAGAACGAGGTGCCGAACAAGATATCCTGCTCCAGGTGAACATTGCTCAGGAGGCAAGCAAGCAGGGTTTTGCCTTGGAAGACCTATCTACAGCCTACACGTATGTAGAATCCTGCCCCCACCTCCATCTGCGCGGCCTCATGACTATGGCACCTGACTTCAGTAATAAGGATGACGCGCTACCCATTTTCCAAAAGTGTCATGGGCTTTACAAGGATCTCCAAAAAGTTTATGGCCAAGATCAAATCAACACCCTATCCATGGGCATGTCTGCTGATTTTCCTCAGGCCATCGCTGCCGGTGCGACCCACTTAAGAGTTGGGTCACACATTTTTGGTGCCCGAGACTACAGCAAAAGCCCCTTGTCTAAAAGCTGATTAAGACGCTATATTGCATTCTTGTTACAGTTGACTTACTAAGTAAATATCCGCTAGACATGGGCATTTCAGCCTCCCTATAATATGCAGGATAATTCATTTGTTATGATATTTGCTGCAAAGAGGAGGGGTCACATGTTTGATCTTTATAATAAAATTTTCGGTCGTTTTGAGGATGAGGGGGCGGATGAAAACTATGATTTAGATTATCTTGAGGACTTCGAAGATAACCAACCGGAGCCTTTAAGAGAAACGGCTCCTCAGTCAGGCAATTTACTCAGCCATTTTTCACCCAAGCCCAGGTCGGAACGTCCTGAAAACCGGGTCCGCCCCCAAGGCAGAGTACTAGATATGCGGACAGGTGCAGATATGACCTATGATCAAGAAGTCGTGGTCATGGTTCCCTATGACTTTGAGATGACCAAGGTTGTTTGTGACCATGTCCGGAATGGTAAAACGGTTATTTGTAATATAGAACGCATCGACGATTCTACCGCCCAAAGGGTTTTAGACTTCATCTTGGGTGCGACCTACGCCCTCTCTGGCTCGCTAGAATCTATTAGCAATAAAATTTTCGTTGTTACACCGTCATCTACTCGCTTATCAGTAAGAACGGAAGAAAGCCGCAAGCCTAACCGCCCAGCAGACCGCCCTTATCAGGCAGGCCAGACTAGACGCGAAAGCCGAAATTTCCCACGTTTTGCCCAGGCTCCCGCACAAAATGCTAAGCTCGGGCAGACGGGTCCTTACTACGCAGAAGAGGTCTTAGCGGCAAATCAGTAGTAGGTGGAAGTCTTCATTTTCACCGATAAATTTTTATAAAAGAGACCCTAGCCGAGTCTTTTTCTAAGTAAGAATCCTCTAGAAAAGCAGCATGGAAACATGCTGTTTTTCTTTAGGCGCAAGGCGGGAGAAACGGGTAGAATAGGGGATAAGACATACGCTGAAAGTTGGTATATTAATTTGCAAATTACAATTGGCTTAGATATTGGTGGTTCGACCACAAAAGTGGTGGGCTTTCAGGACCAAGACTTGCTGGGTAAAACCATGGTCAAGGCCTCAGACCCTATTACATCTACTTATGGCGGAATTGGCCGCTTTTTAAGTCTCAATGACTTAAAACTTCATGACGTAAAGCAGGTCTTTATGACGGGAGTAGGTTCTTCTTATATTGATAAAAATATCTTAGGCCTGCCCACTCAAACGGTAGATGAATTTAATTCTGTCGGCCTAGGCGGCTTGTACCTGACAGGCTTAGACCGCGCCATTGTAGTTTCTATGGGCACGGGCACCTCCCTCGTCTCTGCCAGCAGGCAAGGCGGCAAGCACATTATTGGTACAGGTTTAGGGGGCGGCACGCTTTTAGGCTTATCCAAGGCCATTCTGGGTATCCATGATTTCGGGTTGATCTCCGAGCTTGCTGAAGAAGGGGACCTAGATAATATTGATTTAACCATAGGAGACCTAACACCACGTGCCATCCCGGGACTTAAAGCAGATATTACAGCATCTAACTTTGGCAAGATGAATGACCAAGCGGAAAATCCAGACCTGGCACGCGGCATTGTTAACCTGGTTTTTCAATCTGTGGGGACTGCCGCCATCCTTGCTTCGCGCTTAGAAGACCTGTCAGATATCGTTTTCGTTGGCTCGCTTCTCAGAATGCATGCGGGACGTAAGAGCCTGGATGGCTTTGCAGACCTCTATCAGAAGAACATACTCATTCCCGAAGATGCAGAATTTGCGACGGCCATGGGCGCAGCCCTCTCAGGCCTAACAGATGCCAATCACCGCTGGAAGAAGTAGGCGTTAAGGGCCTTCGGGCAATTAGAGACAAAACACCCGGGAGCGTTGTGAGAAAAGGCGAAAAGCCAGAATAACATCCTTGACAAGCCTAGGTGGCTTTGCTAGTATTGCAAAGCGCTCGGTTGAGCGGCAAGAAAAAGGACCTTGAAAATTGAATAGCAGACAAACAAACGAGCCCTTAAGTTAAAGCTTTTGAGAAGCGAAGTACTTAAGAAAAAGTAAGTAAGAAAGAGCCGA
>SFFI01000010.1 GCA_004556925.1 Clostridiales bacterium
ATCTTGGCCCACTTTAGCGGCCATGTCGCCGTTAGAGGTGACTTCGTTGGCGGTATCAGCGAGTTCGCCCTTGAATTCGATAACGCCTTCGAAACCTTCATGGGTGCCGGAAGCAGAGTCACGGGTATAGAGATTGATAGGACCTTGCATACCTTCAGCTTCAACAGCTGCTGTTGGTAGGCAGAAAAGTCCTAAACTGAGAGCAAGCGTGAGCAGGATGCTCAGAAAAATAGGGGTCTTTTTCATGCAATAATTCCTCCGAAAATTTCCCGCTTCGTTTGTCTATGGATGCGGGTCATCTTCAGTATGGCGAGCTAAGGTTAAGCCAAGATTATGCCCGCTTAAAATTGTGTGAAATCTGTGTAAAATCAGCTACCTGGGCGGAGGCAGAGGGTGTGTCGAGAAAGCGAGCTTGGGCAATCGGCAATTAATAGCCGATTGCCAGAACAATAACGGTTAATGCGCCAAACGTAGCCTGGATCTTAGCGCCAAAAACAACTGGACCTTAGCTCCAAAAACATTTGGTCTGTTTATTAAAAGCTCGGTCGCGCTATTGGATTTAATGTTAAACTACGTATATATAAAGGATATACAACTAAGTTGCCAGAGCTTGGGGAGAGGAGAGTGGATTATGTATCTGAATGAAAATTTGCTGGATAAGGATGCTAGTTCTGCCAAAAGGAGCATTATCATAGGAGCTGCTGTTAGTGCCTTTTTTCTTTTCGGGGTGGTGGAAGGCCTCTTAGGCGATGAAAAATTAATGGAGAATTCGCCCTATTACATCCTCATGATGCTACCCTTTCTGGCCCTGATTTATAAGGGTATCCAGAAGAGGATGAAGATTGGCTTATGTAATCGCCTCAACCAAGCCTTTATAGCGGATGCAGATGGCGTTTTGCCAATTAGTAGTATCCAAAGTGTAACGGGGTACTCAGATGAGGCTAAGGCAGAAAAAATGATCAACAAATTGATCAGCCAGGGTTATTTGCTATACGTAACCCTTGATCCTGATCGGCCGCATACCCTCCTTTTATCCGGTAAAACATCGGGGCCTAAAACCGCAGACACTATCTGCCCCTATTGTGGGGCTAAAGTGGAGAAGCGTGAGGGCTTTAGCGTGACCTGCCCCTATTGCCGATCCGTGATTCATTAGCCAGCCCCTCGGAGTCGGTCTATAATCTAGTGGCAGTGCACAAGTTGAATCCTGCCCTGCACACAGTTATGAACACCGTAAGCTAAGGAGTAATCTGTATGACCACATCTTCACGCCCTGAAAACACCCAACATTATAAGGTTCAAAAGCCCGTCATCCTGGTTGTGATGGACGGGGTGGGTATCAGCCAACTGGACCATGGCAACGTGGTGAAGCATGGCCACCTGCCCCATCTGCGTAAGCTCATGGCGGAAGCCCCCTTCCGCACACTCAAGGCCCACGGGACTGCTGTTGGCCTGCCGACGGATGGTGATATGGGCAACTCTGAAGTGGGCCATAATGCCTTGGGCTCCGGGCAAATTTATGCTCAGGGCGCTAGACTGGTTAACGAGGCCATTGAGTCAGGCCGGATTTTCCAGACTGAAACTTGGCATAAGCTGGTGGAAACGGGCAAGACCCATACTCTGCATTTTATGGGCCTGCTTTCTGACGGTAATGTCCACTCCCATATTAATCAACTCAAGGCTTTAGTGGCCCAGGCCAAAAAGGATGGGGTCCGCCAGGTCGCCTTGCATGCCCTGTTAGATGGCCGCGATGTAGAAGCCCAAAGTGCTCATATCTATATTAAGGATATGGAAGACTTCTTCGCAGACCTCAACGACACTGACTTCTTCGCCTATATTGCCTCTGGTGGTGGACGGATGCAGATTACCATGGACCGCTACGAAGCCAACTGGCCGATGGTAGCAACAGGTTGGGAAGTCCATGTGCATGGTGAGGGCCCAAAATTCCCCTCTGCTTTGGCAGCCATAGACCATTACCGGGCCGAGAATCCGGCCGTTTCTGACCAAGATTTGGGCTCTTTTGTTGTGACCAATCCGCAGATTCCCCAGATGGGTATGCAGGATGGGGACGGCGTCCTCTTCTTTAACTTCCGTGGCGACCGTGCCCTGGAGATTTCTCGTGCCTTTGACGCGGGTGACGACTTCCCCGGCTTTAACCGAGGCCGTCGACCTGACGTATTCTATGCAGGTATGCTGGAATATGATGGTGACCTCCATATCCCCAAGCACTATCTAGTTAACCCTCCTCAAATCCATAACTGCCTCACAGAAGAACTCATCAAGCATGGGCTAAATGAATATGCGGTTTCGGAAACCCAGAAATTCGGTCACATGACCTACTTCTGGAATGGCAACCGTCTGGAACCCTTCTCTGAAGAGCTGGAAACCTGGGAAGAAATTCCTTCAGATGTACTTAGCTTTGACCTCAAACCCTGGATGAAAGCTTATGAAATTACCGAAGCTCTCATCCAAGCCATGGCCTCTGGCCAATATGACTTTATCCGGGCCAACTACCCCAATGGGGACATGGTGGGCCACACCGGCAACTATCAGGCTGCCCTCATTGCTATAGAGACCGTAGACCTCTGCCTGGGCCGGCTGGTGGAAGCGGTAGACAGATACGGTTATACCCTGGTTCTCCTGGCTGACCATGGTAACTGCGAAGAAATGTGCCAAAACGATCCCGCGGTGGAGCCCTGCCGACCAAAGACCTCCCACACCTTATCCCCCGTGCCCTGTGTGATCTATGGCCGGGAAGATGTAGAAATGCTGGAAGAGGGGGACTATGGCCTTGCGAATGTAGCCTCTACAATAGCTGCCCTCTTGGACATTCCACCTCATGCAGCTTGGGAAGCCCCCATCATTCGGATTAAATAAGGGGCTTGCGACCATTTATCTTGACCATATATCTTAATGTTGAGACATAAATAAAAGGGGTCTGCTCGGCCGAGCAGACCCTATTCAGTTGGGTTATAGGAAGCGGAACCTGCTTAACTTAAAAGGGTGAGCAGGATGATCAGGCAGGCAATAAAGACGATCCCTGAAAGCACGGGCGCAATCCATTTGGTCCAGCTAGGCGGCTGGGTCAAGTGCTCAAAGGGATCACCGCCCAAGGTGTTGCGGGGCTGGTAATAATTGCCTTGGTCAAAGTTTTGGTTATAGTCTTGACCGTAGCCTTGACCATAGTCTTGGCCGTAGCTTTGGTCGTATTGCTTATAGTCTTGCCCAAAGTTTTGCTCGTAGTTATAGCTACCGCCATACAGGCTGCCGTAGCCTGCTTGACCATAGCCTGGCTGGGCGTTCTGCCCGTAGCCTGATTGGCCATAAGAGTCATAGGTATTGTTCTGCTGATAGCTGTGATAGGGGGCAGAGTAATATTTCTCGGGCTCTTGGTAGGGGGCGCGACCAGGCAACTGGTTGGCGTAAGGGTTTTCAGTACGCTGCGGTCCGGCAGTTGGCCTGGAAGCTACCTGAACTGTCTGCCGGTCTGACTGCTGGGGCCTAGGCTTGAAACCCGCTTGTGACCGGGGCCCTGGAAACGGCTGAGGGCTAAAAGCAGGATTAGACTGAGCTTTCGGTTCTGGAATAGGCTGGGGCCGGATGCCAGATTGTTGTTGTCGTCTGGATCTGGGATCTTGTTGCGCTCTAGCTATAGGAACTTGCTGTGGCCTGGCTGGGTACCCGGCCTGAGCCTGCGGCTGTCTGTCTCTAGATCCCTTAAACTGCTTGCCCCGTTCCATCTTTCACCTCAATACATCTATATCCAAGTATATCCAAGGATAATCGCCTATCATCCTGCCCAGTCTGCCCTGGCAACGGATAAGTCCCTTACAAAAGTTGGGAAATTTCCCGTCGCAAATTTTGCCCTTACTCAAAAGGCGGGTGTTTCTATCTTAGCAGATTGCCATGGCCCTGGAGGCCTGTTACAGAACTTAGCTAAAACTTAAAGAGTTTGTAAAATAGGAGGTGTTTGTCCCCGCCTTTCCCGGCTAGAATAGGGAGACAGCTTTAAGTTAGGGGGGTATAGGCCATGACCAGGGCAGGACATTCATCACACCGCTATGCGTTTGACAGCCTACGTGCCCTCTCTTTTCTAGGCGTTTTCCTCTACCACTTGAACCCTTTGATTTTCCCCCATGCATATTTGGGCGTCGTGGGTTTCTTTTGTCTGGCTGGTTACCTTAGCCTGCGCAAGTTGATTTGGCAAGAGACGCGCGGCCTGGGCCGTCCACGGCTTGGCCCCTCTCTCCGTCAGAAAATAGCTAAGCTTTATCCCCCCCTCATGTTCTTGCTCTTTGTGCTTTCCCTTGTTATGATCCTGGTTTTTCCTATGTTCCTGGATCATTATGCGGGCCAATTACGGTCTGCCATCTTGGGCTTTAACAACTGGTGGCAGATCACTTTGGGAGATTCCTATTTCCAAGGTCAAGCCTACCTCAAGCCCCTTACGCACATCTGGGCCTTATCCCTGGAATTTCAGTTTTACCTAGTCTTTAGCCTCACGGTGGAGCGGTTTTACAGGTCTTCTGAGCGGTCCCTCTGGCTTTACCAGTTTGCCCTCTTTAGTCTGGGCTCCCTGGCTTTTCTCTGGATCTTTACGCAGGGGGTAGACGATCCCACTCGGGCCTATTATGGGACAGATACCAGATTTTTTAGTTTTAGTTTGGGCTCCTTCTTTGCCCTCCTGCGTGAGCCCAGCCTAGCTCGCGCCGCCATGGATTTGCCTGGAGACAGATCCGGTTTCTGCCCGCCTTACCAGGCCAGTTTAGCTCCAGACCAGCCAAGGGTAAGGGGGCCTGAAGCGCCAGTCCTGGCCCAAGGACATAGTGCCTACGATCGCGCACTGAGATTTTTTCACACGATTCTTATCACTCTGCTCTTCTTGCTGGTGATTGCCGCCTACTTCCTGCCCTTTGGCCTTATGGATATGGTCCGATATGGCTTGCCAGCCTACTCCCTTGTCTACGCTGGCCTGATGGCCTTGCTGGCCGATGGCGATCATTTTTTAGAAGCTGTGGGACAATTTCCCATCATCCGCTGGATCTGCACTCGGTCTTACGAAATTTACCTCTGGCACTATCCGGTCTTCGTCATTATAGAGCGCCTGCTGACGCCCTATCCCATACCCACTTGGGCCCTGGCAGCCTGCCAGGCAGGCTTGGCTTTGGGTTTAGCCGAATTAGCTTACCGTCTTGTGGCTTTCTTGCGGGGTACAGGATTTACGCTCAAAAAGTTTGCTGGGTCCTATGCCTCAGTAGCTAGCCTCGTTTTAGCCCTCGTTTTACTCCTAACCCCTTGGCAGCAGCTGTATGTGGTCACGGGAGGGGCTGAATTCAGGAAGCTAGAAGCTGATCTCGCAGACGCAGAAGCCAGGTTGGAGGCCAGGAAAGCAGAGGCGGCCAGCCGCAAATCCGCAGAGCTTACAAGTGAGGCGGAAAGAGAGTCTGAGCCTTCTGATTCTCCTAGCAGTTCTCCCAGGCCCACAGACAATCCTCCCACCAGTCCGGTCACTAGCGCCAAAGCCACACGGGCTAAGGGTCCTGGTGATTGGGAGATCAAAGGCCAGCTTCATATTCCTGCACCTCAGCCCATAGCGGATGATGACTGGCAGTATGACATGATGCGGCAGGACATACTGGACTTTAACGCGCTAGAGGGTGACTTTAGTGTGGATATGGACCTCTACGACCAGTATAGGGATATTCCTATTTCTATGATTGGAGACTCCGTATCTGTAATCAATTCCTACTACATTTTCCCCTACCTGCCGGGCTTGGATTTGGATGCCCTATCTAACCGTCAGATGTGGGAAGTATGGGATATCTACAGCCGGCTAAAGGCTGCCGGTCCTCTTGGCGAGATCGTGATTATCGCCTTGGGCAGCAACGGAGATATTGACACGGAAAGCTTGACAAAAGTCTGGCGGGACTTGAATGGTAAGCCCCTTATTTTAGTAAATATTGTCCTCCCCTATGCCCTTACCGAGGCGGAACGCAACGGGGCAATTGAAGACTTTGTAGATAGCCACGACCAGGTTTATCTAATGGATTGGCATGCTAATGCCAAACCACGTCCTGACTACTTCCAAGAGGACTATATACATCCTTCAGAGCTGGGCTCTAAAGCCTATTGCCAGCTCTTAACCAGCAAGGTGATGGAGATAGTCAAGCTCTACAAAGATTCTGATTTAGTGGTGAAAACCCCCAAAGCCCCACAGGTTAATTTGCCGTAAATTTCTTGATTCGCCTTCATACATTAGTTAGAATATAGTTAGCTTTACGCATATGAGCGCAGGCTAAATTAATTTCTCTCTCTCAGCTACATTCAGGTATTTTAGCTATGACGAGAGTCTCAAACCGGACTTGTCCTACAAGTCTGTGAAAGCTAGAAAGGATAGTTATGAAAAAATTACACTTCAAAAATTTCATAGCCCTCAGCCTGACTCTGGTCATGGCTTTAGTCTTACTCTTTACCCCAGCAGTTGCTGAGGCCCAAGAGAGCAGAACCCTTAGCAATTATTTTGATGATCTCTTCCAAGAAAAAGGTCTGGAGGACTTTATAGCCCAAGCCAAAAAGCCCTTTGGTCAAGAAGTCGACTTGGGTATTGAAATCAGCCCGGATATGCTGATGGATGCCCAAATCGCAACAGCCTTAAATAAACTGGGATTAAAATTGAAGTATCAGACTGACCTCTGGGGCACAGGGGCAGTCAGCTACGATTTTGTACTTTTTAATAAAGAAGATATCAGCAAGTCTCTAGGCCTTGCCCTGAATGTCGTGGATGGGAATCTCTTGATTAATATTCCGGGCATCCTGGATAAACCTGTTTTCATGAGCGAGGAAGATTTTGCCGATGTGGCTAGCATGGCTAGCCCTGTCGCATCTGATGGCAGCGGCATGATAAGTTTGCCTGAAGTTTTAGCTCAGAATGGTGAGCAAGCCCAGGCAGATTTCCTGGCAGCTAAGGATACCTATCTGAGTAAATTTGAAGACCAGGGCCAACAAACCGCTAACTTCACGGTGGGTGAGGTCAGCGAAGACCTGACAGTAGCTTCTAAAACTCTGGCTGCTGAAAATATGCGCGACGCCAGCCTGGAATTTGTAAAAGCGCTCCGTGCCTCTGAAGCCATCACGGCTATTACTGACCTGATCCCCTTTGAAGGAAGTGGAATGTCTGACTTAGACCTGGGTAGCATGCCTTCAGGTGGCGGCGACATGGATGAGGATAACTCAGACGAAGATTTTGACTTTGATGACGATGAGTATGACTATGACTTTGGCGACGATACCATCACGGTAACCCAGGTTCTGGATGAACTTATCACCAAACTCGAAAGTGATGATATGGAGCCCGTGGCTGTTACGTGGGATGAGTACCTGTCCGCAGATGGTGTGAAGCGTGGCAATAAGATTCTGCTAGAAAAGCCTGATCTTGATGAACGTTTCTGCTGGGAAAGCTTCAATGTGAAGTCTGCTGACCAAGCCACAACGGGTGTCTTCTTTGCCTTAAGTACCAATTCTTCCCTGGAGGATAATGAGCAGATCGAGGCGGAAGACATGGTAGATGGCCTAGTCCCTCTCGTGAACTTCCAGCTGGTAGATAGAGAAGACCCTGTAGCCGGTACTTCTGCTGGTGACTTCAGTATGAAGATCTACGACGAAAACGACATGCTGAAAGGTAGCTACCAAGATGTCAGCATTGTGAAACTGGGCGACGCCCCAGAGGTCTTCCTTGGTCAAATCAATATAGACCTAACTAGTGTTTCTGAAGAACCTACTTTCACGGAGCTAGAGACTGAAGACAGCGATGAAGAAGACCCTGATACCTATGGCGACATCGAATGGGTAGAGAAAGAAACCAATATCGCCCTGTCTATGACGGCCTATCTTGAGGGCGAGGACTACAAGGTAGAATGTAAGATCGTACCGGATACCCTTCTGGCAGATCAGTTTGTCGTTCTCCACTTGAACCCGCGCTTCTTGGCCGAAAATGAACTGACTCTGACTACAGAACTGCCTGCTGACTACTATGATCTCAACAATGAAGAGGACATGCAGGCTTTACAGGAAAATGAAGACATCGCTACTAAGCTCATGGAGGCCTTGAGTGCCCTGGGCTTGGATGACGACGGTATTTCCGACGGGGAATAAAACTTCGATTAAGTTCAATTGCCTGGGGTAAAGCCATAAGCCAGAGCCCCAGGCTTTTTTATAGTATTTTGCTGCCCAGCAAAATACGAGGAAAGGATTGATAAAATGTACTGCAGGTACTGTGGCAAAGAAATGCCAGATGACGCAAAAAAGTGCCCTTCTTGTGGCAAGGAAACCCTGGAGTCCCAGGCCCAGGCTAAGCTGGATGAGGCGGAGGAAGTCTTTGCTAAGGCAAAAAAAGAGGGAAAAAAGTATTTCAAGTTCGAGGACAAGTCAGGTCAGTTTACGAACCGTGATAAAGAGAAAAATCGTGGGGTTTCAGTCTTAGCTTATATTCCCCTGCTCTTCTTGGTCCCCATGCTGACAGCCCAAGATTCTCCATATGCTCGCTTCCATGCCAATCAAGGCATGGTGCTCTTTATCTGTGCCTTTGCCCTGTGGGTAGTAGGGCGGATCTTTGCCTTCCTAACGTGGATTCCCGTTTTGGGGGTAATCATCAAGGTGATCTTCCTTATCTTGGAACTGGCTATGTTTGCGGCCTTTATCTATGGCCTTCTGACCAGCTCCAAGGGTAAGGCCATGAAGATCCCGTTTTTGGGTAATATCATTATTTTTGATTAAACGCAGAAATAATAGCCTAGTTGAGAAGGGTGGCCTCTGCCTCCTCAAAGCCCTCGGCCTGGTAGTCCAGATTCTGATAGCCCTGGCCCCAATAGGACCTTACTAAGAGGCAATGCATTTCTTGGCCTGGACGGTCCAGCCCAGGATAGTCAACAAAACTTGAAGCCTTTAAGCTCTCGCCCTGGCGGGAGCTTTTTCCCTGCACTTGGTCGACAAACAGGAAATGCCATAAGGAACCATTGGGAATGATTTCCTTGGACTCCAAATTGTGGCTCAAGCCAGGCACGAAAGAGAAGAGGGCAGATTTAATGGTGCCATAGTGGCCAAAAATATAGGCAGAATTCAGGCCCTTAGCCTTGAGCTCTGCTAAAAGATCTAGGCAACCTTTGAGCACTCGGATGCGCTGTTCGGAAAAGAGTTCTTCTCCTCCACCCTGGGAAATATCATGGTAGAACTTATCATAAAAGGCCTCGTTCACCTGATAATCTTCCGGAACACTACCCTCCATGAGGCCGAAGTAGGATTCCGAAAACCGCCAATCCTGCTGGGCGATATCTTCCTTGCCGCTCGTAATTTTGAGCGTATGGAGAGCCCTCGTAAGCCCCGAGTGCCGATAAAGATCGGCCTCGGGGTAGGGGATTTGTGTTTTGAGGGCTTCGAGCTCTTGCTTGCCCTCCTCGGTGAGAGGAAGGTCCATCCAGCCACCAAAGATGCGGAAGTAGTTTCCCATGGATTGGCCATGCCGCACGAAGTAAAGATTATAATAGGGTGCTTGTAAAAACTTAGGGTCCATATTATGGGAGGGGGGCGCAGGCAGTCTTGAGGTCTGCCCTCTCTTCATCTGTTGCCATCTGGTCAATGAGGACGTCGTAGCATTGCTGGTGGTAGTGGTCTAGCCAGGCAATTTCCTGAGCGGAGAGCAGGTCAGGGTTAATCGCGTCGCGGTCTAGGGGGACAAAAGACATGACTTCCAGCTGGAAGAACCTATCCCCCATGAACTCACGGTCAAAGCTTACCACATAGTCGTTTTCCAAGCGGATGCCGTGTTTACCCTCTTTGTAGACCCCAGGCTCAATCGTGATGTGCATGCCTTCTTTGAGGGGGAGGGCGCTGTAGACCTTGGAAAAGCGTTGGGGCCCTTCATGTACACCAGAAACGTAGCCTACGCCGTGGCCTGTACCGCACTTGTAATCCATATAATGCTGCCAGAGGGGCTGGCGAGCTAGGCAGTCTAGATAATAGCCCGTCGTGCCTTCTAGGAACTTGGCTGATGCTAGGGCAATATGGGACTTGAGGGTTAGGGTAAAGTCGGTTTTTTCTTCCTCAGTCAATTCGCCCAAGGCAATGGTCCGGGTAATATCTGTAGTCCCGTCCAAATATTGACCGCCAGAGTCGATTAAATAGAAGGACTTGGCTTCCAGCTTGGCCTTGTGGTCCGCAGAGGGGGCGTAGTGCATCATGGCAGCATTGGGGCCATAGGCGGAAATAGAGCTAAAACTCTCGTCCAAGAACTTATCCCCCTGAGACCGCCAGGCATGGAGCTGGTCGGCTGCCTGCAACTCATCTATGTCTTGGCGCTTGACTTCGCGCTTGAGCCAGAAGAGAAAGCGGGTAATGGCTGCAGAATCCCGTTTGTAGGCAGCCTTTTGGCAGGCAAGCTCTGTGGGATTAAGGCAGCATTTGGTCAAGTAGACGTAAGAGTTGCGGTCTAAAATCTCTATCGACTGAGGTAGGGACTTGAAGAGTTTGTAGGAAATCAGGCCCTTATCCAAAGCGATCTTTTTCGCATCCAAGCTGGCTAAAGCATCAGGGACTGCTGTGTAGTCCAGAAGCTCGATGCCTTCCTCTCGGAAAACATCCTGCATCTTTTGGTCCAATTTTTGCAGGTCAATAAAGAGCTGGGCCTGCTTGTCTGTAATCAGAGCGTAGGCTAAGCTAACTGGGTTATTGGGTACATCCCCGCCCCGGTAGTTGTAAAGCCAAGCGACGTCGTCCAGACCTACAATAAAAGTGGCATCCGCACCATCTTGCGCCATCTGCTGACGGATATTTTGCACCTTCTCCTTGGCGCTGAGTCCCGTATAGGCCAGGTCATGGGCGAAGATTTTGGCGGAGGGTAGGGCAGGACGGTCTTGCCACAGGGGATCTAGGAGAGAGGGCAGAGGCTGTAAGCAGATCTCCTTTGCAGCCAGGGCTTCAGACATTTGCTCGTAGG
Organism: Clostridiales bacterium; assembly: GCA_004556925.1. Lineage (GTDB taxonomy): Bacteria > Bacillota > Clostridia > Saccharofermentanales > DTU023 > SFFI01. The sequence continues at coordinate 10,985 of SFFI01000010.1, forward strand.
CCTTTTGGGAGAGGGTTGCTTCATTCATACCGACAAGGTCGCCTGCGGACAGGTTTTCCAAGAGCCACTCCTTCACATCGGGGTAACCTGGGGTAGCCATCTTCATGAGCTTGAATTCACTGTCGGCAATTTGCTGCTCGGCCTGGATAAAATAACGGCCGTCTGCCCACACGAGCGCCTGGTCCTGGGTCACTAAGCCAGTGCCCGCTGAGCCTGTAAAGCCGGTAAGCCAAGCTCTTTCCTTAAAGTGATCAGCTACATATTCGGACTGGTGGGCATCTGCCGTATTGACCACATAGGCGGCCAGGCCCTGGGCCTGCATGGCCTTTCTCAAAGCAGCAATTTTTTCGTTAGTCTGCATGTTCTATCTCCCTTACTCTTACTTATTCCATTTATGACGATGCTTTGCCGGTTAGCAAAGGACCGGATTTCAACTTACGTATTCTATTTTATGCTTTTAAGCCTTATCTGTCCTGCATCCCTCTGGCCTAATTAATTCTTTCGCCGGAAGCCTTGTTGAAAAAATGCAGGGCGTCTGACTGGATATGGAAATCGTAGTTCTGGCCAGATTTAAATTCCAGATGGCCAGGAGCGGATACGACCAGCTCCGTGTGGTCAGCGAGCTCACAATAGAGGATTTGTTCCTTGCCCAGCATTTCTACGACGTCCACAGTCAGTTGAAAGTTGTTGGCTTCAGCCAAACCTTGGCTGAGACGTTCACCTCTGACGCCAAGCAGCACCTCCTCACCCTCGTGCGCTTTGAGTTTTTGGGCATCGTCTGGAGAGGGGTGGAGTTTAATCAGCTGATTATCACTGATGTACTGGCCCTGCACGATCTTGCCAGGGATGAGGTTCATTGCGGGGGTACCAATAAAGCCTGCGACAAATACATTGGCTGGCCGGTGGTATAGCTCAGAAGGGGCTCCAGCCTGCTGAATAATGCCCTTGTTTAAGAGGACAATCTGATCCGCCATGGTCATGGCTTCCGTTTGATCATGGGTGACATAAATGGTTGTGGTGCCTAGACGTTTGTGTAGACGGACTAATTCCACCCGCATGTGTTCCCGTAACTTGGCATCCAAATTGGAGAGGGGTTCATCCATGAGAAAGACTGAGGGCTTACGGACCATGGCCCGTCCCAGGGCAACCCGCTGCCTTTGTCCTCCGGAAATATCTGAAGGACGGGAGTAGAGGTACTCTTCAATTTGCAGAAGCTTAGCTGCTTCTAAAACCCTCTGGTGGATGACCTCCTTGGATTCTTTACGCATTTTAAGCGAGAAGGCCATATTGTCATAGACCGTCATATGGGGGTAGAGGGCGTAGGATTGGAAAACCATGGCGATATCCCGATCCTTGGCTGCAACCTTGTTCATGAGCTTGTCCCCAAAGACTAGTTCTCCTTCTGTGATAGAGTTGAGCCCGGCGATCATCCGTAAAAGGGTAGACTTGCCACAGCCTGACGGACCTAAAATGGCGCAGAATTCCTGGCTGTGAATGTCCAGATTAATGTGGCGGATAGTGAATTCTTCTCTGCCTTCGTACTTTTTACCAATATTTTTCAAACGCACATCCATGTGATTGCTCCTTGTTAATCTTTATGTCGTTTACCTAGCTTGCTTTAAAATGCTTGCTTAGCCCTTAACTGAGCCTTGGGCCAAGCCGGAAACCAGCTGACCTTGCAGGCTGATGAAGAGGATAATAATGGGGATGGCCGTTAGGAGGCCTCCAGCAGCAAAGGCTGGCTGGTTCATGGTTCTGACATCGTTAATGAGAGTAAATAGCCCAGTCGCCAGGGTATAGGACTGGGGGTTAGTCAAAAGAATCTTGGGCAGCATGTAGTCCATAAAAGGTCCTATGAAGGACCAGAGGCCAATGATGGCCAGCATGGGCCGGGCGATGGGCATGATAATCAGGCGGTAGACCTGCATATTAGAACAGCCGTCGATACGGGCGGCGTCGTCGAGCTCCGTGGAGACGGAGTCAATGTAGTTCTTCAAGATCAAAGTGTTAGAAGCAATACCGCCGCCGGCGTAAATTAAGACCAGCAAAGCTTCCCGAGAAAAGAAGGGCAAGACCGAAGAAAAGATATTATGCATGGTGTAATAGGCCGTAATCCCTGCAAAGGTGGGAATAGACTGGATCAGCATAATGGTCATAAGGGAGGCCTTGCGCCCGGAGAAACGGTAGCGGGAGTAGGCATAGCCAGTAAAGGAGACAATCAAGAGGGTGACCAGGGCTGAAGCCAGGGCAATGATAATGGTATTTTTTACCCAAGAGAAAAAGTAGGTTTCCTCAAAGAGATAGCGGAAGTTATCCAGGGAGAAAACATAGGTCCCCGCCATAGAGATAGCCTTCCCTTGGTTGCCGTTAAAGCTGGATAGGACCATCTGGGCTAAGGGCCAGATAATAGCAAAAGCCCAGGCAATCAGAATCACATAGGACAGGGCCAGGAAAACTTTCCCCAGGCTGGTGAGGGGAGGCTTGTCGGACAGATAGAGGTCTGAGGATTTTTTGTGCTTGATGATAGACATAAGGCAGCTCCCTAATCGTTAAAGGCCTTGGTCTTGCGGAAGCCAAGGAAGGAAACAAACATGAGGACCAAAGAGATCAGAATCGTGATGGCCGCACCTAAGGCCTGGTATTGGTTCTCAATAGTTAATTTGAATATATAAGAAATCAATATATCCGAGGATCCAGCCAGGTTGCCATATTTGCTAGGCACAAAAGGTCCCCCGTTATTAAAGAGGGCAATGATGGAATAGTTGTTAAAGTTGAAGGTGTACTGGGTCACCAGAAGGGGGGCAATTTGGTAGAGCAGGAGGGGAATGGTAATATGCTGCACCCGCTTCCAGGATCCTGCACCATCAATTTCTGCGGCCTCGTACAAGTCCTGAGGAATGGACTGCAAGATGCCGGTACACAAGAGGAAAATATAGGAAGACCCCAGCCAGCCCTGGAGCAGGACCAAGGCTATCCGGGTCAAAGTCGTATCATTTTTGACGTTCACCACATACCCTGCTAGGCCAGAAATCAGTTCGGTTAATATGCCGTTGGGGGCCAGCATGACAGAAAAGAACATGATGGTGATAAAGGCGGGAACTGCCCAGGGCAGGAGGTAAATTGTCCGCCAGAGTTTCTTGCCGCGAATGCGGTCCTGGTTAACCAGGAGGGCCAGGATAAAGCCGATTAAGATGGCCAGAGTAGTTGCCGCTAGGGTCCAGACTATGGTCCAGGAAAGGATATGCCAGAAAGCTTTTCCAGCAACGCCTTGCCCTAGGGCTATGACCTTGTAATTAGCCAGGCCATTCCAGGCAAATTTGGACTGGTGTTTGGGGTCCATGCTGGTAAAGGATAAGAGGATGGTGGTTACTACCGGCACGAGCACAATAAAAATAATCACCAAAAGGGCGGGGGTAGAGACAATGTAGGGGAAACCGTGGCTTTCCAGGCTTTCTTTAGTCTCAAACCAATTGTGGGGCCGGATGCCCTTGATACGTTTTTTCTCCACCCGGTAGGCGTCACGTATGGCAAAGTAATAAATAGCCAGGGCCAGGATTAAGAGGAAGATGGCCATAATACCTTCAATCATGAAGATAATGGACCGGTCCACCCGACGGCCGCCTTGGGCCAGGCTAATCAGTCCTGCCACGCCCTGCCCCTGATAGTTACCGTAACCTAGGGCATAGGGGATAGCGGCAAAGCCGATAAAGAGGGACCCCAAGAAAAATAAAATTGCCTTGATATATTGCTTGTTGGCCAGTTGAGCTAAACCGGGCAAGACTAGATTTAAGAGAAATTTCCGCGGGTGCTTGGCCGTTACTTCCACCGGGGTGCGGCGGCGGAGATCAGAAATATCAGCCTGCATGACCCGGTATTTTTCCTTGATCCCCACCTTAAGGCTGTGCTTGATGGACCTTATTTGTTCTTCCAAGCCCTTAACGGGATCCTCCAGTTCTTTTAAGGCAAGATCTTCTTTTAGGGCCAGTTTTTCCATCTTCCGTTCGGAGGCTAGAGCCTTTGAGGAAATTTGCCCCTGCCGCTCCTTGGCCTTGAGGTCAGCAAGCTTATTTTGGTAGACCTCTTGCCGCTGTTTTCGATAAGCAGCAATATCGGCTTTTACGGCTCCCCGGTCTTGCTTTTCCGCCTCCGCCTTGAGGGCCTCTTTTTCTGCTAGGCTTTTTTCTAAGTCTAGCTGTTGCTGGATAATCCCAGGTAGGTGGAGCTGTTGGCGCTGGCTGATGAGATAGGCTAACTCAGCATCATAGCTGAGCTCTTGGTAGGCCTGGTAGAAAGCGGACCGCTCTTCGGCAGCCTTGAGTTCAGCATCCAGCTTAGCCACGCGTTTGTCTTTATAAGGAGAATTATTCTGCCATTGGCTTTGCTTGTCCTTCAGGTCAGCCTCGAAGGCCTGGGCTTTTTGCTCAAAGGCCTTGAGTTTTTGGCTGTAAGGATGCTGTGCCAACTGGCGCTGTTTGCTGGCTAGACTGGCTTTAAGCCCTGCCTTTTGGTCAGGACGTGCACCTTCCAGCTGAAGCCCCAAGTCGGCTAATTCTGCCAAGGCCAGGTGCTTGCGAGGGTGGAGGTTGCCAATATCGTCTGCCACTTGAACCGGGTAATACTTCATGAATGAGCCTCCTGCTGTTTTTTCAGGTAATACTTTTCCTCTCTCTGCGGTATTCTGGCCAGCTGCCAGAGAAGCACCAGGTAACAGAGTAAAGAGAGGTAGTAGAAGAGTGAGGAGAAATTAGCCTCTATGGCCTGCTTGACCAGGGCGGCAATCCCTAACAGCAGCCAGACCATGCGAAAGTAACGCGGAGTGCCATAACGCTTAATCGTCAGAGCTGTATACAGACACAAGACGACGGGATAGAGGATTTTAGCCAAAAAGTAGAAGATATGCGCATTGAGGTAGGTGGAGAAATCCAAATCAGGGTAGGCTGCCTGCCATTCTGCAAACAATCCGGCATCCTTAACCATCATGAGGACCTCTAGGGCATAAAGCAAAATGAGAACTGCTGAAGGGATCAGGAGTGACAGCAGCTTTTCCTGGTCCAACTGGTTTTTATCTTTACTTGTTAGCGTAACTTGCTCACTCATAGATTTCACAGATTGCTAAAAATAAAAGGCTCCCGGAGGAGCCCTTTATTCTTAAGGAACTTTCGACTTATTGTTCTGCGGCCAGGGTTTCCATCATGGCGACGAAGCTGGCTTGGAGTTCTGCGTAAGCCGCTTCGGCAGATTCAGGTTTGACGGAGTTCCAGGAGAGGACGGCATTCTTGTAGGTATCCCATACACGGCCCCATTCATTGAAAAGGGGACGGGCAGGCGCATCTTGATAGGACTCGATAACTGCTTTAATGACGTCCTTATCGATGTCTTTCAGATCCTCAAATTTCTCATAATCCTCAGCCGGGACGTTTTCCAGAATTTTGCCGGTAGCATTAAAGAGCTCAGCAGCGTGTTCAGGATTGACCAACTCAGCGATTAAAGCCTCTGCCAGGGCTACTTTTTCCTCATCCCCCTCGATACGGGAGTTGATGGCCAGGCCCCAACCGCCCTTCCAGTGGAGTAAGGGTTTGCCGTTAATGGTGATATCAGTAATGGGTTTGATGACCAGGTCTTTACCGTCGTTAGCTTTTTTGCTGATAGCGCCGGTATCCCAGGGGCCGCCTAAACGGTAGACGCCTGCTTGGCCACTGGTGAAGTTATCATCAATGTAGCCCCAGCCTGCTTCGGGGTCAAAGAGGGTTGTATTGGCATCAAAATTTAGCTTCCAGTAGTCATAGAGAGCAGTAAAGAAAGCTTGTTTTTCTTCGGGCAGGTCAGACCAGTCGGAGGTGAGATCACTGAAGAAGGTATAATCTTCAGCAGCCTCTTCTTTTTCACGGCCGAGCAGCTCGATTTCTGCGGAGTTGCTGAGGGCTACGCCGTACCAAGCATCAAAGGCAGGCAAGAGAACCGTGGCAGGATCCTTAACTTCGGTCAGCTCGATGGGCTTTTCAATGTCAATCTCATGGGCTTCAGCATTGGCGGAGTTAATGAAGACGATCAGGGTTTCAATGTTAAAGGGGAAGGCAAAGTATTCATCCTCAATCTTGAAATTGCCACCAATGCCTTCATTAAAGGCCTCGAAATCTTTCCAGCCGCCAATTTTTTCAACCAGTTTTTCCGCATCAATGGCACCCAAGACTTCAGCGTCTGTCAGGCCATAAATCCGGTCAGCAGGAATGGCAAAAACATCTGCGACGTCGGGGTTACCCGCATCGGTATTGTCAATGGTGTCGAGATGGTCAAAAGCCCCCATTTCGATCAGGTTTATTTTGGCATCAGGGTTGGCTTCCAACACGCGATCGATGGCCGCTTTGTAGTAATCCATCCAACCTTCCTCGGCTTGGACACTAATTTCCCCAGTCAGGGGGGCTTCTTCTGCGGCTACTCCGGCAAAGGGCAGTAGGGCAAAGGCAAGAAGTAGGCTTAGCACAAGGCATAAAGTCTTTTTCATAAAAACCTCCAAAGTGTTCTTTGCTTGCACATGGCAACAATATATTTCAAACAGACAGGTTTATCTGCTTGTTTGCACAAAGTATAACATAGAGCAAGCCTTAAAAGTGGCAATCTGCACTTCTCCTTCTGCATCCTTTTAGCCGGAGGAACGCTTCCGTTAAAATGAAAAAGTAAATTCCCCACCAAAAGCGTAAAAAAGAAAAGTTGCCATAAGTCTTGCTAGATGCGTTGCTTAAGGCTTGTGGTATTTTTAGTTTTTACCTAAACTTTTCACCTCTGACAGTTCATTAAGCCCGACCCAAACAGTTAACAAGCCTCAAAAACCTGTGGAGTGTAAGACTTAATTCTCAGCGGAATTTACTGTAAGGCTAAATGCAACTCCCCACCCTTTAGTGTGGAACTTACTTTTTCACTTTAGCGAGGAACGCTTCTTGGCCAGCCCGCCATATCAGGAATATAGGGTCCATGTTATAATAAGCCCTAGTAATTTCAGGGGGTATAGCAATTTGTCTGAAGAATTATTTGCCTTGATTAAGGATTACACTGAAAAATTTCGTGCCTGGCAGGACCTCTTAACCCAAGAGCGTACCGTGCGTGCTGATATAATTTCTGGCGCGGATGAGCGGGGTGAAGAACCCGAAAATCTGCGTGATCTTTTAGAAGAAAAAGTGGAAAACTCTGGCCTGCGTGAACAGCAAATGTCCACTTTAACTGCTTTGAAAGAAGCTGAACGCAAGCTTTTTGCCTTTAACTTTGAACATTGCGAAGATCCTGTCCTCCTAAGTGAATTAGAGCACTTAGCCCAAGATTATGCAGCGCGTATCACTTGGCTGCAGCAATTCTTGGAGGTCTATGACAAGTTTGTCGCGGAATCTGGCCAGGAAACTCCTGAAGAGACTAAAGTTGCGGACGAAGCTAAAACTGCTGAGGTAGATAAAGTTACTGAAGAGGCTAAAGCTGTGAACCAAGCTAAAGCTCCTGAGGAGGCTCAAGTTAGAGCCGAAGCTAAAACTGCTGATGAGGCTCAAGTTATAGAGGCAGCTAAGACAGCGGAGGATGCTAAAGTGGAAGCAGGCACTTCAGTCGAGACTAAAACTAAAGCAACAACCAAGCCTAAAAAAGCTACCGAAGCGAAAGCAGAAAGCAAGCCTAAAAAAGCTGCCAAAACTAAAACAGTAGCTGAGTCTCAAAAGGCAACAGAGCCAAAAGTAGTAGCTAAGCCTAAAAAAACTGTCGAAGCTAAAACAGCGGCTAAGTCCAAAACAACTGGTGAGTCAAAGACTGCAACCAAGCCTAAAACAGCGGCTAAGTCAAAAGTAACTGCTGAGTCAAAGACTGCAACCAAGCCTAAAACAGCGGATAAGTCCAAAGCAACTGCTGAGTCAAAGACTGCAACCAAGCCTAAAACAGCGGCTAAGTCCAAAACAACTGCTGAGTCGAAGACTGCAACCAAGCCTAAAACAGCAGCTAAATCCAAAGCAACTGCTGAGTCGAAGACTGCAACCAAGCCTAAAACAGAGGCTAAGTCCAAAGCAACTGCTGAACCGAAGGCTACAACGAAGTCCACAAAAACTGCTGCTAAAGCGAAGGCCACAAGTAAAAGCAGTCAGAAAACAAAGACTAGTATGACTACGCCAGCTACGACCAAGTCAGCTACGACTAAGTTAGCTACGACCAAGTCAGCAGTTGATAGTGCTAACAAGACAGAAGTTACGCCTGCCAAAATGGATAGTAGCAGCAGTACGAAGAAAAGCCCGGCTAGCAAGTCTAAAACGTCTGCCAGTAAAGCGAAAAAGCCAACCAGCAAGCAAGCACAAAAGGATCAATCCAGTAAAAAAGCACCGAAGGATCAATAATGGCTATCAGCAGCGAACAGAAAGACCAACTTATTCAAGCTTGTCTCTATGCCCAGAGATTGGCCTATGTCCCTTATTCCCAATTTCGGGTAGGAGCGGCCGTCTTGGCCCAGGATGGGCAGATTTATACGGGCTGTAATATAGAGAATGCGAGCTTTGGCGCAACCATCTGTGCGGAGCGGGTTGCGATCGTTAAGGCGATTTCTACAGGCAACCGGAAAATTTTAGCCCTAGCGGTGGTCACAGATGCCAATGAATTTGCTCGGCCCTGTGGCATTTGCCGGCAAGTGATAGCGGAATTTGCCGCGGAGCATTTTGCTATTTTGGCCCTTAAACCCGACGGCAGTTATGAGGAAAAATCTTTGACAGACGTGTTACCTGATGCCTTTACCTCGGCCTCCTTCGGTTAATACGTTCTGGCACCTGGACATTTCTGGACAATTCCTGGAGGACCATTCCTGAATAATTCCAGGACAATTCCTGGACAATTCCAGGGCAATTCCAAGCCAGTTAACACGAGATCTCAGCCACAGAGTTGGGTCACTCAGAAGGTTTTCACTCGCCTCCGTCCCGGAGGCTTTATTTTTCTGCCGGAGCCAAGTTAGGCTTGCTTAAAACGGTGATCACCCCATTAGCTGAGAGGTCCGGCCTTTCTACATAGCCTTGGGATCGGTAATTTTCCCACACCGGGCTTATCTCAGAGTCGGCACTGACCTGGTTTCCAGGATAGCGCGGAGCCCAAACTAGGAGGTCCAAGTCCCGTTGGCCTGTAGAGGCGCTTTCGTTAAACTTCAAGTCGTAAAGTTGGGGACAGTCTGCTAAAAAAGTTGTTGCAAAAGATTCGGCCCCTATCACTTTATCCCGAGGCAGGGATTCCAGGGCCTGACGGATTTCTTGGTAGAATGCGGGGTTGCCCTGATATTTGATGACATAAAAATCCTGCGTCTGAATGTAATGCAGGCTCAGCCAGGCTCCGGCCAGAAGGGCAACTGTAAGTAGGGAGCTGGCAAAGGCCAAGCCTAAGCGACGCTTTGTCCAAGGCTTGGGAGCTTTAGCTTGGCTGGGCCTTGGACCAGTCAGTCCTACCACAGCCAGCAGGAGGGCAATGACCAAGAAGCTGTGGCTACCAAAATTGTATTGAAAGAAAATATCGTATTGATAAGGGTAGTCTGTGGCTAGGTTCATCACCATCAGGGGGAGGAAAAGCAAGTAATGGCTACGAGCCGACTGGAGGAAGGGTAAAAATCCCGTAGCCAGAACGATGGTCATTAGGTAAGGAAGCTTGGGCGAAGCCAACATGATCCCCAGGGCCTGGGCTGGGTTTTGGAAGATAGAGCGGAGAATACCCAGCAGACCTGCTCCTCCGTATTGTTGCAGGACGTCAAAACGATAGGACATTAGCCCTTCACCAGTCTGCTCCAAGAAAGAAGAGATTAAGAGAAATCCCAAGAGTCCTAGGGCTACCAGCATAAGACCCAGCAGGGGGGCAGAAATCGCTAGCCCTCCGGAAGAGGCCTGATGCGCAAAAGGATGACCGGTCTGGGGAGGGCTTTGTTCGGTTTGCGTGTCAACGGATGCTTCCGCTTGAGGAGAGCCCTTTTTATCCCTTGGCCAGACCTGATAAATCTGCTGGCTCAAGAGGGGAGAGAAAAAGACAAAGAGCCCAGCGGAAATGAGGTAGAGGGCAGCATCTTCCTTTACCAGGAGGAGCAGAAGGCCAAAGCCTAGGCTAGCCCAAAATTTACCCTGGAAAAGAGCCCAGAAAAGCCAGCAGATGAGGGGAGCGAGAAAACAATTCTCGTGTAGGTCGTAAAAGCTTCCCAGCATAAGGCCTGGCTGGAGTAAATAGGCCGCCCCGACACCTGCTTGTAGCAGAAAAGGCAACTGGAAACGCCGGCCCAGGAACAGGAGAGGAATGAGTCCGGAACAGACAATGAGGAGTTGGGCAAGCTGCAGGGTCTCCGGTTTGGGGAAGAGGGCATAAAAGGGCAGGATCAGGTAGTAGATCGGTGAAAAATGCACCTGAAAGTGTGAATAGAGGCCATCCCTCTCCAGAGTGGTGAGGGGCAGACCCGTTTCTTTCATGTAGGCGAACATTTGATTAAAGAGACCAAAGTCAAAGCTAGGGGTAGAGAGGCCCCAGACCCGGCAGAGGGATAGCCGGCCCATGAAAAATAAGTGTATAAAGAGGGCGGCCCCTAGCAAGGCAAGTCCGAGGGCTAGTTGCCACTTGGGGGTGGAGCCCGGGATTTCCTGGGGCTGCTTGTCTAAGGGGGCTGGCCATGTCGAACTGTTTTCCTGCTTAGGGTCTGTCAAAGGATGGCTGGTGGGGTAGGGAGATAGCAGACCAGGACGTAGAACCCGGGGCCCCAGATTTGTCCAGAGGAGGCAGGCAAGGCAGACCAAAATCCCCACGCTAAAACTGAGATCAGCCCGCAAGACCATAAGCCAGATCAAATAACAGCTGATGAGGACAGAGGTCAGGGGCCAGAACTTAAAGTGGGGACGCTTGACCCGCAAGCCCAAGGCCAAAAGAAAACAGACGCTAAAGAGGATGATTTGGCCAGGCAAGGCCCGACCAGGAACTGTTTCAGCTTGGACGAAAATAAGCGGGTTAGCCCAAAGGGACAGGGTTACCAGCTGCAAGCTGACAAAGGCCAAGAGTAAGAGCAAGGGCCAATCGCCCTTTTGCAGGTGAGCCTTCTGAAAATCTCTAAGCATAGATGTGAACATACTCGTGATTTTATAGCATTTGCCGTCTTAATGGGAGATTAGGGGATAGCTAGGACCTAGCCAGGCGGAAGCTAACAAGACCAGGCCCATATAGACTATAATGAATAGATAGTTTTTCGTGAACGTGAAACGGACTAAGTATAAGGATTTTATCATGATGGATTGTGCGCATGAAGACCAAGAGCAGATGATTTTTCAAGCTGAGGCTGACCACTTAGCCAAGATCTTGGATTGGCTGGACCAGGAGATCAAGAGGCTTCAAGCTCAGCTAGATGGTCTAGACGACTGGGAGGTTCAGGTCAAGGCCATGTCTTGGGATGACCGGCTAGATGTCAAGAATTCCGCTAACACGGCTGATAATGCCGTGGCTCAAGAAGATCTGCGTCAGATCTTCGGCCGCCGCCAGGCCCTCAAAAAACAAATTGCTGAATATAAAAGGCTGGAAGACCGGCCCTATTTTGGCAAGCTCAGCTTTTCATATGAGGGAGAAAGCCGGGAGGAGGCAGAAGATTACTATATTGGCTTACGCAGCCTCTACGACAGCGACCAGGTGGAAAGCTTGGTGGTGGACTGGCGAAGCCCTCTCGCCAGCCTCTACTACGATGCCGAGCCCGGTCCGGTAACTATAGCTGGACCTCAAGGCCCTATCCAGGGCCAGCTCTGGCAAAAGCAAATGCTCACGATTCGTAAGGGTCAGCTGGTCAAGCTTGCCGATTTTGACCAAGGCTCCTCAGATGACCTTTTAAGAGATATCCTCTCCCAGACCTCCGCGCCGGAACTAAAAGAAATCGCCGCTAGCCTGCAAAAAGGGCAAAATGCCCTCATCCGTCTGCCAGAACACCAGTCCCTCCTCGTTTGGGGTGTTGCTGGCTCGGGTAAGAGCTCCGTCGCTGTGCACCGGGCAGCCTGGTTGCTCTACCGCCAGCGTTTCTCGGCTAAGAGGATCCTGTTTGTTAGCCCCAGTAAGCTCTTTGCAGACTATGTCAGCCTCGCTCTACCGGCCCTCGGAGAGGAAAGCCTGTCTCTGGCTACCTTGGTCGACCTGGCTAAGGACCAGGTGGAACTGTTAAGCCCGAAACTAGCCAGCTACAGCTATGATGAAGCCAGTCCAGACCGTCTTCGTCTTGCCACCAGCCCTCTTTTATCCCAAATCTTGGCAGCTTATGGCAAAAGCGTGGCTACCCGTTTCCCCCAAGATGGAATGGGAGCCAGGGACTTGTCTAGGGCAGGCCAGCTGGATTTTGACAATAGGTCAGGGGAGGACTATGAAAGTTCCGCGGAAACTTGGCAGGAAGGCCTGGATGACTACATGGACCAAGAAGCCCGTGACCAAGAGGCTGCCTGGGGTCCAGAGGATCAAGACCAGAAGGGCGGTGGACTGTCAGCTAGCTACAAGCTTAAGGCCAGCCTGGCTTCAGGCGGAACCATAGACTTGGATAAACTTTATAGGGAGTTCTTAGCCTCTCCCGCGCTTGAGGCTGCCTTACCAGGGCTCTATGAAAAAGAAGTTTTCCGCCGCTACGACCGTCTGGACCTCGCTATATTGGCCAGGCTCAGCCTCTACTTGGGCCTTCGGCCCGCACAGAGGCCCTACTATTTTCTTTTGGTGGATGAAAGTCAGGACCTTCTGCCCTTAGAGCATGAATTTTTGGCGGAGCGTTTTCCCTGCCCGAGTAACCTTTTCGGTGACCCCAGCCAGGCCATCCGCTTTCCTCTGCCTTCGGACTATACGGAAAATCTGCTGAAGCTTTACCAGATCAATCCTAACTACGTATTCGAGCTTAAGACCAGCTACCGGTCAAGTTACGAGATCATGAATTTTGCCCGCCAGATCATCCAGGACCCTGACCTGGTACCCTTTGAAAGGCACGGCCAGCCTGTCCAGCTCAAGCAGGTCAGGGCGGAAGCGTGGCGGGATAGCTGCCGACAGAGCTTAGCAGACTTCTACGCTAGGGGGGGCAGACGATTAGCCCTGATTTGTCGTGATATGGAAGAGACGCAGGCACGGGCGGCAGACCTGCTGGGAGAGGATCCCGCTCCCTATGCCACGGAAGAAGGCAGCTATGAAGTGGCCTGGCAGACCTTCCCTTGGCCAGACCAGTTAGACACAAACCGGGAGCAAGACCCTATGGACCTCTACATTCTCCCGGTTCGACAAACGAAGGGCCTGGAGTTTGATGGAGTCGTGGTGTCCGATGCCAGCGGGGACCGGTATCAAGACCCGGAGGATGCACATTTACTCTACCTGGCCGCCACCCGAGCCCTGCATGAGCTCCAACTTCTTTACCAGGGGGAAGCCAGTAGCCTGATTCCCTCGGCATATTAGGGGCTGGCCCGTTTTCCGCAGCTGGCTAAGCCAGCCCCACTTGTATAGGCTACAAGAGATGTCTCACGCTAGTCATTTATCTCCTAAAATTCCCCCGGAAGGGTCAGCGCTAAAGGCCTATGAGTCCTGCAGAATCTGTCCTAAGTCTTGCGGGGTTAACCGCCTTAGCGGGGAACGCGGGGCCTGTGGCATGACCGCACAGCTAAAGCTGGCCCGGGCTTCCTTGCATATGTGGGAGGAACCCTCCATTTCCGGTAGACGAGGTTCCGGGACCATCTTTTTCTCTGGTTGCAATTTGGCCTGCGTTTATTGCCAGAATCGGCCTATTTCCCAGCAGGGGGTGGGGCAAGTGCTCAGCACGCAGGACCTCATCCAGGTTATGCTAAAGTTGCAAGATCTGGGAGCCGCTAATATCAATTTGGTGACAGGCGTGCACTTTATCCCCCACTTGAAAGTTGCCTTAGCAACCGCCAAGGCTGCCGGCCTAGCGATTCCAATCGTATACAACACATCGAGCTATGAATCTGTGGCTACCCTGCGGGAATTGGACGGCCTTATTGATATCTACCTGGCAGATTTTCGTTACTGGGAAGAAGAAAGCGCTCGAAAATATTCTCAGGCCCCGGGTTACGCAGATATTGCCCGAAACGCGATTGCCGAGATGTTCCGCCAGGTGGGCCCGTGTCGCTTCCAAAAGAGGAGGGAGGAGGGAGAAGCAGAATCCTTGCTCCAGCGCGGTCTGGTCTGCCGCCAGCTCCTCCTGCCTGGACTGCTGGACGAAGCCAAGGCCATCACCCATTATCTCTATACCTGCTATGGGAAGCAGATCTACCTCAGCCTGATGAGCCAATATACTCCTATGCCAGGCCTGGAGGCCTATCCAGAACTGCAAGCGAGTATCACTGGCGAGGATTACGAGGCCTGGCTGGACTACGCGGAGGCGCTGGGAGTGGAAAATGCCTATATTCAGGAGGGTAGTGCTGCCTCCGAGAGTTTTATTCCGGACTTCACTAGCTGGTCCCTGAATGATTTCTTGAGGTCATAGCTGCGCCTGCCAACCGTATGCGGTTGCCCTACCTCTTGGCCCTGCAAATCCTCTAGCCCCAAGTGCCATTAGAAGTAAATATCTGTTCAAATGCTGATTCCTAGGCCTGAAGCAAGAATTTAATCTCTTTTTAATTTACATATGTTATAATACAGGTGTTCTAGCTAAGCTAAGACACCAAGTACAGCCGCCCAAGCGGCGATAGCTTAGTTAGAAGCGAAGTCTGACTACCTCTTAGGTCAACAAGGAGAAAAAGCCTTTTATGTTTGATTCTTGGCGCGATTTCTTAGAGCTCATTCGATGGATCTGTAGCACTGCTATGGGCCTCATGATGTTGACTTTCTTTTATGACGTTTTTTTGATTGCCTGTGGCATCCCCAAAAACCGCAAGTTGGACAGCATTTCTCAAGGCTATCAAGTCCCCAAGACCCGTTTTGCTATTTTAATTTCCGCCCGTGATGAAGAAAAGGTGATCGTCCGCTTACTCGATAGTTTGCATAATCTAGACTATCCGCGCGAACTCTACGAAGTTTTTGTGATTGCGGATAACTGCCAAGATAGGACCGCTGCCATGGCTCGGGCGGCTGGCGCCCAGGTTTATGAGCGGCATGATCCCAGCAAAGCCACAAAGGGCTTTGCGCTTTCCTGGTTCTTCCAGAAAACCTTGCAAGGCCCCCTACAAGAATTTGACCACTGCGTCATTTTTGATGCGGACAATCTTGTGGATAAGGATTTTCTAAAGATCATGGACCGGCATGTACAGTCTGGCAGTAGGCTGCTGGTGGGCTTTCGCGATAGTACCAATCCTGGCGCCAATGCCATTGCGGGAGCCAATGCCCTCTTCTGGTACTTCCAATCTCGCTTTATGCATCAGGCCCGGGGCCGCTTAGGGCTTTCCTTAACGTCCGTATCCGGCACTGGCTTTAGCTTTGACCTAGACCTCATCCGTGACCAGGGCTGGCATACCCAATCCCTTACGGAAGACGTGGAATTCACCATGCAGATGATCCTGCGGGGAGTGAAGGGGGTCTATGTGCGCCAAGCGGTCTTTTATGATGAGCAGGTTACTGGTTTTAAGCAAATGATGCGTCAACGCCTTCGCTGGTCCGTCGGTACCATCCAAACCCTGCGTCTGTATGGCCCTGCCCTCTGGCGCAGGTCACTCAAAGTAGACTGGCGCATTTTGGACAGCTTCTGGTTCTTAGCCCGCATTCCGGTCATGCTTGTCGCGACGATCTTTTATTTCATTGTTTTGCTGATCAAGCTTACAGACCCGCTCTTTGTGCCGGGCATGCTGATTTTTGACGTTCTGGGTCCGGTACTGGGCTATCTGGGCACGGTGGCCCTCATGGCCTACTTGGTCAAGTCAGAAAAGCGTAGCCTCAAAACTTTTAGTGCAGGTATTCTGGCCTTCCCCATCCTAGGAATGGTCTGGGGTGGCGTGCAAATAGCAGCGCTCTTCTTTTCCGATGTCTCCTGGCAGCCCATTTACCACGGCCAGGAAGTGGAGATCAGCTCCAACTACGACTAGGTTTTTGCCCTAAAAAATAGTTCTTGTTAGTTGCAGGTGTGGGTCTGCCTAGTATCTACTGGTATCTTACTAGTAATCCACTGGTAAATGTCCTGGTAAACCTCTTCCTTGCCCATCTCATTTAGGATTTCGTGCCGCATACCAGGGTAAAGCTTCTTCTCAACCTGGCTAAAGCCCAGCTTTTCCATTTTGGCATAAAGCTGGTTCACGGCCTTGCCTTGTTCGCCTACGGGGTCTTCTGCCCCGGAAACTAAGAGAATAGGCAGGTCGTGGGGAATTTTATTGATGTTTTTCTCGGGGCAAATATAGGCCGTCCCCTGAAAAATGCCCTGGAACATGGAGGCCGTAGGCAGGAAGTTGCACAGGGGATCAGCTAAATAACGTCTCTGAATTTCCGGATCGCGGGACAGCCATTCCACGCCTGTTTGTGCGGGTTCAAAAGGCTTGTTAAAATTGCCCAGGGCCAGCTTGCGCAAGAATTTGGACTGATACCGCTTCCCTCTAAAAGTGACAATGGCATGGGCTAAGGTTAAGCCCAGATTAGGGATGAAGCTTGGCATTTGCGCCGTGCCCATGATAATGAGTCCGTCTAATAGATCCCCTGCCACAGCGGCCAAGGTCCGGGCGGCAAAAGATCCCATGGAGTGGCCCAGGACAATCACTTTGGCATCTGGCTTCTCGGCCTTGAGTTTTTCCAAGAAATCAATCTGCTCCTGGACGAGATGGAACCAGTCTTCTGGGAAATAGCCTAGATCTCCTCTAGCCAGGGCGGCAGGCCCATGGCCCATGAGGTCTTGAGCCGCTGTCTTTATGCCTTTACCTTCCAAATAGCCTCTAAAGTTTTCATAACGGCCGGTATATTCCTGCATGCCGTGAATGATTTGAACAATGACTGGTGCTGACATAGTTAGTCCTCCATGCTTCTACTATGTTTCTGCCATTTATGCTTACTCTTCTATGTGTTTGCCGTGTCTGCCATTATGCTTACTCTTCTGGGCCTAGGGGCGTGTAATTCTCGTCTACGGTAATCACGCTCCGGTAGTTGGGGTGTTGGGTTTTAACCCTACTCCTAAGCTCCGCTTTAAGCTCATCTCCAGACAAGTGTAGGTCAGGGGGCCGGACCACATCAAAGATAAGATTGCTGTGGTGCTTGCCCTTGACGAGGCGGACGTCGTGAACACTTAAACGGGGGTCCAGAGTTTTTACCGCCTGCTCCAGCCAGGACCTTGCGGCTGTGACCTCTGGGTCGTGCGTAACAATGGGGTCCAGGTGAACGACCAGGTGCAAGCCATCCTGCTTGAGAAAATCTTGTTCGATGTCATCAATGATTTCATGGCTAAGGATCACATCATGCTCAGCGGCCATTTCTACGTGCACGCTAGCAAAACGGTGGCCTGGGCCATAGTCATGGACCATAAGGTCGTGCAGGCCCAAGACACCGGGATAAGTCATCACCTTATCGTGTATATGCTGGACTAAATCAGGGTCTGGGGCCTCGCCTAAGAGCGGGCTCAGGGTATCTTTGATCAGGTTAATGCCAGAATAGAGTATGAATAGGGCAACCAAGAGGCCCATCCAGGCATCTAATTCCAGCTTGGCAAAGTGGGAAACTAAAGCAGCGACCAAAACAGAAGCTGTGGTGACCACATCGTTGCGGCTGTCTATGGCAGTTGCAACCAGGGTTTCCGAATCAATCAGCTGGCCGACCTTGTGGTTGAAAAACATCATCCAGAGCTTGACTAGAATGGAGACAAGCAGGATAGCCATGTTGAGCCAGGAGAACACAACTGGTTCAGGCTCGATCAGTTTCACGATGCTTTTACGGCCCAACTCATAGCCAATCAGCATGATAAAAAAAGCGACCACAAGTCCAGCCAGGTACTCGTAACGCGCGTGCCCGTAGGGGTGCTCGGGGTCTGCAGGCTTGCCCGCTAACTTAAAACCCAACAGGCTGACAATATTGCTGGAAGCATCAGAAAGGTTATTCACTGCATCTGCCGTAATGGAGACGGAACTGGATACTAGACCAGCCAAACCCTTGCCTGCAGCCAGAAGCAGGTTGCAAACAATGCCCACCAGGCCAGCCATTTTGCCATAGGCACGCCGGACCTCCGGCTCCTTGACTGCCTCGTGATTGGGCACAAATTTTCCTATAAGCCAGTCCGTCATGCCAGTAGTATAGCAAAGGCGGGTGGTTTGGACCGCCTAACTTATAATGGATTTTTAAGGGTGCCCCAGACACGTGGGTTCGATCTGGCAGTTAACCGCGTGAGCGCCTATACTAGTAAAGATTTCATGCAGATCAAACTGGTCAAGAAATAAGGACCTACTTGCCAATTATTCAGGGAGACCGTCGTTAAAGTGCAGGCAAAAATACTCATTGTTGAAGATGATACCAGTATTAATCATATGATCAAGGAGACCCTTGAACAGGCAGGTTTTTCCTGTAAGCAGGCTTTTTCCGGGACAGAGGCCCTCCTTTACGGTCAGGCTGAGCCATTTAGCGCTGTGGTTCTGGACCTTATGTTGCCAGGCTTGTCTGGTGAAGAAGCCATGGAAAAACTTAAGGATCTGCAGGATATGCCGATTCTTGTTCTGTCAGCTAAGGATAGTTTGGACTCTAAGCTTCAACTGCTGCGTGGAGGGGCCGATGATTATATGACCAAGCCCTTTGCTTTGGAAGAATTGGTCGCCCGTCTGAATATTTTAATTAATAATCGTTTTCCCCATACCTTGAAAACTGTCCTGCGGCACCACGATCTGGAGCTAGATGAAGCTAATTTTCAGGCTACGATAGCAGGCCAAGACTTAGGACTGACCCGAGCTGAATTTAAAATTTTGAGTCTTTTACTCCATAATCCGCAAAGGGTCTTCAGCAAGCAGGATATTTTTGACCAGGCCTGGGATGAATATTATATAGGTGGCGACAAGACCATCAATGTGCATGTCTCCAATATAAGGAAGAAAATTAAAACATATACAGACCGGGAATATATTGAAACCGTTTGGGGAGTGGGATTTCGCCTGGCAAACTAGCCCTCAAAAATCAAACGGCTCAACTTTATACTTTCTTTACGCTTTCTTTGCGATCTTTGAATAAGTCATCTTCATAATGACCATTGCCTAGCAGGACAAAGGCCTAACGTAAACCACGATATCAGGGTGTTATCTCAGGCAAAATTATCCTGCGAAGAAAGGAAGAGCCATGACGAGGATTTTAGAGACTAAAAATCTAACCAAAGCTTACGGATCACTTAAAGCATTGGACCAGGTTTCAATTTCGATTAATCAGGGTGATATTTACGGTTTGATAGGCCGTAATGGAGCAGGTAAAACCAGCCTCTTAAAGATCATCTGCGGTATGACCCGGCAAAGCGCTGGGGACTATTTTATCTTTGGGCAAGCCAGCGCTAAATTAAGTCTAGCCAACGGCAGGATAGCCAGTTTGATTGAAAATCCTGGTATTTATCCCACGCTTAATGCCCGCGATCACATCGAACTCAGGGCCAAAGCTTTGGGGATAAAGGACCGCAACATTGCTACTAAGAGTTTAAACCAAGTGGGTTTGGGGCAAGTAGGGAAAAAACCTGTCAAGAGTTTTTCCCTGGGCATGAAACAAAGATTAGGTATCGCAATGGCTCTGGTAGGTTCTCCAGACCTGGTGCTCCTGGATGAGCCTATGAATGGCTTAGATCCGCAAGGGATTGTGGAAATAAGACAGCTAGTTCAGGAGTTAAATGCCACAGAGCATGTGACTTTTATGATTTCTAGTCACATCCTAGGCGAACTGCAAAAACTGGCTAATTGCTTCGGTATCCTGGAAGAAGGACGCCTCTTAGGCGAAATTGATAGCGAAAGTTTGGCAGAAAAGAATCGGGATCGCATCGAGCTGGTAACAAATGAAGCCAGCAGAGCTTTACCTGTATTGGATAGCCTGGGCCTAAAGCAATATAAAGTTGTCGATCCTCGCAAAATTTACATATTTGAAGGACTTAACCGGACTGGTGATATTGCCCTGGCCCTGGCTAAGGCAAACCTGCCGATTGAATCAATTAATTTTCACAGCAGAAGCCTGGAAGAATATTACCTTAGCCTAAATCGGGAATTCATGGCCACAAACGCAGACCAGGCAGGTGAGGAGGAGAATGAGCATGCTTAATTTACTAAATATGGAAGCCAGCAGACTTTGGCGACAAAGATCAAGCTACCTGATCATCATTTCTATGCTTGTTATTTTAATGATCTATAGCTTTATGTTGGATTACAGCTTCCGGGACTTGCAAGAAAGTATGCAAATGGGAGGCCAACAAGAACAGGTGCAGGATGAAGAAGAGCCACAAGCTGACGACATGACTCTTAACTTTACTGTCAGCCCCGAGCTTTTAGAAGCAAGTGGAGAGGAAGTTTTCCTAGAGCAGATCAGTGGCAGAGGCTATCTCGTTTTCCTGATTATTTTTTCAGCTCTTTTCTTTACAGCGCCCTACACTCATGGTTACATCAAAAATTTTATCGGTCTACAAAGGCGGCGCAGTCATTTTGTCTTAGCAACTTTTCTAGCGGCCTCTATCTTTTGTTGCTTGCTCTTCTTGTTTGGTAGCCTGATCCAAGTTCTTATGCAAAATGTGTGGATGTCGGATACCTTCAAAATCATACAATGGAAACATTTACTACCCCTGCTTGGCACACAATTTCTGCTCCACCTCGCCACTCTGGCCGTAAGTCTATTCCTCGCTACCTGGCTTGAGAATACAGGTCCAGTGATGGCCATCAATCTGCTCTGGTCCCTAATCTTTTATCGACCTATATTGGACCTCATCCAAACTGTCCTTAATCAAACCCTGCGCTTGCCAGAAGATTTTTCTCTCTATAGCTACAGCCTAGCAGGATCTATTTCTTTAACCAGTTGGGGAGCGTCAGGCGCTATAATGAGGCAGTCACTGATTGTAGCTTTGCTATATCTAGTTCTGGCCCTAGTTGCGAGCTCCTGGCTCTTACAAAAAAAGGATATTCGTTAGGCCAAAAGCAACAGTGAGGGAGGAGAGTTCTTGCACGCCTTGGAGCTTATTCTAATCGGCGGAGTCCTTGGACTTGCAGCCTATCTGATCTCTCTGCTTAAACAGCTTAGAGAGATAAAAAAACAGCTGGATTTTCTGGAACATAGGGAGAGCAGGATGCGAATCCACTCTCCCTTACGACAAAAGGACCTGCAAAATTTAGTGCAAACCCTTAACAGATTTATTGATGAGGACCACGAAAGGAAGATCCAGCTGCTGGAGCAGAAGCAGCGCTCACAAGAGGTCTTGGTGGGCCTATCTCACGACATCAGGACGCCTCTAACTTCCTTGAGTGGTTACCTTCAGCTCTTGGCTAAAACGGATGAGCCTGATAAAAAAACTTATTATTTGAAAATCATGGAGGAGAGGCTGACCAGCCTTTCGCATAATTTGGAGGACCTTTTTACCTACGCCAAGCTCAACCAAGAGGATTATCCCCTGACGTTGGAACCCTTGGACTTCAAAGAATTTTTCCTCCATGAGCTTTTTGCCTACTATGAGGATTTTAAAATGCAAGGGTTGGAGCCGCAGCTCGATTTGCCTGAAGAGCCTTTAGCGATTACAGCGGATCCCAATGCCCTGGCCAGGGTCATCCAAAATATACTCAAAAATGTACTCCACCATGGTGCAGGAGATTTAAGGGTTAGAATGGGGCAGCAAAGCAAAGCCGGGCCGCTATACAATTACCTCGAACTCAGTAATGGCTTGGCGGAGGGGAGTAGGCCAGATGCTAAACAACTCTTTGAAAAGTTTTATAAGGCGGACCAAGCCAGAACGGAGAACTCCACAGGCCTCGGACTCTCCATTGCCCAAAGTCTCGTTGACCTGATGGGTGGAGAAATTCAAGGACATGTTGAGGGCGATAAGCTTTTTACCATACAAATTTCTTTTCCTGCCTGCTGAAATGCTTGATCTTGGCTTGTTTATCGCTTTTATGAATGTTCATTGTGCCTAACCCTTCACATGCTAAAATAAGCCTATGTCGCAGAAAACAGTAGGACCTTTCCTCAGGGAAATCCCCGGGCCAGCTAGGCCCTCTAGACGGCCTTCCGCCTCCTCCAGACATACAGGCTCAGACGGCTTGCGGGTCTTGGCTCTGTTAGGAGTCGCTGCCTTCCACATCCGGCCAGATTTTGTGCCCGGAGGTTTTTTGGGTGTGGTGATTTTTTTAACCCTAGCAGGCTACTATACGACTCGCTCTTTTCTTCGGCAACCGTCCTTTAAGCTTTTGCCCTATTATGGCCGCAAGCTGATGAAACTCTGGCCCCCCTTACTTTTCATGCTGGTCTTGGTGGGTGTTTTTTCAGCCCTAGTCCTGGCCACTGCCTTTGCTTATTATCAAGTCTCTTTGCCTTCTGCTGCCCTTGGCTGGCACAATATTGCCGAGATCTGGCGAGAAAGGTCCTATTTCGACCGGTCAGGCTTCTTTGATCCCTTAACGCATCTATGGGCCCTGTCTTTGGAGTGGCAGTATTATTTAGCCTTTCCCTTGCTCTACATGCTGCTAGTAAAAATTGTGAAAAAACTGCCTGGCCAGCTTCGCCCTTACGGTCGTACATTCAGCGGCGGGGTCTTGCTGGTCCTAGGTCTCTTTTCTGCGGCCTATATGGCTGGTGCCTATCAGGCGGGTGGCGATCCCACGCCCTATTATTACAATAGCTTCATGCGAGCCCAAGCCTTCCTAAATGGAGCAGGGATTTGTCTCGTGACGTCATCTCGGAAGGTGGGTAGGGCTGGTAGACAATCGCAGACTAGACCATATTCTGGCCTTTCCTTGGCCTGGCGAATTACGCTAGTCTGGCTTTCCTTTCTCCTGCTTTTGCTTTCCTATTTTATCTGGGACTATCAATCGGTTTTTCTCTACAAGGGGGGCTTCTACCTCTACAGCTTATTGGCCTGCCTCTATATCTCTCTAGGTGGGGCAAAGCCTGTGCCTGGCTTTGCCTTTATGGAGATGAAGCCTTGGCGCTATCTAGCGGAGCGGTCTTATCCTATCTATCTCTGGCAATATGCCCTCATGGTACTCTTGGACGTGGCCTTGCGTTTTTCTCGCCTGACCTTCTTCCCCCGCCTCTGCATCCAGCTTATCTTAGTTTGGGCCTTGTCTGAGCTCACTTATCAACTTTTCCGGCGCTACGACACACTTCCCTTTGATCTCAAGTGTGCGTTTACAAGCTTGTTAGCCCTCCTCCTTATCTACCTCTACCTGCTTCCTTTGCCTGTAGAAGCAGGTCCAGCAAAATTGGAACAAGAGGCGTTGGAGGATGCCATTCGTGCAAATGTTGCCATTCAAGAAAGCCTGGCAGCAGCGCGGAAGTCAGACTCGCCCCCCATACAGCAGTCTTCGGCCCCTGGGGTTAGCGATGAGATAGGATCAGACAACACACTTCCCCAAGTGCCTCAGGAGAGCTTTGGCCCCACGCTACCAGCAGGTTTCAAGCCTCAAGTCAATTTCCAGCCTCCCTCTGACTTCCTGGATCAATCTGCGGCCTGGGCTAGCTTGGCCAACCCCTTTGGCTATGCAGAGTCCGCTGTTCAAACGCTCGCTGATCTCAATTTAGTCATGATAGGAGACTCTGTTACGGCCTTGGCCCTACCCAGCCTCCGCACCTACATGCCCCGTATGTATGTGGATGCCGCTGCTGCCCGCAAATTTCCAGAGGGCCTGCCCCTAATTGAGGCTCTGGACCAGTCGGGGGCCAGGGCAGACCTCCTAGTAGTCGCCCTGTCCTCTAACGGTTGGGTGGAAGAGACGGTTATAGACGCTTATGTCAATTTGGCAGCTGGCCGACCCCTCCTCTTCGTTAATACTGTAGTCCCCTTCGTGTGGGAACCCTCCAATAATCAATTGCTAGCCCAGGCTGCCGAAAAATATGACAATGTCTATGTGGTGGACTGGTACGGCGCGGTAAAGGGGCGGGCAGATTATTTTTATGAAGATGCCTTCCACCCTCTGCCGCCGGCGGCTGAAATCTACGATAGCCTTTTGCTTGATCAAGTGCTGAAAGCCCTATCTTCTGGCCACTATAGACTGAATTCCCCTGTAGATTTTCCTGCTGCCCCACCGGTCATTTATCCCATTATCGGCCAGTCCCCAGAAGCGAGCGAGGAAACTAGCGAAGAAACGGCAAACAGCCAGCCTGATGATTAGGCCCTTATTATCGTTTTTCCTGATTTCGATTGTCCAAAATATTCGAAAGCTCTATTCTGAATAGGCTATCGTCAGTAAGTGATTTGCGCCGGTGCTTAGTTGGGAGGCCCCCCTCATGCTGAAATACCTGCTGAAGAGGCTGGTGATTGGCTTAATTACTATTTTGATTGCCTTTACCCTGACCTTTTTTCTTACCAGGGTGGCCCCCGGCAATCCTATTCGGGTCTTGGCTGGTAAAGAGAGTCCCAACCCGGAACAAATCGCTTATTTGACTGAATATTATGGCTTAGACCAGCCCCACCATATCCAATTTGTGTCTTATGTACGGGGACTATTACAGGGGGATTTTGGCCGGTCTATTGTGAACAACCGGCCAGTTACCGAGATCATTCGGGAGCGGATTCTCCCCACACTTATTCTTTCACTGACTGCGATGATTATTTCAACCCTCCTGGGGACTTTTCTGGGCCTGTTCGCGGGTAAACGCGCAGGTAGCCGGCTGGACCGGATTTTATGTAATATTTCCTATGTCATTGATGCGATCCCTAGCTTTTGGCTGTCTATGATGTTCATTATCTTTTTCGCGGTTAGGCTGGGTTGGTTCCCCACCGGTGGCATGTACAGTTTTAGGGAAACTTACACAGGCATGGCCCGCGTAGGGGACCTGGTCCACCACATGTTCCTACCGGTAAGTGTTCTGGTAATCATCCAAATCCCCTATTATTTCCGTGTGTCCCGGGCCTCTGTCCGCTCCATTCTCAATGAAGACTTTATCAAGACCCTGCGGGCGGGGGGCGTCTTGGAAAATAGAATTTACCATAAATATGTGTTGCGCAACGCGATCATTCCTGTTATTACCGCCTTTAGCCTGTCTTTGTCTTTTGTGCTGGCCGGTGCAGCCATGATTGAAATTGTCTTTGCCTGGCCAGGCATGGGCCGGGTCATCATTGATGCGGTCACCAAGCGGGACTATGCTGTCCTGTCTGGAATCTACCTCATGCTCTCCATTTCTGTGACCTTCTTCATGATTTTGTCAGATGTTATTTATGCCCTTGTGGATCCCCGGATCCACTTAAGCTAGGAGGACTTATGGACGCTTATTTAGCTAGAGCAGAGCAAGTCCTCGCCCAAGGCAAGCGCAGAAAAGAGTTGCGCTTGCCCAGACCCTTTAAGGTCAGTCTAGCTATTCTAACCTTCTTAGCCTTTATTGCGGTCTTTGGTCCCCACCTGGCCCCCTACGGGGTGAATGAGATGACGGACGCATTATTAGTCCCTCCCAGCCCGGGCCACTGGTTTGGCACAGACGATATTGGCCGCGATATTTTTACCATGGTTCTTTATGGGGCCCGCACGTCACTCTTGGTGGGTATCGTTGCCGCCTTAATTTCCATGTTTATTGGCACCAGTTTGGGCGCTGTGGCTGGCTACTATGGGGGAAAGCTGGACCGTTTTCTCAATGAACTGATTAATATTTTCTTGATGCTGCCTACTTTTTTCCTGATTATCATGGTGGTGGCTATCTTTGGCTCTAGCATGGGAAAGGTGACCTTGGTCATAGGCCTAACCTCCTGGATGGGGACCGCCAAGATTA
Source organism: Clostridiales bacterium (assembly GCA_004556925.1). Taxonomy (GTDB): domain Bacteria; phylum Bacillota; class Clostridia; order Saccharofermentanales; family DTU023; genus SFFI01. Next base: position 36,776 of record SFFI01000010.1, read on the forward strand.
TGAATGCCCAGACCAAGTCCCTCAAGGAAAGGACCTTTGTCAAAGCCGGTAAGGTCCTGGGTGAAAATGATCGCGCAGTTCTCTTTCGCTATATCGTTCCTCACGGCATCTTCCCCGTCCTGGCTAATGTCTCCCAATCTATCTCCTCGGCGATCCTCTTTGAGGCCAGCCTCTCCTTTTTGGGTTTAGGGGATCCCAATGTCATGAGCTGGGGCCAGATTATCTACCTGGGCAAGGCCTACATGGGGCGAGGCTGGTGGGTCGCGGCTTTTGGCGGTCTGGCTATTGTCATCACCATGTTTGCCTTCCACCTCTTAGCCGAAGGCCTTAACCAAATCCTGCAACCTCAGGCCGGAGGACGCTAATGCTTAACATCAATAAGCTTAATTTGTATTACCAGACAGAAGATCGGCCAGTTTGGGCCCTCAGGGACCTTAACCTGCACTTGGAAGCGGGTAAGTCCTACGGAATTGTGGGAGAATCAGGTTCGGGAAAAACAACTCTTGCTATGGCGATTCTTGGCTTGCTGCCGGCCAGCGCACAGGTCGAGGGGGAGATTTTCTTTGAAGGCGACAACCTGCTTGAACTGCCAGAAGAGAGCCTACGCCAGCTACGTTGGACCAAGCTAGCCGTTGTATTCCAAGCCTCTATGAACAGCTTTAGTCCTGTCCACCGGGTATCAAGTAGCTTTGAGGATATTTACCTGGCCCACCGGCCGCGCGCCTCTAAACGTGAGGTAGCGGCTAGGGCCAAAGACTTGTTTGACTTGGTTAATCTCGATGACTGGGTGTACCGAGCTTACCCCCATGAGTTATCTGGCGGCATGATGCAAAGGGTTAATATCGCCTTAAGCCTCATGCTGGAGCCGGACCTCCTGATTATGGATGAAGCAACGACCGCCCTTGATGTGCTTACGGAAAAGCAGATTTTGGAAGAACTCCTGGCTATTGAGCCGAAGGTACCTCTGACGCGGATCATGATTACCCACGATGTTTCTGTAGTCGCTAGCTCCTGCCAAGAGGTCTTGGTTATGTATGCGGGTTGTCTCTTAGAGCAGGGGCCGGTAGACCAGGTTTTTGATCACCCCTGCCATCCCTATACAGAGGGTCTCTTGTCATCATTCCCCGACCTTAACCAACGGGGACAGCGGCTGCAAGGTATTCCGGGTAGCCTGCCTGACTTGAGAGAGGAAGGCCACGCCTGCCCCTTTGCCGACCGCTGCCCCCATGCGCAAACGCTTTGCTATCAGGAAAAACCGCTTCTGACTCCCATCGCACAAGACCCGCAAACGTCAGCTGGCTGCCTGGTAGACCCAGGGCATTATGTCGCCTGTCATTTCCCCCGGAGGTCCCAGGATGAGTAATTACGCAGATAGGCCCTTGCTCGAGGTCAACCACCTGGTCAAATACTTTTACGGGGGCCGGCAAAAGGTCATTAAGGCCGTAGACGGGGTTAGCTTCCAGCTGAGACCAGGGGAGAGCCTGGGCTTAATTGGAGAATCTGGCTGCGGGAAGTCTACCTTAGCTAGGCTCCTACTTGGCCTAGAACAGGCGGACAAGGGGGAAATCCTGCTAGAGGGCAAGTCCAACCAAGAACTTTTACGCCAGGACCGCTTGGCCTATTATCGACGCGTCCAGACGGTCTTCCAGAACCCCTATGATGTCTTCGACCGACGGTTGACCATTGGTGATATCTTGCTACGTCCCCTCCAACTCCACGGCTTAGTGAAGTCTAAAGTAGAGGGCTTGGCCCGCGCTATGGAAGCCCTGGAACAAGCCGGTCTCCTTCCGGCAGAGGACTTTATCCGCCGTTATCCTTATGAATTATCTGGCGGACAGCTCCAGCGTATTGCGATCTTGAGGGCCATGCTCTTGAGCCCCCGCCTTTTGATTGCCGATGAACCGGTCACCAACTTGGACGTATCTGTGCGGGCAGAAGTGATCAATATGCTCTTGGACCTCAAGGCGGCAAGCCATATGGCCTTGATTTTTATCAGTCATGACCTGGCGACAACCGCTTATATTTCTGACCGCCTCATGGTCATGCAAGCCGGGCATATTGTAGAGGCAGGTTCTACCGAAGAAATTCTCGCAGGCCCCCAAGATCCCTATACCCGTTTACTCCTAGACAATTGCCAGGGACTCAAGCGGTCTCAGCGTCAACGCTCAATGACAGGCAAAGTATGAGTGGAGGCCTGCATTAATAAGTGATAATTCTCCAGTGCAGCAGAGTGCGAACTGGTTAATTATAAAAAATACGAATGGAGAAATAGTCAATGAAACACATGCTTCAAAAACTAACGAGCCTATTCCTGACCCTCATCCTTATCCTGGGTGTAGCCGGCACGGCCGTCTTTGCTGAAGAAGAATCAGAACCTGTGGACGGAGGCACTTTTATAGTGGCAATCCCCAGCGAACCCGGAGCCTACATCCCCAGCTTTGGCAACCCTAATGAGGGTTACATTGTCGTACAAAATATCATGAACAAGCTGGTGAAGCTCAACGTCGATAACGAGGTTGTACCTGACCTCGCAGAATCCTGGGAATTTTCCGAGGACGGTAAAACCTTGACCTTCCACCTGCATGAGGGCGTCAAATGGCACGACGGTGTAGATTTTAGTGCAGAGGACGTTGTCTTTACCTTCCAGAAAGCGATCGAAGTGAAGGGCTTTGCCTCGGGCTTCCTGTCTAAACTCGAAGCTATTAATGCCCCAGACGAAAACACGGTAGAACTCGTTTTAGCAGAACCTGATGTCTCTATCCTGGGCCGCTTGGCCTGGATGGGCACCTATATCATGCCCAAGCACCTTTATGAAGAGGGCGATGTGCTGGAGAATCCCACCAACCAGAACCCCATTGGTACAGGTCCCTTCAAGTTTGTAGAACAGGTCGCAGGCGAAAGCATTACCATAGAGCGCAATGATGAATTTTTCGGTGAAAAAGCCCACCTGGATAAGGTAATCTTCCGGGTCATCCCTGACCAGATGGCTGCCCACCAAGCCTGGCTAGCTGGCGAAGTCGACGACAACCGCCTAGGCGTGCCTGCTGCAGAAATGGATACCGTCAAGGAAATGGAGGGTGTCATTAACTTCCCTATGGATTTCCCCAACATGGCAGGTATCCTCTTTAACATGGAAGAAGGCATTTTTACCGATGTCCGCCTGCGTCAAGCGATTGCTTACGCCATTGATGCCCAAGACCTCTTAACCCGTGTTTACAAGGATGAAGGTACAGTTGCTAAGTATTTTATCCCCTACCAATTTGCCTGGGCCATCAATGAAGACGCGACTATGCCTGAACATAATCCTGAAAAGGCCATGGAATTGATTGAAGAAGCCGGCTATGAAAAAGATGAAGACGGCTTCTACTTCACCGTGACCGTCGACACCTATCCTGGCTGGGATAACTTTGTGCCTGTACTCAAGGCCCAATTGGAAAAATGTGGAATCAAACTTGAGCATAACTCTATGGATGACCCCACCTACGACGCGAAGATCCTCGACGATTTCGACTTTGAAATGACCCTCCTGGGCGGCTATATTGGTCCTGATGTCTCTGCTATCGACGCAAAATTCGGTACTGATGGCGGCATGAACTACGGACATTATAGCCGGGAAGAGGTTGATAAACTTCTGGCTGATGGCCTCAAGGAAACTGACCCTGAAAAACGTGCTGAACTTTATAAGGAAGTACAGAGCTACCTGCAGGAAGACCTGCCCATGGTTTTCTTCCGCAACTTCGGTTATACCGGCTTCCTCAAAGACTACATCAAGGGTCACCCCTCGACAGAGGCCCGCAAGACCTCTTCAGAGTATGAGTTAACCTCCGTATGGCTGGCTCCCAAAGGTGAATAGGGCTGGTGGACCTAGCGTCTGAAGCGAGTCCTTTAGACTAGAGATAGGGTCTATTGGGCTAATGGCCCTGAAGGATAGGCCATGACTCTAGATCTTAAAAGAGGGTATCTCTTTCACAGCTGTGAATGGAGATACCCTCTTTTTATGCTTAAATTAGAGATAAGTCCTAAGCTTGATGAGGTTAGGAGAACGGACTTCAAATGGTTAAATTTGCGTTAGAATGAAGGCAAAGCAGCTTGTCTGGATAAAGAGGTGGTGTATGAATACTGTACCCTATTTGGTGGGCATTGCTGGTGGCAGTGCCTCCGGCAAAACGACGATCATCAAGAAGCTGAGAGATATTTTTCAGGATGATATTACCCTGATCAGCCATGATTATTATTACTGGACCCATGATGACCTGAGCCTGGAAGAGCGGGCTAAATTGAATTATGACCACCCCCAGTCTTTTGAGACTTCCAAGCTAATTGAGGATTTAATTGCCTTGAAGCAAGGCCATGCAGTAGATGTGCCCATTTATGATTTTACCCTCCACACCAGAAAAAAGGAGACACTGAGGATTGAGTCCAAGCCGGTCATTCTGGTGGAAGGGATCCTCATTTTGGAAAATGCAGACTTGCGTGACCTTTTTGATTTGAAGGTCTTTGTGGATACAGATGCAGATGAAAGGCTGCTGCGCCGCATCGTCCGAGATACCCAGGAAAGAGGCCGGAGTCTGGAAAGTGTGCTCAATCAGTACATTACGACGGTCAAGCCCATGCATGAGGAATTTGTAGCGCCTAGTAAAAAATACGCAGATGTGATCATTCCGCGCGGGGGCAAAAATGCTCCAGCCGTAAAGATGCTGATAGAGTATATTAACACGATGCTACAGAGCCAGGAGCAAGGACTCTAATCCAGTTTGCGCGATAGACTCAGCCGTTCACGGAGAATCTGTAAGAATTCTAGGAAAAGCGAAATTTTAGACCGTCTTGACCAGCCATTTACAGCAATCTTGTACACAAGTGTCCAAGACTGCTGGTTAAGCCTTTGTTTAAATTTAAGATTAAGTGCCCTGCGGAAGAGAGGGAGCAAGGGATTTATAGTCTGTGAGTTTCCTTTGTTAACAATTGGCCCTTCTTAACTTGCTATCATTCTCTCGACAGTTGCTATTAAAAGGTATGAATCCCGATTGATAGTATTTCATGTTAATTGTATTTTACGTATTTAAGGAGAGTTTTAAGCATGAAAAAAGGATTATTACTGAGCCTCGTTGCTGTACTGATCGTATCTCTAGCCGCTTGTGGCGCACCTGCTAAGGACGACACTAGCAAAGCTACTAAAGAAGATAGCAAAGTAGAGGCAACCAGTGCAGAAGCCAAGAAAGATGAGGCTAAAGAAGAGGCCACTACAGCCGAAGAAAAGCAAGATGACAAAAAGGCTGACGCCATGGAAACTGGTGTTTATACCCTCATCAACAAGACTGGCGAAAAAATTACTGAGCTCTATCACTATGAGAATGGCGCTAAGGATAAGGGCGCTAACTTAGCAGACAAGGGTTTAGCCGATGGTGATAGTGTTGACAGCACAGTAGAATTACCTGCAGATAAAACAGAAGGCTACGAGAGCACCTTGGAATTCACCACAGAGTCTGGCTATACTGCCAAGTATGAGACTTTACATTTTGAGACCGTCAAAATTGAGCTTATTGCTGAAGATGCGATGACGGGCGCTACTCCAATTGTGTTTGTCACAGGTGAATAAGCCTAGCTAAATTTTGCGGCCTACTATTTGGCCATATACGGGGCTGCGCCGGAAGGAAATCCGGCGCAGCCCTTTTAAGTCCAGCTTTTTGCTTAGATGAAAGTCTTGGAGGAGACTCAAGCTTTGTAGTTTACAGGCTCGAACGGGCTAGCTTTGCCCTTATTGGGCCACTGTGTAGAGGGAGTAGAAGTAGTCCTTTCTGGCCATCAGCTGGTCAAAGGTCCCTTCTTCTGCAACCCTACCATTTTTCAGCACGACAATGCGGTCATAAGCGCTGAGCAGGGAGGCCTCCAAGCGGTGGGTGATGACCAGCCTTGTGAGATCCTCTAGGTCGAGGATCGACCGGGTAATTTTGGCGGAGGTTTCCGCATCTAAGGCCGAGGTAGCTTCATCTACCAGGAGGATGGAGTTTTTATGCAGGAGGCTGCGGGCGATGGCAATCCGCTGACGCTCACCACCAGATAGTTGGACGCCGTTTTCGCCGCAGAGATACCCTTGTCCCTTGGAGGCAATGAGCTGGTCCAAGCCCGCGGCCTGGATGGCCTGGTTCACTTCGTCTTGAGGAAAGTCTCTATAGAGGGTGATGTTGTCCCTGATGCTAGCATTAAAAATAAAGACATTTTGTTGAATTAAGGTCAGCAAGTCGTACAGGGAGTGGGTGCTGATACTCCGCAATTCTTGCTGATCATAGAAGATCTCCCCCCGATAATTGCGGTCTGCCCCCATGAGGAGCTGGAAAAGCGTGGACTTACCACTTCCAGATGCCCCTACCAAGGCTACGCACTCACCGGCAGCCACCTTTAAATCGAGGCCGCGCAGGACCTCATCTTCCTCGTCTCCTTGGTCATAAGCGTAATGCAGTTGACGAATATCCAAACTATCCTGCAGGACTTTATCTACCACCTGGCCTTCATCCTCAACATTTTCTTTGAGGATGTTTTCCATCTTGTGCATAAGGCTAGCTGCTGCCTGGCGCTTGGCCCAGAGATCTGGCAGCTCTTGGATCGACCGCAAGAGGATCCCTGTTAAATTAACGAAAGCCATGAGCATGCCTACGGTGAGGGCGGACTGGCTATGAATGATCAGGGCACCGATCAGGAAGACCCCCATCTGGGCGCTGATCCCTGCCGTAATGCTGATCATCTGGACCCAGGCTTCCGCCCGCCGCTTGGCACGTTTAGTGCCTTCTAGTTCCTGGTTGCTCTCAGCAAATTGTTGGAATAGGGCTTCTTCCGCCTGGAAAGCCTTGATAACTGAAAAACCACTCAGGCTATCCTTGAGTTGGGCAATAAAGGCGGCATTCTGGTCAGAACTGGCCTTTTCCCACTGGGCCACCTTGCTCCCGCTCAAGAGAGCTGCCAGGATTGGCAGCGACAAAAGCCCAATCGCTGTCAGGGTCATGAGGGGATTGTAGTAGAGCATGAGGGCTAGGCTTGTGCAAAAGACTAGGGCGTGTGAGACTAGGACAAAACTTCTCTCTAGATAATTTTGCTCGATGCTGGCAACATCATTGGATAAGGCCGACAAGTAGAGGGAAGTATCCTCCCGCGCAAAAGAGGCCAGGTTTTTCTGGGTCAGGTCTTGGTAGACCCGATTTTTGTATTGGATCATGGCCCGCTGCAGGAAGTTGGGCAAAACGTGCCGCCTGAGGCTCAAGGTGATAACTACCAAAGCTACGAGCCCCAAAGTCAGCCAGGAGAGCAAGGGGAGGGGCAGGGCCGTTGGGCTGCCTACCGCGGCATCCATGAGTTGCTGGATGAGCCATGACAGGAGGACATTTAAGAGCCCCATGATGACCTCGCAGCAGAGACAAAGGGTCCAATTCAGCTTGTTGTGCTGAAACAAGCTAGCTGAAAGCTTATTTTTCTTCTGCATTTTCTTCATGTTGTTCCTCCTGAATTTGTTTCCAAAGCGTATAGCTGGCATCAGCTGACAAGGCGAGTAGGGTCTCGCCGATAGCCTCTAAGCTATTTTGACCAAAGTCGTCATACACAAAGTAATTGTCTTCTAAAAAGAAATGCGGCAAGCCCTGCAGGTTAAAGTTAGGTTCTTGATCAAAACGCAGGGCGGCTGTTTTTGCTTCTTGCAGAGCCTGAGCAGTCTGGTCTATCTGGCCCAGCCCTTGGAGGATAACCGCTTCATGTGTTTTATAAATTACTAGGAGCTTATCGAAAATAGACACCCGGTCGGGCTGGAGGAAGGAATCCAAGAGAGGCCAGGCGCGCTGTAAAATATCGCCCGCCTCCTCTAAGCGTCCCAAGTGATAGTAGGCCTGGGCGAAAGTAAAGCAAACTTGGAAGAATTTAGAGACCAGGACATAAAATTCCTGGGATAGTAGGGGGAGGGCCTGGTCACTTTGCCCCAGGTAATGAACCATGGTTTCCGCAATGGCGAAGTCATTAATGCTGTAACTATTATTCTTCTTGAGTATCTCTAGGGCTTCTGTATATTTTCCTACTTCAATCAAGAGTTTCGCGATGATGTTCTCTACAACCTCCTGATTCACATGTGGATTATTATTTTGCTCAATAAAGTGTATGGCCTTGCGGTAGAGGAAGATGGCCCGCTCGAGGGAAGGCTTATCTGTCTCCTCTATGCCTTTTAGTTGGAAAAAACGTGCGGAATCAAAAAGTACTTGAAAATCATTGGGATAGCTTTTGAGGATGTCTTTAACTTCCTCTAATCCGTCTTCATACTCCTTAGCCCGTGTCAGGTCTTTGAGCCTTGTAAGACACATTTCCCGATGCTGGCTGTTGAGCTCAAAGCCTGTGAGGGCGTCCAGAGATACTTGGAAAGTTTGGGCCAGGCGGAGGAGAAGAGGAAGTTCTGGGCAATTGGCACCCGATTCCCACTTGGACACCGCCCCCACGGACACCCCCATTTTCTCTGCTAATTTCTCCTGGGTCAATCCCTGCTTATTGCGGTAGTATTTGATGTTATTTCCTAAATCCATGTGTACCTCCATGTATTCCCTCTACATTGTTCCTTCTATGTCTTCGCTCGAGGTCCAGTAAATTATGTAGGCCTCTTGGTCCCGAAACAATAGGTCGCAAGTAAAGTTAATCAAGAAATATTTTTACTTCTAGTCAACTCTACGGAGGAAAGAATCATATCTGAGAGGAGCACATCGACTGAGAAGAAGCGAGCCTTGGCGGCAAATCAAGAAAACGAGCACTTTGCCACCAAAGACACAGCCGAGTAAAAAATTTATATTGGGTGCAATTCCGAGAAAAGGCGATTTTGCCGCCAATGACTACGCAGTTGAGGAAGCGAGCCTTGGCGGCAAATCAAGAAGACTAGCACTTTGCCACCAAGGACTCAGCCGAGTTAAAAATTTATATTGGGTGCAATTCCGAGAAAAAGCGATTTTGCCGCCAATGACTACGCAGTTGAGGAAGCGAGCCTTGGCGGGAAATCAAGAAAACAAGCACTTTGCCACCAAGGACTCAGCCGAGCAAAAATTTTATATTGGATGCAATTCCGATAAAAGGCGATTTTGCCGCCAAGGGCTATTCATCTGGGGGCAAGAGCATTGGTGGCAAATCAAGAAAACAAGCATTTTGCCACCAAGGGCTACGCAGTTGAGGCTAGGTGATCTCAAAATGTAAAAAAGAGATGATCTGTGTCTCAGATCATCTCTAAAATTATTGCTATGAATATGTTGTTTGCCAGAAGCCTCGGGTTTGTCAGAAGTCTCGGGTTTGCCAGAAGCCTCAGGTTTGCTAGAAGGCTTAGGCTCGTGCGACGTCCATACGGGTTAAATGACTTTAATATCCTTGACCGTTAACTGGTTGCCAGTTACTAGGTAGGTGTTCAGGCTACCGCAGTGGGGGCAGGTCTTGCCATAGGCGGTTGTTCGGAAGGTTTCCTTACAGTCCTGACAATAGGATTTGCCTTCTATGATCACCATGTCCAGCTCGCAATCTTGCATGTATTGGGTTTTCTTGATGGCCCACTTGTAGCAGTCGCGGAAGTATTCTGGAATGATGGTGGAGACTTCTCCGACCTCCAGGGTTACCCCCACGACCTTTTGCACGTCGTGGGCTTTGGCGGTGGCCTCCACCATGTCAATGAAGTGCATGACCAGACCTAACTCATGCATGGTGAGCGTTTCCTGTATAGGGATTTTCCCGGTTGAATGCCTTGTTGTCACGCTTATAGGCTTTGCGCTTTTTCCGCATGGCTCGGGCTTCTGCACTTCCAGCATGGGCCAGAATCTTGAGACCGCGCTTGATGGTATACCGCATGATGGGTCCCACTTTTTCTTCACCGGCGATCATCTTGGTCATTTCAGGATGGTCGCGGTAAATATGGATGGCATCAAATTCGCAGCGGGTGGTGCAGAGACCGCAGCCGATGCACTTGTTTGCATCTACCTCAGCAGCCCCACAGCCCAGACAGCGGCCTGTTTCGATTTTGACTTGTTCTTCGGTCAGGGTCAGCTGGCGATCACGGAAGGGATCGGTCACTGACGCATCCTGGGGCTCTTCTTGGCGTCCGGCCGTATCGTAGGAGTTGGGTAAGCTAATATCATCCCTATTGAAGGGCTTATAGTTATGCCGCTCCCTGCCGATAGTCATGTGGCCGTCCTGGACGTAGCGGTGTAAGGACTCGGCGACGAAGTGGCCTTGGGCGATGGCATCAATGACAAATTTAGGTCCGGTGAAGTCATCACCGCCTACAAAGATATCAGGCTCGTCGGTCTGGAAGGTGAAGGAGTCTGCCATGGGGTATTTGCCGTGGTGGAATTTAACCTTGCTACCGTCCAGCAAGCCGTCCCAAATAATATCCTGACCAATGGCGAAAATGACGAAGTCTGCCTCTAGCTCTTTGAGGTCGTTTTCATCGTATTGGGGAGAGAAGCGGCCGCTTTCGGGGTCAAACACCTGGGTGCAGCGCTTGAGCTTAATGCCTTTAACCTGGTCCTGGTCGTCAACTAGCACTTCCAGGGGGCCCCAGCTATTCAAAATCTGGACATTCTCCGCCTTGGCCTCAGCAATTTCCGACTCGCTGGCTGGCATTTCTTCACGTTTTTCCAGGGAAATCATGGTGACTTCCGCAGCGCCGCGCTTGGCCGCAGTCATGGCGCAGTCAATCGCAACATTTCCGCCGCCGATGACGACAACCTTGCCTGTGAAAGGCTCATGGCCCTTGGTGAGAGCGTCTTGTAGATAGTGGACAGCGTAATCCGTGCCCTTGGCGGTTTCATTTGGAATGCCGGGTAGTTTGCCACCCTGGCAACCCACAGCGACGTAGAAGGCTTGGTAGCCCTCATCCCGCAGCTGGTCCAGGGTCACATCGCGGCCCACCTGGCAGTTGGTCTTGATTTCTACACCTAGCTCACGGATGACGTCAATTTCTGCCTCAATGACATCTTTTTCCAGCTTATAAGAAGGAATGCCATAGGTCATCATGCCGCCTGGCTTGTCGTTCTTTTCGAAGACGACAGGTTTGTAGCCCAGGAGGGCTAGATAATAAGCGCAGGACAGCCCCGCAGGACCAGCACCAATAATGGCGATCTTTTCATCAAAACCCCCGTAGACCTTGGGTACAACCTTGGCGGGGATATAGCGATTTTCTGCCTTCAGTTCCAGATCTGAGACAAATTTTTTCACTGCATCAATAGAGATAGGCTCATCTACAGTACCGCGGGTGCAAGCATCCTCACAAGGCTTATTACAGATCCTACCGCAAACAGCAGGGAAGGGGTTCTCCTTCTTGATTATCTCCAGGGCCTCATCATATTTCCCTTCGTGGGCTTTCTTCAAATAGCCTTGAATGGAGATATGGGCGGGGCAAGCGGCCTTACAGGGGGCAGTACCACTTTCATAGGTATTAGTCAGGCGAGCAGTATCCCGGTAGTTTTCGTCCCAAGCATATTTGCCCCAGAAAATATTGTCGGGTAAGACAGCCTTGGGATAGTGTTGTTCTGAGCCATCCTTTTTACAGAGCTTTTGTCCCAGCTTCACAGCTCCGCAAGGACAGATTTCCGCGCACCCCCCGCAGGCGACACAGTTCTCTTTAGTCACTTTGGCAGTGTAGGCGCTCCTGACCATATTAGGTGTATTAAAGAGGAGGGCGGTTCTTAGGGCATAGCAAATCTTGACGTCGCAGTTGCAGATATCAAAGATCTTATTCTCGCCATCAATATTGGTGATCTCATGGACAAAGCCGTTGTCTTCTGCTTTCTTCATGATGCGGAGGGCTTCGTCTGCATCAATATAATGGGCGCGATCTGTTTCGACCGCGTAGTCTGCCATATCCCCGACCTGGATGCACCAGTTTTCCGAGTCGTCTGCACAGCCTTGGCCCAGCTTTTTCATGGTGGCCCGGCAGGAGCAGATCCCGCAAGAAATATGGCCTTCATATTTTTTTAGCCAATAGGAGATTTCTTCCAGGTCTACAGATTGATTTTCAAAACCGATGGCCTTTTCTACGGGGATGACGTGCATGCCAATGCCCGATCCTCCCGGAGGCACCATTTGGGTGACCCCTTGCAGGGGAATAAAGGTCATCCGTTCAAAAAAGTTGCCGGCCTCTGGGTGGCGGTCTACCCGGTCTTGACTAGAGTTAAAGAGTTCAGCAGCGCCAGGAACGAAGTAGGGAACCCGGTAACGCTTAATGCGAGGCTTGTCCTTGAGTTCGCCATAATGGTCGTAGTTGTCACCATAGTCGTACTCAATAATGCCGATGTAGGACATTTCGTCCAAGAGCTTTTGCAGTTCTGCTGCATCAAAGCGAGGATTCTTTTTCAAGAGTTCTTCAAAGGTATAGAAAGCCCGCAATTTCATGGTGTTGGCAATTTCCACCATATCGTCGGTGAGAAGTTCGCGCAGGCCCCAGTATTCGGGGTCTTCCGTAGTTAGACCCTTAATCTTATGGGGGAGACAGTCGGTAATTTTACGCCCCAGTTTGGCATAGGGCTTTTTGAGAACGGCTTCTCCCTGGTATTTTGATCGGTGTGTCTTAAATTGTTCAGGCATTTATTTCCTCCAAGTCTCGATGGCTTGATCCAGCCAAGCGGCGGCCTTATCCATACCTTCGCCCGTAAGTGCGGAAACAGGGAAAATTTGGATCTTGGGATTGCGTTTTTGCAAATATTGGGTGAATTTCTCTAGATTAAAATCGAAGTAAGGGAGAACGTCAATTTTATTGACCAAAACTACATCTGCCTTTTCAAACATTAAGGGATATTTGAGGGGCTTGTCATCTCCTTCGGGTACGGAGAGGATAACCAGGTTCTTGCTGGCACCCGTATCAAACTCTGCCGGGCAGACCAGATTGCCGACATTCTCTAAAATATAGAGGTCATAGAGATCTCCCCCCACTTCGTCCAAGCCTTGTTTTGTCATCCCTGCATCCAGGTGGCACATGCCGCCCGTATGCAGCTGGATGGTGCGGACCCCTGTCGCTTCGGCAATGGTCCGGGCATCTACATCACTATCGATGTCAGCTTCCATGACTGCAATCTTATATTTATCTTGCAACTGAGGGATCAAACTCTTCAGGACGGTTGTTTTACCAGACCCGGGGCTAGACATGACGTTAAGCAGGAAACTACCTTGCTTTTTGAGGCTTTCGCGTAACTCCTGGGCCTTTTGGTCATTGTCTGCATAAATGCTCTCTTTGACTTCAATTATTCTAATTTCATCCATGATGTCTTGATCTTTCTTTTATAAATCCAGCTTCAGACCAGGGTCTGAAGCTGGTTCCCAAAGGGGATCTTGGCTATGGGATATTGGTTTCTGGGATCTTAGGCTGGGAAGAAGCGTCTCACCAGATCTCTAGAGTATTCTACGGTTTCTTCCATATCACCAAAGGCCATGACTTCACCAGCGTAGAAGGTGTTCTTTTCACCCTGCATGCCCTCTACTTTATCGTACCAGCCAGCGGCATAGTCCTCAGAGCTGACATGGGGGAAATAGTACCAGTCGTCAATCCGTTCGATCTTTTCGACGGGCAGGCCAGATTTTTCCATATCCTTGAGGGTTTTTTCCTTGGCCTCTTCAAAGGGGACATCCTCCATCCCAGCATGGTTGCGTAGGGTGAAGGTGACTAGGGGCTGAGGGCCGCAGTCAGGCCAGCGGTGGTAGAAAACCATCATGTGGCCGCGGGTCTCTGGTGTCATATTTTGGAAGTAATAGTAGGAAATATCAGGGGCCTTGTCTTCTGCGGGACGGACCGCCATGGTGAAATACTTCTTGGGGGTAATCTTGGAGAAGAGCTCTGTTTCTTGGTCTGTGGGGTCACCGTAATTCAAGAAAAGCTCTAGGGGGGTGCAGATGATCAGCTTATCAAAGCGCTCGGTTTTCTGGCCGTTGATTGTGACCAATACGTGGTCTTCTTCCCGCTGAATGGCTGTAATTTCACTGTTAAGCTGGGCCGGATGTTTGAGGTGGGTATTGACCCCTTCCCAAATGGACTGGGTGCCGGTTTTCCAGGTCCAGAGTTTACCAGTAGACAGGAATTGACGGACCGTAAAGGCGTCCAAATATTTTAAAACATAGGCAGCCGGAATTTCGCTGAAGTAGCCATAACCAAAGGCGGTGAAGGGGCCCTTCCAAATGAGTTCTACATCTTCGCACTTGTTCAATTTCAAGAAGTCGGCGAAAGGCATAGACAGGTCTTTCAGATTGGGGTTCTCACCTTCAATATGGGCCAGTTTCATTTCGGGGGAAGGGCAGGGACCTTCATAACGCCCTTGGGCGACACCCCTGTGGCCATTGACATCATAACCGCGATATTTGGTTTCTAGCAGCTTGCTGAGTTTACGAAGCTTCCATAATTTTTTTAACATCTCAGTGGGCTTAGTTTTAATCGGGGTACCGTCCGTATTCATGAATTTCCGCCCCATGGGAGGGCCATCCTTGTGGGTGGTGCCCCCAAATTCTTCGCATTCAGCTACGGCAAAATAGGTGTCGCAACCCATAACCGCACCCATTTCAATGGTACGGTCCTCCCATTGGCCGTTTTGGTTTTTAACGGCCATCTTGGGGGAGGTGCACTTGCCGCCGACCCGGTCAGCCTTTTCATAAATGACATAATTGTCGTAGCCATTTTTCTCCAGATACATGGCTGCGGAAGTTCCGGCGGGGCCGCCACCGATAATGCAGATGCGTTGATTTTTGTCCATAATAACGTCTCCTTTATGGCTTTTGTTTACTTATTTTTGTATTCACATTACTTATTGTTTAAATCTTGTTCGTTCCATATAGGCAAAAACAATCCTCTGTGATTTTTTATTAATTTACTATAACACAAAATACAATACGTAACGTATATTTTATCGGACGAATTTAACGATAGCGCTCTCTTGTTTTGCAGATTTTGAACTCGTTTTTTATATGATTGCTATTCTGGTGGTGTTGTTGCAACCATATTTGCGCATTTTCTAAAATTAAGTCAGCTTGCCAATTTACATGACTGCGCCTATGTGTTAGAGTCATTTTAATATGGGGCAGGAGTTGCTTATATTTATACGTTCGCTCGAGGTGGTTCCGCTCATTTTCATAATAGACATTCTAGCGTTACGGCTATTGCAACTCTTATACTTATCCTAATTAAAAATTATGATCTTTAGCTTATCTAGGTCAAGGTATCCTTGACAGCGCAACTCAAGCACAACTTGCTTCCTTAAGTTTGCCTCTTGCCTTATGCTGGCGGCAGCTAGTTCAGAAGGTTGAACAAACTGCTAAAATACAATCAAGTAGGGAGACTTAAGATGCAATTCAACATGACAAAGATTGGCCAGAGAATCTCAGAACTCAGAAAAGCCAAGAATATGACGCAAATGCACCTGGCAGATCAAATGGGTATTAGTTACCAGGCTGTGAGCAATTGGGAGCGTGGAGAAACGATGCCGGACATTAGCAAACTCCCCGAACTCGCAACGATTTTTGACTGCAGCATCGACGATATCCTCGGCAACTCAAGGGCTAGTGAAGTAGTGGAGTATGTGACTACGGGAAATGCGCCAGCGGATGCTCTCAGCGGCGGAGAAATTGTGGATCTGGCGCCCCTCTTAGCACCTCAGACCACAGAGCGTCTCGTCGCACAAAGTGGCCAGGGTAGAGAAGTGGCTGCTTTTGATATCCAGGATTTGGTGGAACTCTCACCTTTCGTCGAAAGCCGCTTTCTAGGTGAGCAACTCTTAAAATTTCCACTTGAGAAAGTAACCTCGGATATATTAGCCCAAGCTGCACCCTTTCTTCATAAGGAACATATAGATCTTCTTGTGGACCGTTTGCTTGCTTCTAACCAGGCAATGTGTTTGGACCAACTTTCTACATTAGCCCCTTTTATAGGGCGCGAAAAACTGAATCAGCTAGTGGATAGATTTGTAGAATCAGGCCAGGAAGTAGACTTGGAATATCTGTGTTCTTTGGCGCCCTTTGTCAGCCAGACAAAGCTTGACCAGCTTGTAGAAAAGTTTATTGCTTCTGACCAAGAAGTACACTTGGAATTTTTACCGTCACTTGCCCCCTTTGTGAGTCAAGCAAAGTTAAACCAACTTTTTAACCAAGCCATGGCTGCTGAAAAGATGAATGAGGACATACTGGTGAGCCTAGCTCCTTTCATAAGCCAGAATATCCTGGAACAAAGCATACTTGACCATCTTGACTCCCTTAAATCTAAAAGAATACTGGTGAGTTTGGCGCCTTTTATAGATCCCAAAGTTTTACAATTCCTGCTTACCCATGGATCAAACGAGGCCTAGGAGATTCACACAAGTTAGCAAATAATGGAATGTTACGTCTGGCTGAGTTTTGGGCTGTATTTCGGTTTTTCTAGAATCTGGACAAATTCGCAAGTAATGGATGGGTGCTTTCTTAAAAATAGAGTCGAAACCACCCATTACTTGCAGTCTTGCCCGAATTCCCATCCACTAGTTGCAAATTTGACCACTGGCCCACCCAAAACCTGCAACAATGTCCGAAAATCAGGAAATCCAAAGTAGGAGTGGTCTCGTTATGGTTGCCATGTACTACCTGCAAGCCGACACAATATCGGTCCAGCCATAGCAGCCGGCTAGTCCGCCTGGACGTTGGAGGTAGGGGAGGGCTGGCTCCTTGAGTTCTGGGAGACTTTCATCTGCTTGGTTGTAGGCCCAGGCGAGGACGCGGCTGTGGGCTGTTTCTAGGCGGGCGCGGAGGGCCCCCATGCGGCCGTCGATAATCTCAAAACCATAGGGCTTATTGATCTCTTGCCAGAGGGTCCGCCAGCTGACCCTCAGGGATTCTACTTGTTGGATAGTTTCTAACAAACCTTCGGCCAGAGCCTTAGCCTGCTCTTTGTCTTCTTGAGTCACGGCTTCTTTAATGTTTTCATGCCAGGAGCATTTACTAGCCAGTACACGGGCTAGTTTGGCGTAAAAATCCATCACAAGGGCATAGCGCTTGTCTGCTTCAGCATGGGGTGCATGGGTTAGATGGGACATATTCTTTTCAGTAGAGTCACTGTCCTTATATAGAGAGCAGGCTTCTGCGGCATAGGCAGCATATTCGGTAGCCAATGCCTCATAATGGCGGGTCATGGCCAGGCCTTGGGTATCTTGGGCAAAAAGCTGGACTAGGGGATCCTGATAAAGAAGAAATTTAGCGGCGTTAACCGGCATGCGCAAGGGGGACTCCATGCCAGGTACACGGTTAAATCTGGACAGGCCCCAAAAAGGATGAATATCCATCCCGCAGCAGGTTTGAAAACGCTGGGCTAGCCAGTCCGGGTCATAGCTGCCGGTATAGGCAAATTCTGCATAGACTTGCATACCTGGCAAGGCAGTGAGAAGGTTGGTCTCTGCCCCGTCATCGCCCCATGCGGTGGCCAGGACAAAGGGCACACCGGCCTTTTGACAGGCGGTGAGAGCTGGTATGGTAGTGGCCAGGGTTTTTTCATAATCCGGAGCGGGACCGGCCCAGGTCCAGATTCCACCTGCAAAGAGAGGCTTGGGGGTCAGCCGTTGATGCTTGTCCAGCATAGCCGCATAGTCGCTCTCCTTGTGATGGTAATAATCCCAATAAACCAGGTCGACGCCAGGGACTAGGCCTGCAGTCTCGGGCTGGGGGTCGCCGTCGTAATAGCCATTGGTGGGGGAGCTGAGGCGGAAATACATATCGCTCCACATCATGGGCTTCAGGCCAAGATCATCTGTGATCTCCTTTACCCGGAGGAGGTGGCGCCGCATGATAGCGTGGGGGTCTTCGTAGCCATGGGTGGCTAGGTGAGTCCCCAGGCCAATGCCGTCTGCCTCATCCATGCCGATATGAATTCGCCGGCTCCGGAAGGGGGCGCTAGCGGCCTGGACCATCCGACGCAAAAGCGCGTAGCTTTCTTCGCTGTCGGTCAGGATGACCTCGTCATTATCTGCATAAGGGGCCATGGCAGGCCAATGCAGGACCCGGTTTAAATGTCCTAAAGTCTGGATGCAGGGGATCAGCTCGATGCCCAAAAGGGCAGCGTAACCATCCAGTTCGCCAAGTTCTTCCTGGGAATACCGGCCTCGCATATAGCCGATATAGGGCTCGTCGGGTACTTCGTAGGTGTCTTCTGTATAAAGCATGCCTACATCAAAACCCATGAGGGCCATGCAACGGAAAAAGTAACGTAGACTGTCGGGTCGCAAACAGGCATTACGGGAGACATCGAACATCATGCCTATTTCAAAGCAGGGCTCCTCTTCGCGGTGGTAGTCCTCGAGGTCCCAGGCCTCTCGAAGGAGGGAGAGGGCGCGATAGAGCTGGACCGGTTGATGCCAGCCCAAGCGGATATGCTGGCCCTGTTTCTCTACAAGAACCCCTTTTGCTCGACAAACTTCCACTGGCACTCCTTCAGAAGCAGACACAAAGCCCAGGAGGGGGCCTAATTCGGCCATGGCTTCTTCAAATTGTGCTGGTAGCTCGCCGTTGAACACCAAATAGTCGATTTCTTGCTTCATAGGTATAGCCTCTCCGGTCACGCGCAAGCACGCTCATTTTGCTGTCCATCATACACCCTTCGGACTTCTTTACGCCTGCCCAAGATCAATAACCAAGAGGCCAGCATGGCGATAGCACCGCCCAGGGTGACGCACCATCTATAGTCCATAATCTCGCCCAAAAAACCAATCAACAAGGAAAATATACTTGCTCCTGACGTGATCAGAACGCTATTAAAGGCGTTGACCCGTGCTCGAAGCTTTTCGGGGATATACCGTTGCACAGCGGCATTGCGCAGAATGGCGCTATTGCTACCAAGAAAACCGCAGATCCCACGGTTGACCAGCATGAAAGGATAAGGCAGCCAGAGTAGGCACATATCCATGATTTCATACACTTGATAGACAAAAAATATGAACCCATATTTCTTTTTATCCGGGATTTTGATTCGGTATTGGAGAGCGCTTCCTATACTTCGCCCAAGGAACTCTACGACAGAAAAAGCGGAGTACATGCCTACAGTAAAGCCCGGA
Organism: Clostridiales bacterium; assembly: GCA_004556925.1. Taxonomy (GTDB): domain Bacteria; phylum Bacillota; class Clostridia; order Saccharofermentanales; family DTU023; genus SFFI01. The sequence goes on from SFFI01000010.1 coordinate 55,816, forward strand.
AAGGTGCGAAAAAAGGCCACTAATATGGGTGAAAAGCCTTGGGCAACTCCGTTCGTCACTGCCATGTACTCGTAGATACTGCGTAGGCCACGCTCCTTTTTCAGATACTCTGCCGCTTCTTTTATATCTCCCACCCAGGCTTGCAGAGAATAAGGCGCACGTTTCTTACGCTTTCTTATATTGCCTGTTTGCCTTAGACCATTCGAGCACCCAAGGCAGGTGAAAAATGGCATAGCCAGCCGGCATGTTTTTTCGTAGCTGCATAAAAGTATCTAAGAGCAAGCTGCCATAGTCCTCTTGAGCCAGGTAATCTGAGTGGTCCAAGCGGTAACGCACGACTTGTAACAGCTGACCTGCCAAAGAGGGCTCCATCTGGTCGTTATCCATAACTTCTGCCTGCATTAAAGCCTGCAGGGCTTCCTCCCGGCGGCCTGTCTTCTCACAGCAGATGGCAAGTTTATGGAGGATCATCAAGGTGGGGTGCTGCTTAGAGAACCAGGCGTAGGCATCCTCATAGCGCCCAATCTCAATCCAGGCCGAGGCGGTATTGTAGCCGATGGCTTGCAGGGCTCCCTCATCTTGTAAATCCTCAGCGAGTCGCTGTCCCACACGATAGTGCCGTTCCATATTGGGTAAATCTTGTAGGTTACAATAGGTGTTACCAAGGTGAAGCTTTGCTTTAAGCATAATCCTCACTTTACCCTCGCGGCTAGCAAAGTTATAGGCCACCTGCAGGGTATCTATAGCCGCTGAATAATTCCCGGTTTTATACTCTGCAATACCCAGCATCAGGTAGGTGTAAGCGTCGGGCAGAAGTCGTACCGCTTCAGCCTCCTGGCCCTGTAAGATACGCTGCAAAGCCAGCTGACGTGTGTCCATACAGGACTCGAGTGCGGTCTCTAATGGCTTTTGGGACGTCAATAATGCCAAATCAAGCCAAGCAGGGACAGCCTCATAACGTTTAAGCTCTATGTCCTTTAGAAGCGCGTTTAGCTTAGCAAACCTACCCTCAAACAGCGCTTCCCAGCTTTGATCGGCGAGTTCAGCAGCCTCAGCTTCTATGGCCTTATCACTTTTCAAGCCCAGGCGTTCTAACAGAAGCCGCAAAATATCTTCAGACGGCTCTGCCTTACCCGTCTCAATTTTTGACAAATAGGAAACGGTACAAATTCCTTTGCATAACTTTGCCTGACTCCAATGGCGTTGGATTCGAATGCGGTAAATGAGATAACCTTGGTAATTCATCTTTTTTCAACTCTCGAAAAATTTCTTAGGCCATTTCCCATGAAGCCTTGCCTTTTATGAATGGGCTATATTTTAGATGATGGGAAAAGACTTGTCTCCTAAGATAATACCATCCTTGCTTGGATTCACCTGCTATTTATAATCTAAATTAGTTGATCATTTGCTTGCGAATGTTTAACAATTGTCATACAATTTCCTTATAAGGAGGCTTGTAAATATGGCTAAAACAGCAAACATCAATATCCGGATCGAACCTGCTGTCAAGCAAGATGCAGAAGACCTTTTTGCTAGCTTTGGTATTTCCGTTACCGATGCGATTAACATTTTTTTACGTACATCCATCATGGAAGGTGGCTTTCCTTTTGCCATTAAAAAGCCACGCTACAATGCTGAAACCTTGGCTGCTATGCAAGAAGCCCGTGACCTTATGTCTGGCAAAGTCCAAGGGCGGTCCTATAATTCGACTAAGGAATTATTTGAAGCTCTCAATGCAGAAGATTAATTATTATGCTTAAACTTCAAACGACAGCACAATTTCGTAAGGACTTTAAGCGTATCAAAAGGCGTGGTTTAGATCTTACTTTACTTCAGGATGTTCTTGATAAACTCTGTGCCCAGGAACCTCTGGGGGAAAGATATAAAGATCATGCTCTTTCAGGCCCTTATGTTGGCTTCAGAGAATGTCATATTCAGCCCGACTGGCTATTAATTTATTCTATAAATAGTAAGGAACTTATTCTGGTCGCTTCACGTACAGGTAGTCACGCTGACCTATTCAACATGTAAAGCACTCCAATAGAGAAACCATGCATCCCACACTCAATCAACAAAGGATCTATAGAATCTACGCCCAGCTTATGGACTGGTTTAACCAGCAGAAGCGCGACTTGCCCTGGCGGACGCTGCCGCGTGAGGCTTATAAGGTTTGGATTTCTGAGATCATGCTCCAGCAAACTCAGGTGGAGACGGTGATTCCTTATTTTCAAGCTTGGATGGCTCAATGGCCCGCGGTACATGACTTAGCCCAAGCTTCTGAAGACCAGGTGCTTAAAGCCTGGGAGGGCCTAGGTTACTATGCCAGGGCTAGAAATATCCTCAAAACGGCCCAGCTAATTGCCAAGGATTACCAGGGCTGTATGCCCGAGACCTATGAAGAACTTATCAAGCTGCCAGGTATCGGCCCTTATACCGCTGCGGCCATCGCTTCTTATACCTCTGGCCAAGCGGTCGGGGCTGTGGATGCCAATGTTTTGAGAGTTTTAAGTCGCCTGAACCAGATAGAGTGGACCGCAGGGGATCCCAAGTCTCTTAAGGACTGCCAACATGCCCTCAGTTCGGCCATGGAAGATCTACGCAATAATCAGCCTGCTGAAGGGCCAAACTTCCAGGCCGGACCCCTCAATGAAGCCCTGATAGAGCTGGGGGCCTTAATCTGCCAAGCGAAAACCGCCTCTTGCCTGCTATGCCCACTTAAGAATGACTGCCTGGCCTGGGCCAATGATCGTATTTATGATTTCCCCCTGCCTAAAGAAAAAGTCTTTAAAAAGGATGTCTCCTACAGTTTGCTTATTCTCTATCGCCAGGACCTGCAAAGCTTTGCAGTAGAGCAAAGGTCCGTGGATGGCCTTTTGGGTGGGCTCTGGCAATTTCCCCTCCTGGAGGGTTTGCAAGAGCCAGAGGACTTGCGCAGGTCCCTAGAAGACCAAGGTTATCAGCTTGTTTCTCTCCGCAAGATGGCGGGTTACCGCCATGTCTTTACTCATCTCATTTGGAATTTAGAACCCTATCTTGTGGTTTTAACAGGCAGGGAAGAGGAGGATGCACCTGGTTCGCCAGCCTGTGTCGTCAAAGAGAACACAGGCCAAGTCCAATGGGTTTCAGAAAAAAGCCTGATGGACCTGCCCTTTTCGTCCTCTATGACCCGTTTGAGAGATTGGGTTATTAATCAAGACCTTACTAACGGCGCGTCCGCAAAATAGCGTAGCAAGCCGAAAAATGAGGAGCAAGTTATTTTTATTAACTACTCACTTAAAGGTCAGATGCGCGGGGGTATTTTTCGGTATCGAAGGTGTTAAACTCGGAGAGGTCTCCGGCTTCATAGCCTTTTTGAAACCAGCGTACGCGTTGCTCACTACTGCCATGGGTAAAGCTTTCTGGCTGGACATAACCTGCTTTTTGCTCTTGGATGGCATCGTCGCCAATAACCCAGGCTGCAGATATGGCTTCCTCAATATCGCCTTTTTCCAGATAGCCTGCATCCTCTTGATAACGGGCCACAACGCCAGCCAGATAGTCGGCCTGGAGTTCCAGTCTGACGGACAAGTCATTGGCAGCTTGGGAGGAGCTACTGCGCTGGGCCTTGTGCACTTGGTCGAGAATGCCCAGCTCATTCTGAACATGGTGGCCGACTTCGTGTGAGATCACGTAACTCAGGATAAAGTCGCCTTCGTCAGCCCCGAAATCTTCAATCAGAGACCGATAAAAAGCAAGATCCATATAAATACTGCGGTCAAGACTACAATAGAAGGGCCCCATACCGGCTGAAGCTATCCCACAGCCAGATTCCGTATTCTCCTGAAAAATCAGTAATTGAGGTTCCTGATAGGTATAACCTTCTTTGGCCAGGAGCGCATGCCAGGTATCCTCTGTATCAGCCAGAACAACCGCGCTATACTCGTAGCGTTCCTGCTCTTCCGCACTCAGCTGCAACTCCTGCGTCTCGACTGTCCCGGGCTGAATTGCACCTCCGTTTAAGGCAACATCAATTGCAGTAGAAGGGTTTCTAGTAATCAGAAAGGCGATTAAGCCCAGGATTAGGCCAACGCTACCAAAGGCCACTCCTCCTCGGACACCTCGGCCGCCACTTTGCATATTGCTACTTTGTCTTCTGCCTTGCCAACGCATCTCATCTCGCTCCTTTTTTTCTTTTAATTATAGAGCATAAAAAGACGACTGCGCATAGGATGCGATCGTCAATGTTGCGATCCATATCGACCATATAAAATCAACAAGCGATTTCATTACAGTTTTTTCATCATCCATATCCCGTCCGTATAACTTCCGGCACTTGATTTTATGAAATTGGGGAAACGTCCATATGTCTCAAAGCCCAACTTGTTATAAAGGGAAATGGCAGATGAATTCGTAGAGACCACATCCAACTCAGCCTGCTCGTATCCTACTTTCTTTGCTATCTCTAGCACTGTTTTCAAGAGAATCTCACCAATTCCATTGCCCCAGTACTCCTGATATAAAGCGATTGCTACATTGCAACGGTGTCTGAGTTTTCTATAGCTGCCTTTACTCATTAAGGAACAATTACCGACTAATTTGCCATTATAGGTAGCAATCAGAAACAGATCGCGTTCGGCCTCTATCTGACTTTGAATAAATTTAATTTCCTGATCACGCGTAAGCTTCACTTCGTCTGGTTCCCGCAACAAAAACGGTGTTTCTGCTGATGTTTTTCTTAGATACTCCAGCAGCATATCTGCATCTTCAGGCTCTGCATTTCGCAATACTAATGTTCTGCCAAGTTTATCTGTGGTTTCAATCGGTCCAAACTTCACAATAGACTCCATTCTAACTATTAGAATAGTTCTTCTAGTTCTTCTCTGTCAAAAATGATTATATCTTAAATTCGTTGAAGTCTCATATTCCGTAATACTGGGTTATGACCCGATAAGTAATACATTCAACGTTTTTGCATCTTGCTTTGTGTCACAGATGACTTTCTGCTTAAATTTGACAAGTGTGTTTCTTATTTTTCTTTGCGTGGTGTTGATATTGTCTTTACATTTAGCGATAATCTAATCCAATAAATGAAAGAAGTAAATTAAATGGCAACGACTAATATTAACGTGCGAGTCGATTCTTCGCTAAAAAAAGAGGCTGAAAGTCTGTTTAATGATTTGGGTCTGAACATGTCCTCGGCTATCACTTTATTCCTCAAAAGTGCTGTTAGCTCTGACGGAATTCCCTTTGAGGTCAAACGCAGAAAGCCTAACCCGGAAACCCTTGCGGCTTTGGCAGAATACGAAGCGATGAAAAATAATCTTGATGAGTATAAACGCTACGACTCCTTTGATCTACAGAATTGAGAGCAATGAACTTGCACTTTTTCTTTTTCGGACAGGTTCTCATTCGGATCTTTTCTGATAAGTTTTCCCATTAACAGCAGTTGTTGCATTATTTACAACATCTGAATCCTTCATAAGTTCGTCTTCATTGAAAATGTTCTTGATATTCTTAGAAATTGTTGATTTGTCTCTTTGGAATAATTCAGATGCGCATAAAAGGTTGGCAAAGTGCTGAATTGGTGGACTTGCCAATCAAAATCTCCTGCTAAGTCAGCTCAGCAAGCCGGAAAAAGGTTGGCAAAGTGCTGATTTGGCGGATTTGCCAACAGCCCATACCGGCTTGCTCTATTTCGCCGGCTTTTCAGTCCAACTTTTAGGGGTCACCCCCGGCAGAGCTTGTCTAAGAAAGAAGTTAAAGAATGGCAATTACAAATTTGAACACTATTTTGGACTTAGCAAGTGTGTTTCTTATGCTTAAGCTTGTTATTTCGCAATTATCCTAACTGGTACACGCTTAGCCCAATAGAAATAGGACAGAGAATTGTATTCGTTTCTCTGTCCTTAAATGGAGGCACCACCCGGATTTGAACCGGGGCGTAAAGGTTTTGCAGACCTCTGCCTTACCACTTGGCTATGGTGCCCTATATGAGAATGACCGCTACAAAGAGCGGTCATTCATGGAGCGGGATACGAGATTCGAACTCGCGACTTTCACCTTGGCAAGGTGACACTCTACCACTGAGTTAATCCCGCGCAAGCGCTCATTTTTGAGTGCTTGTGTATGGTATCAAGCTTTTAGGAAACTGTCAAGCAAAAATTATTTTTCCTGGAGGAGCTTGCTGGCAACGGGAATGAGGAGGCCTCCGACAGCGTTACCCAGGGTGTTAACTAGGATGAATAGAAGGGCCTGGCCAGACCACATACCCGCAATGGAGATATAGAACATATTGGCTACGCAGTGCTCAAAGCCCGCAAGGATGAACACGCAAACACCAAAGAAGAGGGCTAGGTATTTGCCGATTGCGTTGGGATTGTTCTTGAAGCCGTCTACCGCAATAAAAATGAGAATATTGCAGAAGATAGAGAGTATGAAGATGGAAAAGAGAGTGTCTCCCAGTTTAACCTCACACATGCCTTGGGCTTTCGTAGCTAGGGCAGGGGCAAGTCGGGTGGCTTTTAGGGCCAGGGCAAAGATCCAGGTGCCAAGGAGGTTGCCCAGCCAAATGAGGGTGAGATCTCCCAGATAGCTACGGGGCTGGTCCAGGCTGTAGCACACCTTGCCGGTAAAAAGGTTGTAGCCCCGAGTGCAGATGACAAAGAGGCCCACCGTAAAGAAGAGGGAGCCTACGACCTTGTTGTCTAGGGCCAGGAAGACGGTGCCTCCCAAGGCGATGCAAATGCCGGCGATAATGCCTTTAACGAAAGTTGTGAGATTATTCATACAGTCACCTCAATGCGAGAAAATTTCCACTAGCCAGATGATAAACCTAAAGGGGAGAGGGGGCAAATGCTTATATGCAAGCAGTCCTGCCCGATCTTGTTCTGCCCTTATTTTAAGTTTGGTATATAATGCGTGGTTATTACGAGGAGAGAGGATGGGCTCTCGTTCATCCAAGATTCGAGGTGATTCTTATGAAGGAAGCAAGATGCGCAAGGCAAGCGGGACAAAAGTCCCAGGCAAGGCCTCCCCTTATAGGCCAAGATCTCAAATTCTTAGCCCCATACTTTCAATTGCGTCTCATGAGAAAAGGATCCGCTCAATCGAGCGGATCCTTTTGATAGCGCAAGGTCTTGCCTCGATTCGCTTTGGCTTACTGGGCCTCAATTAAGAAGTAGACCACCTGCATATGGGGAGGATCAAGGGGCCGGTCGTTTCCGTCTTTGTCCAGCTTAGCGATCCGGTCAACCTCTTCCATGCCGGAAAGAACCTCACCAAAAGCGGCATAAGACCCGTCCAAGAAAGTGCTGTCCGCATTGCAGATGAAGAACTGGGAACTTGCAGAGTTGGGATCTTGGGCACGGGCCATGGAGAGAACGCCTCTCTTATGGGAGAGGGGGTTGTCCACACCATTAGCGGAAAATTCACCTTTGATGTTTTCTTTAGAGCCGCCACGTCCGGTGCCCTCTGGATCGCCGCCCTGGATCATGAAACCATCTATCACACGGTGGAAGATCAGCTTGTCGTAAAAACCTTGGCCTACCAGCTTTTGAAAATTGGCCACGCTTTCCGGGGCTGCATCAGGCCTTAGTTTTAGGACGATATCGGCACCGCTGTCCATATGGATGCATACAAGGTCTGTGGCGGTTTCAGCTAGCTGGTAGCCAGCGGGAGGGGTTATCTCGCCTAGGTTGGGGTTTTGGGATACTTGATCGGAAGTCATATTTGTGTCCTCACTTTGTTCTGTATTGGGGTCAGAGGTAGGCTTTTCCTGGCTTGCCTCTGGGGGATTTTCTGTATCCTGGCTGGGCTTCGTGCTACTTGGAGCGCTTGTGACTTGGTTAGCTTGGCTTTGATCGGTAGCCAGGGGACGAATAGTGATTTGCTGGGAGCAAGCAGTCAGGCCGATGCCCAAAAGCAATACGAGGCAAACCATACTAATCCCACTCAAGATTGCTATTGTCCTTGTTATGCTCGGATGCTTGATCCATTGGCTTGGTTTGAACATATATTGTAGTTGTTACTCCTTGTTTACACCGAATAGCTACGCGTGGAGTTGGTGTTATTCGGTCAGTTCACTCATCATAACAAAAAGCCCGCTAAAGTGGGACGGGAGGTAGATTATCTGCAAACTTGTAAGAAAATCTGGAAAGTTGAAAGTAGCTTGGGCCTTTGGCCCTTTTGCCGCCTACCTTAACCCTTATTTCGACTTTCTAGGATTTCAGACAATTTTACAAGTAATGGAGGCGTTTAGGCGGCCCAAGCACCCATTAATTGTAGAACTGCCCTCGATCCCACCCATTAGTTGAAAACTTGCCTGGTAGCCCACCCATTAGCTGAAATTTTGCCGGAGAATCTGGAAATCCCAAGTAGCATAGCCCTCTGGCCACCCACTACTCACAAATATGCATATCTATGGACAGTCCCCCATTGGGTACAAAAGCTCAGCAGAGTGTAAGGCTGAATTCACAATAGATTTTACTATATGACTAAATCCCGCTTCCTTTGGTGGGGAACTACTTATTCACTTTAGCCCGGGTGGGCCTTGTGGCTTAAGCTCTTGCAGGTACTTTGGCAATTTGCTAATATAAACAAGTTCAGCAAAGTTAACACCTTGCCCAAATTACATTCTTTGCGGGATTAACTCAGTTGGTAGAGTGTCACCTTCCCAAGGTGAAAGTCGCGAGTTCGAGCCTCGTATCCCGCTCCACTTTTGACCGCTGCTACAGCGGTCTTTTTTTTGCGCCTTTTCTTTCAATCAGATCCGGAGGGGAGGTGAATCGAATTTTCCTTGTTCATATGCCTGCAAGAAATGTTATCCTTATATTGTTAGGCTTTAACATAATCCATCAAAGAGCAAAGGAGTAATGTAGTATGGAGTTTAATAAAGTTGTTGTAATGGGTGGCGGCGTATTAGGTTCACAAATTGCCCTGATGAGCGCCTATACAGGACATGACACGACTATTTGGATGCGCAGTGAAGGATCTATTGAGAGAACCAAGCCCAAGCTGGCCGGTTACAGCGCCATGATGATCCAATCTCTAGAGCAAGCCCGTAAAATGTTGGGCAACCCTCTGGGTGCTTTTGTTTATCCCAAGGGCCTCATTAAGGATTGGGCTGGGATGACAGAAGAAAAAATTGACGACCTAATTCAGCAGGTCAAAGATACCGCTGACAATAATCTCCATTTGGAGCTGGATATGGCCAAGGCTTTAGCTGGCGCGGATATCGTCATTGAAAGCATGTCAGAAGATCCCCAGGCCAAAATTGATCTGTACGAGAAGATGAAAGATGTGATGGATGAAAAAACCATCCTCTGCACGAACTCCTCCACTTTACTGCCCTCTACTTTTGCTGACCATACCGGTCGTCCTGCCCAATACATGGCCTTGCACTTTGCCAATGAAATCTGGAAGCACAACACTGCGGAATGCATGGGACATGCAGGCACTGCCCCTGAGGTTTACGATGCAGTTGTAAGATTTGCTGAAGAGATCAATATGGTCCCGATTAAACTGCACAAAGAGCAGCCAGCCTATGTTCTCAACTCACTCTTGGTCCCCCTCTTGGATGCTGCCCAGCAGCTGTGGGGCAAGGGTGTAGCAGATCCTGAAACCATCGACTTGACCTGGCGTTTGGCTACGGGTGCTCCTGCTGGTCCTTTCCAGATTATGGACGTTGTAGGCCTAGAAACGGTTTACAATATCCTCATGATGAAACCTGATACCCAGGATCCCGAGTCCGTGAACCACAAGATCGCCGCTATGATCAAGGAAAAAATTGACAAGGGAGAACTGGGTATCAACTCTGGCAAGGGTTTCTATGATTATAAAAAGTAGACCCTAGCCTGACCCAAGGCATCATATTGCAAGTAAAAACCGACGGATGACTATCCGCCGGTTTTTTTATCTAGGGTGCTCATAAAAGCTAGCTGTCGATTTCCAGGGAACCCACTTAAAACTAGCTGTCAAAGTCTGATAATAGTTCCTGGTTTTGCGGTAAATCAATGACTTCGGAGTAAACCTCTGTATAGACCTCTTCAATTGCCTCCTGCAAGACATCTGGCAGGACTTCTTCAGATATTTTCTGGGGAGAGCTGGCCAGAACGTGCATGGGGATAGGGTCGGTATCTGGTCGAACTGCTGGCATGGCGTAGGGCAGGTCGAGGATTTGAAAGCCACAACTCTGGTGAAACTTGAGGCGTTTCTTAGCCGTCTCGGTATGGGGGAGCTCAGACTCAAACAAAATGGCTTTGTTGAGCGCCATGCGAAAATGCCGCATAAAGGCGCCACCCAGCCCCTGTCCGCGGAGCTCAGGGGATACAGCTAGATATTCAATAAAATAAAAGTCCTGCATTTTGTGGGTGATTAAGACCAGGGCGAGTTTGTCTTGTTCGTATTTTAGGAGCCAGGTCTCAGATTGTTCTTCCCGGAGATGGTCTGCCATGACCTCTTTTGCATAGAGTTCTTCTCTAGGAAAAGAACGTATGAGCAGCTGCCACACTTGTGGGAAATCGCTGTCTTTGTATTTTTCTACTTGATAGGTGCGATGATGGTGAAATTCGCGCATAAAATAATTCTCCTTGCCTTTTACGATAAGCCAGGACCAATAATTTTGTCTAGGTCCATGAAGCCGGGTCTTAGCCATAGGGAGACGTTTGGTGGAAAAAGAGGAGAAATTATTTTGCCCTTTCTACTTTCCCCTTAGCGATTAATACGATTAATGCTAGTATAAAGAAAAGTTTGTTTGTGACTGATCATGATGAGCAAGAAAATGATCAACAAGAGCAATAAAGCAATAAGAAGAAAGTAGGGTAAATTTATGACAACACTCAGCCGTGACCACGACAGCGAAATGCTCCGATATGCCTTGGACTATTTTGCAGACTACATTTCCTATGACACCACTTCGGACCCGCATAACCCCGACTGCCCCTCCAACCCTAGGATTTTTGACCTGGCCCGCAAAATCGTCCAAGACTTGGAGGCCCTGGGTCTGGAAGCACGCGTAGATGACCACGCATATGTATATGCAACCCTGCCTGGCAACACCCCAGCGCGCTATAGCCTAGGCTTGATTTCCCATATGGATACCTCGCCTGATATGAGCGGGGCAAATATCAAGGCCCGTCGTCTCAACTACACAGGAGACCCTGTGGTCTTAAATGCTGACCATCCAGACTATAAGGAGGGCAAGGAGGAAGCGATCCTTTTGGACGAAGCCACCTTCCCTGGCCTAAGTGATTTACGGGGTCAGGACTTAGTGGTGACAGATGGCCATAGCCTGCTTGGTGCAGATGACAAGGCTGGAATTTCCGAAATCATGGCTCTGGTCAAATACCTGGTGAAACACCCAGAAATTCCACATGGCGATATCCAAGTCGCTTTTACGCCGGACGAAGAAATTGGCCGAGGAGCAGACCTCTTTGATGTGGAAGGTTTTGGCGCTGACCTGGCCTTTACCATGGACGGGTCCAAGCTGGGTGAGATGGAGTGTGAGAATTTCAATGCGGCCTCTGCAAGAATTATGGTGCAGGGCCGTAGTGTCCACCCAGGTTCAGCTAAAGACCAGATGCGTAATGCCTTGACCCTGGCCGCGGAATTTATTTTGGCCATGCCTGAGCAAGAAAAGCCAGAATACACAGAGCATTACGAAGGCTTTTACCACCTAACAGATGTTCAAGGTAGTGTAGAGCACGCCCAGCTGGACTACATCATTCGTGACTTTGATAAGGAAAACTTTGCCCACCGCAAGCAATTTATGCAAGATCTTGTGGACCGCTTGAATGCGGAAAAAGGCGACAAGATTTTCAGCATTGCGCTTAAGGACTCTTACTTCAATATGAAAGAAAAGATTGAGCCTTATGCTTTTATGTTGGATTATGCCCGCGAAGCGATGGCGGAATGTGGAATTGAGACCTTAGAAGTGCCCATTCGGGGCGGCACAGACGGAGCCCAGCTTTCGTATAAGGGGCTGCCTTGTCCCAACCTTTTTGTGGGTGGGGATAACTTCCACGGCCGCTATGAATACTTGGTAGTTCCTACGATGGAGAAGGCCTGCCAGCTGCTGGTTCAGCTCGTGCAGAAATTTATTTAAGGACAGGACAGACGCTGGATTACTTATAGCAACTTGCTTATGCCAGGCTGCTGAGGATGGCTTCGGCGACCCTCATGCCGTCGATCGCCGAAGAAACAATTCCTCCGGCATAGCCTGCCCCCTCTCCTGTGGGATAAAGACCGGGAAAACCCAAGGCCTGGAGGCTGGTTTTATCCCGTAAGAGGCGGAGGGGAGAGGAGGATCTGGCTTCCACACCGGTGAGCAGGGCTGAGGCCTGGTCAAAACCGGGCAGCTGCTGGCCGAGATGCTCGAGGCCTTCCTTGAGCGCAAGATAAAGGCTGGCCGGCAAGAGGTCGTGAAGGGGGGCGGGGACGGTTTGCGGCCCTGCACTCCCCCGATAGTCGCCCAGACTTGGGCGGCTAGATTTTTCCTTGAAGTCAGACCAGCTCTCAACCGGAACTGTGAAGGGAAGTGGAGGCCCTTGGAGGTTGCTAACGCTTTGCCCCAGCATGTAAGCCTTAGCCTCCAGTGCCTCTTGAAAGGCCAAACCCGCTAGGGCTTCTGTGCCAAAATCTTCCGGCCCCACGCTGGTGAGCAGGGCGGAGTTGGCGTAGGGGAGATTCCTGGCATGGTAGGACATACCGTTAACACAGAGCCGGCCCGGTTCGGAGGAGGCATTGACCACTAAGCCGCCCGGGCACATGCAGAAAGTGTAAACTGCGCGCCCGGTGGAAGCGGACCGGGTTTTGAGCTGATAGGAAGCTGGAGGCAGGCTGGATAAGTCCTCGGGGGCGGGGGCATGGCCTAGGGCCAAGGGGGCTGCTTGGTGGTAGCGACCTTGATTAATGAGGCTTTGGGGATGCTCAATCCGGAGGCCCACAGCAAAGGGTTTGCCTGTCATCGCTAGGCCAAACTGCTGGAGCTGCTTAAAGAGGAGGCGGGAGGAGTGCCCTAGGGCAAGCACGAGGACCTTTGATGTTAAGACTGTATTGAGCCCAGGGTTTGGCATTTCGCAACTTTGCCCCTGGTGGCGGGGTACTTCTTGACTGGTATCTCTACACCTTAAGTGGTATTTCCCCGCAAGATAATCCAGGGCAGTCACTTGGGTATGAAAGTGAAAGCTTGCGCCCCAGGACTCCATCGTCTGGCGCATCCGGGGGACAATTCTTTGCATGAGGTCTGTTCCCACATGAGGATATTGGCGGTAGAGAATGTCTGCTGGCGCTCCCTGGTCTACTAAAAGTTCTAAATAGGCCCGCTGCCTGGGATCTTTAGACCGCGAGGTGAGTTTGCCATCAGAGAAAGTGCCGGCCCCGCCCTCCCCAAATTGCACGTTGGAACTAGGGCTAAGTTCCCCCGTCTCCCACAAGTGCTGGACAGTGTTAGCCCGGTCTGTAACCTCCTGGCCTTGCTCTAAGACGATCGGCCGGAGGCCTGCTAGGGCTAAACCGTAAGCGGCCATAAGGCCAGCGGGCCCGCTACCTACTACAAGGGGCCGGTCCAGATTCCTGCTTATGAGGCCAGCCGCGGCCTGGCGGATTTTGCCTTCCCAATCCATAAGACCAGGAAGGTTTTGCCAAGCCACATCCTTGAGTCGCAGCTTTTGACTGGACACGTACTTGGTCAAGTCTGGCCCGAGAGCCAGACTGTAGTGATACATGAAGGGGGCTTTCCTCGCATCCAAGGACTGGCCTTCGATTTCATAATCTAATACAGGCCAGGCTAGCGGGTCCAGGCCCAGCTTTTTGCACAGAGCCTGGTCCAGGTCAGCCCGGCTATGGCCCAGGCCCAACTTAAGCTTTGTCACTAGCAGTTTTTTCATGTCTTCATTATGGCATGTGGAGCCAGAGCCTGCACTCATCTGCACACAATATATACATTGTGTGCCTGCCTTAGTGCCCATACATGGCGTACTTGGGCTTAAACTGTTAAAATGATGAATATTCTATATTCCATTCCGCGCTAGGAGGAGGCCCTCTTGTCAGTTTTAAGAGAAAAAGTTAGGGAAGTTATTGCCTCTGTCCTGCCGGTCAGCCTATTTGTTGTGATTTTGCAGCTCATATTTCACCCTTTGAGCAGCCTGCAATTTGGACAGTTTATCTTTGCTGCCCTGGTCCTTGTAGTGGGCTTGTCCATTTTCTTGCTGGGCATTGATATCTCCATAACACCCATGGGAAGGTCGCTTTCCGCAGGTATTGTACGGCGGTCCCGCCTGTCTGGTATCCTAGCCGCCGCATTTGCCATGGGCTTTCTGATCAATATTGCAGAACCAGACCTCATGATCCTGGTGCGGAATATTGAAAGCCTGACCCAGGGGGTTATCGGCTATAAGCAGTTGATTGTGGCAGTTTCCGTAGGCGTAGGCATCATGGTTATGTTTGGCTTCCTCCGCCTGATTAAACACCTACAACTAAAGTATATTTACCTCATCGTTTACGGCCTGATTTTTATCCTAGCCGTCTTTAGTCCTATAGAATATTTGGCCCTGGCCTTTGACTCCTGTGGGGCTACCACAGGGGCGATTACTACGCCCTTCCTGTTGGCCTTGGCCCTGGGTTTGTCTGCAGTTACCCACGATGCCAAACGCGATGGGTCCGAATCTTTTGGCCTGGTGGGGATGGCATCTTCTGGAGCGGTTGTGGCGGTCCTCCTAATGGGGATCATGTCCGGTGGCTCGGAACTGAATGGCCAATTAAGTTTTCCAGAACCGAGCGAAGACTTTTTTGCACCTTTTATCCACGCAATCTCCCCCATGTTCAAGGCTGCCCTCATGGCTATTTTGCCCCTGGCAATCATTTTCTTTGTCATTAACAGCTTCACGAAGGAAACCCGAAGACGGGATTATAGCAGGATTATTGTCGGCCTCATTTACTGTATCTTAGGGCTCAGTATTTTTACCGTCGGCGTGGAGGGCGGTTTTATGTTGTCCGGCCACCTGATTGCCATGCATATCGTCCAGGAGTTCCAAGTCTGGTACCTCCTGCCTTTGGGCTTTTTCCTAGGGATGACAACAGTCTTGGCAGAGCCTGCGGTACAAGTTTTAACCAAGCAGGTCCAAAAGCAAACGGCTGGGGCGATCTCCCGCAAGTTAGTCATGATTTTCCTGGCTGCCGGGGTCGCCTTAGCGGTAGCCCTCGCCATGTTACGGATTTTAGTGCCGGGCTTAGAGCTCTGGTATATTCTGCTGCCAGCCTATATAATCGCCGTGGCTTTGACCTTTGTCACAGGCGACCTCTTTACCGGTATTGCCTTTGACTCGGGTGGCGTGGTGTCTGGTCCGATGACCGCAACCTTTGTCCTGGCCTTTGCCCAAGGTGCGGCCTACGCCGTAGACCCCACAACAGTGATACGTAATGGCTATGGAGTTATTGCCCTAGTTGCCACCTCCCCCTTGCTGGCCTTGCAGATACTAGGACTTATCTATATGGCGAAAGCAAAAAAAGAAGCCCAGCTTGCGGTGGGAACCCAATTAGAGGAAACGGGACCCCAGGCGGAAATAGGGGCAGAGGCAAAGACCAATCATCATCAGGAGGCAGAACATGTCCATGACCGATCAAACTAATGACCAAGAAACCCTGTCTGCCTTTGAGACAAACTACGAACTCTTACTTTTTATCCTGCCCCAGAATAAATCGGCTGGACTCGTGGATTATGTCAGAAAAGAAGTCCATACGGGGGTAAGCGTATTTTTAGGCTCCGGTACCAAACCCGGCAAATTCCTCCGCCTCTTTGGCCTCAATGAGGTTCACCGAGATGTGGTCATGATTATCCAGACCCATGACCAGGTAGAAAAAATCCTAAACTTAGCGAGGACCAAACTGGAGTTGCATAAACCCGGACATGGTATTGCCTTTACCATACCGCTGCAGTATCTGGCAGGCTTCCCTTCACAAAATCCTGGTGCCTCGCTTAAGGAAAAGCCCTTGGATTACAGTGGTGTCCAATATGCCGCCCTCTGCTGCATCTTGGATGAGGGCTTGGGCGAGGAAGCTGTAACTGTGGCAGAAAGCGCAGGTGCGCAAGGGGCGACTATCCTGGAAGCCAAGGGGGCTGGCCAAGCCTCCAGTCTGATTTTTGAATTTAATATTGAACCTCAGAAGGACTTCCTCCTCATGATCCTTAAAACAGACCTTTTGGACCAGGTTGAGGACGCCTTAGACCAGCATTTCACCATGGAAAACGAGAATACGGGGATTCAGTTTGCCTACCCCGTGACCCGAGTGGTGGGTCTTTACGAGCAGGAGAAATAGCAATGGATCAAATATTACATGTCTTTATCCGTCCGGACCTCGTAGACGATTTGCTGAAGCTGGTAGAAGACCAAGGCTCTTGGGGGGCAACGATTTTACGGGGCCGCGGCTCTAGCCACCATCAAGAGCAGCGTTTTTTAAATGTGGCGATTGAGCGCCAGGTCTCCCTAGTGGTCCTCGTGGTAGACCAGGTCAAGATTTCTGGCCTCGTGGAAGCTCTTAAGGCGCACTTTGACTTTGACCAGGGTGGGGTAGGTTTGCTCTGCGCCCTGCCAGCCTATTCCGTCAGAGGGCTGGACCAACGGAGATCATAACATGGAGTTTCGTGTATTAACTTCTGCAGAAGTTGAATCTTTTCTAAGTGCTTCGAATGACTGGCTCTATAACCAGAGTCCTGCTTCCCTTGAAGTTTTTCAAAGTAAGGGAGGACAGGGGGAAATTGTAGGTCTGGTGGACCAGGGTAAGATAGTCGCCTCAGCTAGGGTCAATTACTTGCCCTATCGGAAAATCTTTTTGTCGGCTGAAATTTATTTTGGCCCTGTTTTTGACCAGACCCAGCCCGAAATATTTGACCAATTCTTGAGTGCCTTGCAAGTCTATTTGGGCCACAAGCGCCGGATTATTCGTTTGCGGCTTAGCCCTTTTTTGGTGCGGGCCAGGATCGATGGCGCGCTTGAAGTAAGTCCAGATCCCCTAGCTGAAAGATATGATCAGATATTAGCAGACCATGGTTTGAACCGCCTTGACCTCAATTACGATCAGATGGCAGGCCTCCAGGCTTCTTATTTTTATGTAAAGGACCTGGAGGGGCAAAATGAAGATGAAGTCAGAGCCTCTCTCACCGTAAACTGCCGCAACCACATGCGTACGGCCTCGCGCTTTGGCCTTAAGATTCGCTTTTTGAAGCCAGACGAGGTTGATATTTTTAATCAAATGTTAAAGGCAACAGTTGCCAGGACCGGTATGCCAGAATTTGTGGTGAATTACCTCACCAAGCAGGAGTTAGAGATATACGGTGACCAACTGAAGCTACCCTTGGCCTATATTGAGCGTGACCATTCCGTATCTGTTTTGGAAGAGCAGGTAGCAGAGTGGCAGGCCAAACTGGATGACCTAGCGACTAAATCGGATAGTAAGCGTAACCAGGCCAGAGCGCGCGAGGCTGAAGCAGCACTCACTGCAGCCCGGCGTCGCCAAAAACAAGTTGTGGACTTCTGCGATAGCCAGGGTGACCTGGTTAACCTGGCTTGCTCCCAATACCTTTTTACTGGCTCGGATTGTATCTATTTGCAATCTGCCGCATATGAAGAGTCTTTCCTTTTCTCGGCTGTTTACGCTATCCATGGCCTCATGATCCACCAGGCTGTAGAGGCAGGGGTAAAGCGTTACAATATGTTTGCTGTTTCCGACCCCTTTGCTGAGGATACAGGAGATGCCCAAGTTGCCCAGTTTAAGGCAAACTTCAATGGATACACGATGCAGCTCCTAGGGAATTATGAGCAAAAACTGTCTTTTTTAGCCTAAGGTCGTTCAGGAGTTTTTCATGCAAGCAAACAAGACAAGGGCTAATGATGCCTATCAAGAAAATATGAAAAAGACGAGCCCAGGCTTTGACCCTCCTCTGGGCGAGGGCTTAATGGCTGTCATTTTACGCTATCTGAAGGGTATTTTAATTGGTATTGGCGCAATTTTGCCCGGCCTTTCCGGTGGCGTTCTCTCTGTTATTTTTAAGGTGTATACGCCTATTATGCGGTTTTTGGGCCGCCCCTTACATAGACTCGGGGCCAATATTTTGTATTTTTTACCCCTGGGCTTAGGCGGCTTGACTGGTGTCTTTATTTTTGCTTTCTTAGTCTCGGCGGCGCTCGGTTCCTATGAGGCTTTTTTCACGTGTCTCTTTATCGGACTGGTGATCGGGACCTTTCCCTCTCTTTGGGAGGAGGCAGGCTCTCAAGGCCGAAGTAAGGGGGATATCTGGACCATGGGCCTGGCGGCTCTTGCCCTCTTCCTCCTGATGCTTTTGGGGGAGCGGACCTTTGTCACCGTTCACCCCAACACCATCATCTGGTTTTTGGTAGGCGCCATCGTAGGTCTGGGTTTCATAGTGCCTGGTCTGAGTCCCTCTAATTTTCTCATGTACTTTGGCCTATACAAACCCATGTCGGACGCCATCAAGGACCTGGATTGGCCAGCGATCCTCCCTTTATGCCTTGGGGGCGCAGTTTGTATTCTTGGCCTGGCCAAACCCTTCAACTACCTTCTGGATAGGCATTACTCTGTGATTTACCACATTATCCTGGGCCTGGTTGTGGGATCCTCACTGGCCATCTTCCCCGCAGTGGTGGCTCCTGGCCTCTCTGCCAGCTCCTTGGAGGCCATGTCTATTACGCTGGGGCCAGCCCTTTTTATCTGCTTGGGGGCCGTCATCCTGGGTGTCGTTTTATCCCTGCTCTTCAACAAATTGGATACAGGGCAAAACGACTTGCCATGAGGCTTCACCTCCGGACTTATTCCAATGTTGGGCAGGGCCTGATAGAGTCTGATAGAGCCTAGAACTAGTTGACTAATCTGCTACAACTTGCTTTAATTATCCTTGTAAGTGGCAAACATTTACAGGAAATTGTATGAGAATCCAGGTCGGCAAATTGCGGCCAGCGACTCATGCTTAACAAAGGAGAAAAATATGGCTCACGTAATTTCTAGCGACTGCATCATGTGTGGATCTTGTGAATCCGCTTGCCCCGTTAACGCAATTTCTGCTGGGGATACCCAATACGTTATTGACCCAGATACCTGCATTGACTGCGGTTCCTGCACGGGTGTCTGCCCTGTCGAAGCTATCTCTCAAGAATAGTCTAGATAAGAGCGTTTTAGCTCAAAGTTATAACACAAAAGACTTGCTCCTAGGCGTACGTTTAGGAGCATTTTTTATTGGGGGTACTGGCCCCAAATTACGAAGGAACCCAAATTGTCTGGGGAAATTTTGGGCTCTTGAAGGCCGGCGGGAAGCCGAAATTCCGCCTGACTTGTTCGCAAGATGAAGTAGTCGCCGAAACGGTAGACTTGATCCGCCTGCAGATGCCCCAGATATTCCTCCAAAACCCAGCCCTGGACGGTGAGGATGTCCGCATGTGGCGGCCCGACATAGCGCAGGTGCCAGGGCTCAAAACGCATCCCTGTAATATCCTCCTGCCCTTGGGGATAGCGCACAACAAAACCGTAGCGCCAGGCGTTTTCGTGGACCCAACGGCCTGCGGGGGCATTAATAAAATGAGGACCAGCAAATTGAAAGACGTAGACATCCACAGCTAGGCCGGTCTGGTGCTCAGATTGTCCAGGAGGCATCGCTAAGCTGGGATCTTCTGCATAGACCTCCTCTTGTTCTAGGGCCGTCCGGTAGAGGGAAGAGATATAGAGCTTTTCCTTAAAGTCTTGCTTGACTGCCTGAGAAAGCTGGGTAAAAGCCGGGGCCATGAGGGGAGACATCTCTAGACCGGTATAGTCGTCTGTAATAAGTTCTGCTTGGAAATTAGCGGGCAGGGGATGAGCGGGGGAAACAAGGAGCAAGGCTGGCGTCAGTTCGAGCTCGGTTTGACCTGCAAGCACTTGGGATAAGTGGTATAGCGTACTATCTGCTGCGGAGGCTAGTTGCTCACCTGCAGGATCCAGGACCAGCGTTTGAGAAGATGGATCCGCTTGATAAACCCGGTGTTGGATTTTTTTAGCCAGAGAAGGCCGCGTGATAAAGAGAACCGTGAGCACAAGAACTAGGCTCGTGGTTATACTTAAAGCAATGCTGGATTTGTAGGCGGGCGGTCGCTTTTTCATGTCCTTCATTTTAGCTTATTATGACGGGAGTGTCAGCGAGACAAGAGAGGTAGCAACCATGAAAATTGCTTTAATTACCGGAGCTTCCTCCGGCCTGGGTGTAGAGTTTGCCCGCCAAATTTCAAAGTTTCAGAGTTCAGGATCGGTGGAAGAGCTTTGGCTTTTGGCCAGGCGGCAAGACAAGCTGGAAGCCTTGGCCCAAGACCTGGCACAACCCTGCAAAATCTTGCCTTTGGATCTCTTGAAAGCGGAGGATGTAAGTCGCCTAAAAGTGGAGCTCGCCACCCATAAGCCAGAAATCACCTACCTGGTGAATTCTGCAGGCTGGGGACGGCAGGGCTATTTTGCTGACCAAGAGCCCCAGAGCCACCAAGACATGGTGGACCTCAATATGCGGGCCCTACTTGACGTGACTTACCTGGCCAAACCCTACCTGGCTGCTGGGGCTCAAGTCCTGCAAATTGCCTCGGTTGCCTCCTTTTTGCCCCAGCCGGCCTATGCGGTCTATGCTGCCTCGAAAAGCTTTGTCCTCTATTTTTCCCGGGCCTTGCACCGGGAGTGGCGGCGCGAGGGCATTACGGTAACGGCTGTTTGCCCGAACCTCATGGAGACAGAGTTCTTGGCTAAGGCTGGTATGGGCGGTAAGAGCAAGTCCATCAAAAGTTTGGGCCTGGAAGAAGCCTCGCGCGTGGTCAAACGGGCCCTTAAAAGATCTGCGGCCGGCAAAGACCTGTCCATCTCCTCGTGGGTGGGGAAGGGTATTTATGTGGCCAGCAAAATCCTGCCCCAGCCCTTTATCTTATGGTTGGAGCGCGTCATGGGGATGTATTAGGGCTTTAGTTTATGCTTTAGATCTTTGGCGCATTGCAAGAGCTGGGCCCCTGCTGGCTTAGCCAAGTCCTTGCTGTAGGTGCCCACATATTCTTCTACTTGACCATTAAACTGCTTCTTGAAATTTAAGACCCCTAAGTCGTCTTCCGGCTCTAGGGGGTCGGAAACAGCAAAGAGATTGTAATAGTCTGCGCCCTGGGCCACGGCCTCTTTAAGCATAATCCCATGCATATAGTAGGCGGGGGAAAGGTCGACAAATTCAGAGAAAATGGCCGTCTGCAAGCAGATATAGTCGCTAGGGCTGAAGGCAAATTGCGAGACGCCCAAAATGAGCTCTTGGTCTTTCCCGTGTTGGGCAGCCAATTCTTCTATGCGGTCACGCCGCTTGAGATTGGCCGTGATTTGCTGGTCTAACTCCCGAATTTTAGTTTTACCCCGGCGGGAGTTCGCATCTGTTGCAGCTTGCTCAGCTTTTAAGTCTGCTTCAATTTGACTGTTAAGCTGGAGGGAATCTTGTGGGGTCAGACAGATGGCCAGATAGCTGACGGTCTTAGATGCCGCCTGCATGAGGGCTGGGCTGGTTAGGCTGAGCCGGTTACGCGGGAAACCGTAATTATCTGCCATGGCGGTCAGGGCTTGGTTGAATACTGGGGCTTCTTCTGGCTTAAGTTTGCGCAGGGTCATGCCATAGCGGTCGGCGACCCGGATATGGTTGCGGACCTTGGAGTCCAGGGAGGCGATAACCTCCTCCTCGCTTTGGCCGCGCAGGTCTTTAACAAACAGATAGCGGGGCTGGAGCCTTGTGTCGCTGTAAAAATCTCCTGCAGGCTTGGTGTAGCCGGCATCTTGAAAAATCTGGTCAACCTGGTCAGCCAGGGGGCAGGCCTGGTAGCCCTCACCCTCATCTTTATAGATCCCCCGTATGAGGAGGGGGGACAGGGAGAGGTGCAGGACATTCTTCTGTTTTAGCAGATGGGCCTCGAGGGCGGCCAGCAGCTGGGGTAAGATATCCAGCCGACCGGGATCTAAGGGCAGCCAGTTGACCTGGGCCCTACGATAAAAACGAAGCTCAGGCAGGTAAGTCAGTTTGCAGGCTGCCAGGACCTCCCCAGCCTCAAAGAGGCCTAATAGCTCAACATTGAGTCCCTGGGCCCGGTCGAAGGCCAGAACATCTGCTGACTGATTATAAAAATAGCGCAACTGATGCTGGTTTAAGTAGCTAGCATAGGCTTCGGGCTTGAGCGTTTTTATTTCCAAAATAGGCATCCTTTCCGCCATGAAGACGTTGACCATGACCTTGAATCTTTTATGTATAGTTTAGCAGTATACTAGCATTTATGGTTTTCTTGGTCGATCTGGCTTGACAGATATTTGAGAACTTAGTATCTTTAGCCTTGCGTTCAAGCGCAAAACTCCTCCAATTTCACGTGCCGAGGGTCATGCCGGGGGCACGGTTTCTGGATTAATGAGGTGAAGGTAATGAAAGAAAAAATCCATCCCAAGTACGGTAAGTGCGTTGTCAAATGCGCCTGCGGCGAAACTTTCGAAACTGGCTCCATCAAGGAAAGCCTCTCGGTAGATATTTGCTCCAAATGCCACCCCTTCTATACAGGCCGTCAAAAATTGGTCGATACCGGTGGTCGTGTCGATAAGTTTAGAAAAAGACAAGAACTTCACAACGCCCAGGCTGCCCAAGCAGCAGATCAAGATGATCAAGCCGAAGCATAGCTGCTTTAGTCGAGCTTTATCTGAGGAACAGGACTTATGCCCTGTTCCTTTTCTTTTGGCCGAGCTTTTGTATTGGGGCTTTGCGCGAGGCCTTGAGGTTTTTTAACCCGGACACGTGAATAGCAAAGGAGACAGGGTTTCAAACTAGGCCCAATCTTGAAGGTAGGAAAGTGCATACAGAAGAGACGACCATTGCAGAATTTGTACGCCAAGCAGCGTTAAGACTTCAAGCCCTGCCTGACTTTAGTCAAGGGGGGGAGGCCAGGTGGGAAGCCAGGCAGATCTTAAGCCAGGCCCTGGGGCTTAACCTTACCTGCCAATATGCAGAAGCGAATCGCTCGCTTAGCCCCGAGACTTGGGCCTGGCTCCAGGAGATCGTGGACCGTCGCCTGGCTCATGAACCCTTATCTGCCATCCTAGGCCGTCGCGATTTTTACGGCTACAGTTTTCAGTTGTCTCCCGGAGGTCTTGCCCCGCGGCCGGAAACAGAACTCCTCGTAGACCTAGGCTTGGACTTGCTTGCAAGTGCCCAGCCCCCAAGGGAGGCCCCTGGATATCTACAAATTGCGGAGCTCTGCTGTGGTTCTGGTGCTCCAGGACTCAGTCTCCTGGCAGAACTGCGGCAAAGAGGGCAACAGGCAGAACTCCTGCTTCTCGACCTGGACCCCTTAGCCGTGGCCACGGCTAAGGTAAATGCGGAAAACATGGGTCTGGCGCCTGCCTGCCACTTCCAAGTAGCAGACCTTTTTCCCCAAGAGTCACAAGGCCTGCCCAGGGCTTTTGACCTCATTTTGGTCAATCCCCCCTATATTCCTTCAGGCGAAATTCCCCAGCTCATGCCTGAGGTAAAAGACCACGAGAATGCTTGGGCCTTGGATGGGGGAAAGGATGGTCTGGACTATTACCGTCGCCTGGCAGAGAAAATTGGAACTTGGCTAAAGCCCGGTGCCTGGCTTATTATGGAACATGGAGTCGGGCAGAGAGCTGACATCCAGCAGACGTTTGCAGCCGGGTCCGAACATGACAGGATAGTTGACTGCCGGACGCTAGACGACTATGCAGGTCTAGACCGAGTCTTGGCCTTGCAGTATTAGGGCAGTATTAGGTAGGGTAAGTAGAAAGATTGATAAGACTATAGAGACAGAGATTATAGATTATAAAGGAATAGATTATGAGCAACAGTGAATTTACGACTGACGATTTGTTTGAACGTTACAGTGAACACTATCAAGAATTGAGTAAGCAGATGGCAGACCCGGAGGTTGCTGGGGATACCCAGCGCTATCTCAAACTGGTTAAGGAGTTTGCTCATGTGGAGCCCATGTACCTCCTGCTGAAGAAGGAGCATGATACCGCCAAGGAACTGGAAGAAAGCCAGGAGCTGTTTTCCGATTCAGATGACCAGGATATGCGGGAGATGGCCAGGGAAGAAATTAACCGTCTGGAAGAGGAGTTAGAAAAAATTCGTGGCGATATACGGATTGCCCTTATTCCCAAGGATCCTCTGGACGAAAAGAATGTCATTGTGGAGATCCGCGCGGGTACTGGCGGTGACGAGGCTGCTCTTTTTGCCTCCGAACTTTACCAGATGTACATGGGTTATGCCGAGACCAAGGGCTGGAAAACTGAAGTTATTGACGCCAACGAGACCGAACTGGGCGGCTTCAAGGAAATTATCTTCTCTATTGATGGTGATGATGCCTACTCCAACCTCAAGTTTGAATCTGGTACCCACCGGGTGCAGAGAGTTCCCGCGACTGAGGCAGGGGGTCGTATTCACACCTCTGCAGTCACGGTTGCGGTTTTGCCTGAGGCTGACGAAGTGGACGTGCAGATTAACCCTGCAGATATCCAAATTGATACCTACCGCTCATCTGGCGCGGGTGGTCAGAAGGTTAATAAGACCTCCTCGGCGATCCGAATTACCCACTTCCCCACGGGGCTGGTGGTTACTTGCCAGGACGAAAGATCGCAGTACAAAAATAAGGATAAAGCCATGAAAATCCTGCGTTCCCGCCTTTTGGAACTGAGCCGGGAGAGCCAGGACGAGGCAATTGCACAAAACCGTAAGAGCCAGGTGGGTTCTGGAGACCGGTCTGAGCGGATCCGGACCTATAACTTCCCCCAAGGCCGGGTTACAGACCATCGTATAGGTCTCTCTCTCTACAATATTGAAGAAGTTATGGCAGGAGGCATCCAACCCTTTATTACTGGACTGCAGGCTCAGGCCCAAGAAAGAGCCTTGGAAGAGGCTTAAGTTGCACACGCAAATTCTGCAAGTTCCGGAAGGCAGGGGAGCAGAGGTGCGGGCTAAACTTCTGGCTCCAGCCGCTGAAGCCATTAAGGCAGGTCAGTTAGTGGCCTTCCCCACAGAAACGGTTTATGGCTTGGGTGCAGATGCCTTTAACCCAGAAGCCATCCGCCAGATTTATCAGGTGAAGGGCAGACCACAGGATAACCCCCTCATTGTGCATCTCACCAAATTAGAGGACCTCGCCAAGGTCGCAAGAGAGGTGCCTGAACTCGCTTACCGGCTCTACCAGCGCTTTGCGCCTGGCCCCCTGAGCCTGATTTTGCCCAAGCACCCCGACCTGCCCAGCATTGTGACCGCAGGTGGAGACACGGTGGCCGTACGCTTTCCCGCCCACCCCTTAGCCCAGGACCTCATCAATTTAAGCGGTACCCCATTGGTAGCTCCCTCGGCCAATATTTCTGGCCGACCGAGTCCAACAACTGCGGCCATATGCTACCAGGACTTGCAGGGTAAAGTTCCCTATATTTTGGACGGTGGGCCTTGCACCTTCGGCGTGGAGTCTACTGTTTTGGATTTGACCAGCGCAGTCCCCACAATTCTTCGGCCTGGCGGACTAACCCGCGAGGCCCTGTCTGCCTTCTGCGCCTGTCCCATTGCCTATGTGGGTGATCCCCAGGAAAATCCTGAGGGGCAAGACCAGCCGCCAGTCCCCAAATCGCCCGGCATGAAATACCGCCATTATGCACCCCAGGCCAAGGTCCAGATCTTGACCTGGCAGCAGGCTGAAGACCGAAGTCAGGTCTTAGCCAATGCCTTGCAGCCATACCTGGATGCAATCCGCCAGCCTCTATTAGCAGACCAGACGCCAAGGCGACAAGAGCCGCTGATGGCAGACCAGACACCAAGCCGGCAAGAGCCGCTAATGGCAGACCAGACACCAAGCCGGCAAGAGCCGCTAATGGCAGACCAGACGCTAAGCCGGCCAGGGACCCAGACGGCAAACCGGAAGCCAACCCGGCTAGGCTTCTTCCTCGATCAGTCGGCTAGCCAGGCCCTGATAAATCAATTAGCAACAGATATTCCCTATGTGGAAATCCGATCCTGGCAGGACCAGTTGCCCAGCCTGCCCGGTCCAGGTATTTTAATCTATAACTACGGTCAGGGCGCCCTTGCCGCTGCACATGCCCTGTTTGTGAGCTTTCGGCATTTTGATGACTTAGCCTGCAGCCAGATCTTTGCTCAAGCCGAGGAGAGGGACGACGTGGGACTAGCCTATATGGAGCGCCTAACTCGAGCAGCCTCCGGCAAATAGGCCGGACAACCGGGAAGTCCCAAATACCCTACCCACCCCTTGCTGTAGCCTGGTCTGCCACCCATTTCTCACTCAGCTCATCCAACTTCCTCAAATTTCTTACAAGTTTGCAGCTTTTGTACGCCGAAATCTTCTGAAAGTCAGGTTAGGCCAGATTTTTCCCGCGAAATAGCCCTAAAAGGGCGGTTTTTATACAAATATACATCTTGACGATGGGACTTATACATCTAGAAGGAGAAAAAGTAGGTCTAGATGTACATTATCTGCAAACTTGTAAGAAAATCCGGAAAGGGGGTGCGGACAAAATTTTGGACAGGCTCATGCGGCAAAGCCCATGGTCCTTCTGTAATCAAGAGGGCTCAAGTTGTTGAGCGAGATCTTGATTCG
>SFFI01000011.1 GCA_004556925.1 Clostridiales bacterium
TGGGCTTTGCCGCATGAGCCTGTCCAAAATTTTGTCCGCACCCCCAAAGTTGAAGTAGCTAGGGCCTTGGGCCCTTCTGCAGCCTCCCTTCCTTTCCTAATATTTCGGATTTCCTGGATTTCGGACAAATTTGCAGGTAATGGATGGGTTTACTCTCAGAAACAGAGGCCAAACCACCCATTTCTTGCAGATTTGCCCTTGATGCCATCCACTAGTTGCAAACTTGCCTGGCGGCCCACCCATAAGTTGCAATAATGCCCGAAAATTCAGAATTCCGAACTAGCACTGCCCTCCGGCCAACGCTAATAGCAGCGCTAATAGCCGCGAAAGTGAAAAAGTAAATGCCACTTTATTAAAACAGGTTTTTGAGGCTTGATTAAACTAAGCCCGGGTCACATGAACTGTCAATGGAGCCTTCGGCGCCGCAAAGGTCATAGACCATTGACAGTTCATAAAGCCCGGCCTAAAAAGTTAACAAGCCTCAAAAGCCCATGGAGTGTAAGACTTAATTCTTAATGGATTTTACGGTAAGACTAAATTCCGCTTCGCGCCCTTTAGTGTAGAACTTACTTTTTCACTTTAGCCTTTGCAATCTCTCCTCTGTAAACTTGGCTTAGAATAGGCGAGTATGATAGACTTTCTTAGTTATATAAATATCAATACCCGGCAAGAGCCCCTAGGAGGTAAACATGGCTTCAAACATTGAGAAGCTTGAAAATAACGAGGAAAAGCTGACCATTCAGGTTTCTAAAGAAGACTTTTCCCAGGCTATGAATAAGGCCTACAACAAGAACAAGCAGTATTTTAATATCCCTGGCTTCCGCAAGGGCAAGGCCCCTTTCCCCATTGTGCTGAACTATTACGGAGAAAGCGCCTTCTATGAGGATGCTATCGATTATGTTTTAGATGATGCTTATAAGGCTGCTCTGGAAGAGCACGATGCCAAGCCCTTCTCCCAACCTGCCATTGATGTGGAGGAGATTGGCCTGGATAAGGGCATGACCTTTACGGCTACCTATGCACTCAAACCTCTTGTGACCTTGGGTGAATATAAGGGCCTCAAGGCTTACAGACCCGCCGTGGAAGTCGAAGAGTCTGAGCTGGACAAGCAGCTGGACGATAAACGACTGGAGCTGGCCCGCCTTGTTCCTGTTGACCGCCCGGTTGCCGAAGGTGATTTTGTCCTTATAGACTATGAAGGCACTAAAGACGGCGTCGCGTTTGATGGCGGCAGTGCGGAAGACCATACCCTGGAAATAGGTTCTGGCCAATTTATTCCCGGTTTTGAAGAAGGCCTTATTGGCCACTCTGCTGGTGAAGAGCTAGACCTGGATCTGACTTTCCCCGAACAATACCACAGCGAAGACTTGGCAGGGCAAGCGGTAGTCTTCCACGTCAAGCTCAAGGAAGTTAAAGAACGCCAGCTGCCCGAATTGGACGATGAATTTATCAAGGATATTTCAGAAGACTGTGATACGGTCGAGGAATATAAGGCTGAGTTACGCAAGAAATTGGAAGACCAGCGCACCGCAGAGGCTGACCGAGAGTTTGAAGAAAACCTCCTAGACCAGATTGCTGCAAACGCCCAGTTTGAAATGTCCCACTTGCTGATCCATGATGAGATGAATAGACTTTTCCAGCAGCAGAGCCAGATGATGATGTACTACGGCATGCGTATGGAAGATTACCTCCGCATGATGGGGATGACCCAAGATCAGTACATGGCGAGCCTGCATGAGCCTGCAGAAAACAGCCTGAAGAAGGCCTATGCTTTAGAGGCGATTGCGGAAGCCGAAGGCCTGACTGCTACGGATGAGGAAATTGAAGAAGAAATTGCCAACATGGCTACGGCCTATGGCATGGAGAAAGAAAAAATGGCGGAAACGCTAGACGAAGATCAGCGTCAGGGCTTGGCTGACCAAGCGCGCCTCAAGAAAGCAGGGGAAATCCTGCGCTCATATTCCGAAGCGACAGATGTAGCGCCTGAAGAAGATGAAGCCGAGGAAGCTGCAGAGGCAGAAGACTCCGCTGACCAAGCCGAGGAAGCTGGCCAAGAAGGCCAGTCCCAAGAGGGCCAGACGGAAGAAGCATAAGGTCGGGCCCAAGAGGGCCAGACCGAAGAAGGCCAGCCCCAAGAGAGTCAGACTGAAGAAGCATAAAACCAGCCCCAAGAAGGCCAGCCCGAAGAAACATAGTGAGAGGGTCCATGCTCTGGCTAAAAGCCATCATGTAAGAACCCGTAAGAACCTGTAAGAAGAGGATATGGTAGAGGAGACTTGAGCCAGACAAACTGGCAGAAAGGAAACATATGGAAGCAAATTTCCCTTTGAGTAATAACCTAGTACCCATAGTGGTTGAACAAACCAACCGGGGAGAACGATCCTATGACATCTTCTCCCGCCTCTTAAAAGAGCGCATCATCATCTTATCCGACCAGGTAGACTCGGCCTCGGCCAGCCTTATTATGGCCCAGCTTCTTTACCTGGAAGCGGAAGATCCCGAGAAGGATATCCAGTTTTATATCAACAGCCCAGGCGGAGAAGTGACCTCTGGCTTCATGATTTTTGACACCATGCAGTATATTAAACCTGACGTGCAAACAATTTGCATGGGGATGGCGGCCTCCATGGGCGCCTTCCTCTTGGCTGCGGGTACCAAGGGCAAACGCTTTGCCCTACCAAATGCAGAGATCATGATTCACCAGCCCTTAGGTGGCGTGCAGGGCCAGGCGTCAGATATTGAAATTGATGCCAAGCGCATTCTTAAAATGAAAGACAAGCTTAACCGCATCCTGGCAGAGCGCTGCAATAAGCCTTTAGAAGAAGTCGTTCGGGATACCGACCGCAACTTCTGGATGGATGCCGAAGAAGCGAAAGCCTACGGCCTGATTGACCATGTCATGGAAAAGAGGGAAGACTAATGTCTGACGATATCTACAAGGGCAAGGGGCATTCCCGGCCTCCTCACATGCCGCCCTTAGCCTGCTCCTTCTGCGGTAAGACCGAGGGAGAAGTAGAGCGTCTGATCGCTGGACATGGTGTCTTTATTTGCAATGAGTGTGTGGAACTTTCCCACGAGCTCTTAACCTCTGAGCTAGGCCCCCTGAGTGAAACGGGGAAGTCAGGTCTGGGTTCTTTGCCTAAATTAGTACCGCCCAAGGAGCTTAAGGCTGCCTTAGATGACTACGTTATTGGTCAGGAAAATGCCAAAAAGGTCCTTTCGGTGGCGGTTTATAATCACTACAAGCGGATTATTTCCCAGGAATACCGGGAGTCGGATTTAGATATTCAAAAGTCTAATATCCTGCTCCTGGGCCCCTCGGGTTCCGGTAAGACCCTCTTAGCCCAAACCTTAGCCAAGACCCTTGATGTGCCCTTTGCTATTGCAGATGCCACCGCCTTGACGGAAGCGGGTTATGTGGGGGAGGACGTGGAGAATATTCTCCTGCGTCTCTTGCAAAATGCGGACTACGATATTGAAGCCGCAGAAAAGGGCATTATTTATATCGACGAGATTGATAAAATTTCCCGCAAGTCAGACAACCCCTCCATTACCCGGGATGTTTCGGGTGAGGGCGTCCAGCAAGCCTTGCTTAAAATCTTAGAGGGGACAGTAGCCAACGTCCCACCACAAGGCGGCCGCAAGCATCCCCACCAAGATTTCATTCAAATAGATACCACAGGGATTCTCTTTATCCTGGGAGGTGCTTTTGATGGTCTGGAAAAGGTGATCGAGCACCGGGTAGCAGAGAAGACCATGGGCTTTGGCGCCAAGCTGCAATCGAAGGAGGAGCTTTCCACCTCCAATCTTTTGGCCCAGGTCCTGCCGGAAGACCTCCTGAAGTTCGGCATTATCCCGGAATTTGTAGGCCGCATCCCTATGATTACCTCCCTGCAGGCCCTTGATGAGCATGCCCTGGTCCGGATTTTAACCGAGCCTAAGAATGCCTTGGTTAAGCAGTACCAGCAGCTCTTTGCCATGGACAAGATCAAGTTGGAATTTACCGATGAGGCCTTGGAAGCCATCGCCCAAGAAGCGATTGAGCTGAAAACTGGGGCGCGGGCTCTGCGAGCTATTTTGGAAAACCTGCTCCTGGACCTTATGTACGAGCTCCCCTCCCGCGAGGATGTAGGGAAAGTGGTTATTACAAGCGATACCGTTAAAGGCATTACACCTGCCCAGGTAGAAGTCTTGGACGACAAGGACCAAGACAAGTTATTAGCATAGGAGTACTACATTGGATAAGCCTAGAATTGAGCGCGCGGTACGTGAAATTCTCCTTGCCGTAGGGGAAGACCCAGACCGTGATGGCCTCCTAGAAACCCCGGCCCGGGTGGCCCGCATGTGCGAAGAAATCATGCAGGGTCTGGAAAAAGACCCCCGCGATGACGTCAAACTCTTTAAGGAGCCGGAGTGTGATGAGCTGGTGCTCGTCAAGGATATTCCCTTCTACTCTCTTTGCGAACACCACCTCCTGCCCTTCATTGGCAAGGCGGCTGTGGCCTATATTCCACGGGATGGGGTGGTTTTTGGCTTGTCCAAAATTGCTCGCATTGTGGATGTCCTGGCCCGCCAACCTCAAACTCAGGAACGGTTGACCTCCCAAATTGCTGATATGATTGAAGAAACCGCAAATCCCTATGGCGTGTGCGTGGTCTTGGAGGCAGAACATCTCTGCATGACCATGCGGGGGATTAAAAAACCCGGCTCAGCGACAGTATCCTCCGCCCTGCGTGGGGTCTGTAAAACTGACGCTAGATCACGGTCTGAAGCCCTAGGCCTTATGGGCATTAAGGTTTAGCCCTGGAGTAAATGGGATACATCAAATAGCTATGAATTTAGATAATAGTGACCGCATTGTGCTGAAAGACATCCATGTATATGCCTACGTGGGTGTCTTGCCGCATGAGCGGGCAGAAGGCCAAAATTTCTACCTGGACCTGGCCCTCTACCAGGGCTACAGCCGGGCGGGACTTACGGATAATTTAGACCATACGGTCTCTTATGCCGAGGTCGCCCTACTGGCTAAGCAGGTTGCGGCCCAATCTTCTCGCCAACTTCTAGAAGCCTTGGCTGAGGATTTAGCCCGGGAAATTTTGGCAACCTACCCCCGGCTTTGCTGCGTGGAGCTTACGGTACATAAACCAGAAGCGCCTATTGAGACGGAGTTTTCGGATGTGACTTATACCATCCGCCGCTACCGGACTTACCCCGTTAGACTGGGCCTGGGCTCTAACCTAGGTGACCGCCTAGCCTACATCCAGCAAGCGGTAGAAAGCCTCCAGGCCCACCCGGACATCCACCATCTCCGCCTGTCACGCATCTTTGAGAGTAAGGCCTGGGGCCTGGAAGATCAGGCGGATTTTTTGAATGCTGTCGTGGCCTTTGAAACCAGCCTTAATCCCTGGCAAGTGCTCAGCCTCTGCCAGGACCTGGAAAAGGCTGCTAAGCGGGAACGTAAGGTCCATTGGGGCCCCCGCAGCTTAGACGTGGATATTATCTCCTATGGCGATTACCTTTCTACAGACCCCGACCTGGTTTTGCCGCATCCTTACCGCGAAGAACGCAGCTTTGTCCAGGTCCCCCTCTACGAGCTGGGCCATCCTAGCTTGGAACGGAGCCCTGATATGCGCGTTTTTTCCGCCCAGCCCCATGCCCTGCTGGTGGTTGACTGCCAGCATGATTTCATTGCTGGTAGCCTGGACTGCCACCGGTCGCAAGAAGCGGTAGCAGCCATTGTAGCCTATATCAATGCCCACCCGGACCTGCAAGTCGCTTATTCTTTGGACTGGCACAGTCCGCAAAATGCTAGCTTCAAGGAGAACGGCGGGACCTGGCCTGTCCATTGCGTCCAAGATACGCCAGGTGCCGCCCTAGATCCCGCCTTCAGTAGCCAGGTAGATAATCCTGCCCAGCGGCCAGGTCCCTTGACCCGATACTACAAGGGCCGAGATGACCAGGTGGAAGAATATTCTGCTTTTGAGGCTACAAGAGCTGACGGCAAGGCGCTCCACGAAAGCCTGCCCCAGAAAGTAACAGTCGTTGGCCTGGCCTCGGAATATTGTGTGCGGGAGTCCATCCTTGCCCTCGCTCAGGCGGGTTTTGATGTAGATGTCTACCTGCCTGGTGTGGGCTATGTAGATGAAAAGGACCATGCCCAGAATATCGCAGACCTAAAAGCCCAGGGATTTTCCGTTTTTGCCTAAGGAAATCCAGCAATAAGGAGCAAGAGATATGGCTAACGCAAAGCCGCAAAATAAAGAAGCCCAAATCAAAGCCGAACTGAAGGAGACCAAGGTACGTACCTTTGGCGACCCTCAGCAGGCTAACCGTTCCCCCAAGCCTAAAAAAGGTCAGGGACAAGGCCGCAAGCCGGGCGACCGCAATAACAGTCGCCCCAAGGCTGGAGGCCAGGGCAAGACTAAAGCGAAAAATGTGCAAGACCGCCGTAACCCCGGACCCAATAAGTCTGGCCGGCCGGGGGGACCGAATTCCAAGCGTAAACGCAAGGGAAGGGCCAACGAATTTACGGTAGCTAAGGGCAAGCAAACATATGAGCAAGCCAAGGGCAAGCAAGTAAGGGAGCCAGTGGATAAGGCCAAAGTTGCGCCGCCCAAGAGTAAGCAAGCTCCAGAAGGCCAAGTGGATAAGGGCAGACTTGCAGTTGAGCCCATGACTCAGCAGGTCCAGACCGATCCGCTTCCTGTAGTCCGCGAAAATGTGGCTAGGGACGCGGTTCAGCTCGAGCAAAAGGCTGAGCAGAAGTTTGAACAGCAGTCTGCACAAAAGTTTGAACAGGAGCCGGCCTCTGAAGCCGTCAGTAAAAAAGACCGTAGGTCGAAATCCTGGCTAGAGATGACCGCTGAGGAGCTCCGTCAGGCCAACGAGGACCTAGAAGAGGAAATCTTGCAGGGCATTTCAGAAATTGCCCAAATTAAATTAAACTAGACTTACTTGAAAGGAGGATGCCAGGATGTCCCTGTTTATCACTTTTGAAGGCATAGATGGCTGTGGTAAAACCACGCACCTGGCCCTCTTAGAGGCCTACCTGAGGGGAAAGGGTTACGACCCTCTGATGCCCAGAGAACCAGGTGGTACGGCCTTGGGGGAAGAGATCCGTCCTCTACTACTTAGCAAAGCCAACTATGCCATTAGTCCGGAGAGTGAGCTCCTACTCTTCTTGGCCTCACGGGCCCAGATTTGCCGTGAGCTTATCCGGCCTGCCTTAGAGGCGGGTCGTTTGGTCATCTGTGACCGCTTTATGGACTCTTCTGTGGCTTATCAAGGCTACGGCCGCGGCTTAGGCCCTGACTTGGTTAGCCAATTTAATCATTTTGCCACGGCGGGGCTTACGCCTGACCTCACCTTCCTCTTGGACCTGGACCCCCAGTTGGCCAGCCAGAGGATTGATGCCAGGGACATGGCAGCCAACCGCCTAGATGCGGAGGGCCTGGCCTTCCAAACCAAGGTGCGACGGGGGTTTTTAGAGCTTGCTCGGCAAAACCCTGACCGCATCGTGCTTATCGACACAGCAGGCGACAAGGAGGTCGCTCAACAGCAAATTCGCCATGCCATCGGGAGGTTTTTAGCATGAAATTAGTATTTGCCATTATCAGCGATGAAGATAGCTCACGTCTTCTTTCGGAGCTCAACCGCAATGGTCACCGAGTTACCAAACTTTCTTCCAGCGGGGGCTTCCTCAAGTCAGGCAACACGACCTTGATGATTGGTACCCCGGACGAGAAGCTAGAGGATGTCATCAGCATCATTAAGAAATTCTCTTCCAGCCGCAAGGTTTCCATCAATGCCAACAATATTCCGACAGGCATGGGTGGCTCCTATATCCCCTATCCCGTAGAGGTTCAGGTGGGGGGAGCAACCATCTTCGTCACCAATGTAGAGCATTTTGAGCAAGCCTAGTTCCAGCCTTGCCCATTTGATTGGTCGGGAAGCGCTTACCCGCACCTTATGGGACCAAGCAACCCAGCACAGCCTGCCCCATGCCCTGGCCTTTACCGGCCCGGAGGGTTCGGGACGGGCTAGCTTGGCTAGAGCCTTGGCCCAAACTCTGCTTTGCGAAAATCCCCAGGACCAGGGGGCCTGTGGCAGCTGCCCCTCCTGTACTTATTTTGCAGCAGGTACCCACCCCGACTTTAAGGAGATTAGCCCGGAGGACCAAAAGCTGATTAAGGTAGACCGCCTGCGTCAGGAGGTTGTTGCAGACCTACGCATGCTACCTCAAATCAGTCCCTGCAAAATTTATCTCCTGAAAGCGGATTATTTTAATGAGCAGGGGCAAAATGCCCTCTTAAAATCTCTGGAAGAACCTCCCAGCTATGCTTACTTCTTCCTGACGGTTCGTGACCTGGGTCAGCTCCTGCCTACGGTGGTTTCCCGCATCAGTGAATATAAATTAGAGCCCCTGTCCTTAAGCCAGTTGCGGACTGTCTTACACCAGCAGGGTTTTGACCAGGACCTGGACTTTCTGGCTGCCTATGCCCAGGGCAATCCGGGACAGGCCTTGGCCCTGGCCAGCAGAGAGGGTTTTGCTGAACTCCGCCAGTCTGTCCTGGACCTCTTATGCCAGCTGCCGGGGCAAAGTTACCTGGATCTTGCTGCGGACAGCCATAGCCTGCTCCTTGCAGAGAAGGATCATTTTCAAGATATCTTGGAGATCATGCTTACGGTCTTGCGAGACCTGGCACTTCTTTTGGCGGGCCAGACAGAAGGCCTGATCAATCAAGACCAGCTGGCTAAGCTTCAAGCCTTGGCAAAGAAAATTTTGGGTAGGCAGGGAGATCCCCAGAGCCGTGCCCAGGCCATCCAGCGCCTGCAAGACATGGAGGCCTTTATCGCCGATCTAGGCCGGGCTATGCTGGTTAATGTAAATTATGAAGTCCTCACGTGGAGCCTGCTGCAAGAACTCAAAGCAGCCTTCAGTCCCGACCGGCTTTAGGCGAAGGGTCTTTTGGCTCTAGAGGAGAAGAAAGGATAGATATGCCTAAACTCATCAGCGTCCGTTTGCATGGACGTGGTAAGATCAAATATTTTGACCCCGGAGCTTACCCGCTCCAATCCGGCTCTGCCGTCGTGGTTCAGACTGACCAGGGCTTAGAGATGGGGATCTGCACCGGCATGGTGACCGAAGTTCAGGAAGACAGCCCCTTGGCCCAGGACCTACAGCCTATTTTGCACCCGGCTTCAGAGGAAGACTGGGCCCAGTACCAGGAAAACCTGGATCTGGAGCAGGAGGCCTTTGCCATCTGCCAGCAGGAAATTGCCCGGCATGACCTGCCCATGAAGCTCGTGGCAGCAGAGTATGTCTTGGACCGGCGCAGGCTTATTTTTTACTTCACTGCGGACGGCCGGGTGGACTTCCGCCTGTTGGTCAAAGACTTGGCCTCGGCCTTCTGTACGCGGATTGAATTGCGGCAGATTGGGGTCCGGGACGAAGCCTGCCTCAAAGGTGGCCTGGGCATGTGTGGCCGCTGCCTCTGCTGTGCTTCCTACATGCAGGATTTCTATCCCGTTTCCATTAAGATGGCCAAGGAACAAAATCTCTCCATGAATCCGGCGAAAATTTCGGGTGCTTGTGGCCGACTCCTTTGCTGCCTGCGCTATGAGGAGGGGGCCTACGCGGACGCCAACAGGCGGCTGCCCAAACGGGGAGACCTGGTCGATACTCCCCAAGGTCGAGGGGTGGTTCAGGAGGTTAACCTCCTCAAGGAAACCCTGAAGATACGGCTAGATGCCTCAGACGAAGATGGGGAGTTTGTGCTTTTCCCAGCAGCAGATGTTAGTCGGCTGAAGCGGAAGGGCGGCCAAGACAAAAAGTAGTGGACCAGATTCCAGGAAAACTTTATCTCGTTCCTACGCCTATTGGCAACCTAACCGACCTCTCGGCACGAGCCCAAAGGATGCTTGCCGAAGCTGACCTGATTGCGGCAGAGGATACCCGGGTGGCGGCCCAACTCTTGGCCAAACTTGACTTGCCTTTTAAGGATCTAGTTTCCTACCACGCGCATAATGAGCAAAGCAGGGTGGACCTGATTTTGGCCAAGCTGGCTG
This sequence comes from Clostridiales bacterium, assembly GCA_004556925.1. Taxonomy (GTDB): domain Bacteria; phylum Bacillota; class Clostridia; order Saccharofermentanales; family DTU023; genus SFFI01. The sequence goes on from SFFI01000011.1 coordinate 10,069, forward strand.
CCGGCCAGACGATTGCCCTCGTGTCCGATGCAGGCATGCCGGCTATTTCTGATCCCGGCCAGATTGTCGTCGCGGCAGCCGTGCAGGCCGGTTATGCCGTGTGTGCTCTGCCTGGTCCGAATGCCGCCCTTACTGCCCTGGCGGCTTCCGGCTTAGACAGCCGGTATTTCCACTTTGAAGGCTTTATTCCGGTCAAGGGCAAAGAAAGAGCCAGCCGGTTGCAAGCCCTGGCCCAGCAGGCGGAGACCTCCTTAATTTATGAAGCGCCCCACCGCTTGGCCAAAACCCTGGATGATTTAGCGGCCCAGGGCCTGGGAGACCGCCGCCTTTGTTTGGCACGCGAATTAACCAAGCCCTATGAAAGCTATCTCTATCTCAGCCTAGCTGAAGCCCAAGACCAGGTTAAACGACAAGCCCCACGGGGCGAATATGTTTTAGTTCTTGAAGGCAGAGAGGCCTACTTGGCCCGGTGCCCGGAGGCGGGCCAGGCTGGCCAAAAAGATCTGGAAGACCAGGTCCGGGAAAAAATCCTCCTCCTACGCAAGGCGGGCCTGAGGGACCGGAGTATCCTGGAGGTCCTTGTGGACCTATGTGACCTGGGCAAGAATGACTTGTACCAGCTGATCAAAGATGAAGCCAGTTCAGAGTAGTCTGGCCTAGTTACCAGCCCAATCGTGTATAATCAGGAAAGATTTAAAAGGAAGCTGACCCATTTGGGGGGCGGCTTTCCTTCAAGATAAGGGAGTTTCGTATGTCTGAAAGATTTTATGTCACCACACCTATATATTATCCCTCGGCTAACTTAACTATAGGCAACGCCTATACCACGGTTATTGCCGACAGCCTGGCCCGCTGGCACCGCATGCTGGGCGAGGATGTGCTTTTCCTTACGGGTAGCGATGAGCATGGACAGAAGCTGCAACAGGCGGCTGAGGCTCAGGGGGTAAGCCCCCAAGCCTATGTGGACTACATGGTCAACCACGATATTAAGCCCTTGTGGGACCGCTATAATGTCCGCTACGACCGCTTTATCCGGACAACGGACGACTTTCACCAAAAGGCAGTCCAGGATATCTTCCAAAAGCTCTACGACAAGGGGGATATCTACTTGGGCAAGTATTCGGGCCATTATTGTGTCCCGTGTGAAGCCTACTGGACGGACTCTCAGCTGGTAGACGGCATGTGCCCGGATTGCGGCCGGCCTGTCCAAGAGATGACGGAAGAATGTTATTTCTTCAAGCTATCGAATTATGCGGACCGCCTCACCCAATACTACGAAGACCACCCGGACTTTATCCAGCCAGCTGCCCGCATGAAGGAAATGCTCAACAACTTTATTAAGCCTGGCCTGGAAGACCTGGCCCTATCCCGGACCTCTTTCAGCTGGGGAATTCAAGTGCCCTTCGATCCCAAGCACGTGGTTTACGTGTGGCTGGATGCCCTAACCAACTACATTACTGCCCTGGGTTATCCGGAAGAGACAGAAGACTTCAAGACCTATTGGCCAGCCGACCTTCATTTGGTCGGTAAGGACATTATCCGCTTCCATACCATCATCTGGCCCATTACCCTCATGGCCCTGGGTCTGCCCCTGCCCCAGCAGGTCTTTGGCCACGGCTGGCTCTTAGTGGATGGAGACAAAATGTCCAAATCCAAGGGGAATGTGCAAGACCCCTATGTGTTAGCGGATATTTTTGGCGTGGATGCCATCCGCTACTTCCTTCTGCGGGAAATTCAGTTTGGCCAGGACGGCAACTTTTCTGGTGAGGCCTTGATCAACCGGATCAATTCAGATCTGGTTAATGACCTGGGCAACCTTTTATCCCGGTCTTTGGCTATGTTTGAGCAAAACTTCCCGAAGGGCTTCCCCGAAGAGCGAGAGGCGGGAGACTTTGACCAAGACTTGCTTGACCAGGCTCAGACCTCCTTTGACCAGGCAAGTGCCTATCTGCACGCACTCAAGATTTCCTCGGCCCTCAATAGCATCTGGGACTTGATCCGCCGGGCCAATAAATACATTGACGAAACCCAGCCCTGGGTCCTGGCTAAGGAAGAAGGTCATAAAGCCCGCCTGGCCGCGGTCCTCTATCACTTGGTGGATGTTCTGCGCCGGCTTTCCCTGATGATTGCCCCCTTTATGCCCGAAACGGCAGAGGCCATAGATGCCCAGCTGGCCATTGCCCGGCCAGACCGACAGGCCAATTCTCAGGGCTTGTCCTGGGCAGAAGCAGGCCAAGCGGGTCTTTATCCCATAAATCATCCCGCTGCGAGAGGAGATGCCCTCTTCCCCCGGATCAAAATGGATGAGACCCTGACCCGCATGGAAAAAGCCGCTAAGGACAAGCAAAAGTCCCGGGATCAGCAAAAGGCTGAGGACTTTGCGCAATTGGCTAAAGCCGGAGCCTAGGCCTCAGACTAGCAGAAACCCTATGTACCCTTTTTTTGATACCCATGCGCATTTACAAGATCCGGATTTTGCAGCAGACCTGGATCAGGTCCTGGAAAACTTGGTGGAGGCCGGTGTAGGGCGGGTTGTTTTACCCGCCTCTGATCTGGCAGATTCCTACCGGGCGGCCGACTTGGCCTTGCAGCACCCAGGCGTGTATTGTGTGCTAGGCTGCCACCCCCACGAGGCGAAATCTTGGACGGCAGAGTCCCGCCAGGAATTGGCCGACCTGATTCAAAAGACCCAAGCCCAGGCCCGGGCACAGGGCCGAGCAAAAGTGGTGGTGGGTATTGGGGAGATTGGTCTGGACTATCACTATGATTTTAGCCCCCGCCCCCTTCAAGCCCAGGTCTACCGAGACCAGATTGAACTTGCAGCCGAGCTGGGCCTACCCATCGTGGTCCACGAACGTGAGGCTTTTGAGGATTCCATCAAGATCTTACAAGAGGCCAAGTCGGACGGCCTCTTGGAGATCCCCATGGCCTGCCATTGTTTTTCTGGCTCGGTGGAATCTGCTGACCGCCTTTTGCAGTTGGGAGCCTACTTGGGTTTTGATGGGCCAATTACCTTCAAAAACGCCAAAAAGCCCAAGGCCGTTCTGGCGAGGGTTCCGGAAGACCGCTTCCTTTTGGAAACGGATTCCCCCTATCTTACGCCAGAACCCCTGCGGGGCAAGCGGAATGACCCCAGCAAGCTGACTTATATTGCCCAAGAGGCTGCGACAATCCGGCAGCAGTCCTACGAAAGTATCGTGGAGCAAAACTGGCACAATGCTTGCCGTTTCTTTGGCCTAGATTCAAATCCCTTGAAAGACATCTTGCTCTAGCTCCTGGTTTAAGTCTCTGGACGCACGGTCGTGCAGAGCCAGAGTATGCTAAAATTACATCTAAGCACTGGGGCCTATCCCCAAGACCCAAGAAGGGAGCAAGACATATGCTGGACAATATCTTTAATCGCAAAAACAATGATCCTGAACAGGAAGCCAAAGCAGAAGACGTGGATCAAGGTCAGATTGAACAAGCAGATCTTGAAGCCACAGAGGCAGAGCCAGCTGAGGATGTAGAAGTCACAGAAGCGCTCGACGATCTCCCGGGAGAAGAAGAGAGTGACTTTGTCCTCCGAGGCAACGATACGGAGGTTCAAGGGGATGCAGATGAGCCCCTGACAGAACCGACTTGGCCAGAAGCTCAGGCAGAAGACCTGGAAGTCTCCGAGTCTGAAGAAGGGACCAGCTTGATAGTTCCCCCTGAACTGGCAGGGAGTCAACTCTCCTTTGATGAAAAGGTCTTAGAGAAGATTGTCTCTGTGGCTATCAAAGAAATGCCTGGTGTCCTCCTTGCTGATGGGGGCGGCGGTTTCTTTAATCTCAAAACCAACAAGGGCGTGGACATTAATGTAGATGAAAACGACCAAGTCAGTTTGGACTTAGACTTAGTCCTTGAATATGGCAAGTCGGCCCCGGATATTTATGAACGCCTCAAAGGGGTTCTGCATGAGCGGATCCTCCAAATGACCGGCCTTTTCTTAAAGAACGTCAACGTACACGTCGTCAATATCCTCACGAATGAGGAATTTGCAGAAAAACAATAGTCCTTGAGTACACAACAAAAACAACCACCAGCTGGGCCTTCAGCCAATCCAAACGCGCGAGGCCCAGCACGTAAGCCCTACAGCCAACAGCGCAAAAAGCTGCGCAAACGTGTTAAGGCCAAGCCTAGCTCGGCAGATAACTACACCAGCTTTTGGCGCTTTTTAACTATGTCTTTAGCCCAGGCGGTTAAGGTCTTTATTGTAGTCATCCTAATTGTAGGCTTTGCTTTAATGGGCCTGGGTTCCGGCATGTTGACCGGCTATATCTCCACAGCCCAAGAGGTGGATATTAGCAATATTCAGGCCAACCTTACCAGTGAAGAAACCCGGGTCTTAGATATGAATGGCAAGCTGGTGGCCTCGCTCAAAGGAGCAGGCTCCACAGCGGAATTTGTCTCTTATAACGAAATTAGAGACACGTATATTGATGATGCCTTCATCTCGATTGAAGACGAGCGCTTTGAAAGCCACCCCGGGATTGATATGCGGCGGATCTTTTCTGCTGTTGTATCTGCCCTCCTCAATGCCGGCACGCCTACCCACGGGGGGTCTACCATTACCCAGCAGACCATCAAGATGGTCACGGGTGACGATGATATTTCTGCACAAAGAAAAATCCAGGAGTGGTACAAGGCTATCCAGCTGGAGCGTACTATGTCAAAGGATGCCATCATGGAGCTTTACCTGAACCTGGTCCCCATGTCGAATAACTACCAGGGGGTTCAGGCAGCTTCCAAGGCTTTCTTCAACAAGGATGCCAAGGATTTAAGCCTAGCAGAATGTGCCCTCTTGGCAGGTATCCCTAATCGGCCTGCGACCTACAACCCCATGACAGAATTTGGTCGACGCAATTGCCTCCGCCGTATGCGCCTGGTCCTGGGTATTATGCTGGAGAACGGCCGCATCAGTGCGGACCAGTATGACGAGGCCCTCAACCAAGAGATTGTTTTTGACTTCTCTGGCCAAGAAGACCGGGAAGAAAATATCCGGTCTTGGTTTGTGGAGACTGTGCTCCAGGAAGTGCAGCATGACCTGGTCCAGCACCGGGGCTACACCCCAGAACTGGCCGCCATGGCAGTCTACAACTATGGTTTAACGATTGAGACCTGCCTCGACTCGGATGCCCAAGCCCAATTGGAGCGAGTCTTTAAGGATGAAAGTCTCTTCGTGACAGATCCTGCGCAATTGCCCAATACCCCAGAGCATCCCCAGGCAGGTATTACGGTCATGGATAACCGGCCAGGCTCGGAAGGTCTGGTGCGGGCCTTGGTCGGCGGCTTCGGTGAAAAAACAGGCAACCTCATGTTTAACATGGCGACAGACGCTAAACGCCAGCCAGGTTCTTCGATCAAGCCCATCCTCGTTTACACACCCGCCCTGGAACTGGGTGCTATCAGTCAGGCTAGCCTGTTCAAGGATGAGCCCATGTTTCTGAATCCGGCGGCGCCAGACCAGCCCTGGCCCCAAAACTATAGCCGGACCTATGAGGGGGAGGTTACCCTGTCACGGGCCTTGCTCATGTCCTTAAATACCATTGCCGTAGATACCTACGTGAATCGTTTAGGCCCTGAATCCGGTCTGACCTTCTTGCGAGACTGCGGGATTGACCGCATGGATGAGCCCTACGCGGCGGGTGCCCTGGGCGGTTTTGAAGAAGGCATGTCCACCTGGGAAATGACCGAAGCCTATTCGGTCTTGGCCAACAAGGGGGTTTACCACGAGCCGACCACCTACCTGCGTGTCCTGAATAGTGACGGAACTATCCTCCTGGATAATACCCAGCGGGAGTCTTACCAGGTTTATCGCCCAGAAACCACCTATATCATGACGACCATGCTCAAGGATGTCGCAGAGGCTCCCTGGAACGGTGCCAAACCCAGCAACACGCTGGCGGCAGGTAAGACCGGTACAACGGATGACTACCGGGATGTTTGGTTTTGTGGTTACACCCCCTACTACACCGCGGCGGTTTGGTACGGCTATGCCAACGCCAATGGTCGGAATACCTCCGTTCCCTTAGTGGATGGCTACAATGCCTGCCATATTTGGCGGGAATCTATGCAGGCCCTGCATGAAAACCTCCCAGCGGCGGACTTCCAACGTCCGGACGGTGTTATCAACATGACCATCTGTGCGGAAACCCATGATATCGCCAACGAATACTGCGAAGATACCATTAATGTTCTCTTGATTAAGGACTCACCGGCTAACCCCACCCAGGTTTGCCAGCTACATGATGCCAAATCCAAGAAGAATAAAGATAAAGATAAGGATAAAGAGGGCGGTGAAAGTGACCAACCTATCCGGGTAGTCACGCCTGACAACGAGGACGACTCGCGAGGCTTTGGTCCCTAAAGTTAGAAGGGAAGATACGATGCACAATCCAGAACAAATCTGGCAGGAACTGCAAGAAGCTGCCGGCTATATTCAAGACAGAATCCAGGACACTCCGGAGGTCGCCTTAATTTTGGGCTCTGCCCTAGGCCCTTTGGCTGAGGAAATTGAAGATCCTATCAAGATTGCTTACAAGGATGTTCCCCACATGCTACTTTCTACCGCTCCTGGCCATGCTGGACAATTTGTCTTTGGCCGCTTGGCGGGCAAGCGGGTAGTGGCTATGTCGGGACGCTTTCACTATTATGAAGGTTATGAGTTTGAAGCGTTAGCCCAGCCCGTACGTCTCTTAAAACTACTAGGTGTGGAAACCCTCGTTCTCACCAATGCGGCGGGTTGTGTACGGACAGACTGGCAGGCCAATGACATCATGGTGATTTCTGACCATATCAAGTTCATGGGGGCGAGTCCGCTCAGAGGGGCCAATATTCCACAACTCGGTGTGCGCTTTCCCGACACCACTGAAATGTATACCCCTCGGTTGAGGGAACTTGCCCTAGAGACGGCGGAGGAACTAGGCCAAAGTGAGACAACACGCCAAGGGGTCTACTTCTTTATGCCTGGGCCCCAATATGAAACCCCGGCAGAAATTCGTGCCGTCCGTACATTGGGCGGAGACGCTGTGGGCATGTCAACTGTAACTGAGGCAATAACTGCGGCCCAATGTGGTCTTCCGGTCCTGGGCCTGTCCTTACTTACCAATATGGCGGCTGGCCTTTCAGAGATGACATTATCGGAAGAAGAAGTCAGCAAGTCGGGTGAGGAATCCGGGGCCCGCATGGCGGCCTTGCTGAAAGGTATCTTAGCAAAACTCTAGCGCGACCACGCAACTCCGTCAGGCCACTTGCGGTCTCCGCCAGTGGCCTAACTGTCTGTAAGCGGATGGCCTCTTGCGGCCTCGTGCCTCCCTGGCCTGCGTAAGCTATCCCAAAAAGAATGAAGATCAGAAGACCATGTTATTTAAAGATATTTTATATGTAGATCAAAATTTTCAACTGCAGGGTCCCGCCTGCATTGTGGTAGAAGGGGACAAGATCAAGTCTATTGGAGCCGAAGCCCCACAAGACTACCAGGGCGAAGTCTACCAGGCCAAGCAGGCCCTGTTGTTGCCAGCCTTTGTGGATGCCCACTGTCATATTCCTATGACCCTCCTAAGGGGTTATGGAGAGGGCTTGCCTCTGCAGCGCTGGCTGACAGAGCGGATTTTCCCTTTTGAGGCTAAGCTTACAGACGAAGACTGCTACTGGGGTGCCCTTTTGGGGATTGCTGAACTCCTGGCCTCAGGCTGCGGCTCTTTCTCAGATATGTATATGCATGAAGCCGGTATCATTCGAGCTGTGGAAGAAGCTGGTATCCGGGCCAACCTCTCTAATGCTGTTGTGGGCGATGGGACTTTTCAAGAAAATTCTGCCTACCCTGATACCCAACTCTTGATCCAGCATCAAAAGGCCAATCCCCAAAGCCTAATTAAAGCCGAGCTGGCCTTGCACGCAGAATATACCTCAACGGAAGAAGCCGCCAGGAGCCTTCTGGAATTTGCCCAAGACCAAGGTTTGCGCGTGCAAATCCACTTGTCAGAGACACAAAAAGAGCATGAGGAAGCCAAGGAGAGGCGAGGGGGGAGAACCGCCTTGGCCTATTTGGCAGACTTAGGCTATTGCTCTGTCCCCTTGATTTTTGCCCATGGTGTGTGGCTAGAAGATTCGGATTTTGACCTCTTAAGCCAGGCCGTGCGGGAGGGCGCGGATATCAGCCTGGTGCACAACCCCAGCTCTAATCTCAAGCTGGGTTCCGGCTTTGCCCAGCTGAAAAAGTGGGAAGAAGCCGGGGTCAATATCGCCCTAGGTACAGATGGTGCTTCCTCAAACAATAATCTCAATATGCTGGAAGAAGTCCACCTGGCTTCTCTGCTGCAAAAGGGCGTAAGTAGGGACCCTGCTTTTATGAGTCCCAGCCAAAGTTTGGCCTACGCCACTTGGGGTGGAGCTAAAGCCCAAGGCAGGGGAGACCTCGGCCGTATTTATGAGGGAGCGCCGGCTGACCTGATGTTGGTAGATTTGGACCATTATCAAACCCAGCCCCTCTTTGACCCCTTGGCCAACTTCCTCTATGCGGCGGACCGGCAGCAAATTGTGCTCACCATGGTGGCAGGCAAGGTCCTCTATCGGGAGGGCGAGTTCAAGACGATCGATATAGAGCAGGCAGCCTACCAAGTGGAAAAAATTGCCAAGTCTAAGGCAAATTCTTTATAATTACAGTCTATTCTAGGAGGATATTATTTTATGAATATTTCGCGGCATATGGGGCGGAGCTTACTGGGTCTAGCCCTCTGTTTCGTCTTAATCATAAGTATGGCCCCCTGGGTCTTTGCCACAGACGCTGTGGATATGGAGACAGAAAGCCTAGAGGAAAACCTGGACCCTGACCAGATTAGCCAGGGCCAGATTCAAGATTTTGATATAGCGGGTACGGCTTACTATGACGAAGCCAGAAGTCTCTTGACGATGGTTAACGACCTGCGGGCCAGCCTGGGCATTGCGCCTTTGGCCTTCAATATGCAACTGGAAGACCTAGCGCTTTTAAGAGCAGCCGAGACCTCGATTTATTGGAGCCATATGCGGCCAGACGGCAGCTATCTGTACGAGACCGACAAAAATGTAGATGGGGAAAATATTCAGTCTGGCATTGCCAAGGCGGAAAGCGTCTTTAATGCCTGGCTTAACTCTCCAGGTCATTATGAGAATATGGTAAACCCCGAATACAAATCTATCGGTATTGGGGCCTATGCTTCTGTTCACGGCGAGCCTGCCCGTTGGTGGGCCCAGGTTTTCTCACGAAGCTTGGAGGAAACCACCATGCCAGACCGGCAAAATGGGGCCACAGTCGTGCAGAGAATCCGTGTGAACCCTGATTTCTTAGCCATGAAGGTGCTCACAGGTGGCCAAATCAATACTAGCCTGACCAGTGCGGACTTTGGTCAAAAATCTATCTTGCGCCTGCAGGTGGGGGACCAAGCCCAGCTGTACGGCATGCTTCATTACAAAGTATCCGAGCCGACTGATTGGCCGGGGTCTGTGCCTCAAGAGGCTCTGGTTTGGGAAAATACCAGTCCCAGCGTGATTACACTGGAGGCTTGCGGCAAGCTGACGGCAGAAGCTGTGGGCGAGGCCACCGTTACTGTCTCCCACCGCGACATTCCAGGCCTCACGGCAAGCTTGCAGGTTCAAGTGCTGCCCGTGAAGCATGTCCGTCTGACCAGCTTACTCAATGCAGAGGCGTCGGAAGCCCTCTTCCAGGAGATTCAGACCGTGTATGCGGCCAAAGCTCCGGTGGAGGCTTTTGCCGGAGAAAGCACCCCAGAGGCCAACAAGGAGAAGGAGATGGTTTACCGCTTCTATGACCAGCTGGGCACGACCCCTGAACTCCAGGAGACAGCCCTGCAACTGTCCAAGCAATATAGCCTCTTCCTCTTCCCGGACAGTTTGGAAAGCCTCCCAGGCTTGGGCCAAATTGTCGAAAACTTTGCCGGTAAGCAAAGGATCTTTTGGCAGACCTTCAGCGATCTGGACAGCCCCGAGGATCAAACGCTACAAGTCCCTGGTTGGGCCAGGTCAGCCGCCGCTATTGTTTTAGATTCTGCTGGCCATAACCTGCGGATGCTCCTCTATTCAGATGCTCCGCCCACGGCTACAACGCAAGTCTTGACGGATCTCCTGGATCCCGCTCGCCTGGCGATTTCTTCTGTGGATCCCTTTCAATTGACCTATGATGTGGATCTCTTTGCGGACCGGGACGATTTCTACCTGGCCTTTGCGGACAACTACCAACCTATCCAGCAATTGGACTTGTCTGACCTCCAATCGGCTAAGCTGATGCACAACCTCCAGGGCCAGATTGTGTACCGGCCTCAGCTCTTTTTGGCCCGCACCGAGCCTGGTCCCTTCCCCCCGGCAGAGCCGGATTTTTCCGCTGTGCTCTATGAGGTTGACCAGCCCGAACTTGCCAGTTTTGACGAAGCGGGCAATCTGGTCATCAAGGGTGCAGGTAGTTTTAACCTGCGCGCCGACTTTGTTGACCCCGTCAGCAACCAGGTCTTGGCTTCGGCTACTCTCCTGGTGAATAACTATATCTCTATTGAGCCTGTGGCGGCAGAAAGCACCCAGGCCACTCAAGCCGCTCCGGAAGTCACGGAAATTGATCCGGAGCCTTAGACCCGACGCCTAGGGCCTAGCAGAGGAGGTGTATCTAGTGGAAAACGTAGTAGAGATGCGGGGTGTGAGTAAATTTTTTCCCGGCATTGTGGCGAATGACAAGGTGAACTTTGACCTGGCCAAGGGTGAAATTCATGCCCTCCTGGGGGAGAACGGGGCAGGGAAATCGACCCTGATGTCTATCCTCTTTGGTATCTACCGGCCTGACGAAGGCAAAATTTTCGTTAAGGGCCAAGAGGTAGAGATCACTAGCCCCAATAAGGCCCACGACTTGGGCATCGGTATGGTGCACCAGCACTTTAAATTGGTAGAAAATTTCACTGTTACCCAGAATATTATGCTGGGCCGCGAGACCACCAAGGGTCTCTTTTTGGACCAGGATGCGGCCAGAAAACGCGTAATAGCCTTGTCAGAACAGTATGGCCTTAATGTGGATCCCGATGCCAAAATTGAGGACGTCTCCGTAGGGATGCAACAGCGGGTGGAAATCCTCAAGGTCCTCTACCGCGATGCTGATATCATTATCTTAGACGAGCCTACGGCGGTTTTAACGCCGCAAGAAATTGATGAGCTGATGGCCATCCTGCGCAACTTCTGTGCGGAGGGGAAATCAGTTATCCTCATTACCCACAAGCTCAAAGAAATCATGGCCGTGGCCGACCGCGTGACGGTCCTGCGTAGAGGGAAATATATTACGACGGCCCAGACCTCAGAAACGAGTGAGGCGGACTTGGCCTCTCTGATGGTAGGCCGGCCGGTTTCTTTTGAGATTGCTAAAGCGCCCGCCAAGCTAGGGGAGACGGTCTTATCTGTGCAAGACCTCAAGGTACGAGATGCCCGTGGCCACCTGGCCCTGAAAGGCGTGAACTTGGAGGTCAAGGCGGGAGAAATCCTGGGCCTGGCCGGGGTAGATGGCAATGGGCAGAGTGAATTACTAGAGGCTATTGCCGGCCTTAGCCCCGTCGAAGCGGGCCAGATTCAGCTCTTAGGCCAGGATATCACCAACGTGCCGATTCGCGACCGCACGGAACAGGGGCTGGCCCATATCCCTGCCGACCGGCAAAAGTTTGGCCTCGTCTTGCAATATTCCCTGGCCGAAAATTATATTTTGACCAATTATTATCAGGATCCTTATAGTATTCGAGGCTTCCTGCAAAAGGCCGCGATCTCCCACCATGCGGAGGAGCTTTCTGCCCAGTTTGATGTGCGGTCCGGCGAGGGCATCCGTTCCCTGGCGGGACAGCTCTCAGGCGGTAACCAGCAGAAGGCAATCATTGCACGCGAGTTTTCTTCCCAACCCAAGCTCCTGCTCTGTGCCCAGCCTACGCGCGGGCTTGACGTTGGCGCGATTGAGTATATCCATAATCAACTGGTAAAGCTCCGTGACCAGGGGGTAGGCATCCTGCTCTTGAGCTTTGAACTCGATGAAATCCTCAGTTTATCCGACCGCATCGTAGTCATGTACGGTGGCCAAATCTCTGGTGAGGTACAGGGCGATGCTACCAACGAACGCGAACTAGGCCTCATGATGGTCGGTTCTTGGGAAAAGTAGGAGGGGCCTATGGCAGAAGTAGAACTCAAGAAAACGAAGAAGCACAAGAGTTTGGCTAAGTCTGAAAATGGCCGTCTGATTCTGACGGCTCTGATTGCTATAGTCCTGGCCTTCTTGGTGGCTATCCTTGTCATGCTGGCAACCGGCATTAAACCAGGCAACTTTTTTTCTGCCCTGCTCCGTACCTTTACCGGTTTGGACTTTAGCAAGGCAGGTACCGACGCCTTTTTTAAGCCCCGTTATGTGGGTGAATTTATTCAAATCTCATTGCCGCTGATTATGACAGGCTTGTCCTTAGGCTTTGCCTACCGCTGTGGCCTCTTTAATATCGGAGCAGAAGGCCAGGTCATTGCCGGTATTTTGGGCGCTAACCTGGTCGCTATCTTGGTTCCCTGGCAGTCCAAATCCCTAGCTGTTCTGGCTGTCCTGGCGGCCGGCCTTTTTGGCGCCCTCTGGGCCCTGATCCCAGGCCTCCTCAAGGCCCACCTTGGGGTATCGGAGGTTGTGTCTACTATCATGTTTAACTACATGGCCATTTACCTGTCTAACGCCGTGCTCAAGGCCTTGCCGGGCTCTAATACCCAGCGGACCATTGACCTGCCAGACCAGGCCATGCTGACCTCCCCTTGGCTGCGGGAAATTACAGGCAACTCCCGTCTCCACTGGGGAATTCTCATTATCTTGATTTGTATACCTCTTTACAATATCCTGCTCAACCGGACCAGCTTTGGCTATGAAATTAGGGCCGTCGGCTTTAACCGAGATGCCGCCCGCTATGCCGGCATGAAGGTCAAGAGCCGGATTGTTGCCTCCATGATGATTTCAGGCCTTTTTGCCGGTCTAGCTGGTGCTTGCCTGGCCCTGGGAACCTTCAAATATGGCCGCATCCTGCCAGGCTTTGAAAACTATGGTTTTGATGGTATTGCTGTCGGCCTTCTGGGAGGCACCAAAGGGGTGGGCATTCTCTTAGCTGGCCTCCTCATGGGTGGCCTGAGATCGGGCCAAGCCCTCATGCAAGCACAGCGCGTCCCCTTGGAAATTGCCCAGATTGTCTCCGCCCTCATCGTGCTCTTTGTAGCCATGCAGAAGGCGATTGACTTTATCCTGTCCCGCATGGCCAAAAAACGCCGCTTGGAGGCCCAGGAGATGAAAACCCAGGAGGCAGCCGATAATAATCCCAAGCCTGCCAAAGAAGAGGAGGGAGGTAAATAATGGAACTCTTTAGCTCAATGTTTGTCTTGGCCCTGATTTACTCGACCCCGATTATTTTGGCGGCTACAGGTGTGCTCTATTCTGAGCGGTCAGGCGTTACCAATATCGCAATCGAAGGCGTCATGGTTATGGGGGCTTTTGTGGCAGCCACCATCCTCTACTATACAGAGGCCAGCATGGGCGACTTCGCTCCCTGGCTGTCTATCCTCTTAGCAGGCTTAGCGGGCATTATTTATTCCAGCATCCACGCCTTTATTTCCATTGATCTAGAAGGTGACCAGACCATTTCTGGTACAGCCTTAAACATGCTTGCGCCTGCGCTAGGGGTTTACCTCTGCCAAATTATTTTTGGTCAACAAAGGTCACAAGCCTTCCAAAGAGGCTTTGTCAAAACCACCGTTCCCGGCCTGAGTGAGATTCCGCTTATCGGGAGACTTTTCTTCTCGAACATTTATCCCACCTTTTTCCTGGCCTTGGCGGTGGTCATCCTGACCTATATCATCTTATGGAAGACCCCCCTGGGCCTGCGGCTTCGGGCGGCAGGTGAACACCCCGCTGCAGTAGACAGCCTCGGTATTTCAGTGCGTAAACTCCGCTATGGTGGCGTCCTAACCTCAGGTTTCCTAGGCGGTATGGCCGGTGGCATCATGGTCTTAACCCAATCCACGCAATTCACCGCCAGCTCCATCCACGGTATGGGCTTTATCTCCATCGCTGCCCTTATCTTTGGTCGCTGGAATCCTTGGGGCGTCTTGGGCGCAAGCTTTTTCTTTGGCTTCTCCCAGATATTTGGCATTTATTCGCGGGATGTCCCCCTCTTTGCCAACATTCCCCAAGAAGTCTTCCAAGCCCTGCCCTATGCCCTAACAGTTCTGGCCCTGCTCTTCTTCAGCCGCAAGTCCGCAGCCCCCAAGGCCGTAGGCATACCCTACAAGGCCAGTAACTAAGAGCTGGCGGAGCCTATCACGGGATACCGTGATTAGGTCCGGGTAGACATGCCCTACAAGGCTAGTAACTAAGAAGTTGGGGTCCTGCCCACAGCCTCCAAGAGGCTTGCTGGCCGGACCCCACTTTTTCCTCATTTTCGCTCAGTACATCCAACTTCCTCTTTCTCGCTCAGCACATCAAACTTCCTCTTTCTCGCTCAGCACATCCAACTTCCTCTTTCTCACTCAGTACATCCAATTTTCTCTTTCTCGCTCAGCACATCCAATCTCCTCTTTCTCGCTCAGCACATCCAACCTCCTCTTTCTCACTCAGTACATCCAATTTCATCTTTCTCACTTAGTACATCCAACTTGCTCTTTCTCGCTCAGTACATCCAACTTGCTCTTTCTCGCTCAGTACATCCAACTTCCTCATTTATCTTACAAGTTTGCAGCTTTTGTACGCCCAAATTTTCTGAAAGTCGGGTTAAGCTGGATTTTTCCCGCAAAATAGCCCTAAAAGGGTATGTTTTATACAAATATACATCTCTGCGTTGGAATTTATACATTAAGGAGGAGAAAAAGTGGCCAGGGAGGTACATTATCTGCAAACTTGTAAGAAAATCCGGAAAGTTGAAGTAGTTAGGGCTTTGGGCCTTTTTACGTCCTGCCTTGCTTTCCTATTATTTCGGTTTTCGTGGATTTCGGACAAGTTTGCAAGTAATGGATGAATCCGAGCGGCCAAAGCATCCATTACTTGCGGATTTGCCCTCGACACCATCCACTAGTTGCAAAAATGTCCGGCGTCCCACCCATTAGTTGCAAAAATGCCCGAGAATCCAGAATTCCGAAAGTCAAGTCCGCCAAATCAGGGGTTTGCCAACCTTTTTTCGGCTCGCATTTGCTTGGGGAGGCCAAATAATGGTTGGCAAATCCTCCAAATCAGCACTATGCCAACTCTTTTCGGGGCAACTCCAAGCAGGGACAGCAAAAAAAGAGTTGGCAATTCTGCTATATCAGGAGTTTGCCAACCTTTTTTGGCCCATTGGGCTGGATTAGTGACAGTTTTTGGTTGGCAAATCCGCTAAATCAGGGGTTTGCCAACCCTTTTCGGCCCGGCCAGGCCGGTTTAGCGGCAGATTTTGGTTGGCAATTCCGTCAAATCAGGGGTTTGCCAACCCTTTTCGGGCCGGTAGGGCCGGTTTAACGGCAGATTTTGGTTGGCAAGTTCGCTTAATCAGTGGTTTGCCAACCTTTTTAGGGCCGGTAGGGCCGGTTTAACAGCAGATTTTGGTTGGCAAGTCCGTCAAATCAGCACTTTGCCAACCTTTTTCCGGCCGGCAGGGCCGGTTTAGCGGCAGATTTTGGTTGGCAAGTCCGCCAAATCAGGGGTTTGCCAACCTTTTTCAGGCCGGCCGGTCCGGTTTAGCAGGATATTTAGGTTGGCAAGTTAGTCAAGCCACTAATAGTGTGTAAATTTGCCTTTGTTCATTTCACAAGGCCTCTAAGATGTCCCAGCAAATCACAAATATGGTGGAATATTGCATTTGCTCATTTCACAAGGCCTCTTAGACGTCCCAGCAAATCGCAAATATAGTGGAATGTTGCCTTTGCTCATCTCACAAGGCCTCTGAGCCGGCCCAGCAAATCAGAAGTATGTGGAATATTGTATTTGTCCATTTCACAAGCCTTTGGGCGGGGGGAAAAACCTAAAAAATATGGTGAAATGTGATAGTGGCTCAATTCACAATATTTATGCCCAGACCAGATAAGGAAATTATATGGTGAAATAGCATATTGAGTTATTTCACATGAATTCTGCTAGGGCCGGATAAGGCCAATTTATGGTGGAATGTCATAATACATTATTTGACATGAATTTCGGCCAAATAATTAAGGGAGGAAGGCATGTGAAAAATGGCTTCCGCAATTTCCACAGCTAATTGGTTGAAGTCGAAGGGCGAAGGGCAGGGTAACCTGTGAAAAATGGCTTCCGGAATTTCCACTTTAGCTATCTTGCTTTTCTGGGATTTTAGACTTGACCGCGGCCTGGCCTAAGTGTATTATGCTAACTATAACAGTTATGTCAGAAGGGGAAAATATGGCTATCTTCCAAATTGATCAACAAAGCCGTGTTCCCCTCTATGAGCAGCTCAAGCGCCAGGTTTTGAATCTGGCTGCCCTGGGCCTTTTAGAGGAAAACGAGCAAATGCCCTCAGTCCGCCAACTGGCTTCGGACTTAGGCATCAATCCTAACACGGTGCAAAAGGCTTATCGGGAACTGGAGAGAGATGGGCTGATCTACACCCTGCCTGGCCGGGGGAGCTTTTTAGCGGCTACGGATGCCCATGTAGATGCCATTAAAGAGGGGCTGATAGAGCGCTTGGGCGAGATTATTGAAATGGCTTTGCGGTCCGGCTTTTCGCAAAAGTTAATAGAAGACCTCTTTGCCAAGGCCATGGCCCAAAAGCTCCTGGAGCATATGTCTGAGGGGCCAGAGGGAGGCCAAAGGCCTGCAAGTCAGTCCCTAAGTAAGTCTCAGCATGAAGAAAGTGAAGCGTAAACATGATTAGTAGCCAGAATTTGACGAAACAGTTTGGGAAAATTGTTGCCCTAGAGAATTTATCTTGCACCATAGCAGCAGAATCTATATATGGCTTGATTGGCTCTAATGGGGCAGGTAAATCTACCTTCTTGCGTTTGTTGGCAGGTATTTATAAGCCAAGCTCGGGCCAGCTTTGCTATCACGGGCAGGAGATTTATGGGAATTCGGAGCTGCGCCAGGAAATTATCCTAGTGCCTGATCTGCCATGTTTTTTGCCGGGTGAAAACTTAAATGGGATGTGTAAGTTTTATAGCCAGACCTACCGGGGCTGGTCGACCAGCTTCTATGAAGAGCTGACCCAAATCTTCACTTTGGATCCCCAACGTCCCCTGGAAAAGATGTCCAAGGGGATGCAACGTCAGGCTTCTTTACTTTTGGCTTTAGCCGCTAAACCTCGGCTCTTGCTGATGGACGAGGCCTTTGATGGCCTGGACCCAGTCATGCGGGAAAATCTCAAGCGGATTCTGGCAAGGGAAGTGGTAGCCAATGGCTTAACGGTCATTATCGCCTCTCACAACTTGCGTGAGCTGGAGGGCTTCTGTGACCAGATTGGCCTCCTGCACGAAGGGGAACTTATCTATGAGCATGAGCTAGAGTCCATGAACTTGGGTGTCTACAAGCTGCAGCTGGCCTTTAAGGAGATACCGAGTCAAGCCAAGCTGGAAGACCTGGGTCTGAACATCCTGCACTATGACAAGCGGGGTTCCATCCTGCAATTGGTTGTCAGAAATGACCAGGAATTTATCGAAAGCACGCTCTCCAAGCTGGAGCCCTTGATCTTGGACCTCCTCCCCCTGACCTTGGAAGAACTCTTTATTTACGAATTGGAGGTCAAGGGCTATGCCGTCCAAAGCCTCATCTCTTAATCATTCTCATAGTCCCAAGCCCACAGCAAGGTATTTGTTTTTTAAGCGAGACCTCAAGGATAATGGGGTCTGGCTCTTTGTGCTCAGCCTACTCTTCCTCTTGGCGGAGCCCTTTATCCTTTACCTGACAGGGGTGACATCTGCGGACCTCTCCCACAACCAGCTCTGGGGGGCACATTTGGGCGCTAGCTTTAAGGAGTTTACCCAAGACGTGCAAGCCTTTGTCCTCGCTATTCTCATGGTCTTAGGCCTGGCGTTTTTAGCCTACCGGCTTTTCAACTTCCTCTTTAATAAGGAGGAAAGCTACTTTTTCCTGACCCTGCCCCTGTCCAGGACGCGGCTCTTTTTGAACCGTTACGTGGCGGGTTTAATCTTGATAAGCCTGGCCTTCCTAGTGGAATTCCTGGTCATGCTTTTGATATTTTTCCTGCCCCCTGCCAACTTGGCCCCCTACTTTCAAGACTGGCTGAGTCTGAGGCTGAATTTCTACCTTGCTAGTCTGGCCTTCTTTAGCAGCCTGGTGTGGTGCTTTATTCTGGTTGGCCACTTTGCGGACGGGCTCTTGACCGCTCTGGGCTTAAACCTCATCTTACCCCTGATGCTGGCCTTGCTCGGAGTTTTTGTAAGAGATTCTGTAGCCGGTTATATCCCTAGTCCGGGAGAGAATTTTTACCGCAATGTCAGCCTCTTGGCCCCAGGTATGCAGTTATTTTTACCCCGCCGGGGCCTAACTGATGGCCTCTTTAGTCTCGCCTCCTGGACCCTTTGGGGCTGCTTGAGCCTGGCCGCTTTCCGCAGAAGGCCTGCGGAGCGGGCGGGTAGCCGCTTGTCGAACCTGCCTCACTCCTGGCCCCTGTCCCTGCTCTATAGCTTTTTTGGCGGCGTTCTGGGCGGCTTTTTTATGGAGGCCCTGACGGGTCGCCAGACCATTCTTTACTTCTTAGCAGGTTTTGTACTCTTCTCCTGCCTGGCACATTTACTTTATCAAGTAATGGTCCAAGGTCCTCTGAAGGGTGCGGGCCGCAATTTTGCGGTAAAGGTTCTCGCTGCCATCATCCTGATGGTGGTTTTCGATTTGGCCGTGGAGACCTATCCAGCAGAGGCTCCCCGTTATTGGCAGGACGAAGATGTTGTGAGCGCTGACCTGGAACTTGGCCGGATACCCTATCTCAACTGGCATCTCCGGGAGAGTCCTGTGGACCTCCATATAGACAAGGACACTGGGCCGGAATCCTTATCTGCCCTGCTCAAGGCTTATCAAGAAGGGCCTCATCTTTCTGAACGTCAGGGCTTTATCAACGACAACGCTATCATGCGTCGGCAAGAGGGTCGGAGGGTCAGCTTCAGTGGCTACAATATCCCCATAGAATTTACCCGCGTAGGTGGCCGGAAAGACAAGGTCCTCTATTATTATGAGGATCTCCATGACTTCAGCCAGGCGCTCACACGGTCTGCGGCTTATCAACCCCTAAGCCAGCTGGAAAATACGGATTACCAGGCTGGCGATAGACTTTACCTTGAGCTTACTCTATACGACGATACCTCTGGCCTCGATGCCTTTGTGGAATGTATTGATCAGTTGGCCAGTTATCCCTATTTCCAAGTGGTTAGTCCGGAGGACCGTAGGCCTATGCCCTACTATGAAGGCAATCCATGGTCCTCAGGCCGCTCCCTGCCAATGCAAGTGGTTAACAGGGAGAGGCAGCAGGTCAGCCTGGTCTTACGAGACCGGGAGGCCCGTGAGCTCGTTGCAATGATCAAGGAGGGCCAAGCCCAAACATCTAAGTCTTCAGAGTTGATGTACCAAGCGGAGCCTATCCCAAACTCCGCAGACAATTTTAACCAGGAACTCGACAAGTTTTGGTCTGGACTTGATGTGAACTTCAGACTCTACTTGTCTAGGGAGATAGCCCTCCCCGGCCTTAGTATCAGTAAAAACGCCCTTCCCAAGCAGGGAGAGGATCCCCTAGATCCGGAGGCAGTGCCCGGCGCTGATTTAGCCCTGGATAGCATACACCTGGAACAATCCCTTCCCTTATATGACAGTTTCCAAGAAGCCAGTCAAGCCTATATGGTGCAGCTTTTACAAGGAGTAGCACATGACTAAAGTCTTACCGCAAACAAGTGAGCAAATACAGCCTCCGCAGGAGCCAGCCCTTCAGCCTTTGGCCGACCTGGATCAAAGCCAGAAGCTAGCGCCGGCGCGGGCTTTGGCTACTTGGTTTTGTAAAAAATACCTGATCCTGGCCATTCTTCCCATCATCGTGCAGGCCCTGGTCTTCAGCCTTCCCAATCTGATGAATGGGCACGCTTTTAGTGCCAGTGATGCCTATGGGACGCTTTATCTGGGAGAGCTTTTCCTCTTTCCTCTAGGCCTCCTCTTTGGGCTCATACTGGTCCACAAGCTTTTTTCCTTCCAGCACCAAGCGCAAGGGGGAAACCTGGTTTATGCCTTGCCGCTGACGCGGGCTAGGCTTTATCTGACCCTCTTGGCTTCCTTAGCCATCCTCCTAGCGATTCCCCGTCTAGCCTCACTATTGCAAAACAGCCTGCTCTTTCTCCTGGATGGGGTGAGTTTTGTTTATCTCCTCCGCATGGAGCTGGCCATTTATCTCAAAATCTGGGCTGCTTTGGCCCTCCTGATCTTCTTCTATACAGAGGGTTTCAATAGCTTTAACGCCCAGCTCTTGGCTATTTTTACGAATATTTTCTGGCCCCTGCTCTTTTTTGCCCTGCAATTCATAGGCCAAGCGTGCCTGCCTAGCTTCGCGGGCTTTGATTGGTCACAGCCCCTGCCTTTGTTATTTGCCCCCTATGTTTCAGGCTTCCAACCTGGACTCTGGCAGGGCTGGACCCTGGGGATCCGTCTCTTGACGAGCCTGGCCTTTTTGCTCCTATCCTATTTTGCCTTCCTCAATCGGCCTGCGGAAAAAATGGCCCGCTATGATATAGAAGCTCCGGCCTTTATCCTGCCCCGCGCGATTATCTCCGTAGCCTCTGGCCTCTGCCTAGCTTTGGTCCTCTACTATATCCGAGGCGAGTTTACCCAAGATGCTCCGGGTTGGTTGATCTTTATCTTCGGCCTCATTCTAGGTAGCCTCTTGGCTAACCTCTTGCAAGACCTTTTATACAGCCGGGGCGTCCTCAAGCTCTGCCGAGCCCTCACAAAAGCCCTAGCTTTGACCATCCCTGGCCTGGTTATTGTGGCGCTTTTAGCCTCTGGCCTCTTTGGCTATGACTATCTCCTGCCCCAGCCCGGCGATCAGACCAAGATCAGCCTGGCAAGAGTGGAGGCGGGTATTCCCCAATATACGCCTTGGGCAATTTTTGGGGTTTACCAGGCGGGCTATCCAGATCAACTTGCTGCTGACCAGTACCTGCCTCATAGTTGGCAGTTGGATGATCCTGACCAAAAGGCGTTTTTTACCCAACTCTTAGACCAGGCCTATCAGGAGGGCCAGCCCGGTCTTGAATTGCCACGTGACCTGACCTCCTACAACCGCTACC
Source organism: Clostridiales bacterium (assembly GCA_004556925.1). Lineage (GTDB taxonomy): Bacteria > Bacillota > Clostridia > Saccharofermentanales > DTU023 > SFFI01. The sequence goes on from SFFI01000011.1 coordinate 31,378, forward strand.
GTGGCCTATCTGGCCCAGATACAGATACCGTCCTGAGTAAAGATGGCCTCCTGGACATTAGCCTGAGTTGGCAGAATCCGGGATCGCCCTTCCGCCACAAGAGGATCTTGCCTCTGACCAAGCAAAGCCTGGAGACCTTGGCCCCCCTCTTTACAGATCCTGCGATGGCCGCCTTCTTTTATAGGCTGGCCTATGAAGATATTGTCCAGATCTACTTGATCCAAGATGGAGCAAGGGTTAAACCTGGCCCTGTCACTTCAGAGGCCAAGGCTAGTGGGGAAGAGGCTAGTCAACAAAGCCTAGGGAGCTCCCAGACTTGGCTTCAGCTTTGGCAAACCTATGTGCAATACGAGCAAGAGGCCCGCGACCGCCAAGCCTATATCCCAAGTTTTCATCTTTATAGTGAACGCTTCATAGATGCCCTCATGGCAGACTATAGCAAGCTAGACCGGGCCGAAAGGGAGGCCCTCGCCCAGGAGGGAAAACTTCAGATCAGTCTGCGCTTTAGCGGCCGCCTTACCCAAGAACTGAGTTCTGGCCCAATGGCCCTTAACACCAGCATCTTGGCCGGCCAGGATACAACAGAAAAGCTCAAGTTGCCAGTGAAGGAGAATTTTAACTTCAGCAAGCAAGTGTTTGTTGATATGCTCCATGACCAAGACCTCTATTTAGAAAAGTCAAGGGAAACGCACTAGACGCCTTTCGTGCTAAGATAGAGCAGGATTTTTCCTTTGGGAGGCGTGAGATGTATAAAAAACTAGAAAATTTGCCGCTCCTGGTGCGTGACCTCTTGGTGGACTTTATTGGTTGCCTTTGTGTCTCCTTTGGCATCTACAATTTTGCATCCCAATCGGGTTTTCTGCCCGGAGGTATCTCTGGTATCTCCCTAATTATCCAGCACTACCTACCCACTTTGCCCCTGGGTATCCTCAATTTTTTGCTCAATATTCCTCTGGTGATTTTTGCCTTCTTCTTCTTGGGCCGGAACTTCCTGCTCCGGTCCATGCGGACAGTAGTTGTGCTTACCTTCACCTTGGACGTTTTGGCTCCGCTCATTCCGACTTATTCCCGCAACCCCCTCTTGTCAGCCATCTTCGGGGGTTGCTTTGTAGGCCTGGGCTTGGGCATTATTTTTTCTAACCATTCCTCAACCGGGGGTGTGGACCTCATTGTCATGAGTCTCAAAAAGATCAAACCCCATCTGTCCTTGGGTACCATCACCATGCTGATTGATGGGACGATTATCCTCACGGGCGGTTTCGTCTTTGGGAATATTGAGGCAGTCCTGTACGGGGTCATTTTTACTTTCTTTGTCACCCGCGCCATGGACGGCTATATATCTGGGGCGCAGGCAGGCAAGCTGGCCATGATTATTACTGACCACGGCAAGGGCCTAGGCTCAGAAATTGAAAGCAAGGTCCAACGGGGGGCCACCCTCATTGATGCTACTGGCTCTTATACCGGTAATAAAAAAGAAATTGTGCTTTGCGCACTAAGCCGCCAGCAACTGCCCAACCTCCGCCAAGTGGTCACAGAATTTGATCCTGCTGCCCTCCTGATCGTTTTAGAGTACAACGAAGTATTTGGCACTGGCTTCCAGTCTTTTGTGGAAAAACATTAAGCCTATTCTGTATTAAACCCTTTTAGAAAACTCTGAGTCAAAGCTAGGGACTAATCCTGGCTTTCCAAGGCCCAGTTTTCAGCGCCTAAAAAGAAGCTAGGCGCCTGGGGCTCAAAGTTACTTAGCCTTTGATAAGCAAAAAAGTAAGCCTGGTGGTAAAGGGCATAGCTGGGCCATTTTTGGGAGAGTTGGCTGGGGCTAGTATGCAAGACTAGGCCAGAAGCCTGGTCCGTCAAGGCAGTCCCCAGTTCCTCTCTGCTTATAGCTTGAAACTTAATATCCACACCGGCTTCCAGCAAATGCTGGTCCCAAGCCAAGATGCAGTCGTGGCTAAGAAGGTCGTCTGCCAGGTATAGCAAACGGAGGTCGACCTGGTCTAGACTCTGGGCATCTGCGCCAGCCTTGATCAGCTGGTCCTCTGACATCTCCGAGGTGGTATAACCCGCTTTTGCCAAGAGATCCAAGGCTAAATCCTGTCGTGCTTCGGCTGAACTTTGACTACCTGGATCGGGCAAGCCCGCGCGTTCACTGAGACTAGGCCCGTCTGTATGAAGAGGCTCGCCCTGGAGGGAAAGGATGGGTACCTGGGTGAAGTCCTGCATGGCATCCCCCTGAGGTGCGAGCAGGTAGAGGGCAGCCAAGACTTGAGGATCTGCTAGGGGGTTATCCTCTAGGTCTGTATTAACTGTAAGGGCCAGGAGGTCGGTGCCGGCAAGCTTATCTAGCTTATAGCCTGCCTCTAAGATACGCGCTTGGTCTTCTCTGCTCAGGAGGGGAAGCAGGGCCAGGTCTGCCTGGTAGTTGATCAGGTCATCCACCATCTCATACATTCTGCTGTGCCGGATGGTCAGGTGCGGGATTTGACTAGGGCTAAAGGGACTACCCGCAGGCACTGGTTTAGCGCTTAATTCCACATCCGGACTATCCTGGCTAAAGGCCAGACTGTAGGGACCCGATCCGGCATCTGCATAGATCTGCTGGAGTTCTTCGGGACTGAGATCCTGAGGGTCGGCATTTTCTGGTCCGGGGTTACCTGCTTCTGGATTTGTGGCGATTTTTTGGCCCAGTATTTCCGGTAAAGCAGAGAGCTGGGGCCAGTCTTGCGAGGGGGCTGCCCACCAGACTCGGGCAGGAAGGATAGGCAGGGCCAGGATTTCCTCCAGCTGGGCGGAGATATCTTCCTGAAAGGAAATGTCCATTTCAAGATCGTTGAGGGACTTAATCCCTTTTAGCAAGATAAAGGGTGGATGGGTGGAACTGGCATCTCCTGTGGGGGTATCCAGTAGGCTGTCCTCTGGGTTGGGGTCTGTAGGATCTTGCAGGGAAGGATTTTCGGCATTTTCCGAGATTTCCTGGAGATGGGCCTTGCGGGTCCAGTAATCTTCCACGCCGACGATCTTGGAGAGAAAGCTAGCCCCCGGGTAGGCGAGGGGGGCTTGAACCAGGCTGTCCAAGGTGAACTCGATATCTCTTACAGTAAGTGGCTGATGGGGGCCCCAGAAGAGTTGGGGCTTGAGCTCCAGGTGGAGTGTTTTGCCATCGGCGCTGAGGTCATAGGAGGCCAGGAGACTATAAGCCCCTTGGTCGAGGTCGGAGTAAAGTGGCCGGTAAATGAGGCTGGCTAGGCTAAAGAGCTGGGGAGAATTGAAAAGGAGGGGGTTAAAGTTTAAGGCCTGGGCATTGCTAGGCAAGGCATCCCAATAAGGATCCAGGGGCAGGAGCAGGGTGAGACGGTCGGCCCTAGCTTCAAAGGGGGCAATCACGGGCTGACTTTCGAGGGGGAGATAGTCTGTAGGGTCCGGGAAATCCGGGTTCAGGTCGCCTGGATTTTCAGGTTCAGGCAGGCTGGGTTCCTCGCTGTTGGGACCGGGAGCAGGGCTATCGGTCTCCGGACCTTCCTGGGTCGCGTCGATTTGGTCGCCTCCTGGAACGGCAGGCTGGCTGGGATTGCTTTCGTCCTCTTCCTGGCCTGGCTGAGGGCTACTGGGCTGGGTTGCGCTAGGTTCTTCCGGATCTTGAGACGCGGTGGGCCCATACGTTGAAGGTAGGGTGCTGGCCTCCTCTGTGCTAGTTTCGCCGCCTTCCTCTCCCGCAACTCGGCTACCGAGTAAAAAGGGAAAGGCTAGGATAGAAAACAAGAGGCCCAGCAAGATGATCCAAACAACAATGCGTTGGATAGAGTCTTTTTTCTTTTTGGGCTTTGGCCTATTAGACTTTGAGGGCATAGGGGATAACCACCTTTCGAGCAAATCTCACTTCTTATCGTCTAGTTTATCATCTAGGGCAAGGGGGCATAAAGCGACAGGGTTAGTGTATTATACAATGCGTGGGCCTTTAATAAGTAACACGAGGAGTATGACCTATGACAGAAGCACACAAGTCCTATGACGTTCTCATTATTGGTGCCGGCTTGGCCGGTATTTTTGCAGCCTGGGAAATTGCGGGCCAGCGCCCTGACTTGAAAGTCGCGGTCTTTGACCAGGGTAAGGCGGTGAGACAGAGGGTCTGCCCCATTGTGACCGGGCAGGTTTCTCAATGTATCCACTGCCCAATTTGTGCCATTATGCGGGGCTTTGGCGGCGCGGGTGCCTACTCCGATGGTAAGTTTAACTTTACCACGGAGTTTGGCGGTTGGCTGACGGACTACCTGCCCGAGCAAAAGGTTATGGACTTGATCAATGAAGTGGATGCCACCAACCAAAAGCTGGGTGCTAAAGAGGCTTATCATTCGACCTCTGGACCGGAAGCAGAAGCTATCCGCCAGAAGGCCTTGGGCTTAGATATTCACCTACTTAATGCCCGGTGTAAGCATTTGGGTACCGACCAAAATCGGGCCATCTTGGAGCGGATGAACGATTGGCTGGATGAACACGTGGACTTGATTACTGAGTGTGAGGTCCAGGAGATCCGGCCTATCTACCAGGGCAAGCTTCAGGTCCTGCCGGCAGGGAAGACAAGGGCTGCTATGAACAGCCCTGAGGATTTGCGTCGTATCTACAAGGACTCAGACTCCCAGCAAGATCGGATCCATAGGCCTAAGTGTGATCAGGCCTTCCCGGACCAGCCTGCCGTGGACTATTTTGAGCTTGTGACCAGCAAGGGCACATATCAAGCCCCTAGGCTGATCGCCGCGCCCGGCCGGGCCGGCGCGGAATGGTTTGCGGACCAGTGCCGCAAGCTGGGCCTGCCCCTCCACAATAACCAGGTTGATATTGGCGTGCGGGTGGAGTTGCCTGCCCTGGTCTTTAAGGATATTACAGACGCCATGTACGAGGCCAAGCTCAAATACCAAACCAAGCTGTATCGGGATATTGTCCGAACCTTCTGTATGAACCCCTATGGTTACGTGGTGGCGGAAAATACTGATGGGATTATTACGGTCAATGGCCACTCGTATGAGGACCCCGCCCTATCCTCTGACAACACAAACTTTGCCCTTTTAGTTTCTAATCGCTTTACGGAACCCTTTAATGAGCCCTATAAGTATGGTAAGGCCATTGCCTCGCTCTCCAATATGCTGGGCGGTGGGGTGCTCCTGCAGCGCCTGGGCGACCTGGAAGATGGTCGCCGAACGACCTTCCACCGTATGGAGAAATCCTTTGTCAAGCCGACTTTAGATGCAACTCCGGGGGATCTTAGCCTGGTCTTGCCCAAACGGCATATCGACAATATTGTAGAAATGCTCCATGTCTTGGACAAGCTGGCCCCGGGCACGGCTAACTCCGATACCCTCCTGTACGGCGTAGAGGTAAAGTTTTACTCTGCCCGCCTGGAGCTAAGCTCCAACTTTGAGACGCGGTTTCCCGGTTTCTATTCCATTGGCGATGGAGCGGGGATTACCCGAGGCCTGTCCCAGGCCGGGGCCTCCGGCCTACATGCTGCCCGGGCAGTTTTAGCCAGCCTGGCCTAGACAACTTGCCTAGAACAAGCCTGGCATTTTTCCTGGCTTAAGCTACTTGGCCTAGGCCTCTGGCTCCACATAGCCTGTGATCCGGTCAAAGCCATCCAGCCATTGGGGATTGGACACAGCAAAGGTGTAATTCAGGACTAAAACATCCTGAATATCCTTATCCTCAATAAAGGCTTGCAGGTCGTCCGTAAACTGGCGGGGGTCTACTACATATATGTCTTCGTACTGGTCCACCAGATAGGGGATAAAACCATTGCCAAAGGAGTCTTTGACGACCAGGATGGACTTGCCGTTTTCCAGGCTGGATTTGATATGGCCCAGGGCCACATCTCCTCCCAGATAGAGCATATATTGGTTTTCGTTGTAAACATTGTAGGCCAGGAAGGTACCAGGATAGCCCTCGGACATGCTGGCATCTTCATAGTAGGTGTATTCTGCCTCGTGTAAGGGTTGGAAGATTTCTGCCTGGTCTTCAGAGCCTAGGAGCAGGGGAGACTTATCGGTGTAGCCGTAGAGAGAGCCCAAGAAGGTCCCTTCAGGCCTTGTCAGCTCGTAATCGGACAGGGCAGGTGCCTCCAGGTCCAAGCTATCACAGAAGGCCTTATAGGCGTAATAGGCCCCGCGGCCATTCCAGTGGTGGTCGGTCCGGAAGTAGATATATTCATCCAGGTGGGCGGCCAGCTCAGAATAGGCGTCCACTTTAAAAATATCAGGATCTTCGTGTTTATAGATATTCGTGATGGCTGCGAAGTTGGAATAGTTGCCGGATCGCAGCTCATCTGTTCCATAAAAGGCAATAGCCGTAGGCGCTACCAGGCTGATCACACGGCGGTTTTCCGGGAGGACCTGGCGCAGATGGTTAAGGCGCTGGGCATAATACGTGGTGTATTCCTCTGAATAGTAGTGGATCTCCATGGCCTGGCCCTTGATGATTACGATGTTGGAGGTCTCCAGATCCAGATTAGCCTGGTTACTGAGCTTAACCTCCGTCTCCTTGATTTCGCGGTCGGCCTTGGGGCCTTGAGCTTCTGTAGCCACAGGCTCTGTGACCTCAGCCTCGGCAGTCTCCTTGGGCTCGCTCTCCAGGGGGTGTTCTACCCCGCCTTGGCCTCCACCATCCTTCTGGGCTGTAATGAGGTGAACCTGGTCCTCGCCGCCGGGCGCGAAATTGACTAGGGCCTTCATGGTGCGGTTAAGGTCTAAGAGCTGTTCGCGAAAGGGGAATTGGTCAGCGTAGTAGGCATCTACATCTGCATTAAATTTGCCCTGGAAGAAGTCTTCCCAAGTAAAGACTGGCCTTTGGGCCAGGCTGCGCTGCTCGGCCTGAGATATGTCTTCTGTGGGCCAAAAGATAAAGAGCAGCCCCATCACCAGCAGGGGTAAAAGGAAGATTAAAAAGAGGAGCTGGTCGTATTTCAAGGCCTGGTAGGCTGGACTCAAGACTTGTTTTGTGCCCGCTTGCTTTGCCTTCTGGCGGCCAGGGACAAAGGGCTGAGCCCCCGGCCTTGTAGGACGGGCAGATGGCTGGTGGGGCAGGGGTCCAGGTCTGGAGCCAGGGTGCCTCGGCTGGCCAGCTAACTGGCCCGGCTGGGGCCTGGCTTGCGCTTGCCTAGCCTGGGCTAGGGGCGGCTGGCCTTGGGGCCTAGCTTGAGGACGCGGTACAGGTCGACCCTGCTGTCTCCCTTGAGGACTGGTAGCCGGCTTTCCGGCTCCAGGCGCAGGCCTGGGTTGGCTGGACTGTTTAGATGTGGACCTGGGGCCAGAAGCTTGGGGCTGGGGTAGATTATGTAGCTTGTGTGATGCGTGACGTGGCATGGTTTAGCTCCTAGAAACGGAAATAAAGGAAGGGGTTATAGCTGGCGCCCGCCAGGGAGGCCGTGGAGAGGAGGAGCAGCCCCAGGATCTGGACCAGGTTGGCCGCAAAATAGTAAGGGGAGGCATGGACCTCCAGCTCTGAATACTTGCGGTTGACCCGGTCTTTAAGCCTAGGCAGGATAGGCAGGCTGCCCAGGAGGGCCAGGAGCAGGAAAAAGAGGTTTTGCCGCAGCAAAACCCGGCCTTCCAAGTTGACAAAAGGCCCATCCACGGCAAACAGCCGGCCTAGGAAAAGGGCGAGTTTGCTTAAATCTGTAAAGTAAAAGAGTGCCCAGCCAAAGAGGGTTACGGGGACCATATAGAGGTAGCCTAGCAAACGGGGCGCTCTTTCTAGGACGGAGAGGAGGAAGGTCTTCTCTAAAATTAGGAAAAGAAGATAGTAGAGTCCCCAGAAGATAAAATTCCAGGAGGCGCCGTGCCAAAAGCCCGTGAGGAACCAAACGATGAACAGATTCAGCATCTGGTGGCGGCGGTTACCCCCTAAGGGAATATAGACATAGTCCCGGAAAAAGCTGGATAGGGAGATATGCCAGCGGCGCCAAAAATCGGTCACAGACCGGGAGCTGTAAGGGTAATTGAAGTTCTCCGGAAAGTGGAAGCCAAAAATCCGCCCCAGGCCTATGGCCATATCGGAATAGGCAGAGAAGTCGTAGTAGATTTGAAAAGTGTAGGCGATCAGGCCGATGAGGGCCTCCAGGCCTGAAAGCTGGCCCAGACGGCTGGACCCAATACTTTGTTCCACTAGGCTGCCGGCATAGTTGGCTATGAGACATTTTTTGGCCAGGCCTGCGACAAAACGTCTGGCCCCCAAAGCCCGATCCTTGGCAGAGGGGTGGCGGTCCGTCATGGCCTGTTCAATATCTGTATAGCGTACGATGGGGCCGGCAATCAGCTGGGGGAAGAAGGACTCATAGAGGAGAAAATAGTCTAAGCGCTTTTGGACTCGGCAGTTTCCCCAGTAGAGATCCACAATATAGGAGATGATTTGGAAGGTGTAGAAGGAAATACCGATGGGCAGGGTAAAGTTCGGCAGGGGGATAGCAGAGCCCAAAAGGGCGTTAAGATTTTCAATAAAAAAGTCCGAGTATTTGAAGACTAGGAGAGGGATGAGTGCAGACATAATCCCTAGGATCAGGAAAAGCTTGCGGGACTTTTGTTCGCGGTCTGGGCGGCAGGCCGCCATGAGCCGGCCAAAGAGATAGACCAGGCAGCCAGAAATCAAAAGCTGAATCACCCAGAAAGGCTCCCCCCAGGCATAAAAGAAGAGGGAAAAAATCAAGAGCACGGTGTTTTTGTGCTCTATTTTTTTGACTAAGTGGTAAATAATCAGACAGAGGGGCAGGAAGGCGTAGAGGAAGAATAGACTGGAAAAAACCATAAGCCGCTCCTTGGGAAAGATTTGCTAGGGCTGAACCCGGTAGGGTCAGAGGCTCTCCACTCGTAAATAAGCGGGAAAGCTATCCAAGTGAAAGGATTTTTCCCCTATCAGCTCTAGGTATTTTAAGGGCCAAAGGCCGATTCTTCAAGTTAAATCACTATTACTAGCGGCTTTTACGATCAGAAGCCCTGGCCTATTTTAGTAATTTACGGTACAGCTTGAGTCCCCACATGGCCAGCTTGTAAAGGAAGGGCTTGGCGGCAAAGTCATATTCTCCTGCGGTTTCTTCGATCACAGGATCGAAGTGGGACTTGAACACGGTCAGGCCATCGTCAAAGCTACCCTCCAGACCGCCAAAATTGTAACGGTCTGCTCCTTGGGCAAAGGCCCAGCGGATACCCCTGGTATAAAGCTTCCACATGGCCGGGATGCGGGCAAAACGCTCATCTGAAGCCGCATAAGGCATCTCGGCAGCCCTGCCGTAGCAGATGGCTAAGATGCCAGCCTGGTACTTTTCCTGGGCCTCAGCGGTGGTCAGGCTAGCCCCTAATTCCTGGTAAAAGGCGAGGTCTTTGTCTCGTGAGACTAGCTGCTCCTCTAGCTGCTTGATTTTTTTGGGGGCAGTATCACCAAGCACCTGGATTTGTTTTTCCAGGTCGGTCTTGGCCTGCACCGTGCGGGCCTTAGCTTGTGGCAGGTCAAAGGAGGCAAGGGACAGAAGGGCCTCCTCGCCATAGGCGTCTAAAATTCTTTGAAAATACGCCTGGTCCCTGAGGCGGATGCCCTGCCGTTCTTCCGTGAGCTTGATCAACCTGGCAAAGGGTTCCAAGCCCTGGGTCCCCAGGTCTTGGGCCTCCACGAAATAACGGTCATTCAATTTGAGATTGTAGCGGATCTTGCCCTTGGGCGGCTCCTCCCAGTTTTCCTTGCGTACCAGGGCTTGAAAGCGGGGTTGGATGGTTGACCCCATATCCAGACTCAAGGGCCGGTGCTTAAATCCCGCCTGACTAAAGCTTTGGGTCAGTGCCTCTAGATTAAAGCGCTCTTGAGCCGCCCCGTTTTGAAAGTCCTTGATGGAGCCTTCACGAATGGGGCAGGGGGGGTGTACACGGACAAATAGGGCTTTTTGAGCCTTGGCCAAGTCTGCCAGACCCTGCAAAAAAGCCCGGAGAATATCTGGCTGGCGGTAGTCCAAGAGAGGTCCGTGGGGGAGGTACCAAAAGGCTAGGCCCAGGGCCAGGGGGCGGCGGAGGATCTGCCCTGCAGCCACTAAGCGTCCTTGACCGTCACGCAGGCCGACCCGGAGGGGAAGCCATTCTGCCTTGACCTGAGCCCAGGGTAGGGACTGGAGGATATTGGCAAATTCTTGCTGGCGGGCAAATTGGTCAAATTCGGCTGGTGATAAGTGGGACTCAAAAGTGTAGGGGCCAGACCTAGCTGGGGTGTGGCTGACATGGGGGGCGTTGGTTTCTGTCATAAAGGATCTTTCTATTGCACTTCGAAAAGGCTAAGCGTCTATTTTACCGGGATCTGGCTATGTTTCTTTACCGGGGTCTGGCTATGTTTTCTGCGGCCCAAAGCTGACAGGAGGGAAAGGCCTGTTGAAGCTTTTTATACCAGGATTTTTGTTCCAGGACGTGGCCATAGGCTGCAAATACAGTGGGTCCAGACCCGCTTAAGGCGACCTGGCTGGCCGGACTGGTCTCTAAGTAGTCAAGAAGGTCCTGAATGAGGGGGTAACGAGCGGCCTGGAGGGCCTGAAAATCGTTTTGAAAGGGAGCGGTGACAGACCAGATATGGTGGGCCGGCCGGAGTTCTGGGGGCTGGGGATTTGCCTCGTCCCAAGCCTTAAAGGCCTCTCCGGTGGAAATATCCAAGGGTGGTTTGACCAAAACATAGTAAGTTTTTGCCAGGTCCGGCAAGGGGTTTACGACCTCTCCATAGCCTGTGACCTGAGCAAAGCCTTGAGTTAAGAAAAAGGGGACATCTGACCCCAGGCCCAAGGCTAAATCAAGCAGGTCTTGCGGACCTAACTGGGCCGTGGGAAAGAGGTTTTGCAGGGCTAAAAGGCCTGCCGCGGCATCCGAGGACCCGCCGCCTAAGCCCGCTTGACAGGGAATATTTTTCTCCAGATGGACTTGCAAGCGGGCAGATAGGCCAGCTTGTTGCAACCAACGCTCTAAGGCAAGGTAGAGCAGATTGGTCCTATCGGTTGCAAGTGAGGGGTCGGAGCAAGTGAGGCTAATTTCCACTTGAGCCTTATCGGAGGCGGGAGGGGTACAGTTTCCTGTGTTATGGGGCCTGCCTTCGGCGAAGTGGCTGTTCAGGACCGACAGACTGATCTCGTCGTAGAGGGAGATAGTCTGCATGTAAGAGGCCAGCTGGTGGAGACCAGCTGGCCCAGCAGGGCCAATGCGCAGACTTAAATTGATCTTGGCGGGGGCCAAGATCTTAACTTCTTGAGCAAGATCTACAAGCGGTTTATCCATAGGGTTAATCTTACCACGCCTCCCCGGGAAATTCCCTGCTTTACCCTAGCTAGGAGAGGCTGGGGGAATCGGTTGCTGGCAGGGTCCCAAGCGTGCGCAGGTGATTGTGCTAGCAGGAGTAGACCTGCAGACAAAGAGGGCTGCTCCAAGTGGAGCAGCCCTCTCATGACCATTTTCTGCTTAAGGGTAAGCTTTGCTAGCCTGCCCTTAAAGGGGCTAGGAATAGAGTCTAGAACTCCCTGCCCCCTGTTACCTTCAGGTCCTCTTTATGGTCCACGATAGCCTTGAGTGCGGCTTGAATGCCGCGGGCAATATCTGTTAAGGCCATGGCTGGGGTATTGGGCCTGGCCACTACCTGTTCAGGAATAAAGGGGACGTGCATAAAGCCACCCCGAGCTTGGGGGAACTCCTTAGCAAGGGTGTACAGGACCCCATACATGAGGTGGTTGCACACAAAGGTACCAGCGGTGTTGGATACGGCAGCAGGCAGTCCTGCTTCCTTGATGTATTCCACCATGGCCTTTATAGGCAGGTTGGAGAAATAGGCAGGCGCTCCGTCGGAGAAGACAGGTACGTCCACGGGCTGGTTGCCCTCATTGTCCTTGATACGGGCGTCATCTAGGTTGATGGCTACGCGCTCAGGTGTCAGGGCATAGCGGCCGCCGGCCTGGCCGATGCAGAGCACGACGTCTGGTTTGTGCTGGCGGATAGCAGCTTGGACCGTTTCGATAGACTTGTGAAAGACGGTGGGAACTTCCAGCTTGATGACCTCGGCGTCAATTTTGTTGGTGTCAACGATTTTGACCGCTTCCAGAGCGGGGTTGACCTTATCTTCGCCAAAGGGATCAAAAGCAGTTAAGAGAATTTTCATGACATTCCTTTCTAGGGTGTGGCTTTAGAAAGCCAAGAAATAAACCAAGAGAATGTGGATAATCAGCATGCAGAGGGCAAAGGGCACTTGTGCCTTGATGATGGCATTTTGGTCCTTAGTTTCCAGCAAGGCTGCGGGCATAATATTGAAGTTAGCGGCCATGGGGGTTACCAGGGTTCCACAATAACCAGCTGTTAAGCCCAGGGCACCTACGATGGCGGGATTAGCACCCTGCATAACCAGGAAGGGGATGCCAATACCAACGGTGATCACGGAGAAGGCGGCAAAGCCGTTGCCCATGATGATGGTGAAGAGGGCCATACCAATGCAGTAGACCGCAGAGGCCACAAATTTGGCGCCTTCGGGGATGACGGAAGACACACCAGAAGAGATCACTTCACCAACGCCAGCGGCGGTAAAGACTGCGCCCAAGGCCGTCAGCAATTGGGGCAGGATACCGGTGGTGCTAACATTGTCCATGAGGCGGACGCCTTCGGTCGCGGCCTGGCTGACCTTAGCCTTGGTAATCAAGAGGGCAACAATTAAGCCGGCCAAACCTGAGAAGCCCAAGACTACTGCACCGGCCATTTTGGGCAGGAAGCTGGCTAAGAGGACAGCGGCTAAGGCCAGGGTTAAAGCAGGCAGGAAGATCTTATAACCAATCTTGTCGGCATTTCTGCGGGTTTCTTCTTCCTTGAGGGCCTTGCCTTCGCCCCGGACAACACCCTTAATCCCGGTGAGAATAGCCAAAATGACAATCGCGATACCCGTTACCATACCGTCCACATGGGGACCAACGGCAAAGGTGAAGGCCAGAATAAGCCAGAAAGCCAGGGTGGTTTTCTTCTTGGTGGAATCTGAAATGGTCTTGTAGGCATTGATGCCCACCAGGACAAAAATGATGGCGATAAGAACGTAGAAAACTTCGCCAGCAACTGTGTTAAATTGTTTCCAATCCATGGTCTCTACCTCCTAGTGCGCTTTTTTGCCATTCAAAAGGCGACCATCTAGCTTCTTGTCGAAGAGGGAGTAGTAAAGAGCGGCCACGACTACAGAAATGACAGCGATGGGGATGGACCACTTGGCAATGTCTAAAGCGGTCACGGCTTCATAGCCTTGTTCCTGCAAGGTGCTGACAATGAGCAGGGTGCCGGAAGACGCCATGAAGACGTTTTGGCCAAAGAAGTTACCCGTATTCTCTGCGCTGGCGACTAGGCCCTTAATCTGGTCTTCCGTCTTTTCATCAACATCCCCGTACTTGGTAACCGCAGCGGCCTGGGCCATAGGGTTAATCAGGGGACGGACAAATTGCGGATGACCACCGATCCTCAAGGAGAGGGCGGAGGACAGAACCCGGATAGCCTGATACAGGAGGGCGATACGGCCCACGGTAGCAGCCTTAATTTTACTAATGAAGTCTACTGCCTTATCTTTAAGTCCGTAGCGCTCGCACAGGCCGATGACAGGCAGGGTGAGCACAAACATGGTAGCCAGACGGTTAGAGAGGAATTTTTCCCCTAAGAGTCTGAGTAGCTCGTCCAGGGGAATGCCAGCGACTAAACCTGTGGCAATACCCGCGATGACGACGGTTGAGATGGTGTCTAGTTTAATAGCGAAGCCAATGACCACGATTAAGACACCAATAAGTTTTACGATTTCCATACGAACCTCCTCTATAAATAGTAGGAAACAATTGACTAATAATCTGATTAATAGTCATTGTTTGCTCAATAGAATACGGCAAATATCTGAAAAAAGCTAGTAGGCTCGCCCGGCACAAAACCTTCAAAACCCCTGTGAATAGGGACTTATAGCGGTATTTTGCTTAGGTTAAATTTATGAAAAATAAGGCCCGGCGGGAATCTCTCCAGTCGGGCCATGTATAGATAGGTAAGTAAATTTATTAGCAAATAATCAGTTTCAACTTAGTAAATAATCAGTCTGCAGGCCATCTGCAAATAATCGGTCTCAAGGCCATCTTGAGGCTGGTAGGTCACGCCTAGCTTTGCAGCAATTCCAGATTTTGACTCTCGTCCTTTCCCCTATCCCCTGCGTGCTGGTAAGTCCAGTAGTAAGCAAGGCCAAGTAGGGCCAGACAGGCAGCCGCAATAGCCAGGAGCCAAGGGCGGCGGGCGGTGGGGATAAGCAAGTAGCCCGCCAAAAGGCTAAGGCCGACTGCCAGCTTGACCCAGAAAGCGAAGCGGGTAAAGCGCGGGCTGGCCACAAAGTCTTTAAACTTATGCTTGGTTCGAGACCAGAGTTGGGGCAAAGGCCAAACAAGGGTACAGAAAAATGCTAGGGCTATGGCGACAAGTGCGGAGAGGGCTCGCCATAAGCTGTGCCAAAGGCCAGACTTCACCGGGGCTGCCAGGGCCTGCCAAATACGGCGGTGAAGCCCCCAAAATCCAAAGACTTCAGGCTCTGCTTCCACTGCTGTGGCTTGTCCTAGTTCAGATCTTGTCTCTTCTGCTGGCATCTCATAGGCAATTACTGTTGGCGGCTGCACAGGCCGGTCTGGCGCAGGCGGCAAGGGTGCTGCCGTCATACGGGTAACTAGGGCCGCAGAGACTAGGACCAGGGCGAGCTTTTTTCTGCTGCGCCGGGATCTGTCCTTCAGACCTTTAATAGAATGAGTTATATTCTTTTTATTCATCAAATTCATCCGTGTTATCCTTTATAAATATCCTTCAAAGTCAAGCGCTTGTGCTAACAAATATTTGAACTAACGCCGGCCTTTTCTTCCTGCACAGGCTAAGCTTTCACTTACCTTTGTGGCAACAAACGCAGGCCTTTCGTTCATACCCAGGCTAAGTTTTCACTTCTCCTAATTATAAACTATTAGACTAGCACATGCTAAAGGGACTAGCGCATGCTAAAGGGGGTAATGCATGCTATAGGCGCTAGGCACAAGCACTTACTAAAGGCGATAATGCACTAGCACTCGCTCAAGGCGCTAAGCACAAGCACTTACTAAAGGCGTTAATGCACTAGCATTCGCTCAAGGCGTTAAACAAAAACGCCGTCGCATATGTGCAACGGCGTTTATATGGAGCCAATTATCAGAATCGAACTGATGACCTCATCCTTACCATGGATGCGCTCTACCTACTGAGCTAAATTGGCAGATCGCTTATGAGCAAATCGTTTAAATAATTTACCTTAAAATCAACTGCGGAGCCTATGATAACAAGAGAAAAACTATCTGTCAATTATTTTTGCTTGCGGCGTAAGACCAGCATGATAATAAAGAGGACAGCGGCCAGGCCCAAGAAGCCTAATACCATAGGAAGAGTAGACTGCTCACCCGTAGAGGGCAGGGCAGGTGCTAGGACTTGAGCTAGGATCTTCGTTTGAAAGGCTGATAACATTTTAGTGAACCTCGCGTGTAGGTGGGCTTGACGGCTGAGGATTTAAGCCCACATGATTTTCGCTATCATAGCATACCCAGGGTCCAAGTGTTGAGTGATCCTGTATAGTCTCTGGGCGATTATACAAAATTGTAAAGATTAAGTAAGAAATAATGTTGACATTCACAAAATCATAGCCTATACTAGGCTCAAGCCAATCGAAAAGGGCCACGAGCATAGGACTCAAGGACCGGCTTTGAACTTTGAAATCACGACTGTATACTCCGGCGGTTAGCCGATGAACCTTGTTATGGATGACACAAACAGATGACTTGTTGAGTGAGAAGAACAGGGTCGGGGGAACAGGCCAAGTAGATTGGAAGTTACTGAAAGGGGGACTGTAGTTTGAAAGTACAGCCTCAATGAAACGGGCAAGCATCGTAAAAAGTGTTTGCCCGTTTCGCTTTTTAGGAAGCCCTGCAGGGAGGCCAACCCAGGGTCCAGAGCAGGGAGGTAGGCACAGAGTCTTGGCTATCTTTAAGTAGTCAATTTGATCCTAAACCCTTAAGAAGTCAGTTAGAACCTAAACACTTAAGAGGTCAATTTGAACCTAAACTTAGCCTAGTCGTTTTTTACCCACTAAACTCAGTCTAGGTCTTTATCCAATTGGCTAGTAGTTCTAGCAGTTTTCTAATGCGCTAGTAGTTTTTAACTAAATTAGAAATTGCCTTAAACTGAGGGGCTTTGGCATCCTTAAGCCAATCAAAAAGAATGTTTTCACTTGTAGTTACCAGGGCCCCCATAGCTCGGAAGTTTTCTAGAGCCAAAGCCTTATCATCCGGGAAGCGTGAGGACACGGCATCGGCCGCAACAAGCACTTGGTAACCCTCTCCTAGCAAGTCTCTAACTGTTTGATACACACAGACATGAGTCTCCGCCCCACACAGGATAACCTGTTGACGGCCACTCTCCTTAAGATGCTTTAATACTTCAGGAATGGCTGCGGTGAAGCGGGTCTTATCAAAAACGGGGTGGCCTGCCTCTTCAAGAGATGCCTTGACCTCCGGCAAAGTTTCACCCAAGCCCTTGGGATACTGCTCTGTATAAGAGCCAGGTAATTCAAAAAGTTTGGCAGCTTCAGCTAGACGGTAGCAACGCTTGACCACACGTTCGTTATCCTGCATAGCGGGCATCAGGCGCACTTGTACATCGATAGTCAAAAGGTAGCTTTGGCTAATGTCTAATAAATATTTGTCTTGATTCATAGGGGTCTCAAGGTCCTTTCCGAAAAATACTAGATAAACGGGCATGCTGCTGCCCTGGAGCTTCTTGCTTTATTGTAACTAATTTTGCGCTCAATAAAGAACGGATTAAAACAAGTTTTTGAGGCTTAATTAAGCTATGGCCGTGTCGCATGAACTGTCAATGGCGCCTTTGGCGCTGCAGAGCGGTCAAAGACCATTGACAGTTCATGAAGCCCAGCCCCAAAAGTGAACAAGCCTCAAAAACCTATCGAGTGTAAGACTTAATTTCCAGTGGAATTTACTGTAAGTATGAATGCAACTCCCCAACCTCTGGCTCTTTCTGCTTTTAGGCCATTTTATGGACATGATCTCCAACTTCCTCATTTTTCTTACAAGTTTGCAGATAATGTACATCAGGTCCTCGATTTTCTACTTTTGCTCCTCGGTTTTATACATTTATTCAGCTTTACATCGGGGTTTAGTGCATAAAACAAACGGTCGGAGGGTCAGAACGCTGATTTTACCGAAAAGGCCTCGGCTGCAGCGTACAAAACTTGCAAACTTGTAAGAAAATCCGGAAAGTTGAAGTATCTCGATCTTTCCACCGCCTGGTGGCCTGACCATTTTGCTTCAGAACCAGTAGGCTAGCCATTTTTATTTCGGATTTGTAGCTTACAGACAACACCATCTGGTTCAATAATCCTTTTGAGGGAAGACTTAATTCCCAGTGGAAGTTACTGTAAGACTAAATGCAACTCCCACTCTTTGGTGTGGAACTTACTTTTTCACTTTAGCAAATTTAATGAAGCTCGCTAACTCGCTAATATGCTTTCATTTCTATTAAAAAGAATGTAATATATCTTGAAGATATTTGTAACACTTTTATGAATGCAGCGTGCTGATTTTTTGTGGTTTTTAATAAATGTTTTGAGGTTTTTGCCCAAATACCTAGAGGTGGGGTGTGCAATGAACAAATTTGAAAAACTAGTCTTAGCCTTTTGTTGCTTGATTTGTCTGAGCCTGCTTTTCACCGCTTGTTCGAACAAGGGCGAGCAAGTGGGACCCAAATTTCAAGCTGGCTTGGGTCAAGCCCAGTGGAAGGCCTTTGGTAAGGCCGATAGTTTGCTGAGTGCCAAGCTGAAGGCCCAGGCCGACACAGAGGCCAAGGAAGACAAAAAGGCCCAGGACAAGGAAGGCCCTTCGGACGATAAAGAGGATTCTCAAGACTTTGAGCCCGCACAATTTACGACCCTCTATGATGTCAACATGCGGAGCGGACCGAGTACTGATTACGATGTTGTAGAACTTCTAGATGCCAACACACTAGTGGACCAAACGGGACCAGAAGAAGATGGCTGGCTGCCGGTCGCTGCAGGAGATACTCAGGGCTATATCCGTAAAGATTTGCTCACCCCGGCTTCTCAAATGCCGGCCTCAGTGAGGCCATAGGCAAGGGTTACGGCGCATGCAAGGTTTGCCACTAATGAGGCACTTAAGCTAGGAGACTTCGATTGATATGTACCAAAATAATCCACTGAACAATAGCAATCCGCATGACCAAACCGCTAATGGTCTTGATAATATGGGGGGTTACGACGAGAATCAGCCATACGACTACGATGATAACCAGCCATACGATTACTACCAAGATTCTTATGAAGACCCCCAGGATGAATACTACCAAGAGCCCCAGGGTGAATACTATCATCAGCCTTCTTACAGTTATAGGCAGAATCAGACCGATACAGACTATTACCTTGAGGATGGCCCCGGCTATTACCAGGAAGATCCATACCAGTCCCTAAACCAAGTTCCAGCTGGAGAGGTTGACGCAGTGACCACTGCGAGACAACAGCGGATGAAGCTGGTTGGGATCATAGTGGTCGTGCTTATTGTGTTAGTGACTGTTCTCGTTAAAACTGCTGGCCCCAAGCAAGCTCCAAAGTCAGGGGATCAAGTTCAACTGAAATCGGAAACCCCAAGAGAGACCTTTCAGGATTTCAACTTCCAGATTCCGGATGGTTGGAAGGTTTTGGACCTAGCGAAACCAGAGGAAGCAGACTTTACACGCAGCTATGTTCCGAAAAATGCTTCTAAGGGAGAAGTTTTTACGATTTATACGCCTGGGCCGAGCCAGCAGAATCAGGCTGCCCTAGAGAAGCTTTCAGAAGAGGAAATACTTACCTCTTATTTGGAGGCTGTGCAGCAGGATAGCCAGATCCATGATTTTTCGCCTTTACAAGACAGCTATCCCTTGGGCCTGGCCCACCGTAGTTATAGTTATAAGTTTAGTCAGGCTCCAGACCTGGCTTATGTGGTGAACACTGTGGTGCTGAAGGAGGGACAACTGTTTGTCTTTCAAACTGCGGCCGAAGAAGGTGACCAGGCCTGGGTCGAAACTGCCCATGCAGAAATTCTTCAGAGCTTGAAACTTCAATAGGGAGATATTTTATGAGCCAAACATGTAAGCATAATTGTGAAGGCTGTTCTGCGGAATGCGGCGAACGCCAGGCCAGCAAGCCTGATTTTTCTGCCCCCTTGCACCCACTGTCTCAGGTCAATAAAGTCCTTGCCGTCATGTCCGGCAAGGGCGGCGTGGGCAAGTCCCTGGTTACTTCGCTGCTTGCAGCCCATTTACAGGCGAGGGGCAAACAGACGGCTATCTTAGATGCAGATATCACAGGCCCTTCAATCCCCAAAGCCTTTGGCCTTACTGACCAGGCGAGGGGGAGTGACGCCGGCATTTTCCCCGTGAAGACCAGGACCGGCATAGATGTGATGTCTATTAACTTGTTATTGCATGACTATACAGAGCCTGTCGTTTGGCGGGGTCCCATTATTGCGGGTACGGTCAAGCAGTTTTGGTCAGAGGTCATCTGGACTGAAGAAGATTTCATGGTGGTCGATATGCCTCCTGGAACAGGCGATGTTCCCTTGACCGTCTTTCAGTCCCTCCCAGTTGAGGGGATTGTTGTGGTCACATCGCCCCAGGATTTGGTATCCATGATTGTGGCCAAGGCAGTTAAGATGGCGGAGATGATGCAGATTCCTGTTTTAGGCCTGGTGGAAAATATGTCCTACTTTACTTGCCCGGACAACGGCAAGGACTACCAAATTTTTGGGAACAGCCATATTGAAGAAATTGCCTTAGCCCACCATCTGCCGGTCTTAGCCCGTATTCCTATTGATCCGGCCATCTCCCAAGCGGTGGACCAAGGTAGCATTGAAGGTCTGCCATCACCCTGGCTGGATCCTCTGGTAGATAAGGTCATGTCGCTTGAAGCGGTCCCAGAGGCCTAGTCGGTACGTCCCTTCGCTACTTCGCATTGCTGACTATTTTACTAAGTCGTTCATAACTACCACCTGGTCGTGAACAGCTGTGGCGGAGTTTGGATCATCTGTTAGTGCGCCCAAGGTGATTAAGACGTAGCGCCGACCATTTTTCTCAAATAGGCTGGCTTGACATTGCTCCTTGCCAGTATAGCCGGATTTTCCGGCCAGAATTCTGGTTGCGAAATCCGGATCCGAATTAAATTTCCAAATAAAGGTAGAGAGCATTCCCAGGCCTTCTGGATAGAAATCGTCTGGGGCCATGCCATAGTTATTAGAGCCAGCAATTTTGACAAAACGCTCATCTTGGGAGGCTGACCAGAAAAGCTTGGCCATGTCATGCGCAGTGGAATACAGGCCCTCTTCAGGCAGGCCCGTCGGATTGGTAAAGTGGCTGTGCTTGAGGCCTAAGTCTTGCGCCTTGGCATTCATGGCTTGGACAAAGGCTTCTTGACTGCCAGAAATCTCGCGGGCGAGAGCATGGGCAGCATCTGCTCCAGAAGGGAGGAGGAGGCCATTCAGCAGGTCTTCAATCGTGACACTTTGTCCTGCCTGAAAGCCAGCCGTGCTGGCGTCTGCTTCTGCCAGTCCGGCGATATCTTCTTCCTGGATGATCACTTCTTGGTTCAAGTCTGCATAATGGTCTAAAGCCAGAAGGGCAGTAAGTACCTTGGTGAGAGAGGCGGGCGGGAGGGATTGGTCAGCTTTCCCTTCAGCCAAGACCAAGCCAGTTTCAAAATCCATAAGACAATAGCTTTGGCTGATCAGTTGACTGGGGTCGAAGTTTTCTTTGATGTGCGCCTGGATAAGCTCTGCCTGAGCCTGCTTTTCTTGAGCTGAAAGCCCTTCCGTAGAGCTTCTGGCACTCGAGACTGATGTGACCGCCTTTGTACTGGTTGTGGCGGTATTTTCGCTTTCTGCGCTCGGGAGGACACTTGCAGAAGCTTCGGTCAATATTTCCTCTTCAGATGGCGGAGAAAAATGAAAGTTGCTTTCCCCCTCGCGCACCAGACCCTGTTCGTTATTTGGAAAGAAGACCTTATTCCTTAGTAAAAGAAAAATCACAGCGGCCAACAAAATAAGCGCGATGCAGGCCAAAATAACAAGTAGAGGGCTTGTCCTAGACTTTTCCCCCAACGCTCGCCCTCGTGTAGCCTGCCGCCTATCATCTTTCCCAGAATCTAGCTTACGCATCTTAATACTCCTTGTACTTTTACCTCTAAATGGCTTATCCGCTCCCTAGTTTACACAGCAGCATAGTAAAAAAGCAAAATTAAACAAAAAGACCTGCTTTGCCGCCAAGCACGGGCTAAGCCAAAGCGAAAAGTTAGCTCCACTTTTCACTCCGCTAATCAGCGAGACTTTTAACTCTGATTATACAAGCTCCGCTTTCCCACTCAGTACATCCAACTTCTTCATTTTCACTCAGTACATCCAACTTCTTCATTTTTCTTACAAGTTTGCAAGTAATGGATGGGTTTACTCTCAGAAACAGAGGCCAAACCACCCATTACTTGCAGATTTGCCCTAGATACCATCCACTAGCTGCAAACTTGCCCGATGGCTCGTCCATTAGTTGCAAAAATGCCCGAGAATCCGAAAATCCGAAAAAAGTTAACACGCCTCAAAAACCTATGGAGGGTAAGACTTAATTCCCAGCGGAATTTGCTGTAAGACTAAATGCAACTCCCCACCCTTTAGTGTGGAATTTACTTTTTCACTTTGCCGTCTGAGAAAATTCTTTGGGATATTTGACAAGTGAAAAAAGCTCTGTTAGTATTCAAAAGCGCTGGTAAATTCGGCGGCGTAGCTCAGCTGGCCAGAGCAATCGGTTCATACCCGATCGGTCGTAAGTTCAAATCTTACCGCCGCTACCATATGGCCCGTTGGTCAAGAGGTTTAAGACACCGCCCTTTCACGGCGGAGTCAGGGGTTCGATTCCCCTACGGGTCACCAAAAAGCTCCAGGATTCATGTCCCGGAGCTTTTTCTATGCCCGAAATGGTGAGATCCAAAAATATGATTTTCTCGTAACGGCATCCAGGGTTCAGATCAGACCACTTATATTCTAAGGGCGGCGTCCAGGGCCAGATCAGACCACTTATATTCTAAGGGCGGCATCCAGGGTTCAGATCAGACCACTTATATTCTAAGGGCGGCGTCCAGGGCCAGATCAGACCGTTCACATTCTTGGGGCAGGAGGGTAACCTGGGCGCAGAGGGGGGAGCCTTTCATGTGCTGTGAGGCATAGCTGAGTCCGTTGGACCGGTAGTTGAGGTGGGGATTGTCAATTTGCTGAGGGTCGCCCAGGAGCACGACCTTGCTGCCTTGGCCTACGCGGGTGATGATACCCTTGACTTGGTTGGGGCTGAGGTTTTGGGCTTCGTCCAGGATAAACCAGGTATTGCAAATCGACCTGCCCCGCATGAAGTTCATGGCCTCTGCCGTGACAATTCCTGCTTCTAAGAGATAGTCTATGCGAGACCGGACCTCCTGCTCCTGCTTAAAATCCTTGTTGTTTTCTGTAGACAAAAGGTTTTCCAGGTTATCGATAATGGGCCGGAGTAGGGGTGAGATCTTCTCTTGCTCGCTACCGGGCAAAAAGCCGATGTCTTTGTCAAATTGGGCATTGGGCCGCGAAATGAGAATCTTGCGGTAGACTTTTTCGCCTTCCAGGACCCGGTCGAGCCCCACGGCCAGGGCGTAAAAGGTTTTGGCGGTACCAGCAGGACCCTTGACGATGACTAGAGGGGCTTCATCTATCGGTAGCATGAGGGCTTCTTGCAAGAAGTATTGGCCTACTGAACGTGGTTTTACCCCAAAGGGGCGCTCATCTTGGTAGGTGAGGGGAATCAGGCGGCCTTGACGATACCGACCCAGCATGGTCTTTTTGGTTTGGGTATCGGACCGCAGGATGATAAATTGATGGTCGTAAAAATCCACGGGCTGCCGGTCTCCAACCTCGTTTGTCACGTAAGCCAGGCTGGCATCAAGACCTTCATTCTTGAAGTTATCTAGCGCCTCATCTGGTACATACACTTCTTTGCGGCCACTATAAATCGTTTCTTGCGGATCAATTTGGTCAGTGGTGAAGTCTTCAGCTAGGAGACCTAAAATTTGGGCCTTGATCCTGAGTACAATGTCTCTAGTGACGAGGATAACCTGACCGCCTTGGTCTGCCAGCCCCTTAGTGACTTGAAGGATGCGGCGGTCCCTATTCATTTGATCTAGTCCCGGAGGCAGGTCTACCTCCCGGTGATTAATTTCTATGCGCAGACTGCCGCCTGAGGGCAGATCTATCCCTGAGCAAAGTTGCCCTTTCAGGCGCAGGGCCTCTAGCTTGCGGATGACTGCACGCGCGTTAGCGCCCGTTTCACCTTCGGCCATCTTAAGCCCGTCCAGCTCCTCTAAGACTGCGAGCGGGAGGACAATATGGTTATCTTCAAAGGAGTCTAGAGCGTGAGGTGCATCAATAAGGATATTTGTATCCAAGACATAAGTTTTTTGCATGGGCGCATCCTTTCTTAGTGATAAGTTAAGTATGCGTTGACTCTTTTAGTCCTGGGCTAAGGGGGCGTTAATTGTAGGTAAGCTCAGGCCTGCCAGCTTGTTGTAAACCAGGTGTGAACTTGCGAGACTGCAGGAGATACGGCTAAAATGCTAGCAAGAGTGCGATAAGGAGATTTTTATGACCCATAGTAAACAACAACGGCTTCGCTTTGGCCTTGCAGCTTTGGCTGCTGCTGGCCTCATTTATGGACTGGCCAGCGGCCAAGCCCAAGCTGTCTGGCAGAAGGCGGTTTTTATCTGCATGGAATGCATTGGCATCGGTTAAGGCAGGTCAGAATCTATTTAACCTGGTCTAAGGCACAGGTGAAAGCCCCGCGGCTCATATAGATCCGCGGACCTACCTGATGCCTTATCAAAAAGTTTGAGGAGCAATTATGCCTGTAAGCAGTACAACAAAATCCCCCATCCATACCCCAAAGCCTCAAGAGCGGCTGAAGAAGAGTGAACAGAAGCGAAACCTTTTTCAAACGGGGTTTTTTCTCCTAACCAATGGCCAACTTTCGGGCTATGTTACGGGACAGATTTACCGCGGCCCGGCAAAACATATGTGTGTTCCGGGACTCAACTGTTATTCTTGCCCAGGGGCTTTGGGAGCCTGTCCTATGGGGTCCCTGCAATCCGGCCTTTATGATACGCGCCAGCTTTTTCCTTTTTATGTCCTGTCCCTCTTATGCTTTTTCGGTCTCCTTTTTGGCCGCCTGGTTTGTGGCCTGCTCTGCCCCTTTGGCTTTTTGCAGGATCTCCTGGCCAAAATCCCCGTGAAAAAATACCGGCTGGAAGTGCAGAAACCTCAACTTGACCGCACCCTCCGTTATTTCAAGTATGCTATCCTCCTTTTATTAGTTTTCATGCTGCCCTTTATGGGACGCTTCCTGCCCAGCTTCATGAAGCCCTGGTTTTGCAAGTATGTCTGCCCCTCCGGCACTATCCTGGCCGGCTGGCCCATGGTCAGTCTGAACCCTAGCCTGCAAGGCCAGATTGGCTGGCTCTTCGGCTGGAAATCTCTTTTGGCCATAGCCATCGTGGTGGGGGCTATCTTTATTCCGCGTTTTTTCTGCCGCTATCTTTGTCCTCTGGGGGCCTTTTACGGCTTGTTTAATAAATTTGCCTTTTTCCGTTTGAGCTACCAGGCCAGTAGTTGCATCCAGTGTGGAGCCTGCAAGCGGACTTGTCCTATGGGGATTGACATGCCCCGGCAAAATCAGAGCGCAGAATGTGTACGCTGCGGACGCTGTGCTGCGGTCTGCCCCACGAGTTGTTTGCACACGGGTTTTAAGACGCCAGACACTCCTGGTGTTGCTAAATGTGACTAAAGCATGAACTTTCCTGCCTTATCCTTGTGTTGAAATAAAAGTCTATGCTATCGTTTTAGCGTTCAGGGATTCCTTGCTTCTATGGTGGGGGACCTTGGGCTACAAGTACGACAAAGCATACATAGCAATGTTTTAATGTGAGGTAATGACATGCGATATCATAAATTTTATCTAGTACTCGTCTCTGTACTCGTGCTTAGCTTGGGCCTTGTGGCCTGTGGTCAGCCCGCGAACCCAGACGGCAAGGTTAAACAAGAAGCACCAAAGGATAGCAAAGCGGCCGAACAGGCTGGCCCCGAAAGCACAGAGGCTGATGCGAGTGCACTGGAAAGTAAGGAGCCGGCAGGTCAAAAGCCTGACAGCAAGGAGGCAGATGCTTCCCCAGACCAGACTGAAACTGAGGCTACAGAGCTAGAGAGTCTGGTAGAAGAACGGGATACCCTGGATGGGACGGTAACCTACCAGGTGGTCGTGGCAAAGGAAGATGGGAGCTACAGCTTTCAAGAACTGGCTATCCCTGATTTTTCTGCTTGGGTAGCAGGCCAAAGCAAGCCAGTTTTCGTGGACTTCTGGGCCCCCTGGTGCCAGCCTTGTGTGATGGCCTCTCCCGAAATAGACAAGCTGGCTTCCAGCTATGGAGAGGACCTTAGAGTGCTGAAGGTCAATGTTGAGGGCCTGCCCGGAGAGATCGTGGCAGAATATAAGATTTCTGGTATTCCCCGCTTTATTTTATTAAAGGGCCAAGATATAGAAGATGATTGGGAAGGCTTTAGCCAAGGCCGTTTGGATGAAATCAAGCAGAGCATTGACAAGCTCATCGGCTAAAGGCTACCGTAAAATCTTAGGTAAATGTTACAGACTATAAAGGGTGGCCGTCAGCAGACTTGCTGACGGCCACCCTTTTACGCTACAAAAGAAGTTTTAGAGCCAGGCTTGGTTTTTCCAGCCTATACCCCGCTAGGCGTTGGGGCTTTCCTGGGGCTTGTAGGATTCCCTAAGGCCCACTGATCGGTTAAAAACAGGGTGGTCGTCACGGTCATCTTCCGAATCCACACAGAAATAGCCCTGACGCATGAATTGCCAAGAAGCATCCTTGCGGTGGTCATAAAGCCATGCTTCCAGTTTGCAGCCTTGGAGGACCTGGACAGACTCAGGATTAATGAGCTCGGTGTAGTCTTTTTCGCCGTCGTCTGGGTTTTCTACGGTGAAGAGCTTGTCGTAGAGGCGAAGTTCGGCATCCTGGCTGCTTGTGCTGTCAACCCAATGGATGGTGCCCCGGACCTTTTCACCCTCCCGGGCCTGGCCGCCACGGGTTTCCGGATCGTATTCCGCTGTGACATAGAGGATGTTGCCCTCTTCGTCTTTGACGCAGCCTGTACACTCCACGATATAGGCCCCACGCAGGCGAACCTTGTTGCCAGGGTAGAGGCGACGGTATTTCTTGGGTGGGACTTCTTCAAAGTCATCTGCTTCAATCCAGATTTCGCGCGAGAAGCTAGTCAGGTGGGTGCCTAGTTCAGGTTTTTGAGGATGGTTTTCTACTTCTAGCTCTTCTACCTGGCCTTCCGGATAGTTTGTGATGACCAGCTTAAGCGGGTGCAGGACGGCCATACCACGCAGAGCGGTTTCGTTTAAGTCTTCGCGCAGGCAGTATTCCAAGAAGTCATAGGAGACGACAGAATCTACCTTGGATACCCCAATCCCATTGCAGAAGTTAAAAATAGCTTTGGGTGTGTAGCCCCGGCGGCGTAAACCGGACAGGGTAGGCATCCGGGGGTCGTCCCAACCTGAGACAACGTGGGATTCCACTAGCTGCCGCAGTTTGCGTTTGGACATGACGGTGTAATCCAGGTTCAGCCGGGCAAATTCAATCTGCCGAGGCTTGCTGGGGCAGGAAATATTTTGAACCACCCAATCATACAGGGGGCGGTGGTCCTCAAATTCCAGGGAGCAGAGCGAGTGGGTGATGCCCTCAATCGCATCCTCAATCGGGTGGGCGAAGTCATACATGGGGTAGATGCACCATTCACTGCCTGTGCGGTGGTGCTCTAGATGGCTGATCCGGTAGATGACGGGGTCCCGCATATTCATATTGCCAGAGGACATATCAATTTTAGCTCGCAGGGTCATAGAACCGTCAGGGAATTCCCCCGCCTTCATGCGGCTAAAGAGGTCTAAGCTTTCTTCGATAGGGCGGTTGCGCCAGGGAGACTCTTTACCAGGTTCTGTTAGGGTGCCACGATGGAGGCGGATTTCCTCCGCACTTTCTTCGCAGACAAAGGCTAAGCCCTTTTGAATAAGCTCCTGGGCATAAGCGTACATTTGGTCAAAGTAGTCGGAAGCATGGAAGAAGCGATCACCCCAATCATAGCCCAGCCATTTGACATCTTTTTGGATTTGTTGGACAAAGTGATCTTCTTCCTTAGCTGGGTTGGTGTCATCCATGCGGAGGTTGCAGAGCCCGTCATATTTGAGCGCTGTGGTGAAGTTAATATAGATGGCCTTGGCGTGGCCAATGTGCAGGTAACCGTTGGGTTCCGGTGGGAACCGAGTATGAATGCGTTGCTCGTAGCTACGCTCACCAGGTTTCAAGTCTTCATCAATAAAGTCATGGATGAAGTTGCTGCGGACTTGTATGGCCTCGGGGTTAGCGACAATTGGTTTTTCTTCTGACATACTTTCTTCCTCTGTGTTCTCTATTTCAGTTAACGGAATTTCGATCTTTGGCTTCAGATAAGCCTGCTGGGTCTGAACAAGCCGCAATCTGAGCTAAGCTTGGGGGTGGGATGCTAGATAATCTGCGAGAATTTTTTGCCCAGCTTTTAGGCGTTTCATACTCTCTTCACGGCCCAAAATCATCATAATCTCAATGGCTCCGCCAGGGGTGACATTTTGACCAGATAAGGCAATGCGGGGAGGGCCCATGACCTGGCCGGTCTTCCAGCCTCTAGCTGGGCCCAGGTCCATGAGGGCCTGGTGGACAGTCTCCCGCTTAAAATCAGGCAGTTGGTCCAAGAGGTCAATTTCTACGTCCAAGATTTCCTTGGCCAAGGCGGGTGTGAGCTTTTGCCGCTTATTGTTAAAGAGTTCAGCCTCGTAGGGGGTCGTCTCCTTGAGGAAACCCAGCATTTCAGGGAACTGCTGGGGGGTTTCCATGCGGCTTTGCAGGATCTCTGCCAGGACATCTAAGTCATAGGCCTGGCTACCAAAGAAGGCATCCGAGAAAGGCTTAAGCCAGGCCTTAAAGTCCCCGGCTGTCATGGCCTGAATGTATTGGGCGTTGTACCAAGCCAGCTTTTGATAGTCAAAAACAGCAGGAGACTTGCTGATGTGGCTTTCATCAAAGACTTGGCGCAGTTCTTCTAAACTAAAAATTTCCCGTGTATCAGAGCCGGGTGCCCAGCCCAGGAAGGCCAGGTAATTCACAATGGCGGTGACCAGATATCCTTCCTCCACGAGGTCTTGGAAGGAGGTGGCTCCGTGGCGCTTGGAGAGTTTTTTGCCATCTGTACCCAAAATGAGGGGCAGGTGTACGTATTGAGGGGGTTCCCAACCCAGGGCCTTGTAGAGCAGGTTGTACTTGGGGGTAGAGGAGAGGTATTCGGATCCGCGTACGACGTGGGTAATTCCCATTTCATGGTCGTCGATAACATTGGCAAAATTGTAGGTGGGGAAGCCGTCGGTCTTCAGCAGGATCTGGTCTTCCAGGTCTTCGTTGGCGACGGTGATTTCCCCGTAAACCAAGTCTTGGAAAGTCGTTTCACCCTCTAAAGGCATCTTCTGCCGGATAACGTAAGGTTTGCCTGCAGCCAGGTTGGCCTCTATCTCCTCAGGGCTTAAGTTGCGGCAGTGGCGGTTATAGCCATAGGTGTTTTGCCCATCCGGCCCTTCGGTCGCTTGGGCTTCTAAAGACTCCTTCGAGCAGAAGCAACGGTAGGCCTTGCCCTCAGCCACCAGCTTTTCTGCATAGGGCTTGTAGTGGTCTAGCCTCTGGCTTTGTACGTAAGGGCCCACGGGGCCGCCCACATCGGGGCCCTCGTCATGGGTCAAGCCGCATGCAGCCAGGGTCTGGTAAATGACATCTACCGCCCCTTCCACCTTGCGTTCTTGGTCCGTATCTTCGATGCGCAGAATGAACTGTCCATCTTTTCTTTTGCTGATCAGCCAGGTGTACAAGGCCGACCGCAGGTTGCCAATGTGCATAAAGCCTGTGGGGCTAGGGGCAAAACGAGTTCTACGGGTGGTCATAAAGTCTCCTTCATGCACTCTGAGAAGTGCTATATTTGAGGTCCGCGAGCCAGAAAGAGAGGCCAGTGTACACATGCAAACACGTGTAAAGAGGCTAGGCTCTCTTGTCTGTCGTCCGATCATGTCTTTTCTCAAGATTTTACTCTATCATAAGACAAAAATGACAAAAAGGGGGGAAGTCCTGCCATGCTTGGATATATTCGGCCTTGGACCGATGAGCTCTTAATGAAAGACTATAAGCGGTACCGGGCAGTCTACTGTGGGGTCTGTAAGCGCTTAGGGGCCTTGCATGGCCAATTTTCCCGTCTGGCCCTTTCCTATGACGCTTGCTTTTTAGCCCTATTTTTCCTGGCCTTTGTGGAAGATGAAGCAGAGATGAAGGAGGAGGCCTGTCTTTCCCATCCCTTGACCCGGCACCTTACAGCGCAGGCCCATCCTATCCTAGACTTTGCAGCAGGCCTGACCTGCTATCTGGGACTGGCCAAGTTTCGGGATGACAAAAGAGATGGTGAAGCCCTAACCTCTCTCGTGCCTAGTTTGGTCTTAAGAAGGGGAGGCAAGAAATTCCAGGCAGAGTATCCGGAGTTAGTGCCTCTGATTGAAGCCGAATTGCAGGCCTCTTGGCAGTACGAGCAGGCCCATGGGGCACAACTCTCACCAAACTCCATTGATCAAGCGGAGCTTTTTGCCCGCGACATGGCAGAAGGCTCTGGTCGGCTCTTGGCCTTAATTTTTAAGCAAGCGACCCAGCTGAGTAATCCTCAAGTCTTTGGACAGGCCAAGTATATACATATCGCCGAACTCTTAGGCCAGAAACTGGGCGCCTGGGTTTACCTTATTGATGCCCTAGACGACAAGGAAGGAGACGAGGCCAAGGACCGTTTTAATCCCTACCGGGGCTTGAGGGCAGAGGACTACCTCCCCCTGGCTATGAAGCTGCTGGCTGAAGAACAAGGCCAAGCAGACAGCCTGGCAGCCCTGTTTCCTTATTACAAAGATGCCGCTATAATTGAGAATATCTTACATGTGAGCCTGCAACAGCAGGTGAACCGGGTATTAGTAAAGAAGGACAAAGTTTAGCGTGGCCACAAAAGATCCTTACAAAGTATTAGGGGTAGATCCAGATGCCAGCATGGAGGAGGTTAAAAAAGCCTACCGGGCCATGGCGAAGAAATACCACCCCGATAAGCACAACGATCCTATTGCGAAAGAAATGGCGGAAGAAAAAATGGCAGAGATTAACACTGCCTATGATGCCATTGAATCTGGCGAGGCCAAGCGGCAGCACAGCCAGTCTAGCTATAACCCCTTTGGGGAACAGTGGCCCTTCGGCTCGTCCTCCGGCACGGGCAATCCTGGTCAAGGACAAAATCCCTGGCAACACCAGCAGTCTTGGCATGAAGGGCGGACCTATCGGCAGAGTGGCCCGACCAATCGGGGCGGCTCCTCTTGCTGTGACCAACTTTGTTGTCTATGCATGGCAGATTCCTGCTGTGAATGTATGGGCGGGGACCTTTGCACCTGTATGTAGGCATGAACAAACGTAGACAAGATCCCCAGGTCAGTGCAGACCAATATTTTGCGGCCAGGGCCAAGACCAAAGACCTCGCTAGGGCGGGTATCTTTACCGGCCTATCGTGGCTCTGCCTGATACTCGCTGTTGTTCTGCCCCATGTCAGCCTTTCCTTTCGCATAGTAGCGAGTTTTCTGCTTTTAGCCGCTGTCTTAGGCCAAGGCTTGAAGGCAGGGTCGCTTATCTTCCTGACCACTAATTTGCTCAACCTGGCTTACCCAGGTTTTTTCTTGAATATGCCCTATACTGTGTACTTCGGACCCTATGTGCTCTTGGCCTTCCTCCTGACCAAGCTTTCTCAGAGAAAATGGCTTATTCCTGTGCGCATTGGCCTGGGTACACTTTTGTTTGCTTCTCTCGGCTTGATCTACGGCCGGTCACTTTTTCCGGCAGACTTAGTTAGCCGCTGGCTAGGACCGGGAGCCAACCAGTATTTTTGGCCCCTCGTTTTCCTGGCTGGCTTGCTCGTGACCTGTACCTATGATTATCTTTTGGCTCTGGTCTCCCTGCTTTATCGGGACCGTCTCGCCAAGTATGTGCCTTGACATTGCGGAAAGAGGGCTTGTATAATCATCAAGCTGAGTTTTCCAAACTTTAGTAAATACCGAGAAAGGACTCGGGGAGGTGATTAGAGATGAGCAAACGTACCTTTCAACCTAAAAAGCGCCAGCGTTCCCGTGAGCATGGTTTCCGCAAGAGAATGGCAACTTCCTCCGGTCGCAAGATTCTTAAAAATCGTCGCCAAAAGGGCAGAAAAGTCCTGAGCGCTTAAGACCTTGCTCCAAGGTCTTTTCTTTTGAGTAAAGACTACACTATGTTGTAGTCTTTTTTGTCTATATGAAGAGTACCCGGATCATCAAAAAAAATTTTGAATTTGACCGCATCTACCAGCGGGGCAAGCAGTGTCACATGGGACCGCTCTCTATATTCTATCTGAAACGCAGAAGTGGCCCTACACGGTATGGCGTTACGGTGTCCCGAAAGGTTCGGGGAGCCGTTCACCGCAACCGAGTCAAGCGGGTGCTACGGGAGCTTTACCGTAGCCTGGACCCGCAAACCAAAAGTCACTACGATATTTTAATTCTCTCGCGGTCGGAGGCCAAGCAGGGCACTTATCAGAGCCTGCTCCGCAACTATGAAAAATTGTTGGCCAAGGCGGATTTGCTTTGTGCGCCGCCTGACCAGGAGGCCGGGCATTGAATATTTTACAAAAAGCAGGCCTGGGCCTGATCGGTTTTTATCAAAGGGCAATTTCCCCGCTCCTCCCTGCTGCCTGCCGCTATTATCCCACCTGCTCCAACTATGCTCGGGAGGCTATACAAATCCATGGCTTTTGGAAGGGTTCGGCCTTGGCGATTGGCCGGATCTTGCGCTGCAACCCCTTTAGTAAGGGTGGGGTAGACCCTGTCCCCGGCTCAGAACTGGATAAGCAGCGCCGCTCCGGCCGCCCTTAAAATTAGACATACAGCAAATTCCACTGGGGATTAAGTCTTCTACTCGACAGGTTTTTGAGGCTTGTTAACTTTGTGGGTCGAGCTTCATGGGTTCTTGAAGAAGTCATTTTGCACATGCCTTCCGCCCTTAATTATTTGGCCAAAATTCATGTGAAATGAAGTATTATGACATTCCACCATAAATTGAGCTTATCCGGCCCTAGCAGAATTCATGTGAAATAACTCCATATGCTATTTCACCATATAATTTCTTTATCTGGTCTGGGCAAAAATATTGTGAATTGGGCTAATATCACATTTCACCATATTTTTCGGGCTTTTTCCCCCGCCCAAAGCCTTGTGAAATGGACAAATGCAATATTCCACATATTTCTGATTTGCTGGGACGGCTTAGAGGCCTTGTGAAATGAGCAAAGGCAACATTCCACTATATTTGCGATTTGCTGGGACGGCATTGAGGCCTTGTGAAATGAGCAAAGGCAAATTTACACACTATTAGTGGCTTGACTAACTTGCCAACCAAAATATCCTGCTAAACTGGCTCGGCCGGCCAGAAAAGGGTTGGCAAAGTGGTGATTTAGCGGATTTGCCAACCAAAATCTCCTGCCAAACTGGCTCTGCCGGCCTGAAAAGGGTTGGCAAACCCCTGATTTAGCGGATTTGCCAACCAAAATCTCCTGCTAAATTGGCTCGGCCGGTCGGAAAAAGGTTGGCAAACTCCTGATTTGGCGGATTTGCCAACCAAAATCTCCTGTTAAAACGGCTCGACCGGGCCGAAAAAGGTTGGCAAAGTGGTGATTTAACGGATTTGCCAACCAATGCCAGCTAGCAAAGGCAGCTTAAGAAGGTTATTAAAGAAAGGCGATTACAAATTTACATACTATTGCGGACTTGACTTTCGGAATTCTGGATTCTCGGGCATTTTTGCAACTAATGGGTGGGCCGTCAGGCAAGTTTGCAACTAATGGATGGTAACGCGGGCAGATCCGCAAGTAATGGGTGGTTTTGCCTCTGTTTCTGAGAGTAAACCATCCATTACTTGCAAACTCGTCTGAAATCCAAGAAAGGGGGTGGGAACAAAAAACTGGACTCTGAAAGGAAGGAAATATGTATTCAGAGGAAGAAATCCAAGAAAACCAAAATAAGAGGAAGGGAAGGCGGTCAGCAAAAAAGCCCAAAGCCCTCACTACTTCAACTTTCCGGATTTTCTTACAAGTTTGCAGATAATGTACATCAGTCGCTTAATTTTCTTCTTTTGCCCCTGCCTTTTATACATTTATTCAGCTCTGCGACGTGGTTTAGTGTATAAAACAAGCGCTTTGAGGGTCAGAACTCTGATTTTACTGAAAAAGCCTCAGTCGCAGCGTACAAAAGCTGCAAACTTGTAAGAAATTTGAGAAACTTGGATGTACTAGGTGAGAATGAGGAACTTGGATGTACTAGGTGAGAATGAGGAACTTGGATGCACTGAGTGAGAATGAGGAACTTGGATGTACTGAGTGAGAATGAGGAACTTAGATGAGATAGGTGAAAAGTCTCGTTCAGATGGGCGGAGATAAAAGGTTTGCTGGATTAGTTGAGTGAAAATCCTTGCTCAGAGCATTTTGCAAGACTTATGGCAACTTTTTTTATCACTTTACATGTGGAATTTATTTTTTCGCTTTAGCGTTTTGCCAAGGCCAAGAGCCTTTATTCAACTGTTGAATAAGTTCCATTTCTTTTGTACACTAACCCTTAATTAGTAAGGGCTTAGCAGAGTTTTGCCTGCGAAGTTCACAAATTTTTAGAAGCAGTATTGCTAATGGAGAGATTATGAAACAGATGGATTTGATGTTCTTAGTTTTCGCCTGCGGCGTCATTGCCTTGCTATTTGCAATGACCCGCTCCCGCAAAATTACGAGTCAAGAGCTTAATCACCCTGAGCTCAAGCGTATTGGGGGTTATATTCACGATGGTGCCCTGGCCTTTATCCGCCGGGAATACACCTTCCTCATGCCCTTCGTGCTTTTTGTCGCCTTGGTTTTGCTATTGGCTAGCCGGGGCTTTATGCGCTTTCAGGCTCTGGCCTTCTTGATGGGGGCTGTGGCTTCCTCTCTGGCGGGTTATTTCGGCATGAAGGTTGCCACCCAAGCCAACTCTCGTACTACCCAGGCAGCACATGATGGCGGCTTGAACGCTGCGCTCCGGATTGCCTTTACGGGCGGTACAGTCATGGGGATGACGGTAGTGGGTCTGGCCCTGGTTGGCCTGTTCCTGGTATTTTTCTTCTCTTTGAAATTTGTTCCGAATGTTGATGAAGAAGTTCTGCGAGCTTCTATCATGCCCATGGGCACAGCCTTTTCCTTAGGCGCTTCCTCGGTAGCCCTCTTCTCCCGCGTTGGCGGTGGTATTTACACCAAGGCCGCTGACGTTGCTGCTGACCTGGTGGGTAAGGTGGAAGCAGGTATCCCGGAAGATGACCCCCGCAACCCGGCGGTTATTGCTGACAACGTAGGCGACAACGTAGGCGATGTCGCCGGCATGGGAGCTGACCTGTTTGAGTCTTATGTAGGCTCTATCGTGGGCTGTATGATCCTGGCCCTGTCTGTACCTGATACCAGCTTTGAGCTGAAAGTGACCCTCTTAATTCTTCCCTTAATTGTTTCCTCTCTGGGCGTTTTGGCCTCCATTATCGGTACCAAATTTGTTCGGGTTTCAGAAAAAGCCAACCCGCAAAGTGCGCTTAACCAGGGTAGCTTAGTGGCTTCCGTTCTTTCAATTATCCTGATTATTATTTCCTATCTCTTGCTTATTGGCGATAAGCGTTTTGGTTTAGACGGGCACTTTGGTGCCTGGCACCTCGTAGGTGCTACCGTGGTAGGCCTAGCTTCAGGCGTGATCGTGGGTAAGATCACGGAATACTACACGGGTACCGAACGTAAGCCTGTAGACTCCATTGTGCACGCCAGCATGACGGGCTCTGCAACCAACATCATCGCCGGAATTAGCGTAGGGATGTCCTCAACCTTCCCCATCGTGTTCGTAATTGGTCTTGCCGTCTTGGGTTCATACCTGTGTGCGGATATGTACGGTATTGGGATTGCTTCTACCGGTATGTTGGTTACCTTGGGCATTCAGCTGGCAGTTGATGCTTACGGTCCTATCGCGGACAATGCCGGTGGCTTAGCTGAGATGTCTCACTTTCCTGCCCATGTGCGTGAAATTACTGATAGCCTGGATGCTGTGGGTAACACCACCGCTGCTATTGGGAAAGGCTTTGCCATTGGGTCTGCTGCCTTAACCTCTATCATCCTCTTTGCTTCCTATAAGGAGGCAGCTGGCATTGAAATAGCGGAGATCACGAACCCCTATATCTTGGTTGCGGTCTTCATCGGTGCGGTGATTCCTTTCCTGTTCTCCTCCTTAACCATGGATGCAGTAGGAAAATCTGCTTTTGAAATGATTAATGAGGTCCGCCGCCAGTTTAGAGAAAAACCAAGTATCCTGGCCGGTAATGATACTCCTGATTATGGCCGTTGCGTTGATATTTCAACCCGCTCTGCCCTCAAACAGATGATTCTGCCTGCGGTTCTGGCCCTCCTGGCTCCTGTTATGGTGGGGTCTTTGGGCGGTAAGGAAATGCTCCTGGGCCTCTTGGCCGGATCCACCATTACCGGTGTCACCCTGTCCATCTTTATGTCCAATGCGGGTGGTGCTTGGGATAATGCCAAAAAGACCATTGAAGGGGACGAAAGCTTGCACAATAATACTGAGGCCCACAACGCGGCTGTGGTAGGCGACACCGTTGGTGACCCCTTTAAGGATACCTCTGGCCCCTCGCTGAACATCCTCATTAAGCTCATGTCCATGGTGGCTTTAGTCGTCGTGCGTTTCCTCTAAAGCTACCCTATTTCCCCTCGCTTAGCTTGGTTGTTAAGCCGAGGAATCGCTATAATGAAAAGCAGAAAACGGTTCACTTACAGAAAAGCAGGGCCTTGGGCCCAAAGGAGCAAATATGACACAGTATGACGCCCACCTTTATATGATCCTTTACCCCAACCAGTCTCTGGTTCTTTCCCAACTCCCTCCCGCAGAATTTGTTCTGCGCTATTCTTATGGCACGACCAGCCACTATGAAGGCAAGATGATTTTTGCCGAGTTGGATATTAACTACCGCAACCCCTATTTCCCCTTGGATGAGGCTTTATCTGAGCTTAAACCCCATGAAGATGGTCGTCCCAAGGCGTCTAAGTACGTTTCCAGCTACCGCATCCTGGAGCATGTGGAGCTGGATGCTATCCAGCAGGTTTTCCTCTGCAACGCAGACGGGACCTTTATGGCTATGGAAGCGGGCCCCTATACCCCACCCCCGGAGGGCAGAGCAGACATCAAGGAAGACTTCAATATTTTTGTTGAAGTAACCCCTTTGACAACCATTGTCTTATCCCGTCTGCACATGCGGGACTTTGGTAAGTGGATGACCGGGGGCAACAAATTCCTCTCAGTTCCTCGCCTTTTCTATCTGGAGATGAACTTTGACCTCAACTCTTTCTTAAATCGTTTCCACGACAACCCCTTTGTTCCTTCGCCTATTGAAGGGATCCACCCCTCTAAACTGCGTGATGCCATCCTGGACTTAAAGGCCAAGCCTGACCAGTTCACCAAGGCCTTGACCCTACATAACGCTTTAACCAAGCAATCCTACCGTTCGATCACCACCGGCCTGATGTTCATGGACAAAGACCACGAAAAATTCTTCCCCATGCCCAGCCTGGACAAGATCGAAGAAAAGAACTACCCCTTCTTCAAGGAAATGTAGTTGTAAGAGATCCCTGTGACTTGAGAGAAAAGCCCCTCTACCCAGGGGCTTTTCTTCTGAGAAATTTGCCTGGTCAAGCGGCCTGACTTTTGCTAAAGTATGAGGACGACCTTCTTTCCTGGCCGGGGTCCAGGTTGGTTAAGATAAGCCCCCAGAAACAAAGTAGCTGAGAGAGGAACCCGAAACCCTATGAATTATATGCTTAGCCTGAGTATCTTAGACCCGCTTTACCAGGTCTTTGGTTTACTCATGCGCTTCATGTATGGCTGGCTGCAAAACTACGGCTTGGTCATTATTGTTGTAAACTTAGCCATTAAAGCCATACTCATGCCCGTGAATATGCGGATGAGCAAGAATATGGCCCGCCAGCTCTTCCTGCAGGATGATATCAACGAGATTAAGCGTGTCTATGCGGATGACCCGCAAAGGGCCCAAGCTGCCCAGATGGACTTGATGAAGCAGCACAATATCTCCATGACGGGGGGCTGTCTGCCCCAGCTCTTGCAATTTCTCGTCCTGATCGCCATTTGGCGGCCTATCCAGAGGCCTCTTTACTATATTGCGGGGGTTGCCCAGGAAAATTTGCAACAGATTGCCCAGCTCTTAGTCGATAAAGGGAGTTTGGCCGAGAATGCCTTAAAGACGGTCGGCAACTCTGATGTAGGCGTTTTGGCTGCCTTGCGCAGCAATGGCGAAGCCCTAGCCCAATCTGTGGAGAATGGCTGGATCCAGTTGAGTCAAGTGCTAGACTTAAAGTTCTTGGGCATGGACCTAGGCGTTACACCCAGCTTCCTGCCGGCTAAACTCTTTGGCCCGGAAAAATCCACCTACCTGCCCTTATTTATCCTCGTGGTTGTGATGATGGTGACCATGATTTTGCAGCTGCAGATCAGCCGCAAGGCCATGCCCCAGCCAGGTCGGACCAAGGAAGAAAAGGCTAGAGATGCTAGTAACCCTGCCAAGCATGACCAGGTCCAAGAACAATCGCAAACCATGATGAAGTCCATGAATTTTGTGATGCCGGCCATGATGATCTGGATGGCCTTTACCCTGCCTGCAGCTATGGCTCTCTTTTGGCTGACCTCCAACATCATGGGGATTATCCAATCCCTGCTTTCTTATCAATACTATGCGAAACCCGCACGGGAATTAGTTGAAGCCCGCAAAGCAGACAAACAAGTCCGCAGAAGGAGAAAAAATACAAGTGAACAATAGTGTAGAAAAACTTGCCAAAACAGTTGACGAAGCCATCGAAGAAGCCTTGGCAGATCTGGGCATCGCGAGTGAGGATGCCATTATTGAAGTCCTGGACGAGGGTGACCCAGGCGGCCTCTTAGGTTTTGGCCGTAGGCCGGCCCGCGTACGGGTTAGCTCTGCTATTGAAGAAACCGCAGGGGAGTCTGAACCCAGCTATGAGTCCTATGCCGAGGAGGCTTCCGTTCCTGCTTATCCCTATGATGCAAATTATGAGGATGAAGAGGCAGACGACGAGGCCTATGCTCAAGCATCTGAGTCCTATGATGAGGACCTAGCAGGTGACCGGGACTATGAAGAAGATCCCCTGGATGACCAGGAGGACGCATATGCGGATCAGCAGACCGCTGAGGACTATAGCCCCGAAGAAAAAGCAGTCTTAGAAGACAAGGCGGTAGAGTTTGTAGCCAATATTTTGCAGAATCTCGGCATTCATGGCCGGATCTCATCCTTCTACGCCGATGATGGCAGCCTGCAGATAGATGTATCAGGGGATGACTTAGGCAACGCCATCGGCCGCCGGGGAGAAACCCTTGATGCCATCCAATATCTGACCACCCTGGCGATTAACCAAGACCATGACCGCTACCAGAGGGTTTACCTGGATATTGATTATTACCGGGACCGCCAGATGAAGCAGTTGCGGCAAAAAGCCCGCCGGTCTGCGGAGAAGGTGTTAAAGTCCGGCCGGCCTTACGTGATGAATCCCATGACGCCGGCAGAACGCCGGCAGATCCACCTGGCCTTGGCTGACTTCCAGGGCATTACCACTTACAGTGAGGGTCAAGAGCCACAAAGGTCTGTCGTTATCTCCCGAGACGACGACAAAAAGGCCCGGCACAAAGTCCGCTAATGACTGACACGATTTGCGCATTATCTACCCCGCCCGGCGTTGCCGCTCTGGGTATCATCCGCCTGTCTGGGCCTGAAGCAGGGTCGATCTGCGACCTGCGCTTCAGGCCTCGTTCATCTTTTGGCCTACCCTCTGCCATGCCTGGCTATACCATGGCCTATGGGACCTGGACGGATGCCCAAGGCCAGATCCTAGACCAGGTTATCCTGGCTGCCTTTAGGGCCCCGCATTCATACACGGGTGAGGACCTTTACGAGATTAGTTTCCACGGAGGGACCCAGGTTCGCAACTCTATCTTGGAATCCCTACTGGCTACAGGCGCAAGGCCTGCCACCGCTGGAGAATTTTCTAAACGTGCCTTCCTGAACGGCAAACTCGACCTTGCCCAGGCGGAAGCGGTGATGGACTTGATCGAGGCAGAGTCCCGTCTCCAGCAGGACCAAGCCCTCAGAGACTTAAGTGGTACCCTGTCTCAAGCGGTGGAAGCCTTGAAGGACCAGGTCCTGACCCTGATGGCCCAGCTGGAAAATATTTTGGAATTTTCGGAAGAGGCCGCGGAGGAGGCGGATATAACTGCCATTCGTGACGGTCTGAAACCCATTCAGGAATCGGTCAACCAAGCCCTGTCTATGTGGTCGCAGGGGCGGATCTTGACGGATAAATTCCGAGTCTGTATCTTGGGCCTGCCCAACGCAGGGAAATCGACTCTCTTGAATGCCCTCATGGGCCTCGACCGGGCGATCGTATCTGATATTTCCGGCACTACCCGGGACACCCTGGAGGCCAACCTGCAAATTGCTGGCATACCGGTGCTGATGATTGATACCGCAGGCCTGAGAGAGACGGCAGACCAGATTGAGCGGGAGGGCGTGGACCGGGCCTTGACCGCGGCACAATCTGCGGACCTGGTCTTTTGGTTGCACGACCCCTTGCGCCTAGCGGAGAGCCAAGCGGCCTTGGCTGCTTACTTGGCAAGCGCACCCGAGCAAGAGTTGGTGTCTCTCCTGGGCAAGCAAGATCTTTTTAGTGCAGAAGAACGCGAGATACAAATGCAGGCCTTAGGGAAGGCCCCAGTTCTGATCTGGTCCCAGGCCCAGCCGGAGCTTTTGGATCCTATCCGCGATCAAATCAAAATCGCTTATGACAGTCTGGGGTCTGGCCAGGCAGGACATATCTTCCTGCACAATTTACGCCATAAGGACCTCCTAGACCAGGCTAAACAGGCCTTGGATTTAGCAGCGCAAAGCCTGGCAGGCCAAGGGGCCCTGGACATGACCGCTGCCATGCTGAGGTCCGCCGCAGAGGCCCTAGCCAGCCTCTCAGGCAGCCAGGTTTCGGATGCGCTAGTCGATAGTATTTTTTCACGCTTCTGCGTAGGCAAATAATGGAAAATCAAGTTAAAAATCATCAAGCCCATAGCCTGGCCGACCTTAAGGCGGCTGGCAAGTATTTTGCTGATTCCTACGATGTGATTGTAGTAGGAGCAGGCCATGCCGGCTGCGAAGCGGCTTTGGCTGCTGCCAAGCTGGGCTTTAAAACCGCCCTCTTTACCCTGCACATCGATGCCTTAGCCAATATGCCCTGTAATCCCAATATTGGCGGTACGGCCAAGGGTCAACTGGTACGCGAGATAGATGCTTTAGGCGGGGTTATGGGCCTTATGGCCGACCGCAGTACCATCCAGTTTCGTATGCTTAACCGATCCAAGGGGCCGGCCGTACTCTCGCCGCGGGCCCAGCAAGACCGCTGGCAGTACCAAAAGGATATGCGGCATCTTTTGGAAAGGACACCAGGCCTTTCTCTCATCCAAAACGAAGTGACAGACCTGGTATGGCGGGAAGAAGAGGGTGTTCAGTATATCGAAGGCGTGGTGTCTGTCCTGGGTACGGTTTACCCGGCCCAAAGGGTCATCTTAGCCACCGGGACCTTCCTGCGTTCTAAGGTGATTATTGGGGAGTCTATTCGTGAGGAAGGACCAGACGGTCTGGCACCTGCCAAGCACTTGTCTTTCTCCCTGCAAGCCCTGGGCCTTGAGCTGAAGCGCTTTAAAACCGGGACCCCCGGTCGCTTCCATGCCCGCAGCCTGAACTATGACCACATGGAGGTCCAAAGCGCAGATCCCGATCCTCAGCCCTTTTCCTTTGTTAATGAAGAAAAGGCGGATTGGAAGCCCTTAGCTAACCTTAATTGCTATCTCACCTACACCAGCGCGGACAGCAAAAAAATTATTCAGGACAATATTGACCGGTCCCCCCTTTACTCTGGCCTGGTAGAGGGGATAGGCCCCCGCTATTGTCCCTCTTTTGAAGATAAGGTGGTTAAATTCCCCAACCGTGACCACCACCATGTCTTTTTAGAGCCCTGCGGCTTGGAAAGCCAAGAGGTCTACGCCTCAGGCATGTCATCCTCTATGCCGGAAGATGTGCAGCGGCAGGTCATGCACTCGGTGCCAGGGATGGAAAATGCAGAATTTATGCGCTTTGCCTATGCCATAGACTATGACCTTTTAGATGCCCAAGACCTAGAGCTTAGCTTGGAAGTCAAGTCGGTCAAGGGTCTTTATGGGGCGGGGCAAATCCTGGGATCATCAGGTTATGAAGAGGCTGCAGGTACAGGGCTTATAGCAGGGATCAATGCCTGCCGGTCTCTAGAAGGCAAAAAACCAGTGGTCTTGGACCGGTCCCAGGCCTATATAGGCGTTTTGATTGATGACCTGGTGACTAAAGGTACCAATGAACCCTACCGTATGATGACCTCTCGAGCCGAATACCGTCTGGTCCTGCGCCAAGACAATGCGGACCAACGGCTGACTCCCTTAGGGCGGGAAATTGGTTTGATTTCAGACGACCGCTGGGCCGCCTTCCAGGCCAAGCAAGCCCGGATAGACGGGGAGAGGCAGCGGTTAGAAAGCACCCGGCTGAGCCCCAAGAACCCCAAGGTCCAAGCCTTCTTCCAGGGCAAGGGCTACGGCCTCCCGGAGGGTGGCTTGTCCTTGGCCGACCTGCTCAAGCGGCCGGAGGTGAATTACCAAGACTTGCTTGTTTTAGACCCAGACCGGCCGCGCATTTGCTACCCCAGCCAGGCTGTGGCAGGAGAAGCCTTCCTCAGCCCGGTGGATTGCTACAATGTTCAGGTGCAAATTAAATACCAGGGTTATATCAAATTGGAGGAAGACCGCATCCAGCGCTTCCACAAGCTGGAAAAACGTCTGATTCCGGAGGATTTCGATTACGAGCAGTTGAAGGGCCTGCGTTTGGAAGCCCGGCAGAAGCTGTCTAAGCTCAGGCCACGGTCGGTAGGCCAGGCTGCCAGAATCTCGGGGATCTCTCCCGCAGATGCCTCTATCCTGCTTTTGGCAGTATCTCAACGCGAGCAGGGGCAAAAGACTAGCTCAGATCTAGAAGCCCAGGCCTAGGAGCGCTCATATGCCCACAGATCTTTATACCACTTTACAAAAGGCCTTTACCAAGGCCCGGACTGACTTCAATCTGCTGCTGCCGGATTTTCAGATCTCAGCAGGGCAGGAGCACCAGGCTTTGAGCTTTATGGCCCTGATGCTGGAACAAAACCAGACCCTCAATCTTTCTGCCATTACGGATCCTGAAGAAGCTATTTATCTGCATTTGCTAGATTCTTGG
Organism: Clostridiales bacterium; assembly: GCA_004556925.1. Taxonomy (GTDB): domain Bacteria; phylum Bacillota; class Clostridia; order Saccharofermentanales; family DTU023; genus SFFI01. The sequence goes on from SFFI01000011.1 coordinate 74,143, forward strand.
ACCTTTTACCCCTGCTGGATCAGGAAGCCACAGTCAAGAGCCCGGATGAGGCCTTGAGTGTCCTCGACCTGGGCACGGGGGCAGGTTTTCCTGGTGTGCCTGTCAAAATCCTGCGGCCAGATATAGACCTCTACCTGGTCGATGCCCTTGCTAAACGTCTCAAATTTTTGGACCGTGCCCTGGGGGCGATTGCCTTAACGCAACCCTGGCAATGTGTCCACGCCCGGGCTGAAGATCTAGGGAGAAAGGCTCCGTATCGCGACCAGCTGGATCTGGTTACTGCCAGGGCCTTGGCTAACCTGCCTGTGCTTTTAGAATACGCCCTGCCCTTGGTCAAGCCTGGGGGTGTCTTTGTGGCGATGAAGGCAAAATACCAGGATGAATTAAGCCAGGCCGGCCAGGCAGCCAGCAAGCTGGGGGCAGAGCTGGAAGATATCCAAAGTTTTGTCCTGCCTCAGCTTAACGCGACCCGCACCTTCCTGATTTACCGCAAAAGACAAGCCACGCCGCCAAAATATCCCCGGTCCAACGCACACATCAAAAAATCCCCTCTGCACTAAAGATTGGGGCCCAGCAAACTGCCAATATTCCTGCCTATATATGGTATAATTTAAAAATAATGAGAAGCAGAAAAGGCCCCGATTTTGTGTAATCCTTCCTTTCATCCAGAAGGGCACATGTCCCTATTGCAGAGTGAGCAACTCCCTCCTTGCCGGTCTTTTTAGAAAGAGGTTTTAATGGCTATAGATACACCCCAGTCTGGCGGTGAGGAAAGAGATGGGCTGAGCAGGCGTGCCCAGTCCCAAGCCAAAGAAGCCGCGGTAGACGCCGCTTTCCAGAATCCAGACAATATTATTATCCCTGTTGACTTGGACAAGGAAATGAAGCAATCCTTCATTACCTATGCCATGTCTGTCATTACGGACCGGGCCCTGCCAGATATCCGCGATGGCTTGAAACCTGTGCATCGGCGGATTCTCTATTCCATGTTTACCCAGGGCTTTACGCCCGATAAACCCTATCGCAAGTGTGCCACGACCGTTGGTGACGTTTTAGGCCGCTTCCACCCCCACGGTGATGCCTCAGTCTATGATGCTCTGGTTCGCTTGGCCCAGGATTTCTCTATGCGACACACGCTGGTGGATGGGCATGGTAACTTTGGGTCGCGAGATGGCGACCCGCCGGCCGCTTACCGGTATACGGAAGCCCGTCTGACCAAGCTGGCCCAGGATATGATGACTGATATCAACAAGGATACAGTTGATTTTCAGCCAAACTTTGATGAGCATGCCATGGAACCCAATGTCCTGCCTGCTCCCTTCCCCAACCTCCTAGTTAATGGGTCTTCTGGGATTGCTGTTGGTATGGCAACCAATATTCCCTCCCATAACCTGGGCGAGTGCATTGATGCTACCTTATTTTTAATTGACCATCCAGAGGCCACAGTTGATGACTTGATGGATATTATTCCGGGCCCGGATTTCCCCACCTATGGGACGATTATGGGACTTTCCGGTATCCGCAAGGCCTATAAAACTGGCAAAGGCTCTATTGTAGTCCGGGCCAATTGCGAGATTGTGGAAAGTAGAAATAACCGCCACCGGATTATTGTGCATGACCTACCCTATATGGTGAACAAGGCTCGGTTGATTGAGCGTATCGCGACTCTAGTGAAAGAGAAGCGTATAGAGGGCATTTCTGATGTGCGGGATGAATCTGACCGCAATGAAGAAATCCGTATCGTTATTGAGCTAAAACGGGATGCGACCCCAAACGTCGTACTCAACCAGCTCTATAAGAATACCCAGCTACAAGATAACTTCTCTGCTAACATGCTAGCTCTTGTCCCGGATGAAGCGGGACTCTTGGTGCCCAAGATCTTTACCCTCAAGGATGCCCTCCTGGCTTATTTGAACTTTTACCGGGCGGTTGTGGTCCGTCGGACCAAGTTTGACCTGGAAAAGGCGGAAGCCAGGAAGCATATCGTGCAAGGCCTGCAAATGGCCATCGACCATATTGATGAGGTCATTAACATCATTAGGGCCTCTGCCAATGAAAACGCAGCCCGTGAAGCCTTGCGCGAACGTTTTGGCTTTAGTGAAAAGCAAGCCCAGCATGTTGTAGATATGCGTTTAGGACGCTTGTCCGGCTTGGAACGTGAGAAGCTAGAGAGCGAATACCAGCAGTTGGAAGAAAAAATCGAGGAGTTCCAGGGCATCATTACGGACGGCAACAAACGGGACGCCGTGATTAACGCAGAGCTCTTGGAAGTCAAGCGCAAGTATGCAGACCCCCGCCGAACCCGCATATCTCCCGACTATACCGATATAGATGACGAATTGCTGATTGAAGAAGAGGATGTGGTCTTTACCTTATCCGAGGCTGGCTATGTCAAGCGAGTGCCGACTGACACCTACGAGGCCCAACGCCGGGGCGGCCGGGGAATCCAGGGCATGAATACCCGGGATGAAGACTTGGTTAAAACCCTCTTTACGGCTTCCAGCAAGCAGTGGCTACTGGCCTTTTCCACCCTGGGCAAGGTTTACCGGCTCAAGGGTTATCAAATCCCGGAGGCCTCGCGACAAAGCCGGGGGACCCACTTTGTCAATATCCTGCAGCTGGCTCCGGAGGAAAAAATTTATGGCCTCCTACCCATGCCAGATGACGTGGAGGACCCAGAAAAGACCTATTACTTGGTCATGGCCACCCGGAGGGGCATTATTAAAAAGACCCGCTTGCAGGAATATGCCAATATCCATAAGGGGGGCATTATTGCCATCCGCTTACAGGAAGACGATTCCGTGATTGCGGTAGACTTGACCCAAGGAGACCATGATATTTTCTTGGCCACCAAGAAGGGGATGGGTATCCGTTTCCACGAGTCCTGTGTCCGGGCTACCGGCAGGGCGACCATGGGGGTACTAGGTATCCGCCTGTCTTCGGGAGATGAAGTGGTTTCCATGCTGGCTTCCGACCAGGATGCTCTCATGACTTCGGTCACGGAAAAGGGCCTTGGCAAGCGGACACCTCTGCGGTCCTTCCGGAGCCAATACCGTTGCGGCAAGGGTTTGATTGCCCATCGCCTGACAGACCGTACAGGGGATGTCGTCAGGGTGGTTCAGGGCCCCAACAATGTGGACCTCCTCCTGATGAATGTCGATGGCCTGGTCATCCGTGTCCATGCTGCAGAAGTTCCCGTCTTGGGCCGGAATACACAAGGTGTAAAACTCATGCGGGCGCGCGATGCCGCCATTACAGATGTAACTGTAACTGACCGTAACGAAGAAGAGATCAGCGAGAAGCCGGAAAGCTTGGCTGAAGCGGAAGCTGCTGACCCCGGCTCAACTCAAGAAGACCTGCTGGCAGATGCGCTTGAAGAAGCCTCGGCCGATCAAGATGTCAGCTGCGATCTGGACCCTGTTGATCCTGAAGCAATTGTGGATTCAGAAGAAGACAGCTAGGCTCCAGCATCCTACCCACCTACAAGCAACCTGTGATCTCTGGCCATCTTGGTCGCCAAGCTTGGCCCCGGGCCTCTCCTAAAGGTCCGCCTCACAGGAATATGAATACAAGAGGTAATTATGAAAAGAATGAACGAACGTAAGTTTTTTGCCCCCGAGGGTCAAAGTCCCAGCCAAGTCCCCAAACGTAGCGAAGTTGCTTTAGAAAGCACCTGGGATCTCAGCCCTCTCTACCCTCATGATGAAGCGTGGGAAGCTGCTTTCCAGCAAGCCCAAAAGTTCACCACAGAGATTGCTGCATATCAAGATAATTTGACCTCTTCAGCGGTCACACTCTTGGGCTTTTTTGAAACGCAAGATCGTCATGAACGTGAAATCGCTAAACTTTATGTTTACGCTTCCATGAAAAATGATGAAGACACTGCGGTGTCTAAATATACTGGTATGCAGAGCCAGATGGGCCAGTTCCTGGCAGGCTATATGGCTGCCGCCTCCTTTGCAGAGCCCGCTTTGGCCAATTTAGAGGCAGAAAGCCTGCAGGCCTTCTATACAGCAGAACCCAAGCTGAAACACTATAAACGTAAGATTGACCAAGTCCTGGCTTCGAAGCCCCATATCCTCAGCCCATCTGAGGAAGCCCTCCTGGCAGGAGCCTCACAGGTCTTGGACGCAGGCGCTTCGGTTTTTGAGGTCTTGGACAATGCGGACCAAAAATTCCCGGTGATTAAAGATGACCAGGGCCACGATATTGAGCTGACCCACGCCCGCTTTGGACAGCTGTTGCAAAACCGGGATCGCCGGGTAAGGAAAGATGCCTTCCAGCAGTATTACACGGTTTACAACCAATACCGCAACACCTATGCCCAGACCCTATCTACCCAAATTAAGCGCAACAATTTCCTGGCACAGAGCCATCACTTTACTTCCGCGCGTGAAGCGGCACTTTTCTACAATGAAATTCCTGAGCAAGTATATGACCAATTGCTCCAGACTGTAGACGCAAACCTGCCCCTCTTGCACCGGTATGTTGCCCTGCGCAAGAAGCTACTAGGCTTGGATGAAATCCATACCTATGACCTTTATGTCCCAGTTGTCGATGAAGTTGACCTGTCCTACACCATGGAGGAAGCGCAAGACATTATCTTAAAGGCTCTAGCGCCTCTGGGCGAAGCCTACCTGGATATCCTCAAACAAGCCTTCTCCTCCCGCTGGATTGACTATGCGGAGAATGCTGGCAAGCGCTCGGGCGCATACTCAGGTGGTTGCTACGATTCTCCTCCCTACATCCTGATGACCTGGAAGGGAACTCTGGACAATCTCTACACCCTGGCGCACGAACTGGGCCATTCCTGCCATTCCTACTTAACCCGGGAAAATCAATCTCCTACTTATGGTGATTATCCTATTTTCCTGGCAGAGATTGCGTCTACCTGCAACGAAAACTTGCTGACCTCTTACTTGCTAGACAACATTGACGATCCCGCTACCCGGCGCTATATCATCATGAACTACCTGGACGGCTTTAAGGGCACTGTTTTCCGTCAAACCCAGTTTGCGGCCTTCGAGCAAGAGATGCATCAAGCCGACCAGGCCGGGACCAGCCTGACTGCGGATTGGATGATCCAGACTTATGGGGACCTGAACCAACATTACTACGGTCCTGAATTAAGCAAGGATCCAGAGATCGCCCTCGAGTGGGCCCGCATTCCACACTTCTATTACGACTTCTACGTTTACCAGTATGCTACGGGCTTCTCAGCGGCTACCGCTTTTGCTAAGCTTATCACCGAAGGGGGACAAGCAGAACGCGATGCTTACCTTAAGTTCTTAAGTTCTGGCTCTTCCGCGAAGCCCATTGATATCTTGAAAGAAGCTGGCGTGGATATGTCCTCCGCCAAGCCCATCGAAGATGCCATGACACGCTTTGACCACTTCCTCAGCCTACTAGAATCCGATTTAAGCTAGGTGTAAAATTGTTGATGGTATAAACAAGCTTTGTCAGGGTCCAGGGTGAATCATCCTGGACCCTCAACATATCACTTAATATAAGATGGAGTAGTCATCATGGCAGATAGATTTGATCCTGAATACAGACCTCATCAGCAGGGACAAGGACAGCCCCAACCTTATCCTGGGCAGGACCGCCGTTCAGCTAGGCCCCATAACGCAGGACCAAGACCCCAAGGATACCATCCTCAGCGACCCACGGGGTCCTCGGGATCTGGGTCCCGTACAGGCCGACCTGATCCCAACCACCGTCAGATTCCTGTACCAGATGCCCAAGCGGCCCAGCGGGCCGCCCGTTCTTCCTTGCAGTCGCAAGCTTCCTCAGAATCCTATCAGGACTACGGTGAGTATGAGGAGTACGGAGATTACGGCAACTATTACGGTCAAGACAGAAATGCCTATCCGGATCAGGAGAACCAAGACCAGGATCTGCCAAACGCCTATGCCTATTTAGATGACCTGATGGGTGAAGAAGAAGAGTCTAAACCCAGTCTGCCCCTGCCTGCCAAGATTGGTCTGATTGCTGGTGTGGCGGTAGTGGGTCTGCTTCTACTTTTTGTATTAATCCGGGCGGTCTTCATGCATGACGACAGCGATGTCCGTCTGCAACGTCAGACCCTGCCTAAAAAAGGAGTCATGGAAACCACGGTCAAGGTTACAAAACCCAGCAGTACAGACCTACCTACCTTGCCTGAACATACCCTGCCGCCCGTGGGCACGGACCCCTATGATAATACTCCAGCTTGGACACCTCCTGTTGCGCCTCCTCCACAAGTCATAGATCGCCCGGAGGATAACCCAGAGCTTCCTCCTGCCTATGTGGAACCAGAACCGGAAGTCCCCGACCTTCCTAACCAGGATCCCCTTACGCCTGAAGTTGAAGAACCGGTTCAGCCCCTGACGCCTAATGATCCTCAGCTCCCTGCCATTACCGCTGCCCCCCAACCGGAGGTGACCGGGGAAACAAGTCCTCCTCCGCTGCCAACCGACGAGAATGGCCAGCCTATCCTACCTACTGGACAGGAAACCTCACCCCCGCCCATTCAACCTACGGAACCCCCGACCCCCTTAGAGGATTTGCCTATTACCCTGCCAGACCTTGCCGCACCAGGCCAATACAAGCCTCCTTACATGGAGCAGGGTATCAGTATCCCTGGTGAATCCTCTCGCTTCCTCATGCGGCCGGATGTGAATGGCCAGTTTGGGTTGGCTAATATAAAAGGCGACTATACAGAATTGTTTAATTCGCCCGACAACAGCCACACGGTGGGCCTCAATGCGGAAGGTCAGTACCAGCTCTTTTCCAGTAGCCAAAACGAGCCGATTGATTTGCCCTTTGGCTCTGCCCAAGGTCTGGACAAACTAGTGGGTAACCAAGGCTTGGCCTACCTCTCTTCGGGACAGCTCTATTACTTATCTTACTTAGACCTGCAGCCCCGCGTTATTGCGGCTAACGTTACAGATGCCTTGATGGCCGAAGATTCCGGTAGCTTCTTGGTGGTGAGTGAGGCAGGGGTAAAAGTCCTGGATATGGACGGCAATTTGCTGGCCGAACCCTTGCAATCCTATACCAGCCAGGGCAATATTAAGCTCAATAGCTTAAGTGCAGATGGCCAGTTGGCCGTTTTCCAAGACGATATGACCGTTTATATTTATCGGCCAGATGTCTTAGGCAGTGAACCTGCACGTATTACAAAGTCTGTTCCCGGTAGCCCCAGCTACATCCGCCGTACGCAGGATGGGCGAGAAGTCCTGACCTACCAGGTGGGCAGCAATGCTATCGCCCGCCTAAATGCCGATGGCAGTGTGGACCAGGTCTCTAACCCCAACTGGTATCTTTCAGAGCAAAGCCTGATCCTTCCTGTGGGCTCCGCAGATGGCAGCATCTACGGTTCGCTAGCCATTTGGGACAAGGGCAATCTCTATCTGGCCAACAGCTATGCGCCAGCTGATGGACAAGGCGGCAGCCAGGCCTCCCTGCTCTTCCAAGGTGTTCAAGAAGTCTTCGCCGCGGGCTACGGACTCTATTGGACCGACCAACAAGGCAACTTCTACGGTATTGATGCGCGGTCAAATCTGGGTTCTTCAGATGCCTCGGCTGTACAGATAGCAAATGGGGAGGTCAGCCATATCTCCTCAAATGAAGACGGCTCGGCCATTTACTACTTGAAGAATGGTAGCCTCTGGAAGCGGGAGTCCGGCAGTCCAGCCGTCAAACTTGCTAACAACGTAGCCTCCTATATCTCTAACCCTGAAGGTTCCAAGTTCTACCTGATTACCCAGGATGGTGGCCTCCAGGTTTACGCAGGGGGCCTACTAGGAGAGTTAATGCCCGCTGGTTCTGGCGTGGATGCCTCATCTCTAGACATTAACCCCATGGCTTCAAGCTCAGGTAACACCTGGATCGCGACCCCACGCATTGCCTGGCTGGCTAATGGCGTGATCTATGAGGAATAGATAAGCCAGAGGGGGACTGCACCCCAAAAGTTAGGCAGATTAACAAAAGCGAAAAAACATTTGACAGACACCGAAATGGCTTGATATTATAGCGGAGCGCCTTTCGGCAGACGGAAGGTTCAGGACCTTGAAAATTGAATAGCAGACAAACAAACGAGCCCTTAAGTTAAAGCTTTTGAGAAGCGAAGTACTTAAGAAAAAGTAAGTAAGAAAGAGCCGA
>SFFI01000021.1 GCA_004556925.1 Clostridiales bacterium
GTGGGGCGCCGGACATTTTTGCAACTAATGGATGGTATCTGGGGCAAATCTGCAAGTAATGGATGCTTTGGCCGCTTAGACCCATCCATTACTTGCAAACTCGTCTGAAATCCAAGAAAACCAAAATAAGAGGAAGGGAAAGGAAGGGAAGGGAAGGCAGTCAGCAAAAGGGACAAAAGCCCTAACTACTTCAACTTTCCGGATTTTCTTACAAGTTTGCAGATAATGTACCTCCCGGGCCGCTTTTTCTCCTCCTAAATGTATAAACCCGCGCGCCAAAAAGAATATTTGTATAAAAGCCGCCCTTTTAGGGCTATTTCGCGGGGAAAAAACAGCTGAACACGACTTTCAGAAAAATTCGGCGTACAAAAGCTGCAAACTTGTAAGAAAAATAAGGAAGTTGGATGTACTAAGGAAAAAAGGGGGGGGTGTTAGACCCGGTTAGACCTGATCTGTTGGTGAAATTGGCAGGTCGTGCGACTTCAGGATCTAAAAAAGGAGCGCGTCCGCAAAATCAAGGCGCAGATTGGGCAGCAGATCGAGCAGCAGAGCGGGTAGCAGATCGAGCGACAAATCGAGCAGCAAATCGAGCAGCAGATTGGGCAGCGAATCGAGCAGCAGATCGGGCAACAAATCGAGCGACAGATCGAGCGGCAGACGCGCATGCCGACCATCTCGGGGCGAGTTTTTTGCCCGTCAGGTCTTGCACAAGAGGGCCAATTTGGTAGAAGTGAGGCCCCTTAGCGGTATGTTACAATGACCTCGCGGTCTAGCTTTGCCCCTCTGCATGTGCTAGCCCGCTTGAGGAGACCCTCTCGAGATACGTATGGATTAGAATGCAAGAAAAAGTATTAAAGTTGGGCCAGGACATAGGCTCTGCCACAAAAGTATTAAAGTTGGGCCAGGACATAGGCTCTGCCACAAAAGTATTAAAATTGGGCCTGGATATAGGCTCTACCACAATTAAAGCTGTAGTTTTACAAGGGAAACAGGTTCTTTACCAGTCTTACGACCGTCACCACTCCGATATGAACAAGGCGCTGACCCGCGTGTTTTACCGCCTGTGCCAAAGTTTTCCGCATAACAAGTTCCAAATAGCCATCACGGGGTCAGGCGGCATGAAGCTGGCTCAGGTTTTGGGCGTACCCTTTGTCCAAGAAGTCATTGCCCAAACTACCTTTATTGAGGCCTACTATCCCGACACAGACGTCATTATTGAGCTGGGTGGGGAAGATGCCAAGATTACCTTTCTCAAGCCCCATGTGGAACAGCGCATGAACGGAGCCTGCGCCGGCGGGACGGGGTCTTTTATTGACCAGATGGCTCAGCTCATGAACACCGATGCCGCCGGCCTAAACGAGCTGGCAAAGGACTTTCAATCTCTCTACCCTATTGCCTCCCGCTGCGGGGTCTTTGCCAAAACGGATCTCCAGCCCTTAATTAATGAAGGGGCCCCCAAGCCCGACCTGGCTGCATCCGTCCTCCAGGCCGTGGTTACCCAGTCCATCACCGCCCTGGCCCAGGGCCGGACCATTCGGGGCAAACTAGTCTTTTTGGGCGGTCCCCTCTACTTCCTCTCAGAACTCCGCGCCGCCTTTGAAAGAACCCTGGACAAGCAGGTAGATTCCTTTATCCTGCCCGAAAATGCCCAACTGGTAGTAGCCCACGGGGCCGCCATGCTCTCGGACCAGTCCCCCCTGCTCAGCTTGGTCGACCTGGAAAAAAGCTTGACCCAAGGGCTCAACCTGGCCGACCCGGTTACCCATATTCCACCCCTTTTTGCTCATGCAGAAGACCGGAATGCCTTCTTCCGCCGCCACGCCAAGGCCACCGTGCCCAAGCGAGATATTAAAGACCTCCTAGGCCCTGCCTTTTTGGGTATCGACGCCGGGTCTACCACCACCAAGGCCGTCCTCCTGGACCAGGAGGGGAAAATTTACTACACGGCATATGGATCTAATCTGGGCTCACCCCTTGATTCCAGCGTGCGTATCTTAAAGGACATCTATCGCAAGCTGCCTGACCAGGCCTATATCGCCCAAGCCACCGTCACCGGCTATGGCGAGGCTCTCCTTAAGGCCGCCCTCAAGCTGGATTCTGGGGTCATTGAAACCATGGCCCACTACAAGGCCGCCCAATTCTTCCTGCCCGACGTTGACTTCATTGTGGATATTGGGGGGCAGGATATGAAGTGCATGCAGATTGAAAATGGTGTGATCTCTAACATCATGCTCAACGAGGCCTGCTCCTCTGGCTGTGGGTCCTTTATTCAAACCTTTGCCCACTCTTTGGGCATGTCCGTACCCGACTTTGCCCAAGCGGCCCTGGAGGCAAAAAGTCCCGTGGATCTGGGCACCCGGTGTACGGTTTTCATGAACTCCCGGGTAAAGCAGGCCCAAAAGGAAGGGGCCAGCGTAGGAGATATTTCCGCAGGCCTTTCCTACTCGGTCGTCCGCAATGCCCTCTACAAGGTAATTAAAATCCAAGACCCCGACCGGCTGGGCCAAAAGATTGTGGTGCAGGGGGGAACCTTCCTGAATGATTCTGTCCTCCGCTGCTTTGAGCAAATCTTGGACAAGGAGGTCATCCGGCCTAATATTGCAGGCCTCATGGGGGCTTTTGGAGCCGCCCTACACGCCCAAAAGGATTGGCAAAAAAAGCTAGCGGCCTGTCAGCCCACCGGGACAAAGCCCGCGGCTGCGGCCGCAGCCGCAAGCAGGGCGCTTGATCCCCAGCTTGCAGGCGCTAGCCAAGATTCAGATCCCCAGCTTGCAGGCCCTAGCCAAGATTCAGACCCACAACTTGCAGGCCCTAGGCACGATCCAGGCGCCCAGACCGGCACCCTGGTCAAGTCCTCCATTTTGGGGCCTGAGGAACTGGATCATTTCACCGTCAAGACCTCCTTTGCCCACTGCGGGCTTTGCGGCAACAACTGCAAGCTCACCCTCTCCCACTTTAGCGACGGATCCCGCTTTATCTCCGGCAACCGCTGCGAGCGCGGGGCCGGCAAGTCTCCAGCAGATCTAGTGGAATTGCCAAACCTCTATACATACAAGTACCAGCGCTGCTTTGACCACTACGAACCCCTGGTCGAGGACCAAGCCCCTCGGGGCACCATCGGGATACCCCGCGTCCTCAACATGTACGAGGACTACCCCTTCTGGTTTACCTTCTTCACCCGGCTGGGCTTTCGGGTCGTCTTATCCTCCCCCTCCAGCCACGCCCTCTATGTCAAGGGCATGGAGACGATCCCTTCGGAATCCATCTGCTACCCCGCTAAACTAGTCCATGGGCATATACAAGACCTCATTTACCAAGGCCTCAAGACAATTTTCTACCCCTCCCTGACCCACGAGCGCCGGGAGAACAAAAAGGCACAAAACCACTTCAACTGCCCCATTGTGACCTCCTACCCCGAGGTCATCAGCAACAACCTAGAAGCCTTGGAAGACCACCAGGTCCACTTGATGAATCCTTTTGTCCCCTTCACCCGGCCCGCCAAGCTACAAGCCATTATGGGTAAGGAATTGGCCGCCTACGGCATCTCCCGGTCAGAGCTGAAAGCCGCCTCGGGGGCAGCATACGCTGAGCTGGCCCACTATAAAGAGGACGTCTTAGCCGAGGGCGACCGGGCCCGTACCTGGCTCAAGGACCACAATCGCAAGGCAATCGTGCTGGCCGGTCGTCCCTACCACGTCGACCCCGAAATCAACCATGGCCTGCCGGACTTTATCAATTCCCTAGGCCTAGGCGTCCTATCCGAAGACTCGGTTGCCCGTCCGGGCACCCTCCAGCGGCCCATCCGGGTCATTGACCAATGGGCCTACCACTCCCGCCTCTATGAAGCGGCCGCCGTAGTCTTAGAAGCGCCCGAACTGGAGCTGGTCCAGCTCAACTCCTTTGGCTGCGGCCTAGATGCCGTAACCACAGACCAAGTCAAGGAAATCCTCACCTCGAAGGGCCGGATATACACCTGCTTGAAAATTGACGAAATTTCCAACCTGGGGGCCGCCCGCATCCGGCTACGGTCACTTTTGGCAGCTGTTGAAGAAGGCGAAACGGCCCCGGAGGCGGCCGTGATCTCTACCTACGGAGACAAGGTGGAGGACGCCAGCTTCGCTGGCGGCAAGGATGCGGCCCGCTCTTATGCCCATGATACTACTCGCTTAGACGGCAAGCGTGCCGCCCGCCATGGTGATAAGGCTTCGGCCCGTTTCGCCGCCCAAGAGGAAGACAATACCAGGCCTTCCTACGTCCAGGACCGGATTATTTTCACCGAAGAAATGGCAGAAGACTATACCATCCTCGCGCCCCAAATGGCCCCCACCCAATTTGACCTGGTCACTGCGGCTCTGGCCCCCTCCAAACTCAAACTGGAAGTCCTGCCCCAGGTCAGCCCCCAAGATGTGGAGGCCGGACTCAAGTATGTCAACAATGATGCCTGTTTCCCGGCCATCCTAGTCGTTGGTCAACTGGTGCACGCCCTGCAATCAGGTCAGTATGATCCCGACCGCACCGCCCTGGTCATCACTCAGACCGGGGGCGGCTGCCGGGCGACCAACTATATCGCCTTCCTGCGCAAGGCCTTGCGCGAGGCAGGCTTGTCCCAGGTCCCGGTGATCTCCATGTCCATCCAGGGCTTTGAAGACAACCCCGGTGTCCGGATTTCTCCCAAGCTGGGGTCCCGCTTGGCTGAAGCTTGCGTTCTAGGCGACCTCATGGAATCCCTGGTCTGCCGGGTCCGCCCTTATGAGCTGGAGGCCGGGTCTGCCGACCACTTATTCGATACTTGGATGGCGACCTGCCGGTCCTACCTGAGCCAGGAATCCAAGGCCTATACCTACAAGCGCTTGATCGCCGACCTGGTCCAGGCCTTCGACGACCTGCCCCAGCAAGATATCCCCCGCAAGCCACGGGTAGGCATCGTGGGCGAGATCCTCGTCAAATTCCATCCAGATGCCAACAACCAGCTCATCCGGGTTATTGAAGCCGAAGGCTGTGAGGCAGTCCCCCCCAACCTCTTAGACTTCTTCCTCTACTGCTCCTATAACGCCATTTGGCGGGCAGAAAACCTGGGCACGGCCAAACTCAAAGCCTTTGGATCCCGCATCGCCATCTCCTTTTTGGAAAGCTACCGCAAACCAGTCCACCAGGCCATAGCCCAACACCCCCGCTTCCGTACCCTCCACTCGATCTACGACCTAGCCGACCAAGCCTCCCAGGTCCTAAGGCTCGGACACACCACCGGCGAAGGCTGGTTCCTCACTGCAGAAATGCTGGCCCTCATAGACGACGGGGTCCCCAATATTGTCTGCGCCCAGCCCTTCGCCTGCCTCCCCAACCACGTCGTAGGCAAGGGCATGATAAAAGAAGTCCGCCGCCAGCACCCCGAAGCCAACATCGTCCCTATTGACTACGACCCCGGCGCCTCCGAAGTCAACCAGATCAACCGGCTCAAACTCATGATCGCCGCCGCCCGGAAAAACCAAGGGCAAAAGCTTGAAAGCCAGGGGCAAAACACTTGAGCAAAAGGGCAAGCACCTAACGAAAGAGGCAAGCACCTAAAGCAGGATAATAAAACTTGAAAACCAGGGGCAAAAGTTTGAAAGCTAGGAGCTAGAGCTTGAAGGCCAGGAACAAATGGCTTAAGAACCAGGATCAAGCACCTAAAAATAGGATATAAAAGTTTGAAACTAAGGCCAAGTTGAAAACTGGGGGCAAAACGTAAGAAGCCCGGAGAAACCGGGCTTCTAAAGAGGAGACGTATGAAGAGGTGTGTTCTTGTAGCTTCTTGCTACGGTTATTATTCTAGGGCAAGCTTATGGCGGCAAAACAGGGAAAATATGAAGAATTATGGCAAGGATGTTGCAAGAACCCGCCAGGTCTTGCCAGGGAGTCTTTTGTGCATTATGCTATAACTATCTTGATAAGATTTAAAATTTTAGGAGAATTTATATGGTAAACGAGCAGATCGAAAGCCTGCTACTCCATTGCCAAGACCAACTCATGATCCCAGCCGACCGCTGTGCCACCGTATGGGAAGACAATAACCTCCTCCACGCCCTCATGCTCCTGTCCTCTGTAGGCTACAGCGAGATCCCCGTCCTCAACACCAAAAGACAAATTGTTGGTTCCATCAACATGCCCCTCATCATGAGTGCCATCAAGACAGAAACCGAATACTTGTGGGACCAACTGACCCATTACAAAGTATCCGAAATCATGCGACGCAATATCGGCCTCGTCCAAGGCGATTACCACCTCGAAGACGTCCTCCACACCCTCGTCGACCACAACTACATCAACGTAGCCGATGAAGACGGCATCTTCATTGGCATCATCACCCGCAAAGAACTCCTCAGCCGCGTCAACTTCCTCGCCCACCAAATCGACTCCTACTGCGACATCTACCCCCACCCCGACATGAACTTCCGCCTCAGAGACCTGTGCGAAAGCCACGGGCGGTAGAGGGGAAGGACATTGAATCGGCTGGACGGGCCTGCTATTTCCAATGGTTCTCTGCCAAAAGCATCAAAAAATATGCTAGGGTTACCGAGCTGAAACGTATGCGGACCGCCTTGGCTACACAAAAGCCGCGCTTGCCAATCACGCTAGGGTGTCTCTAAGCCTCCTCCTAACATATGCGCTACGGAACAAGGCCCGGAACAAAGCAAGTACCGAGGCACTCTATCTCCTATCATAAGTCCTCGGCTGCACCATTGAGGACTTGCAGGAAAAATGACAAGATCCACCCACGAAGGCCCTGTAGGGGTCATCGTGGGTGGATATAGGGAGAGCCTGCAAGCCGAATGTATTAATCACCTGCCGAACGCACAAATGCACTGATCACGTCATGAAGTTTGTCCGGATCATGGTCCACCTTGAGGATGCTAGAGCCAATAAAGGCGGCATCTGCGCCGGCATTCTTGACCATTTGGATATCTTCAACTGCATGTACCCCTACACCGCAATAAATCTCGCGATCGAGTCCCTGCCTCCGCAGCTCACTGATGCAGTCTTTTAGCGTAGGAAATTTGGGGTTAACAGGTGAGCCGATGGGTTTTGCCTGTAAGTAGATAAAGCCGTTCGCTTTTTTGGCCGCGTTTATCTCATCTTCGGGCAGGTGGTAGCGAATATAGCAGGATACTTTGACCCCACCCGCCATAAGAATGTCTTTAAGCTCAGGTTTTTTGTCGCCTACAATAATCATGTCGGGGATCTGATGGGCTTGACAAAATGTGATGAGTTTGTCGGTGCCTACCGCCTCAATCGTATCTTCGTAGGCTAAGATGATCACCTTTAAGTCAGAGTAGGTGTTTTGGGCATAGGCAATGGCATCAAGATACACATCATAGTCTGAACAGTTCTCTAAGGCAGAGTGCATTCGGCCACTTATAAGTTCGCCTTCAAGATAGGGGTTGGCTGAGGGAAGATCAATCTCAATGATACGGCAACCCGCCTCATAATATTGGTCAATCTTCTTTTTGCTAGCCGCAATGTTGGGATAACCATTGCTCAAGTAACAGATAACTTGCATATTAAAATCGCTTATTCCTTTCCGTAGTAAACTTGCTCAAACAACTTTCTAAATTCTTCTTGAGTAGGGATCACAGGATTGGTTTTAGTGCAGCCATCTGTGCGTGCTTCTTCCACCATTGTGTCCATAGCATCAAAGAACTTTTTCTCATCCGGAATAATTTCTTGGAAACATTTGGGAATGCCAAAATGCCTATTCATGTCCTCAACTACAGACTCCATCGGACCCAATTTCAGTTTCTCTTCAGCCAGGCGATACTTCTTAACAGCCTGCGCTTCTTGACGGTTATAGCGAATAATGTAGGGCAAAATGATCGCATCCGCTAGACCATGTGCTATATGGAAGTGACCACCAATGGTATGCGCCATGGAATGTACAATCCCGAGAGACACGTTTGTAAAGGCTAGGCCTGCCATCATGGCAGCATCCAACACATGCTCTCTATACTCTATGTTTTGTGGTTCTCCCATTACTTTGGGCAAAAATTCTACTAGTGTTTCGATTGAGCTTAAAGCCAGGGTGTCTGACACATAGTTGGCGCGGTTAGAAACCAGGGCCTCCAAATCGTGGGTTAAGGCATCCATACCCGTTTCTGCGGTGATATGGTTGGGCATGGAGAGCGTTACTTCAGGATCGCAAATCGCCACGTCAGGCATCATTTCCATGTTGCCTAAGCCATATTTCTTCTGACTCACATCATCTGAAATAACTATGGATCTGCTGACCTCACTAGCTGTGCCAGCCGTCGAAGGGATACAGCAAAGTTTAGCTTTGTTCCTTAAAACCGGGAATGGATTGGGAGGCATGATATCTGCCAAGGTCTCTAATTCTGGATGCTCATAATAAATCCACATTGCTTTGGCGGCATCCATTGCTGATCCACCGCCTAGCGCAATGATCCAATCAGGATTTTCTTCAAGCATCCACTGGGCACCCTTGCGAACGGTAGAAAAACTCGGATCCGGCTCCACGCCTGAAAAAACTGCTACCTGAAAACCTGCTTTTTCCAAGTAGTCACTTACTTTCTGCAACATCCCAGAGCGCTTCATACTAGAACCACCCGTTACAATGCAAGCCTTCTTGCCGGCAAGCGTTTGCAGATGGGCTAGCGTACCTGCACCGAACAATAATTGTTCACCTGCTAATTTCATGGGTCTCATCATAATTGGCAACCTCCATATTAATCATTTAGGGCATCAAAAACCTTTTTGCAGAGCTCTGCAGAAATCGGGTTCGTTAATACGCCACCCTCTTTCAAACTAGAACCTATAATCGCACCATTGGCAATATTCAACTGCTCCTGGATATTTTCGGGCTTAACACCACTTGCAACAAAAAGAGGCAAGTTGATCACTTTGCGGGCGCGCTTGATAATATCTAGAGGGGTTTCTGTACCGATATACCGACCAGTAACAATGACCGCATCTGCCCCGCAATCTTGTGCATTGCGAGCTGAATCCTCCACAGTTACTTCAGATAAGAGCATATGCGTATGCTTGACGTGAATATCTGCCAAAATAGCAACATCTTCGCAATTCAGTGCGGACCGATAGGCAATCGCTTCTCTGGCTACAGGTTTAATAATGCCGCCGTAAAACTCGACAGTATCGACAAAAACAGGGATACGTACGAATTTCGCACCTACCGCTTTTGCAATCGCAAAGTTTGTGCGGTAGTCATTCATGGCTGCATCAACCCCCACAGGAATAGATACTGCGCGTTTTACATGATCAGCAGCTATGGCCAGTGTAGCAATTTGTGGCTCATCTAATTGAATGCCGAAAGGTGAGTCCCCCATGTTCTCGACAATAAGGCCGGAACATCCGGCTTTCTCAAGAGTTTTAGCATCTTGGACCGCCTGGGATACAATCTTTTCGACGTCCCCACCATAGTTCTTGCTGCCGGGTAAGGGTAAGCAATGTACCATCCCGATGACAATCTTGTCTTCCCGTCCAAATATTGATTTAATTTCCATATCTACTTCCTTTCTTCTAAAGCTACTATTCCGTCTAAGACAATCTGACATAAATTTGCTTCCGCCTTACTACGTTCCTGGGGAGGAAGCTCGTCCTTTAAGTTCTCAAGTACAGTAGTTAAGGTAACACTGCAGGTCTTAACCCCCAACAGCCGACCAAGTGTAAAGAGCACACTGGTTTCCATATCAATTCCCCTAATATCGTACAGCCTTAGTCTTTCAAAAGTTTGAGCCGGATCCAGATGAAGCTTGCGTGATAAGTTGTTTTCCTTCATCTGACTGTAGAAACCATCCATCGTACAGGAGATCCCATTAATATATTCACCACCGTTTGCTGTAACCGACCTATTCATGGCAGAAACCAAATCGAAGTCCGCAACAGCTGGATAAGATAAGGGAACATATGTTTGGCTGGTCGCCTCTTCACGCATGGCGGCTAAGGGGATAAAAAATTTCCCCAGCATATCCTCCTGTAAGCCCATAACCGTGCCCATACGAATAGCCACCCGCATACCATTCTGATACATTTCCTCCATAGCGATGGCTGCGGAAGGTGCTCCAATCCCTGTAGAGGTCACGGTAATAGGAACACCCTTATAGTGTCCAGTATAGGTATTAAACTCGCGGGCGAAAGCTACATGGCGTGGCGCTTCAAGAATATCCTTTAAGACCTCCACTCTGAAGGGATCACCTGAAAAAATGACATAGCTTGCAATATCCTCAGGCTCGGCGCGTGTGTATAAACTTTTTTGACTCATTGATGATTCTCCTTAAATCTTGCTAATAAAACCTCTGGTGCTGGGGCATTCGTGGTACTTCCGATGCCCTCTAAGACTATAGAGGCTAAGGTGCTACCCATCGAACA
The DNA here is from genome assembly GCA_004556925.1 of Clostridiales bacterium. Lineage (GTDB taxonomy): Bacteria > Bacillota > Clostridia > Saccharofermentanales > DTU023 > SFFI01. The sequence continues at coordinate 10,378 of SFFI01000021.1, forward strand.
AGCGGCAGCCGTACTGTATCCTTGCAGCTTCGCGTAAGTAAATCCCGCAATATACGCATCTCCAGAACCCGTTGTATCTTCAACGCATTTCGGCTGCACAATTGGCACCTGGCCACTTATAATTGTCTGGCCTGTCTTCTCGCGATAGGTGCTACCCTCTTTCCCACGTGTGGTAATTAAAATTTGAGCCTTTCCCAAGTCAAAAAGCTGTTCGATAGAAGAGAGGTTGAGAAATTCTACAATATCTTGCTCTTCAGATTCATTCATGAAAATGATCCTTGCGTAAGTCAGAATCTCCCTAAGCAACTCCTCAGGGAAAGCATCCACATCCATCTTCATGCCGAAAATTAAGGGGAGCTCATATGTTTTGCAGGACTCGAGGAAAGCCGCGTTGTCCAATCGGGAACCCACCGTCAAGATAGCAGCCGTGGCCCCTGCAAACCACTCCCCCTGGTATGGCTGAAAATATTTTTCATGCTGGCTTCCAGGATAAAAAAGCGTGATATGGTTGCCCTCTTCACTCTCAATAAGGTAGCAGTTGGGCATCCGGTCAGAGGGGCATTGCACGATGGCTGATAAATCCACGCCAGCCAGGTCAAGGTAAGATTTAAAGCCACTAGACTCGTAATCGCTCCCCACACGAAGCAGCGGGAGTGCAGGTACACCCAGCTTGGCTAAAAGGACCGCTATATTAACCGAACAGCCACCAACGAAAATATCACTATTATTCTTATTGATGACTAAGCTCGTTCTGCCTTCACTGGCAGGCTTATCGATTCTGATAATGCGGTCAAGACTGGCATATCCGCCAATAACCAACCTTGCTTGCATGCCTCTTCCCCCTTCTCTCCTACTCTCTACTTCTCGCTGCCCTCGGCCATGAATTCCGAACTTGATATGACAGTGCCCAGATATTTGCCAATGTCAGTGAGGTGGACTTGATTGACGACTTCGTCATTAGTCGCAACACAGTCGCTCAGGACCACTGTGTCATAATTCAGATTGTAGGAATCTGTAACAGTCGCGCGAATACAGCAGTTGGTCTTAGTACCAACCACCACAACACGTGTAATCCCGTGCTCACGCAAGACCAAATCCAGATCCGTCCCAAAGAAGGCGGAATACCGCCTTTTCTTAATGATGTAGTCCCTCTCTGGATCAACCGGCAAGGCAGGGTCAATTTGGTCACCACCACTGCCTGCTATACAGTTTTTCCGCATAGTCTCAAGATTCTTGTCTGGCTTGTTAGCCCGGTAACTGTGCTGCATGAAAATCACAAGATGATCATTTTGATGGCAATAGTCGATCACCTTCGCAATCTTAGGGATAATCTCTAAATTCTGTGGATAGAAAACCAGGCCCTTGGGGTTGGTGAAATCGTAGACCATATCCACAACTAGAAGTGCAGTCTTGGACATTTCTCCTCCTTCCCACTCCTAATAGCCACGCTTATGGGAGTGTCGGTTCTTGATAATCGAGGAAATCATCAAGATGAAACAGATAATGAAATAGGGTAAAGCATTGAAGATACGAGATGCTGATCCCGCATAAATACTTAAATTCAAAGCCATGGACCGGGCAAAACCAAAAAGCAAAGCATACAGGGCAGATACATATGGGCTACCCTGTCCACAATAAATCGCCGCAATGGCAATGAAGCCACGACCCGTAGTCATGCCTGGGGTAAATATGCCACCCAGTTCATCCATAGCTAGGCTAGTGCCAGCCAGGCCGCAGGTGATTCCCCCCATGAGAACAGCAATGTATTTCAAAGACTTCGTTTTGAGCCCTAGCGAGATCGCCGCATCTTCATTTTCCCCAACCACTCGGATATGCAAGCCCATAGGCGTCCTATACATAAAGACAGCCATCAGTAAGATGAGTACATAAGAAAACCAGGTCAGCAAAGTGTGGTTATTGAAAATGGGGCCTAGTATAGGCAACTTGTCTAAGAGAGGAATATTAAGGCGATAGTCTGCCACCTTATAATTTGCTGCGACAAGCTCAGATTTAGCCATGATTTTGAGCAAAAATGAGGTCAAGGACAAGGCCAGCAAATTAAGCCCCAAGCCTATGATAATGACATTTCCCTCCAAGCTAATCCCAAAATAGGAGAAAATGCAGGCAAACAAGACTGAAGCAAGTATAGCTGCAACCAGGGCCAGGAGGTAACTGCCTGTTTGCAAAGTCACAAGGCAAGAAGAGAAGGCTGCCATCAGCATCATCCCTTCAAGTGCAACGTTAAGCACATTGGCCTTATAGGCGAGTATCCCACCAAGCACACACAAAAGAATAGGTGTCGTTCCAAGGATGGTGTCATAGATAATTTTATTGACAACGTCTATCATCGGGATAGCTGCTCCTTTCTTGCTTTTCTTTCCTGAGATTTTTTGAGCGAAAAAATAGTCACTGATAGGAACAAAATCATGAAAGCCTGAATGACTGAAATAATCTCTCCGGGAACATTTGTGAATAGTTCGATTTTACTCATACCAACTTTCAAAGAGCTATAAAAGAAGGCGGCAATTAAAACACCAAGCGGGCTGTGAGCACCTAAAAGTGAAATCAGCATGCCGTCCCAGCCAAGCCCTGGGTTCCCCGAGAAGGAAAGTGTATAGCGAAATTTCTCACTCATCATCCAGCCAGCCCCGGCAAGTCCGCTCAGCGCTCCGGAAATTAAGAAGAGAATGATGATTTTCTTTTTGACATTCATGCCTGTCGCTTCTGCAAAATTCACGTTCTGACCCAAGGCCTTTAATTCAAGGCCAAGGCGGGTGTATTTAAAGACCACATAAATAATGCAGAACATCAAAATAGCGATAAAGAAAAATGATGTTAGATCACTGCTGAACAGCTTGGAGAACATGGCCGAATCCTGGATTGTCGCAGTAGAAACATATCCAGAAGTCGGATCGCGGAAAACGCCTTCAGATAAAAAGGTCAGAATTTCCACCGTGGCATAGTTGAGCATGAGGGTCACAACCATCTCGTCAACTTTATAATAAGCCTTCAAGCAAGCAGGGATCAGCGCAAAGAGCATGCCACAGAGCATAGCCAGCAATAAGCAGACCAAAATGTGTAAAAAAGGTGGCAGGTTTTGGAAACGGCTCCCAACGATCGCCGTACAAAAGCCACCAAGGAGCATTTGCCCCTCAACCCCCATGTTGAAGAGATTAGCCTTAAAGGTGACCGCAATAGCCAAACCCGTTAAGATCAAGGGAGCCGCAACATGTAAGGTCCGCATCAGCCCGTCAAAAGTAAACAAGGACTGGCTTATCATCTGGTAATAGGTATCAAAAGGATCTGCACCAATAGCCAGCATAATGAGTATGCCAATGACAAAGGCAGCAGCTACTGCAAACAGGGTATTGGCCAAGGAATACTTAAAGCTAGCGGAATAGGACCTTTGTTTTCGTTTTTCAGATTGACTCAACATATTTTCTTTTCCTCTAGGCTGTCAGCATCTGGCTCAACTCCCGCCATTAATAGACCAATCTTTTCGCGGTCAAATTCTGAAGCCTTCAATTCTCCAGCGATTCTCCCCTTATGCATGACGATTATCCTGTCACTCAACGACATGACTTCATTCAGGTCTGAGGAAATGAGTAAAATGGCAATGTTATTCTTTTTCTTATTTAATAGCTGACGATGGATGAACTCAATAGAGCCTATATCCACACCTCTAGTAGGTTGAGAGGCAAGAATAAGCTTAGGATTTCGGTCAAGCTCGCGTCCAATAATAACTTTTTGGGCATTGCCTCCGGAGAGCTGTCCCACTGTCCCGTTCACATTGCCTACGCGAATATCATAGGCGTTAATCAAATAATCCCGCATGGCATTACATTTACGGGCGCTGATGAAGCCGCGATAACTGATTTGAGGTTCATAATGGTAACCACATATACAGTTTGCTGTAATGCTCATAGACTTACAAAGCCCGTCGTCATAGCGGTCTTCAGGAATAATGCCAACGCCCATGTGTCGCAAATCCCGGGGCCAGGCATCAGTGATGTCCTTTCCTTCCAGCGAAATACTGCCAGAATCCGGAATATAGAGGCCGGAGAGCACTTTCATCAACTCGGACTGCCCGTTACCCTCTACTCCAGCGACCCCCAAAATCTCTCCTTCGCAGATGTGAAAGGTAATATCATCAAGGACTTTTTTCCCATTGGCATTGGTCATGGAAAGATTGCGGACTTGGTATAACTTTTTCCCCAGGGGATGAGAGCGGTCATTCGCCACCGTTAAAGTAACGTCTCGGCCAACCATCATCTGGGCAAGCCTCACCATGTCTGTTTCCTCAGGCTTTACCGAGCCAACCAATTCACCACGCCGCATGACGGCAATCTGGTCACTAACTTCCATGACCTCCTGTAATTTATGGGTAATGAGAACAAGTGTCTTATCCATCTTTTTGAGCTTTTTCATGGTTTCCATCAAGGAAGTCACTTCTTGTGGCGTGAGTACAGCGGTTGGTTCATCCAAAATCAGGATCTCGACGTCACGATAAAGCATTTTTAGAATTTCGACGCGCTGTTTCTCACCTACAGAAAGGTTGGTCACGCGAGCATCAATATCTAAATCGAATCCATAATCATCTACAAGTTTCTGGATACATCTACGTTCTTCCTTAAAATCTATAAGAGGCAGGTACTTGCTTTTTGTGATCTCATCAGCCAAGAGAATATTTTCAAAAACCCTCAAGCTTGGAACCAGCTTAAAGTGTTGATGAACCATACCCAAACCTAAGGCAATCGCATCGTTTGGAGATTTTAAGCAGGCCTCCTGCCCATTGATTTTGATTGACCCCGAACTGGGTTGAATCAAGCCATACAACATATTTACAAAGGTTGTTTTGCCCGCGCCATTCTCACCGACAATCGAAAGGATGCTCCCTTTGTCTGCAGTTAAAGAGATGTCCTTGTTCGCGCAAAATTCTCCGAAATATTTTGTAAGTTTAACAGTTTCAATTGCGTTCATAACAACCTCGAAAATATCGAGGGAGCTGAGCTCCCTCGATTGATTTGTCCTAAGGACACTATTTGATGGTAATATTACTCAGGCTGGACGGATCAAATGCCTCACCTATCTGAGCATTAGTAATTTTGATGCTCCCACCTTCTATATCTTTTTGGACAGCTTCAAGTTTGGCTAAGATTTCGTCCCAAGTTTCTTTTCCTTCAGGCTTAATTTTTTCCGAAATAGTCTTTAAATCGGTAATGCCGGTCGCTTGAGATTTAAGCGTATAGTTGAGCAGAAGATCTGAATCCTTGATCTTCCCGTCAAGGTATTGGGTCAGCAAGTCTTTAACCGGAACATCTGTATTTTTTAACACACTCGTCAGTACATAGCCTGGTCTCACGTCGTCTTTATTAGCATCCACTTCAATAGAGAGACGCTTAGCGTCAGCAGCTTTCGAGGTTACGCCTGTGCCAACATTACCCGCGACGGTGTAGACAATATTTCCGCCAGCTGTATAGACGGATTGGGCAAAAGAAGAGCCCACTGCAGCATCTGCAAATCCGGCGTCCAGTTTCTGGATAACCTCGTAATTTACACCTAAATCCTTGGCCGCTGCATTAGCACCTTCATAGTATCCTGTACTGAAAACCGTAATACCATCGGATGCGGTACCACCAATAAAACCTAAAACTCTATTCTTGTCATGATCCAGCTCAAATGCGTAGGCATCCTGGTCAAAAAGGGCATCCAGATTTTCATTGACCAAGACAGAGAGATAACCGGCGAGATAAGAAGATTCATGTACATTAAACAGAACAGAAATTACATTTTTATGAATATTCTCTCCCTTTTCATCAACATTGGGCTGGGCGTTAAAGATTACAAAGGTGGTATCGGGGTATTGCTCAGCCAAAGCTTTCTCACCACCAACACCCTTAATCAAAGCATCAAAGTCATACTCTAGACTGTAGATCAACTTGACTCCACTTGACGCAAGCTGTTTGAGTGCATCAGGTACAGAAAGGGCATCTGAAGTTTCCACAATCTTATAGGCAACATTCTTTTCTTTGGCAATTTCTTCCAATCCTTCAATAGCAGACTGATTGTAGCCATTATCATTTTTACCCGCAGCGGAACACACCAAAGCAACTTCGGGACCGTTCCCTTTAGTCTCTTTTTTTTCGGCAGGTTGCTGACCACATGCAGCTAACATGCATACAGATAGTACGAGCAACAGCGCGAGGCTTATCTGCCTAAGTTTTCGACTTGTTTTCATAATTTTCCTCCTAGTTGTATCTCCTAGTTTTATCTTCACCCAACTTTTTGTTGAGCAATGAGCCATTCAGCAGGTTACAGTAGGTTACAGCAGATCAAATCCCGCCTTGAACCCTTCAGTTTGTAAGATCAAACACGAACCTGGTTAATGTAAAAACTAAACTCATCCGTTCTATAAAACGAAATAAAGGTTTCAATGGGTTTGGCAATCTTACCCACCTGCGCATAGACCGTACCCGCAAAATTCAAAAGCGGAAATTGCTCCGGTACAGAGAGAAGCTTGGAAGCCTCCTGATTAGCCGAAGTCGCCTTAATATAACGCTCCGCATAAAGTAACTTAATATTCATTTTATTCTCAATAATGTCGTACAAGGAGAGAGCCTCCAAATTGTAATCCTCAATACCCTCTACCAAGTCATAAACCAAATACGTGGAATTCAGCTGGATAGGATGCTCATCAGCAAAATATAGCCTCTTCATGTGAAAAACTGAGTGACCCTCATTAATCTTCAACTTACTCGCCACTTCCGGAGATGCAGGCACAATTTCCGAACTCAGCACCTGCTTTCTGGGTACTCTACCCTGCCGGATAATATCCTGGGTACAGCTAGTCAAAGAACAGAGATTATTCTGTATGGTACTTGCTTGAACAAAGGTCCCCTTGCCATGCACCACATAAAGAAAGCCCTCATTCGTTAATTCGGTAATCGCCCTCCTGACCGTAAGCCGACTCACCCCGGTCATTTCGGCCCATTCCCGCTCAGAAGGCAGTAAGCTATCTACAGGTAGATTATGCTCTTGGATATAGCGGAGAATAATCTGCTTAACTTTGACATACTTCGTATATCCGTCCTCAACAACATTCACAGACCGCCTCCAAATCTATACAATCGCACAGTCCTAAAATAATGCTTAACATATGTACCAGTTCAAAACTGATATATACCACTTAGAGAAAGCATATACTAAAAAATAGAATTGTCAATGCTTTCCCTAGATATTCCCGTCAGGTTGTACAAAATAGAGAGAAGCCTTATGGGATTCCCCGCGATTGGTTTAGTCTTTTTCATGAGCTAACACATATTATGCATTGGGCATATAAGCCTAGAAAATGGAACCTCTTTAGAAGATGAGCGGGCCGCTTGCTCTCTGTGCTTTTATTTCTTCATACCACCTATTTAACTTGCTAATCTGACACTGGCTTAGCTCATGCACCGTAGAACGCTCTCCTGCGATTTTTAATCATTTAACACTATTAAGAGTCTCTTAAGACTCTCTTAAAACTCCAAAAGATAGAGTACGCTGAAGTTCGCAACTTGCAAAAAGAATAAATGAAAAGCCATTAGGACACCTTTAGAATTGTATTTGGAGAAAAAAACAAAGGAGAGTACCCCTAATGGCCTACAAAAAAAGATACCACGGATTTGAGCGGAATACTATTAGGGTGCCTGGGAAGTCAGGATCCGATGCTACACATGCTGGAATGGCTCTGTGAGCAGCTCATGGAAGCGGAGGTTTCGATGCAGCTTGGAGCGAAGAAAAACGAGCAGAGTCAGGAGTGGATTGGGCAGAGTAGAGCTCGTGGTCTCACTGCTTACGTCCACCTTATTGGCATCTACTTGATGAAGTACTCGGAAGACTGGTCTGTCTCGAAAGCTTATCTAAGTGAGCTGTCGATAGCGACCATTCCTGAAAAACAACAATTTTAACCATGATTCACTGAAGTCTAAAGTTGCGAAAACTTCTTGACAGTATCAAGGTTTCTATAACATCAAATAATCACATATACATTATCGGCAATTGATTTACTAAAACTATGGAGCATTTAGTTCTTACCTTGTTGGTTGATTAGAATGTCAATAAATTCCTCTTCGAAGCTAGAAAAAATCTTGCTTCTCTTATAAATGATGCGATCCATACTCATATATTCACTGTCAAAATTGCACGGGATCTCTACAAGTTTATAGTCCTTTAATGCTTGTTCATGCGTACCGGTTGTCCACATAAATGCTCCTTTTACGGAAGAAACTAGGTCTAACAAGGAGCCGCGATCACAAACCTTAATGATATTTTTACTCTTCCAAGGCGAATTTGTGAAATCTTTTATTGAGATCATATTACGTTCATAGTCTACGTGTACTATCTCAGTATAATTGGCTAAGTCGTCTACAGAAATAATGTCGTTATGAGCTAAAGGGTGGTTGATACTCATTAACACAACATAATTTAAGCTCTTGAGGTTAATAAAATCTAGCTCATATGATTTTGCTAATTGACTTAAATACGGCAAATTAATATTACTTGGCCTTAATATACCAAGCCCAAACTCACCAAGCACAAGTTTCTTAATGACATCAATATTTGTGACCTCGCTTGCTTGAACAGTAGAAAGGCGAGTAAGATAGGAACAAGGGGAAGGATATTGGGATGACTTAGAGTCCATGACTTTATTGCTTTACTGTTAATAGCTTTTGGCTATAAATAACATGAGAAAGAAAATATTAGGAGGTCAAGATGGCAGGTAAAAAAGATAAGAACAAGCATGATTTTATTAAGGCTCCCTTAATACCAAATGGATCTGAAAAGGTTGACCCTGTTAAGGATAACGACAAGATCAAAGATCTAGAGAAAAATAGGGTTGATAACAAAAATAAGGCCTTTACGACTAACAAGGGCCTTAAGATGGCTGAAGATGAGTTCACACTTAAGGCCGGCAGGAGAGGCCCTAGCCTTCTTGAAGATTTCCATTTTAGGGAAAAGATTATGCATTTTGACCATGAGAGGATTCCAGAAAGAATTGTCCATGCTCGTGGTGTGGGGGCTCATGGTATCTTTAAATCTACCAAGGATATGAGTGAGTATACTAAGGCCTGCCTATTTTCAGGTCACAATAAGGAAACTCCTCTATTTTCAAGGATATCTACTGTAGCCGGTTTCAGAGGTTCTACAGATACTCCTCGTGATGTGCGTGGTTTTGCCATAAAATTTTATACAGAGGAAGGAAACTACGACATAGTTGGTAATAATGTTCCAGTCTTTATTATCCAAGACGCTATAAAATTTCCTGACTTTGTCCATTCGGTTAAGCCAGAACCAGATACAGAAGTTCCTCAAGCCCAGTCAGCCCACGATACTTTTTGGGATTTTGTGACGCGTAACCAAGAATCAGCGCACATGGTTATGTGGCAGATGAGTGATAGGGCTATTCCTTTAAGTCTAAGAATGATGGATGGTTTTGCTGTCCATACCTTTAGATGGATAAATAAAGATGGCAAGGCATGTTTTGTTAGATACCAATGGAATCCTCAGCTGGGTGTCCACTCCAGAGTATGGGATGAGACCTTGAAGGTATCAGGAAATGATCCTGATAGCCAGAGAAAAGATTTATATGATGCAATTGATGAAGGCTCATATCCTGTCTGGGATTTCTGTGTACAAATACTTCCAGAAGAAAAGGAACATGACTTCCCATTTGATATCCTGGATCCTACCAAAGTTTGGCCAGAAGAAGACATTCCCAAGATTAAAATTGGGGAAATGATCTTTAACAGAAATGTAGATAACTACTTTGCGGAGACAGAACAAGTTGCCTTTAACCCAGGTAATGTTATTCCGGGAATTGATTTTACAAATGACCCACTTTTACAAGGTAGACTTTTCTCATACACTGACACCCAACTTCTCAGACTAGGTGGACCAAACTTTGCACAAATTCCTATCAATAGACCTATAGCGGAAGTTCATAATAACCAAAGAGATGGCTGGCACCAACACATGATTAATAAGGGACCTGTAGCCTACCATAAATCAAGTATTGATGACCAATCTCCATATTATGAAAGTCCAGAAGACGGTGGCTATGAGCACTACCAAGAAAAGATTGATGGCAAGGCTATAAAGGCTAGAGATGATAGCTTTAGAGACCACTTTAGCCAGGCTACAGCCTTTTATAAGTCTATAAGTGAAGTTGAACAAGAGCACATTATCAATGCCTTCTCTTTCGAATTATCTAAGGTCAAAAGACAAGAAATAAGGCAAAATGTAGTAGATATGTTTGCCAATGTAGATCAGAAGATGGCAGAAGTAATAGCGAAAAATGTTGGCGCTGATAAGCCAGATCCTGATCGTGGCTTCGACCCTGTTGGAGTTAAGCCAAGTAAGGAAGCCCAAAAGGTAAGAATGCCTGAATTTGCCCAAGCTAATACAATCTTTAAAGCAGATACCCTAAAGGTAGGCATTTATTCCGATAATGACGACGACTTTGACTTTAAATCTTTGGTAGAAAAGATTAAAGACGCTAAGGCCAAGGCTGAAATTATCCAAGGAAACCTTCAAGATACTAAGGACGGCCAAAAGGTTGCTCATAGGTATGAAACTGTCCATCCAGTCTTAGAAGATGCTCTCATTGTGGTTGTGCCAGAAAAACCATCCAAAGACTTCAATAAAAATCTTGGTGAATTTGTAGACGAAAGTTTTAAACACTACAAACCTATTTGGATTATAGGCGATTCGGAAGGCATCTTAGAGAAAGAGCAAGAAGAAGCTCCAGGTGTCATTGTAAGTAAAGGCATAGAAAAAATAGATGACTTTATTGAAAACTTAGCTCAACATAGATTCTGGGATCGGGAGGGTTCAATTTAGAAGGACAGTTCGATATCGATAGAAAACAAAGGAGCTGTCTCAAAAAGAGATGGCTCCTTTTTCATATGCAAGCATGATGTGTTTTATAAACTAAAAATCCCAGAAATTATCCATAGGAATTCCCTGTTTTTATGTAGACGATATACCCCGCACCTGAGCGTCAAACCTAGCCAGGCCTAGTAAGTTGTAAATATTCTGTGAAAGTATCGAAGCCCAGCTTCCTGCGCTTTTTTAGCATGGCTGCCCATAGCTGATTGCCATCCGCTTCGGTGATCAAGCTTGCTTCTAAAGCTTCTCTCAAAATCACTCCTGTCGTTTTATGCTTCAAGTTATATTCTTCTACGTAAATTGCAATATCCTTGAGATTATTGCTTGCGATGATACCACCTTGTTCTTTGGCTAGAGCTATCGCAGCAGCTTCTCCTCTTCCGATAATCTTATGTCCCCATTCTGGTGTGGTCGTTAACTTTCTATAAAGCCTATACTCATTTGTATCTACTACAATACTTTCAATCCTCACATCCCCACATGAAATCATTGTATCAACCTTATCTTTTAAGTGCTGTATTGTGGGATTAGATATTTCTGCGTAGACTTCTGCGGGAATAATAATTCTAGCTGGATAGAGTTTGGCCAGGATGCTCTGCCCATTGACCCAGAGGAAGGCAGATAGGCAATCCGTATCGAAAAATAAGGGTTCAATCAAGGACGACATCGCCTTCATCCTCGAGGCCATAGACTAGGTCAGCACGGAATGCTTGTAGCATGAGTTCTTCATACTTTCCTGTGGAGATCAGACCCTGCTCATGCACTTCTTCAATCTGCTTGATGTGATGACCATAGGTCACATATTTTTTTGTTTCTGGAGAAGGCTTATATAAATCTGAGCTATAACCCAGCCTTTCCGCTGTTTGACCCACTATAATGTTAAGCATTTCATTTGCTTCACTTTGGCCTAGGTATCCGGCAGATAATAAACGGTAAACCGTTGCTTGATGGCTCATACCATAGAACTGTTCTATGCGGATGACATCATGCAGCTCCAGCTTCTGCTTGGGATATTGCGAGGAAAGGTTGTCCGCTAAAGCAAGGAGCGCAGCTTGGGGCATCAAGAAGTAGGAAGCAAACATATCGGCAGAACGTTCAATCTCTTTGCCAGTATCTAACTGTTTTCCGCATATTGAGATCATGTTCTTGTCATATTTTAGATGGTAAAACTCATGTGCCATGGAAAAGCGTTGCCTTCCAAGCGACATAGAGGAGTTAATAGCAATCACATCATCGCCATCTTGTCCCTTGATGCACATGCCACTTAAATTATTTCCCATAGGGCGATAGACTATAGTTAATCTTTCTATGGCTTGAGCTAAAGCGAAGATATCAAGGGGTGAGCAAGAGTCTTCGCCAAGCTGAGACCTTAGCATCGCAGCCTGTGTCATTAATTTGGCATAATTTATCATGCCTTTATACCTCAAGTAAGCCATGCAAAAACTCCGAGTTTAGGGCAATACGATTAATGTCTGATATAGCTTCTAGCTCGTCGGCGCTCAATGTATCCCCTCGAAAGGCGAAGGAAAGATGGGACTCCGCGATCTCTTGTGTTTCCAGCTGGTCAATAGTGACACCAAACAGGTTTGATAGCTTCTCCAGCATATCAGCAGACAGGCATCTTTCTCCTGATTCTATTTTGGAAACAAGGCTTTGATCAACAGCCAGAAAATTGGCTATACTCTTTTGGGTAAAGCCTGCCTTTTTGCGCAGTCGGCGAATATTCGCACCAATAAGTTCCGTACTCATTTTTCACTCTCCTTTTTTCTTTGGGAAAGTTCTTCTGGTACATCTATTATAGCGCGCGTCATATTTTTAGCAAATTAAAAGTATTATTTATGACAGAAAAAATGATCAATGAGATATAGAGCCTATTAAGGGTCCAGAGATCCGCATGTTTATGGGTGGAGTGGGGTCAGCACAAAGTGTAGATTAATTGGCTTATTTGGCCTTCCATTTGTTGACAAGTTCTCTAGCTTGCTTTTCTGGTGTATGCTCCCCGTCAACATTTTCATATTGCAGGACAAAGGAAGCAAGTTTGATCTGTTGATCTTCGGAAAACTGATTAAGATTATCTATAGCAAAGGTTTGTATCAATCCATAGACATCATCGGCTGGTATGTATTTTTCATATGCCTCCATATAGAAGCTCCATCCTTCTCCCGAGGTCCCATACCATTTGCCACACAAGGAACATATAAACTTAAGCGTGACTACCTTATCTTTTAATATGCTAGCTAGATAATTCGAGGCTTCCTCCTCGTCCAGACTTTCCCATAAATCTAGCGCAAAACTAAAATCTGTTATACCTAAGATAGATTCCGTACTTGAGATTGCTCGAATTCTTTCTACATATTCACTCTCGAGATTCTTTAGATGAGCCAAACTTATAATCTGATTTTCTTTTCTCCCTGGAGATCCTTCTCGTCTACCATATGCTAGTTCTAGAGTATCAATAATTCTCGCTATAGTCCCTAAACCATTCTTCCTAACTTTTCCAAGTCCACTACTGATAATAGAATATCTTTCTTCATCAGTATTCAGTTTTTTCAAGAGAGCTTCAATAAAATGATTGGCTGTATCAACTGCAGATAGCGGAAAAAAGAGTCTTGAGTTCTCGCCTTCAAAATCTCCGTGTAAGAGAAGTAATACAAACGCAATTAAGCCCAGTCGCTCATATGGTATTTTATCTACTAATGATCTAAGTTCTTCTAAGAAGTAAACAATTTTGCCCTCTCTATTGATTTCTTCTACAACTTCAATTAACTTATCTTGATTTAGCTCGAAAATACATGCGTTTATTGTATTTCTAGAGACCTCTACCTCTTCTAAGTCAAACATAAAATATAGGTCAAATTTCTCTGCACAAGCCACTCGCATTTTACTTCTAATATCTAGAGAAGATTGTGAGCTGTACTGATAATTATTAATATCATCTGAAAATATAGGAAACAGGGTTGAGAGACAGTTAATTGCCACATCTGGATCTATTCCCATACGAGTGAACTCATCTGTATATTTTGCCCGGTAATTTCCTCTGTTTTCTTCACCCATTAACAACCCATGCATGGGACTTCCACAGACAGCATCTTTATTATCACGTACCCATTTATATAATTCGGGCTGGAGCACTTCAAGAGTGGTAATTGCCAGCAAATCTTCAATAGAAGTTTCGGCAGATAAAACCCCGTATTTGAACTGAAAAATATTAACTAACCTG
>SFFI01000012.1 GCA_004556925.1 Clostridiales bacterium
TAGTGGGTGGTTTGGGTACTGAAACTCATCCATTACTCGCAAATTTGCCTGAAATCCAAGAAATCCGAAATAGTTGATGAGGCGGGCAGGCGGCAGAATGACTAGGATGCTTTAAATTCAGTCATACTGCCAAGGAAAACACTAAAAGGAGCAGGGCTAAGCTTAGTCTTGCTCTTCAAAGGGTTTTTGAGGCTTGTTGACTTTTTAGGCCGGGATCCCTGAACTGTCAATGGTCTTTGACCGCTAAGCGGCGCCAAAGGCGCCATTGACTGTTCATGCGTCCCGGCCATAGTTTAATCAAGCCTCAAAAACTCCTTTTAATCTGTCCCTCATCTAGGGCAAAATGAACTTTGTCAGCGGCCGTGAGAAAGGGCTCGGTGGGCATCATGGGTACTTGTGACAAGCCTAGAAGTCAACTTTCACAATAGAGTGCCAGCCGAATAGATGTGGAAATTGAGGACTTCATTTTCCACAAGTTAACCTACCCTTAGATTTCAAGCAATTAGCTGTGGAAATCGAAGAAGTCATTTTTCACAAGCCTTTCGTCCTTAATTATTTGGCCAAAATTCATGTGAAATAAATCAATATGATATTTCACTATATATTTTTCTCATCTGCTCTGGGCAAAATTGTGGTGAATTGAGCCCATATCACATTTCACCATATTTTTTGGGTTTCTACCCCCGCCCAAAGGCTTGTGAAATGGGCAAATACAATATTCCACCACATTTGTGATTTGCTGGGCCTACCCCAAGCCCTGTGGAATGAGCAAATACAAGATTCCACCATATTTGCGATTTGCTAGACCGGCCTAAGATCCTTGTGAATGTATTAGAAATCTATTCTCTACTTCAACTTTCCGGATTTTCTTACAAGTTTGCAAGTTTTGTACGCTACAGCTGAGAAATTTCCGGTAAAATCAGCGTTCTGACCCCCAAAACACATGTTTTATGCACTAAACTCCAGTGTACAGCTGAATAAATGTATAAAGCTAAGGGGTGAGAGTAGAAAGTTGAGAGTCTGATGTACATTATCTGCAAACTTGTAAGAAAAATGAGGAAGTTGGATGTACTGGGTGAGAAATGGCTAGGCGGAAGCGCAGGAAAAAAGCGAAAAAGGATGGAAAAAGAGATGTAGAGACAGCAGTCTTGGTTATTATTAACAATTATTTCTGAATTAAACGGTCTGACTTGTTTATCTTTACTAGGTTGACCAGACTCGTTATAATCAATTCAGCAATCAAAGGCTAGGCTTCTAGCCTGTTCAGGCAAAAAGCCAACAAAAAACGGAATGAATAATGAAGGGATAACACTATGAGCCACAGCAAGAAGAGTCCTTTTGAAGCTACGTTAGAAAAAATGCGTATCGCCGCGGAGCGCCAAGGCTATACACCTGATGATTATGCCCCCTTAATGCATCCAGAAAGAGAACTGGCTGTCTCCATGCCCATTAGGATGGATGATGGCAGCATCCAAGTTTTTGAAGGCTACCGCATCCAGTATTCCACCGTACGGGGGCCTGGTAAGGGCGGCATCCGCTATGCCCTGGACGTGGACCTAGAAGAAGTACGGTCCCTGGCTTGCTGGATGGCCCTGAAATGCGCAGTGGTAGACATACCTTATGGAGGCGCTAAGGGCGGTGTGACCTGTGATCCTACGCAACTCAGTAAGATGGAATTAGAACGTCTCACCCGGTCTTACACCATGAAGATTGCGCCGATCATCGGGGAGATGGAAGACGTACCAGCTCCAGATATGAACACCAATGCTGAGATCATGGGCTGGATTTATGATACCTATTCTAAACTTAAGGGTGTGATTTCACGCGGGGTTGTGACTGGTAAGCCCTTGGAATTAGGTGGCTCTGCTGGCCGTCAGGCCGCCACAGGTTACGGGGTGATGCTCTGCACACATGAAGCGGTTAAAGAAGTTTTTCCCGGCCAGGAAGAGGGCTTGAGGGTTGTTGTACAAGGGGCAGGCAATGTGGGCATGGTAGCAGCCAAATTGCTACATGAACGGGGTTATAAAATTATTGCTATTTCCGATGTCACAGGCGGACTTTATAATCCAGAAGGTCTAGAAATTGAAGCAATCAACGCGCACGCGAGCGCCCGCAAGCTTTTCGACATCTATACACCAGGGACCGGCACCCAACGGATCAGCAATGCGGAGCTTTTAGGCTTAGACTGCGATGTCCTTATTCCTGCAGCCTTGGGCGGACAAGTTGACCTGGATAACGTGGCTAGTCTCAAATGTAAACTCCTGGTAGAAGCTGCCAACGGTCCTGTCTCTCCAGATGCTGAAGATTGGCTCTTTGAGCGGGGCATTCCCGTCATCCCAGATATCTTGGCCAATACCGGCGGGGTTATCGGTTCTTACTTAGAATGGGTGGAAAACCTCTCTCAGCTCAAGCTCACGCCAGAGGATTACAACAAGCAGGTCGCCACAATTATCTTGAACGGTTATGCTGCGGTAGTAGCCATGGCTAAAGAATACCAGGTCTGCTATCGAGACGCAGCCCAGATGTTAGCGATGAAACGTCTGATTGAGACCACTAAGCAACGGGGAATTTGGCCCTAAACTGCTCAAGTCCAACGCATGATCCGGACGTCACTTTCACTAACACAGGATACAGACGTCACTTTTCACTAAAGCGGGATCCGCACATTGCCTTTCACTAAAGTAGGATCCGCACGTCACCTTTCATCCGTGTAAGCTTGATACGGTCAAAGTAGTCTAAGATGGCAACTGCGTACTTGCGTGAAGAGTTAATATGGTCTCGGAAATCTGCAAGTTTTAAGCTCCCGTTTTGCTCGATTTCCGAGATGACATAGGCCTTGGCTTCTGCCAAAAAATCCGGATGAAGATTGAGTTTATCGTCCAGACGGACCAGGTCTCCCCGATCAATCAGGTTGGAGAGCAGGTCTTCTGGACGATCTTGTTTATTAAACTGGGCTAAGATCTCAGCGTTCTCTGGGGGACTAAAACCCGCCTTCTGATATTCGCTGATCATGGCAGCCTGAATTTTTTCCTGTTCCGCTGTCAAGCTGAAATTAAAGTCGGGCAGAGCGATAAGACCAGCTTGTTCTTTAATGATGCCCTGGGCCAAAAGATCGTCCAAAATTTTGTCTGTGTAATCAATTCTGACATCTGACAAGAGCGTCGTGCGCAGGGCCTCCCGGCGCATCCCTGCCTTTAGAGGTTGGACCTGGTGGAAGTTGTTCAGAATGCGGACACACGAGGCACCCAAATTGAGGAGGAAAGCCGTAGAGAGGTAAATCTGCTCGGTAAGCTTAAACACTTGCTTGTCCTCAAGCAAGTCTTGGCAAACCTGGGCGAGTGCTTGCGGTGTCATTTGATCCAAGCCGGCCCGGTGCACGGCCTTGGTCAAGGGGTCAAAGTGCGGGCTACCAGAATCAATGGCTAAGAGGAGGCGTGTTTGTATGTCCCCCTGTCGTAAGTATTGCAAACGCTGATGCCAGGCAGGATTTTTGATACGGAAAGTGCGGGGGCAGGGATCTAATACGTGGCCGCCGCCCACTGTGACTACCGGTGAGAAGAAGCGAAGAACAAAGGGATCGTGGTATTTAAGGCAGACGTCCTCCTGAAAGTTGAGCCGGGCTAGGCCCGTATCGCCTGGTTCTAAACTTTCTGCCCCTAAAAGCCGTACCTGGCAGAGTGCTTCTGCCGCCCCATAGTGAAAGTGCAGGCGCGACCGGTCTTTGATCGCAAAAGGGGCATGGGCCGGCACCCGGATTTCTACATCCAGGATCTGGCTAACCTCCAGGCTGTCGGGGCTGGCTAAGACCTGGCCTCTCACTAACTGGTCTTTAGGGATCTGGGCCAAATTTATCGCGGTGCGTTGGCCCGCAAAGGCCTCCTCAACATCTGTTTCATGCACTTGAATGGATCTTACCCGGACCTCCCGGGCTTGGGGGTAGACCATCAGCTTATCCCCTACTTTCACCTGACCTTCGAAGATGGTCCCTGTAATCACCGTACCAAAACCTTCTACCGAAAAGACCCGGTCTATGGGTTCACGGAAGGCTAGGTCAGGATTCTTCTCTGGCAGGCCCTGGATAGTTTGAAAGATCGCTTGCCTAACAGCTTCAATGCCTTCACCCGTATAGGCTGAGGCACGGAAAATCGGGGCCTGGGCAAAGAAAGTCCCCGCTACTGCCTCACGCACGGTTTCTTCTGCCAGATCCAGCCATTCGGGATCGACCAGGTCAATTTTGGTCATGACAATGAGTCCCTGCTTAATATCCAGAAGGTCCAGGATAGCCAAGTGTTCTTCGGTTTGGGGCATGACGCCCTCGTCTGCGGCTACCACTAAGATGGCCAGGTCGATGCCCCCTGCTCCCGCCAGCATATTATGGACAAAGCGCTCATGCCCAGGTACATCAACGATACCCGCCTTGCCTCCATCTGGCAGGTCCAGCCAGGCAAAACCTAGGTCTATGGTAATGCCCCGCTTCTTTTCCTCCGCCAGACGGTCAGTCTGTAGGCCTGTGAGGGCCTTAATGAGGCTAGATTTGCCATGGTCTACGTGTCCTGCTGTACCAATGATGACGTGCTTCATCTGTCTTAGTTCTTTCTATTATTCCTGATTGCCCATCGCCCTAGCGCGGTCATAGGCTGCAAGGATAGCCTGGCCCAAGATCTCAATATCAGCATCCTCTAGGGTCCGCAGGTCAAAGATCAACTGGTCATTTTGAATGTAGGCAATCACAGGGGGTTGACCCCGGCGCAGTTCGGCCTCCAGCACGGCCAGGCTACAAGCCAAGTGCTCGGCCTCTAGGGCCAAACCAACCGAAGATAAGTAGACACCGGGCACAGATCCGCCACCAATTTCGGCCTGGGGCTGACAAATAACAGAAGAGAGTCCTCCCGCCACCAGAAGATCCTGTAGCTTCATCGCACGATTTGCCAAGTCCTGGTCTGAGATAGTCAGCATGCGGAAGAGAGGAATCTCGCGGTTGATTCGATCTACATCGGGATATAGTTTGAGAGTTTCCTGCAGGGCAGTCAGGGTCAATTTATCGCAACGCAGGGCCCGTGTAAGAGGGTTGGTCTTGATGCGATCTATAAGAGCCTTGCGCCCTATAATAATGCCGGCCTGGGGGCCGCCCAGGAGTTTATCCCCAGAAAAACAGATCAGATCGCAACCTGCTTGCACCGCCTGGGCTACAGTAGGCTCCTGTCGGAGGATAGCGGGCGGGTTGGGATGGAGCAAGCCAGAACCGAGGTCATAGATGAGGAGGCTTGCCTGGGCATGGGCCAGGTCTGAGAGTTGCGCTAGGTCTGCTTCTTCCTGGAAGCCTTCCAGGCGGAAATTGGACCGATGGACTTTCAATACACAAGCGGTCTCTTCTGTGAAGGCCTGGGCATAGTCGGAAAGTCGAGTTTTGTTCGTTGTACCCACTTCAATCAGTTTAGCCCCGGATTCTTCCATCACATCGGGAACCCTAAACTTCCCGCCTATTTCCACCAGCTCGCCTCGAGAAACAATCGCTTCTTTCCCCTTAGCCAATTCTCGCAGAATCAGCATGACGGCCGCCGCATTGTTGTTGACCACCAAGGCGGCCTCCGTGCCACACAGGTCACATAGCAAGGCCTCTAAAGAATCGTAACGACTACCCCGTCTCCCCTCCTCCAAACGGTATTCCAGGTTAGAGTAGGCTTCTGCCACCGCGCTGACTTTGGCCATCACCGAGGCGGAAAGAGGAGCCCTGCCTAAATTGGTATGGAGGCTGATACCAGTACAATTAAGTAGGGGGCGAACCAAGCGTTCCTGGGCTTTCTGGTACTTGACCCTAACCCGGGCTAGGATAGCCGGACTCTGGGTCTCTGCCGGCTGGGTTACCTGGTCCGCAGCTATATCTGCCCGGAGTTCATCCAGCGCCTCTTGCAGGGCAGTAGCCAAGCGACTGGAGCCCCAGTCATTAGCCAAGTCCTGAAAATCACTTTCTTGCAAGAGCTTATCCACTTGGGGAATATTTCGGAAAAGAGCATTTTTATCTTGCATATAGGTATCCTTACTTATTATTAGCCTGCCAGCCCCCATCTTGGGACCACAGGAGTTCATATTGGTTTTCCTGGACCCGGTAAACAGAGTCGAGGTCGCGATTATTCATTTTATCCGGATCGAAGTCCATACTGAAACGGACACCGGTCCCGCAGGAAACAGAAATCTGGCGAGGAACAGGCATCATGGTGGCTTCTGGATCCTGGAGTGCGGCCAGACAGTCCTTAAACTCTAAAGCCCCTAACTCGGTAAAAAAACTTGCAATATAAAGTTCAGCCATGCCCATTATCTCCTTCAAACGTAGTCGCTCATGGCTTGTATTTTAACATTAATTCAGAAGTCAGGCTTTCCGGCCTATAAGGAGAAAGCGAGACTGGTTCTCGCCTGATCATACCCAATCACCCAGAGCTATCAAAACAAAAGCCCGAGTCTCTAGCCCCCATACTCTATATTTCTCTGCACAAAAAATGTGAATAGTACATGATAAAGTGAGCCTAAAAAGAGTACCCATAATGCTTGGTATGTGAGCGAGCTATAGCTCATGTGGCCCAGAAAAAAACTTGTAGGCACATCATAAATATAAGGAAAGGGTGTCCAATAGACGATATTTTTGAGATTACCCCATAGTAAGGCACTGGGTAATAATTTCCCACCCAAAACCATACCTAAGCTATTAATGACATCACGAATGCGGGTAACATCGTGAACGTAAATGGCCATGCAGCCCACTATCCCTTGCCAAAAATAAAGTATGGAAAAAGCCAAGAGCGTTGAAAACACGCCTAGCCCTATCGCGCGCAAGTCAAATTGATCGAGCACATAGATTTGCATGACCAGGACAACAAGTAAGTTGAGTAGGAGTTTGAGCAGAGCCGGGAAAAAAGTCGTCACATAGTGCTTGATAACACAAGATGCAGGCTTAACAAAGTCCAAAATGATATCACCCGAATTAATGGCCACCATGTGGTCGTATGCCACATACATGGCAGGCGATATCGTGATGCTGACAAAATTTACAATGACGTAGTAGGCCGTAAGCTCAACAGCCGAGAGGTCACTTCCGGTGGGAAATATTCGGCCAAGCATCAATAAGTAAATGACCGCTTGAATAGCCAGGGTTAATAGGGTCATGACAAAGTTAAAAGAAAAAACCCATTCTTTTTTAAGCGACAAATAACCACTGTATAGGTATTTTTTAATTTGCCGATTCATAAGATTGCAGTCCTTTTAACCAGAGATGCTTCAGCGCATAGCGAGTCACTAGTGTCATACCGATGAGAATGACTACGAGCTGAATACCGCTGTGGAAAGATTGGATCCGAGTGGGAATAGTTGCTGTAAATAGAACCGGCACAAGTGTGAGAAGTATCTTGATTACTTTGTTTGTTATGTAGTGTAAAGGGTATTTTCTGATAGATGTCAGCATGCGGAAAAAGAAGCTCAGCATAGATGAATTTTTCAACCAAAAGGAAAAAACATAGAGCATAATACCCATGAATTCCAAAACAAAAGAAGCCGTTATGCAAGTAAATAACGCTAATAAATAGAAGGCAAAACTCTCTAGTGAATGGACGCCTTTTGCCGCCAAAGCGAGCCCCAAGGGAAAGGTCAGAACGAATCTTAGAAAATTGCATCTTTCAAGATTGATTAAGGCAAAAGTCCCATAGGGCCTGATCAAATATAAATCCAGGGAGCCCTCGGAAATCAAATCGGGTAAATAAGCCGTGCCAACAAAAAGATTCGAGATAGAAGAGGAAATGAGCGTAAAGCCCATAAAATTGGTCAGGGCTAGGGCATTCCAATCCTGTAAATCCATAGACTGATCCATATACGAATACCATAGGATCACTACCCCAAAGAAGTCGATCAGTTCATCTAAGATGACAAAAATAAAATTCAATGGATAGGCAAAATTTTTCTTGAAAGATATCTTGATGGCTTCAAGTAAAAAATTCATACAAGATATCCTCGAGCGTGGCTTTTTCTAGCTGAAAATGGGTGAACGCTTGTGCTTCTATTTGGTCTTTGACATTGTCCAGCGCACTTGCAGGCAAAAGATACCGGTTGAGCCCTCGATTTCTTTCAATTAACACGACCTCTTGATCGCTTAGCTCGACATCCGTAAGAACAACAACATGTTGTTCAAGCGTTTGACAGAGGTCTGCATATCCTGTATCAAAGACTAATTGGCCTTTTTGCAACAAGAGAAAGCGGTCAGCCACTTTCTCCAACTCATTCATATCGTGTGTCGTGAGCAGAATAGTCGTCTCTAAATGATTTTTAGCTTCCTGCAACAACTCGCGGAATACACGTTTGCCCTCTATATCTAGGCCAAGGGTTGGCTCATCTAAAAAGACCAGCTCTGGATTGTAGATAAAAACACATAGCAATTCTGCGCGTAATCTTTGGCCTAGAGACAGAGTAGCCACCTTCTGGGACAGGATGTCAGCAATGCCAAAAAGCTGAGCATAAAGCTTTAACCGCTCTGTAAACACCGCTCGGGGGACTTCATACATGACCGCATAATATTTGACACTATCCAAAATACTGAGATGATAGATTAAGTTGCTTTTGCCCCCCAGGTAGACACCCATCTTCAACTTGTCCGAACGGCTTGCTTGCATAGGGTCTTTGCCCAAAACCTCTACTGTTCCTGAGGTCGGCTTCAAAACCCCTAACAAGATTTTAATCAGGGTACTCTTGCCGGCTCCATTGGGCCCAATAAGCCCGACAATTTCTTTTTGTTGAACAGTAAAAGATACATTTTGCAGGGCAAATTCGCTTTGCTTTCTATACTTCTTTGATATATTATGCGCTTTTATTATTTCCATAATTCGTCTTCTATGGCTGACTGTAACAGAGCCTTACTAGGCTCGAAGAAAAAATCCCCGTGTGCTTGTCACACGGGGATTATCATAAGGTGATTCAACAGGAAAGTCTAGCGTGTGCAGATTATTTCTGTGTAATCTCCCTTGTCGTTGTGCTTGACGGTGCAGCCATGATTTTGTGCATAGCGAGAAACATTTTCCAGGGGGGCAAAGTCATCTACTAAAACGGTAATTTCCTTGTCGGAACCCTTCAGGGCTTCTGCTAAGAGTAAAACAGGCTGGGGGCAGGACAAACCGCGAGCATCTACTTCTTTCATATAAACCTTCTTTCTTTGCCAAGCCCTTGCCGGGAGCAAGGCTCAGCTATTCCAGATAAGCGATTAACTTACGCCTGAGCCTTCTTGCTGTTCCAGGAGCCGAGGGCTAAGAGGATCACAATAATGCAGATTGTGGCGATACGGCCGTTAGGAGTAGTGCCTTCACCAGAGGATGCCAGCCCAAAGTTGTGGGCAAAAGCGGCACCAACTAGCATACCCACATAAGTGATAGCAGAGTCCGTATTGCCTGTACCTGTCAGGACCAGTTGACGCATGGGGCAGCCACCCAGGAAGGTGGAAGCCAGGCCAACGATAAAGAGGCCGAGGATATTCCAAATCCATTCGGTGTGGGCGATGGGCTGACCGGTAAAGCCCAGATTGAAGCTACCATTGACCAGGTTAGCGATCAAGGCAACAACCAGGAGGGCAAGTGAACCCCAAAGCAGGGTAGGATCCTTGAACATGATGACGTCACGGATACCGCCTGCTTGGCAAATACGAGAACGTTGAGCAAATACGCCAACTACTAAAGCCAAGCACAGTGACAGGGCTAGAGGGGCATGCATGGAGCCTGGGCCTTTTTCGGAGAAGGCCAGGGCTGTAGGAGCAAAGACAAGAATTGCCAGAAGGACGAGCTGGAAGATAGGCATTACAGTGCCTTCTGCCTGGGAGAGGGTATGTGAGCGGTTCAGAGAGAAACCTTTTTTGAGGAAAAGTGTGCCTACGTAGACACCTGCTACGAATCCGATTAAGCCGACCCAGGCATTGAGGTCACCAGCAGACATCCGCAGGACCATGCGCAGGGGACAACCCAGGAATACAAGTGCGCCAATGCTGATCATAAGACCTAGGAAGAAACGGATAGCGGGGGAAGATCCACCACGGACCTTAAATTCCTTAGTCGCAAGGGAAATGAAAAAGGAGCCCAGAATAATTCCAATCACTTCAGGGCGCAGGTATTGCACCACAGGCGCAGAATGCAGTTTGAGCGCGCCTGCTGTATCACGGATAAAACAGGCAATGCAGAAGCCCATGTTGCCGGGGTTGCCATTAGCCATGAGGACAATGGCGATAATCCCGATGATTGCACCGGTAGCAATTAGGCCCACGGTTTCTTTTGATTTCGACATAAAAACCTCCTATACGTCATTTTGACGGCCTTTAAAGTTTAATCTATTCTATAAAATCTCAGCCTCAAGAATCGTAAAAAACTATATCAATCACGTTTTGATAGCAATAAGCTATCACCTTTTGCAAAATCAACATAATATGGACAAATAGCTTAGAATAAAATACATCGTTAGCTAGTAAAGAAAGCTGTTAAGAAAGCTGATTGAGATAAGGAGCAAGCTATGGATCGCGACAAGGACAGGGCCTCCAAGAGGTCTATTTATTTTGATAATGCCTCCACCTCCTCCCCCAAAGCCGAGGGTCTGGGCCAGGTCATTGCGGCCTACTTTGAGGCTGGAGGTTACAATATTGGCCGCGGCCATTATCCAGGGGCAGAGGAAACAGCCCTAGGGGTGCTGGGCGCCCGCAAGTCCCTGGCCCGCTACTTCAATTTTCCTAATTTTCGCAATGTGATCTTTACCAACAACATAACCCATTCCTTAAACCTTGTCTTAAAAGGTCTCTTGCGGCCAGGTGATGAAGTTATCACCTCATCTGTTGAGCATAACGCTGTGATGCGGCCCTTATATCAGTTAGCAACCAAAGGGGTCAAGCTACAGGTCGCGGATTGCCAAGAAACAGGACAGTTAGACCCTGCCCGGGTTGAAGCCTTAATCAGCCCACAAACGCGTGCCTTGGTCTTTACAGGTGCTTCCAACGTCTCTGGCACCGCCCTTCCCCTGGTAGACCTTGGGGAAATTGCCCGCAGGCGGGGTATTTTTTATGTTATAGACGCCGCCCAAATTGCTGGACACCTCCCCTTGGACACCCAGGCCTTCCAGGCGGATGCCTTTTGTTTTACTGGCCACAAGGGGCTCAAGGGGCCACAGGGCATTGGCGGGGTCCTCTTAAGCGATGAACTAGCTTCTGTCATGGACCCCTTGATTGCTGGAGGAACGGGCTCCTTCTCAGATTCTGAAGAGATGCCCCCACATCTGCCCGACCGCTTTGAAGCAGGAACCTTAAATCTGCCAGGCATCCTGGGACTTGGCTATGCGGTCAATTTGCTTTTGAAACAAGAGGACCCCTTTGCATCTTACGAGCATGAAATGCAACTCACCCAGGCCTTCCTCCAGGGTGTAGAAGACACTTGGCCTCTCGACCAGGTCAAAGCCTTAGGCCTGGGTTTAGAGGCCTGTCAGGCCTCCTTAGACTTGCTTGGTCAGGCCCGAAGGGCAGGTTTAGCCAAGCTCCGCGAGTTGCCGCCGCGTTTCCCTGTGGTATCCTTAGACTTCTTAAGCCAGGATAACGCTGAGATTGCCTTCGCCCTGGAAAACGACTACGGGATTATGACCCGGACAGGCTTGCACTGTGCGCCAAGGGCCCACCAAACCTTTGGTAGCTTCCCTGAGGCCTCCGTGCGCTTCTCCTTTGGGCCCAAGAACACCCAAGAGGAAGTGGAATACTGCTTACAAGCCTTGCAAAAGATCTGCCCCTGCCAGGCCATTTAGGCCAGGAGCTTAATATCTACCACATCACGCTCTTTGGCTTCGCCAATAATCCAGGCATCAAGGCTAGCGTTTTGACAGCGGCTGAGGAAGTCTAGGGCATCCTCCTTGCGCATACTATAAAGCAGGCCACCGGAAGTTTGGGGATCGAAGCATACATCTTCTAAGGCCAGATCTAAGTGTCTGTCTGACTGGTAACGGCCCGCCATAAACTTGCGATTTTTGTAGGCGCCGCCCGGAATGATACCATCTCTAGCCATCTCCAGAGCGTTTTTCTGGACAGGCAGAGTACTTGTATAGATTTCAAAGGTCACACCGGAGGCTGCTGCCATTTCTGCCCCATGGCCAACGAGGCCAAAGCCAGTGATATCCGTGCAGGCTGAAACATCTAAACCTTTAATTTGCTCTGCAGGCCAGCGATTGAGCGCAGCCATGACCGCGACTAGGTCTCGATGGTCCTCAGGGCTCAAGAGTCCAACCTTATCGCCCGTGGTTAAGATGCCAGAGCCTAGGGGCTTGGTCAGGACCAAAAGGTCGCCCGGCCTGGTCCCGCCATTAGCTAAAATTTCACTTTCTCGGGCTACCCCTACCACCGAAAGACCATATTTGGGCTCATCATCTTCCAGAGTATGACCGCCAGAAATATTGATACCAGCCTCCGCAGCCTTATCTGCACCGCCCAAGAGCAAGGGTTTGGTTACACGTTCGTGGTCCATATCCCCCGGGATACAAAAAACATTCAGGGCAGAAACCGGTCTGCCACCCATGGCATAAATGTCTGAAAGGGAGTTGGCCGCTGCTACCTGACCAAATTCATAAGGATCATCTACAATGGGAGGGAAAAAGTCGACCGTATGAATCAGGCAAAGATCACCTTCTAAGCGATAAACAGCCGCATCATCCGAAGATTCAAAACCCAAAACTAGGTTAGGGTCTGGGATTTTAGGGATACTGGCTAAGATATCCGATAGGACCTCCGGTCCTAATTTAGCCCCTCAGCCACCAGCCGTGGTTAAGTTGGTGAGCTTAACCGGACCATCGCCCCAATAATCTTTTTTAATGCTGCATGATTTAGACATAGACAAACCTTTCCCACATTTCCGCCCTATTGTCCCTGGCGGAAAGTTAGTATCATAATTATTATACCTTACTTAAGAACTAAGGAGGCTGAGCGCTATGGGCAAAGACGAGCAACAAGAAAAAACCTTAAAGGTAGGCCAAAAAGCCAAGTTAAAGAAATATCTGGTCATCATACTGATCATCTGCCTGTCTTCAGGGACCTATCTGGGCTACCGGCAGGTTAATGAATACAACAAGAGACCCAAGGTCAGCCTGGTAAAGGCGGAACCTGCCTCTTTCAACCGGACCCTCAACTTAACCGCCAAGGTAGAAGCCCAGGCCAGCCAAATTGTGAGCTCAGATTGGGGCCTAGAGATTGAAGAAGTCCTGGTTCAAGAAGGCGATCAAGTTAAACAAGGGGATCCCCTCTTCCGGTACAGTAGCCGGGATGTCCGCCAGCAACTCCGCAAGTCCCAAAATGACCTTAAGAAGATAGAGGAAGATGAAGACGCCAGGCTTCAGACTTATCAAGATGCCCTCTTAGAAGTCGCGCATAGCTTGGGCCAAGAACTTGGTATGAGCATCCCTTCTGCGGAATCTATCCTCGGTGCCCTTTTGCCAGCAGATATCAAGGATTGGTCAGAACTGGCTAAGCATAGTTTAGCAAGCGGGAAAATCCCTGATGTCTTAAATACACTGAATAATAGCCTCAACTCTAGCCAGGCCCTCATTGATGAGATGACTGGGCTGGCCTTCCAGTTTTCAAACTCGGGGATTACCGAGCTCTCTGCTGCTAATCTCTACCAGCTACTCGTCCAGAACCATGCCCTCTACCAGCAGGTATCTAGCATCTTGGACACTGCCAATACCCTATTGCAAGGCTCTAAAGGCCTGAGTGATTTAGACCGTAAGCAGCTGGAAGCCCTCCGGGACCAGGCCCTTAAGCAATTGGAGCATTTGGAAAAGCTGTCAGAAATTTTGGATAAGCTTGGAAAGGATGGCTTGCCAGAGATACCCTTGCCGACCCCTCCAGACCTGAATCCTGACCTGCCAGGCGATCAGACAGAACAGCCTAGCGGGCAAGACAGTCAGCCATCCGATACGCCCCCCATAGACGACCCTGCAGGAAGCCTGCCCCTACCCAATCCAGAACAGCCACCAGCGCCCGGGCAAGCTGAAAACCAGGAGCAAAATTCCGCCCCCCAACCATCTGAAAATACGCCAGGTCTGGAGGATCCAAGCCCCGGCCAAGCGGCTTCTGAAAACGCCACAGAGATGCCCACACCCGGTCAGGATCCGAACCAGGAGCCAGAACAACCCCTGGATCAAAATCCTGAATTTGAGGACGACCCCCAGGCCCAACAAGGTCAAGCCCACCCCGCCATCCAGTTAAGCAATCCCGGCCCCGCCTACCCTGAGGCCCTGGCCCTAGCCAGCCATCCTCTACCGCTGGCCAAGTATCCTGCCGCCGCAGGAGAAACCGCTGGCGAAAATCCAGATCCGGCTATGCTCCTCGCCCTCTTACAAATGAGCCAGGGGCAGGGGCAAAATAAAAAGGCAGAACTAGAGGACCGGATCGCAGGGCTGCAGGACATGGTTGACCAAAAAGCCTATACCGTAAAAGCAGAAATCGACGGCTTAGTGGCCAGTCTGCCTATCGCTAAAGGAGATAAGCCGGAGCCAGGGAGTCTTGAAGTCTTAGTTCTGGATAATGAGACTTTAGAGGCTAGCTGCCGGGTGGGTAAGTCGGATGCGGGCCGCTTGCAAGTCGGTCAAAAGGTTCACTTTATCTATGAGGACCTGGATCTCTATGGTGAAGTCACCTACAAGTCTGCCATCGCCAGCGACGAATCTAAGTTCGGCAACTTGGGTGACCTGAGTGCTGACCTTGGCCTAGCCGGGCAGCTAGGCAGTCTGGCTTCTGGTATAGCCGGCAATGACCCCAAAGTCCTGATCCGCATGAGTCTGGATGGACCGGACCTTTATAGGCTGACTATTGGCTTTGATATTACCTGTGAGGTAGAAGTTGCCCGTGTCGATCATGCCCTTGCAATTCCCGTGGAAGCCTTGCTCCAGGATCGTGACCAGTACCAGGTTTACTATCTCGATGCGGAAAATGTTATCCAGGTCCAACCCATTGAAATTGGTCTCATCGGCGAATCCCTGGTGGAGGTGACCTCTGGCCTAGAGGAGGGCCAGGAGGTTGTCTTTAACGCCTTGTCTGGCCTAGAGCCAGGCCAAAAAGTCAAGTTACTGGAGTCGGAAAATCATGACTAAGGTCAGGTCCCAGCCCCTTATTCATATGCAGGGGGTAGGCAAGACCTACCGCACCGGAGAGATCAGCTACAAGGCCTTGAGTGATCTCAATTTGGAGGTATGGCCTGGGGAATACGTTGCCATTGTAGGGCCTTCCGGATCCGGCAAATCGACCTGCATGAACATTATTGGCCTCCTAGACAGCCTAGATGAGGGCAGTTATATTTTGGCAGGAGAAAATGTCTCTATGCTTAGCGAGGAGGCCAAAGCCCATTATCGCAATCGCTTTATCGGATTCATCTTCCAATCTTTCAACCTCCTGCCGGAACTCAGCCTCCTGGATAATGTTGCCCTCCCCCTGTTTTACGCCAATGTTTCTGAGCAGAAACGCCGGGCTAAAGCCCTAGACTACCTCGACCAAGTGGGTCTAGCCGACTATGCCTGGCATAAACCGACGGAACTGTCTGGTGGACAAAAGCAAAGGGGGGCCATTGCCCGTGCCTTGATTAACGAACCTGCCCTGCTCCTGGCTGATGAACCGACAGGGAACCTAGACTCACATTCGGCTCAAGAAGTTTTAGGCTACTTTGATGAACTTATTGCACAAGGCCGCACCATAGTCTTGATCACCCATGATGAAAGCGCGGCAGCTCGCGCTGGCCGCCGGCTCAGAATCTTGGACGGTCATATCCAAGAAATCGCCTTGTCCGATCAGACCTATACCAAGCTGGACAAATCTTTCTTATTATCTCAGGACACGCATCACACTCAGGAAGGAAGGCCGGGCCAGAATGAATAAGGTCAAAGAAAGTTTGCGTCTGGCCCTCTCCTCCCTGCGCAGCAACCGCATGAGGACCCTGCTCACCATGCTGGGGATTATTGTGGGCATCGCTTCAGTCATTAGTATTGTGGCAGTAGGCCAAGGTGCCCAGGAAGCCATGTTGGGGAATTTTGAGGAAATCGGCGCTTCGACTATTTTAGTCCTGCCAGATTTTTCTCTTTTTGATCAGGGCGCAGAAATCAGCCTGGAAGACGTCCAAGCGATTCGGCGTGAGGTGCAGAATATCCGCTATACGGCCCCCCTCAGCTACGATATGGGTTCAGCCCGGGTAGGAAACGGCCCCCTGCGCACACTCAACCTTTATGGCATGGACCATGAAGGTTTTCAAATGCTCTCCCCTACCATGCTGTACGGCCGGTCTCTTGGCCCTTTGGATTATCAAGATGGCCTGCCCAACGCTTTGATTGATGCCTATACCGCCACCACCGTTTTTGGCAAGCCTGAAAATGCCCTGGATCAAGACATTACTGTTGAACTCTATGGCGGGGTCAGTGCGCGCGTCCATATTGTCGGGGTTGGCACCTTTGACAGTCTGGAAATTATCACGAATGTCACGACCGGCAGCCTGAGAAGTGACCAAGATATTGCCCCCCTCAGTTTATTCATCCCCTTGGAGAGTGTTGCTCGTATGACGGGATCTGAGGTCAATATCAGTATCTTAGCCCTGATGGGTGAGGACCCTTCTCTTGCTGAACCTGCAGCCCACCGAGCCATTAAAATCTTAGAGCGCAGGCATAATAGCGAGGGCCAAGGAGCCTACCGGATGCGGTCTATGTCTGGCATGGTAGACCAATTTACCTCCACCATGACCCTCATGGCTACCTTCATCTCTATCGTGGCCTCTATATCCCTGGTCGTGGGGGGGATCGGGGTCATGAACATCATGCTGGTGAATGTCACGGAGCGCACGCGGGAAATTGGGATCCGCAAGGCCCTGGGGGCGACACCCGGCGATATCGAGCTGCAATTTTTAAGTGAGGCGATCATTCTCACAAGCTTGGGTGGCCTGATCGGCTTAGGGCTTGGCTTGCTTCTGGCCAAAATACTTGCGGGTTATTTAAAAGTCAGACCCTTGTTCAGCTTGACCTGGTCTCTGGCTGCCCTATTTTTCTCAGCAGCGATAGGCCTAGTCTTTGGCATCGCCCCCGCCAAGAAAGCAGCCCGTATGAACCCCATTGATGCCCTGCGTTATGAATAGGCCAGGACCAAAGCTCAAACCCGCAGTTTAACAGCCAGCCATGAGCTTGGAGACTAGGATACCTTCCCGGACCCCCTTGTCACTAATCAAGACCTTGCGCGCTCCTGAATACGATAAGATAGAAAGGAGCATGAGAATACCTGGACAAATGGTGTGTACCCGTTCCGGTGAAACCTGGAGGAGGACCTTCATGGCAGAACTCTGCTCGGCCAAGAGGGCCTTGGACAAGATCTTAATGTCTTCTTGTGTGATCTGCTGACTAGAAGCAAGACCTAAGTATTCTTGGCAAAGGTTGCCCGTCGCCCGCAGAGTTCCCCCCACCCCATAAATAGGCAGCCGGTGATCAGGCAGGGGCAGTCCGCTCTCTTGGAGCAAGCCTCGCACATATTTTCGAATTTTTTTTGCTTCCGCGGGGTCGGGCAGTAGGCGGGAACAGAATTTTTTGTAGAGCGACAAGGAACCCGCCGGGAGGGATTTGGCATAGACCACGTCCCGGTCTTGAATCAAGGTAAGCTCGCAGGAACCGCCCCCTATATCTACAATGAAGCCCTCAGGAATATCGTAGTCATGCAGGATTCCCTGGTAACCATACCAGGCCTCGTCTTCACCCGAAACGAGCTCTATTGTCAAACCTGTCAAGGGCTGGACAGAGGCAATAACCTCTTCCCTATTGGCCACATAGCGCAGAGAGGCTGTAGCAAAGGCGATCACTTTATCAATGTCAAAAGTCTGGCAGATGAGCTGAAAGGATTGCAGGATGCGGACGAGCTTGTCTATGCCTTTTTGGGTAAGACAGCCGTCTTCCACATAAGACGCCAAACCGGCCACATGCTTTTTACTGAGGAGGGGGTTAATCCTTCCCTCCTGGTCCTGATTGTAAATATTGAGACGGACAGTATTTGAACCGATATCAATCACTGCATATTTCATTGTTGAAGTTTCCCCTTGCCCTATCATGCGTAAGGGGCTGCCTCAAATGCTCTGAGACAGCCCCTTTAGAATCAACGCTTGTGCAGTCTACGCTTATTGGGCGTAGCCTGCATCCACTAAGATTTTATGGGCTTGTTCCAGTTTAGCATCGTTAACCTTAATCACAGGTCCTGTGCAACCCATGCCATTTTCAGCATAGATGCCTGCCTTCCAGAGTACCTGGGTAGCTTCGTCCAAGAGCATAACATCCACGCCGAGAATTTCGCCCGTAGTCACTTCCTTGGGTGGCGCCACAACTTCTTCAGCTGCGGGGGCAGCATCTTTGGCCTTACGCTCATCCAGGATCTCCTGGAGCCCAGCCTTCTTAGCAGCCGCAAATTCTTTTTCCACCGTTGTTAGAATATTACCCTTGACCAGGTCTGCAGCATACTCAATCGCATTAGCAATCAGGCGGGCACCGGAAGCGCGGGAAACAATGAGGATCGTTTGCTGATAACCCTCACCTACACCAGGCCCATAGCCGTAGCCCAGGGTTTCGTACTTACCACCAGAGTTAGCAGCAGCTAGCATCTTCACGATGACATTACCGGTTAAGGTATCGCAGACTACGACATCTGCGGTCCCTAAGAGGATGTCATTGCCCCGTAGGACGTCGCCACCATCTGCACGGGCAGACTCGGCAAAGCGGAAATTGTAGCCCTGGTCTTGCAGCTTTTTCAAAGCCATTTCGACCTGGCGGCCGCCATCCAGATTCAGGATGCCCAGGCTAGGGTCTTTAACCCCGCAAGCCTTGGCTGTAGCAAGGCCTGCTACGGCGTTGAGGATCATGCCCTCCACCCGGTCGGTAGAGGAGGTCCCTGTCGTAGTAGCCAAGAAGAATTCCTTACCATTGGCGGGCGCAATAGACCGGCCCACGGTTGACACTCCAATAGGGAAAGGATAGTGCATAGCCACGGCGGCGTCAGCCTTACCCTCTCTAAGCAGGTCTTCCATGAGTTTGAAAGCAGTCTCCTGGTCAGCGGCCTGGATGGTTTCTACGCCAGAACCTGCAGGCGCTTCTAAGCTGCCGATGAAGAGGACTTTAATGCCCTTCTTAGCAGCTAAGAGGGCAGCTTCCATGGTGTTTTCTTCACCATGCTCAGATCCCACACCCATGAGGGCGATTTTAGCCGAGCTAAAATTACCGGTTTCTAAGCCATCAGCTAGCTCGAGAAAAGTATCGGCAATCGTTTTCTTGAGATTATCCACTGTGGTCACCTTACGCTTTCGTTTCTTCGTCCGTGAGGCTTTGGGCGAATTCGCGTAAAGATTCGGCGATCAGCTGGCGGACAGTATCTTTGGAGACAGCATTTTCTTCTTCTTGCTTGGCGCTATTGGGAGTAATCATGAAGGAAATACCGTCAAAGAGGTTGGTCATACGACCCAGGAAGAGGGAACCCTTACCGATAATCATGACTCGCTGCATGCTGCCATCGAGGATGTTTTCACGGGCGAAACCAATGTAAGGAACACCAGAGGGAATGTGACCTTGGGTAGGCGCATAGCCAACCAAGCCGTGCTCTTTAACAAAGTTCAAGAGTTCTTTCTTCTCCATCCATTTCTTCATGACGGAGAGGGCCCCGATCATCTTGTAGTTCGCTTCAGGAACGTTTCCAGCACCAGCGGGTTGGGTGATATCGGGGTTCTGCATTTCAGGAGAGAACTTATCCACATCTAAAGTAGTGAGGCCGGCTCTTTCCAGTGGATCAGCCACTAAGGTAGAAATAACCTTTTGGGGAGCAGATCCGGTCCCCACGGTGTGGCGGCCAATATAGCGCAGGTCAATTTCTGGGTTGACCCCATCATTCTCACCCACGATCACGCAGAAACCAGCAATCATGTCTTCCAGAACAGGCAGACCCTTAGCTACGTGATCTTTACCGTTCATACCGAGTTTTGCGGTACAGCCACCAGCCACAACGGCAACGTTCTTATAAACGCCAGCCTTGACGAGGGCTGCGGCCTCAACCATGGCATGGGAAGGTGCAGCACAGAAAGAACGGGTGTCAGAGCCTGTCGCATTATGAAGCTCCACAATTTCTGCTATGGACTTAGCAAAGTTGCCGCCGCCTCTTTGGTTCTGGTCGCCACAAGCTTCTTCACCGCACTCGATCACGTACTCGATGTCATCAGGATTGATGTCGATGTTTTTCAGGCCATGGGCTAAAGCCAAGACAGCAGAAGCCTTGTTAACAATGTTCTCCAGCATGATATGGGCAGAAAGGTTGACGTCAATATCGTGGGCACGTTTGACACAGCCTACAACCTTATCACCCTGGATAAGCTTTTCGGCGTGCTCCTCTTCTACCAGTTTAACAATCTTTTCATGGTCATCACCTTCACCTAGGCGCTTGAGCATAAATTCAGTGACTACAGGGTCCTTAGCAAATTGGTCTTTATATTCTGCAACAAAATCTTTTTCCAAATGTACGAGATCAAAGTCATCCGCGATCTTCATCAGGAGATAGAATTCGTGCTCTGGCATCAGTTCACCAAACTTGCCATAGCGATCAGAGATGTCACATTTTTTGTCATAGTAGGGGAATTCAATAGCGGCCAGGTCATCATCCGTGTGGTTGCCAATGTAGACTTGGTTGGGATAGTAGGCCAGGATATCCTCATAAGACCTCAAATGTTCAGGTAATTTTTTGAGGTATTCGCTTTCAGGATTAACAATTCTCTCAGTGGTTTGGGTAACACCATTTAGAATAACCATGTGGGGGGTGTGGGCCATAACATACGATGTTCCCTTGATTACAGTGTTCACGTTACTAAATTCCTCTCTTTTCTCGTTACTTAGTGTTGGCTTTTGAGCCTTATTTGATGTTTCATAAGGAGGGGCCAGGCAGTTCACTCAAGATGACAAACCCAGCCTCTCCATTTTTACAGGTCTCTGGTCTACAAACAGGAAAAAGCCTCCGGCTAGGCCACGGCCCAAAAGGCCGCGCACCCGTGCTCCGGAGGCTTTCTGATTAACAACTAGCAATATTGGCAATATTCACCTCGAATGTCGTCCATCTCTTCGACGATTTCATCGACATCCAAGACCATCTCCATCATGCTAACCTGTTCCTCGTAGACTGCCTCGTCAAATTCTTCTTTGACTACTGGTTCGCACACATGATAACAAGCGAGTCCCAACGAGACTCCTGTCAATGGACCTGCGTAGGTGGGGTCACCAGCTTCAACAGTTTCAGCTGCGAGTCCCGCGCCTTCCGCGTCAGCGGCGCCCAAGAGAACTACGACGTTCTCAGCACCATGCTGCTCGGTGTACTCGAGAACACGTTTTTGGTTCTCAAGGTCCATTGCACCTGCGGCGGTTCAGACGAAGCACTCCGTGGAGGAGAAGATTACCTCAGCTCCGGCGGTCTCAGCACATGCAGCAATTGCAGGGCCAGGAATTCCGTCACGGTCGCCAATGACTACTACTTTTTTGTCTTTTAAGATAGCCATATATTCTCCTTTCCGGGTATTTCCCAATATTTATTTTTAGAAGCCTCCGGCCAAGCCGGAAGAGCGCCTAAACAAGTGAATGCTTGAGCCAGGTCAGGGGGGTGCCCCCAACCATGCCCAAAGACTTAGGCCATGGCGTGGTATTTTTCGATGAGCTCTTTAACTGCTTCAGCCGTAGCATCGTCTTTAACGAGCTCTTCAACCTTTTCGCCATCTTTGTAAACTGCAACAACCGGGAGGCCCATAATGCCTTGAGCAATCGCTACTCTTCTGGCTTTGGTGGTATTCAGGGTTGTAAATTTCAGCTTGTCGCCAAATTCTTCGGAATACTCATCATAGTGGGGTTTCAGCGCTGCGCAGGGCACGCAACCATCACCATAATAGTCTACAAAAATGTAGCCTTCACCCTTTAATACTTCTTCTTCAAAATTCTTACGGTCTAGTTCGAGTACCATTTTTACCTCCTGATTGGTTTGTCAATTGTGGTAGTTATATGCTAACCCCTAGCTTACATTTAGTAAACCGCAGCGGGGCTGAGCAAGCATTTATTTATTTTCTGCAAGGAATTTTTCCACCTGCATAGCGGCAATCGCACCGTCTGCGGCAGCAGTGACCACTTGGCGCAAACTCTTGACCCGGACATCACCGGCTACATAAACGCCAGGTAGGCTGCTTTCGCAGTTTTCATTGGTAATCGCGTAGCCAGCTTCATCACAGTCAATTTGATCCTTAAAAAGGTCGCTGTTAGGAATGTTGCCGATAAAGACGAAGCAACCTAAGAGACCGTCTTCTTCATCTGCTAAATATTCTTTCAGTTCGCCAGTCTTGGTATCCTTGAGGACGATCTTGTTCAACAGGCCTTCACCTTCCAAGCGTTCGGGAACAGCATTCCAGATGATATCCAGTTTGTCGTTCTTAAAGGCACGCTCTTGGATAGATTTCGCTGCACGCAGTTCATCTCTGCGGTGAACCAGGTGGACGATACGAGCAAAGTTTGTCAGGTACATGGCTTCTTCTACGGCAGAGTCGCCGCCACCAATAACAAAGACTTCAAAGTCTTCGAAGAAGTTAGCGTCACAGGTTGCACAGTATGAAACGCCCTTACCCGTAAATTCTGCTTCGCCCGGGCAGCCGATTTTTCTAGGGTTGGCCCCGGTAGCTAAAATGACTGTCTTGGCTTCGTAGAGGGTTTCTGCCTTGCCAACATAAACCTTCTTAATATTACCCTGAAGTTCAACCTTGCTGACGTTGCCAGAGATACGCTCGGCGCCAAAGCGGTTGACTTGCTCTGAAAAACGGGCAATTAAGGAAGGGCCACTCTCACCTTCAGGATTCTGGCCAGGATAGTTTTCGACATCATCTGTAATGGAGATTTGACCACCGTCAGCGGCTTTCTCAATCAAAAGAGTATCCAGGCGTGAACGTCCGGCATAGAGGGCAGCAGCAAGACCTGCAGGGCCTGCACCAATAATAATTAGATCATAAACTTTGCTCATTCTTTTTCATCCTCCCACATTTACTGTAGGTTTACATTATATGCCTGCGAGAACAATTTTGCTCTCGCAGGCCAGGTGTTACTTCACTTCAAAAATGGTCTGATCATCAACTTCAGTTTGGAGTGCTGCGAGGGCAGTCTCTACGATATGCCTTCTCAGCTTTACTTCCTCATCGCGTTCTAGCCCAGGATTGCCAAGCGGGTGAGGAATTGCGACGGCTGGTACGATTCTGTTGGCACCAACTGTCAGAGAAATTGGGGTAACCGTACATACGTGTACGACCGGGAAACCGGCACGCTCAATTTCTTTTACCATCGTTGCACCGCAACGTGTACAAGTTCCTCAGGTAGAGGTGAGGATAACTGCGTCAACATTCTGATCTTTCAGCTTTTGCGCAATCTCCTCAGCAAATTTCTTGGCAGAGGCTACGGCGGTTCCGTTACCTACTGTGGTGTAATAGTAGTCATTTAATTTGCCGATCTTACCCTCTTTTTCCATTTGGCGGAGGATGTCAACGGGAATGACTCTGTCAGGGTCTTCGTTAGCGTATACGGGGTCGTGACCACCGTGCGCAGTTTCGAAGTTAGTGGAATCCAGATCATCAATGCCAGAGATATTGTATTCACCATAGTGAGAGGCAGATGAAGACTCAATGTGATCGGGGTTGCCCTTGGGGACAATACCACCGGAAGTCACAATTGCGATATTGGCGTGAGCCAGATCCTTGAGAGCGGGGGCGGGATCCACATGGTCGAAGATGGGCATGGGGTATTCGGTTTCGAATTCGTCACCAGCCAGCTTCTTAATGATCATGTCGACTGCACGCTTAGCACCGCGTTCTTCTGCGAAATAGTTCTTACGAACGCCTTGGGGAATATAACCCTCGGCCTTGGCAGAACCAATTTCCTCGCCGTGCAGGATCTTGAGGGCCAGCTTAGCCATCACAGGGACAGCCTTCCGCATGGCGGCAGCAGAGTTACCCGTCTCGACGATTAAGACGTCGGACTTGTACATATCTGCACCGGGGTTCTCAATGTACATGCCGGATATGACCGGGATGCCCAGCTCGTTTTTCACAGAGCTAGCGATAGAACCACAGGCCACACCGTAACGGCCAGCGTTAAAGGCAGGGCCAGCGATGAAGAGGTCAGGATCCTCTTCCTTTACCCATTCCAAAATGGTGGCTGTGGCTTCTTCCATGTTTTCGCCAAAGTAGGAGTCACCACAGATAATTGTGCTGGTGATCTCACACTCATCGCCCAGAGCCTTTGTGAAGGCTAAACCGGGACCGACTTTACCTTCGCGTTTTTCTGGAGGTATATCTGCCTTTTCTTCACCGCCTACTTGGCCAAAGAACTGGTTAATGTAATGGACAATCTTATATTTAGCCATTGCTTGCTCCTTTCTTTAGCGGGCGCTGAGCTTGTTAAAGCCCATTTCGTTAGTAGCTCCGGTAATAACCTGGAGCTCAGCGATGATTGAACCGTCTGCTTGCAGAGAGCCTTGGTGGCCACCAGCAATCGTGTCAACATAATCCAGGGTACCAATGACTTTGTCCATCTTAGGCAGGTGGATGACTTCATTGGCGTTGCCGCCGGTGACACAAGCATTTGCCTTGGGGTCAGCGTCAGCCAAAGACTGAGACTTACCGTCTTGGCCAGCATATTCGTCTGTAATGATGACGGTTTTAATACCCTTATCTTCGATCTTGGTGCAGTTCATAATGAGGTCGGTATCGGGGTTGCCGAAGCCCTCCTGAGAAATGATTGCACCATCCAGAGAGAGGTATTCTGCCAGTTTAGCAGACCAGTCTGAAGACCGGATCTTATCTGCCAGATAAACGTTCTCATTGGTGATAATTTGACCAACAAAGTTGATGGTCTTGCCGTGCTCTTTAAAAAGCTCAGCAACGACGGGGTTGTTCTGATGGTGGTAAGTGGTGTTCTTGTCACAGGCAGAAACACAGTTACCAGAAACAATTGCGCCGTCCATAGTTTCTGTAGGGCTGATGATCGTCGGTACGATACGTTTGGCATCTACGCCGTATACGTATGTATCGTGGAGCAGGCCCTGACTTTGCAGCATTTGCACATAGCCTACACGGGGCAGGCCGGGGAAGTTTTCAAAGCTCTCTTTGATGGTAGGAGATTCAAAGGTCTCCGTTTCATCTGGGCTGAGTTCCCTCGCTAATTCTGCAATTTCGCAAGCAATTTTGAACCCTGCCATACGGGCGGCATGTTCATATTCGTGCTGCTTAAAGTTTTCTTGAGGTTCGATCACCAAGACCAGGTTATTGAGCTTAGAGAAGGGGGTGTAGTCGGCACCAGGGCCAGACATATCGATGATCCCTTCCTGGAAGCCTACAATGCGGCCTGCCGTTACGACAGCCATGCCGCGCAGGACATGGGTTACCCCACTACCTACTGTGGTTTCCTTAGCCACCATACCAGGGAAAACGCCACCGGGACCCTCAACTTTTACGCGGGGTTGGATGACATCCTTAACAGGTGTGATGCGGATGCTCTCACCAGGTTTGGCTATCTCGAAATGTGCGTCTTTGATCAGTTCATCCTGGAGAACTGAGGCCACTAATGCATCGGGATCAACGTAAAGCACGCCGTTTTCAATACGGGGGTTTTTGTCGAACTTAATGTCATTAATGTCGATGTAACCGAGTTGAAGCTTCACCTTAGTAAATTCCTTTCTTTAGAGTTTCTATCTGCATAAGGCCCGAGCTTGGGCTTTATTGCCAGGCTTAGTGCTAGAGGGTGGTCAGCCCTGCCGACGGGAAAGCAGAAACGATCAGAGTGTAGTCAATCAGTTGACAATCCTCTTTAACCCTCTCTGGCATCTCTTCCACGTAATGCGGCCGCAAGTCAATAAACTTTTGGGCTGTGGCCTCTGCCGACTCAATCAGTTTGAGCGAGTCAAAGTCCGTCTGACCACTTTTTCCGCTAGCCATCAGCACAGACTTATAGGGTGTTTCATTTGGTTTCACGCTGCCAGACAGGGGGTGGGTTAGGAGGCAGTTTCCTTCGTGAATTTGGTCCCGCATGACATGTAAGATGCCCAGGTAGGTTTCATCATGGTATTGGACTTCCACGATAGAAGATAGCTTATCCCTCACTAAAGGATTATTCGTCACAATCCACATTTGGCCCTAAACCTCACTTCTAGCACTATCGATTATACATTATTACGATCTTTATTACTATATTTTTTCATGATAAAGGCCCTGCTTACAGGGTTTTATCGTCTTTGCCTATGTTTACCCCCGGGTAAAGGCGATCAGCAGGCA
This sequence comes from Clostridiales bacterium, assembly GCA_004556925.1. Classification (GTDB taxonomy): domain Bacteria; phylum Bacillota; class Clostridia; order Saccharofermentanales; family DTU023; genus SFFI01. The sequence continues at coordinate 26,361 of SFFI01000012.1, forward strand.
ACTTGGCCATGGTTTTTCTTGAATGGCGTTTTTTCTTCGCTAGAAAAAACAATAAGCAAACAGGGGGGCGTCAGGCCTGTAAAGCCCTTCATCTATGACTTTTTTGTCTTGTAAAGTTTAGTATGTAAATATAAAGATAGATCAACAAGTCTAATAACAGCCAAAGGGTTGTGGGGGTATAAACGTAAAAGCGCTTCCCCATTTTTGACTTGCACGTAGTCCCCCTGGCTAAACATCAAGAGGCTACCGGGCCTTAGGGGGAGGCGAACCCTGCCTTCCGGCCCTTCTAAATAACATCCACGAGCATTCAGGCGCAGGAGGCCGGGCCGCTTGCCTGCTTTGTGCTCCGAGGCGAGGGGGCCCACGTCTTCATAGTTAATCGGCAGAGTCACGAGGAAGTGAGGGGCGGCTTGGTCTCTTTCCCCCAGGCCCAATTTGCCCAGATCTTGCCAGGTCAGCCAGCTTGCCAGGACAGAGTCCTGGTCCACCGGCCTTGAAGCTTCTGACTCCGCCGCTGACCTCTCGATAAGCCTTTGCCAGGCTGAGCCCTCCTCTTGTATTTGCCAGTGGTGCCAAGCGCCTATGTCTTTTGGCATGAAACCCCGGTTGAGTTGATTTGCACTAGGCCCCTCCAGGCCTCCAGCCAGCAAGGGCAGAGGGCTTTCAGGCTCAGGGGGACCCTTTTCTCCTGTGACCACTTGGTAATTAGCGTTAAACCTGAAGCTCGCGCCACAAGCTTGGCAGCTAAGCAACCAGCCATCAGCCTGCATAACCTCTGCCCTGCCGCAAGCGGGGCAGGCGTGCAGGATGAGGCTAAGGCCCGCCAGCTTACGCCCACGGCTATATTTTGAGCTGTGCCGGTGGGCCCAGGCGGGGTCATCGTAAGAAAGTTGGGCCTGGAGTTTTTGCTGCCAGCCGGCCTGGTCCAGTTTAGCCCATTCTCCTGCCCGGGCCAAAACGTCTAGTCTGGCCTCCACCTTGCCACAGCGAAACCGCCCTTGATTCCAGCGAGGCCAGGCCAGGTAGGCCCCAGAAAGCCTTACCGTAATGACACAGGCTTGGGCCTTTGCCGCTAGCCGAAGGGTGCCGTAATCAAAAGGGCTGGGTCTACCATCAATAGACCGCTGCCCCTCAGGGAAAATTAAGACCCGCTCCTGATTTTTGAGGGCTCGCAAGATTTGACGCAGGGCCGCGGGATCGGCCACAAATTGCTGGATAGGAATAGCCCGCAAAGCCCGCATCATCCCCTTAAATTTAGAAACATGAGCCAGGAAATATCCCACCACAAAGCGGATCGGCCGGGCTTTCAAGGCCAGCATGACAAAGATAGGATCGGTAAAGGATTGGTGATTGGCGAGTAAGAGTACGGGTTCCTCACTCTCTAAGGCCGCTTCAACCCCTGGACCATAGGCATAACTAAAACGGAAGCAAACTTTTGCCCAAATCCAGAGGGCCAGGTAGGACAGGTACCAAAGCGGGTAGGTATACCAGGGCCAATCTGGACGGCCTTTAGCCTTAGTTTTCGCCTTACTGACCCGTGGGGACTTTTGCTCTGCCATAAAAGTTCTTGCCTCCTTTACACAGCTATTATAGACAAAAGTTTAACTGCATTTGGAATCGGTTCAAAATTAAAGCCTGCAATTTAAGGGTGGCTCCCCTATAATATGAAGTCGAGTCGTCCCCTGGCTCAGGGGACAGTATGTCAACCCCATGCGACCTAAAATGAGGTAATTATGCAGGAATTCTTGAAGGTAGATGATTTTCTTGAGGGTACACGGCGAGCCGCGGCCGTACCAGTAGAAGGGCCCATTAAACTTATCGTATCAGACTTCGATGGCACGCTCTTACCTGAGTCTTATCCCGAGTTAGAGGCTGATGTCCCCGCAATGGTTCACGCCATTCATGAGGCAGGCTTAATTTTTGCGGCTGCTTCTGGCCGGCATTACACCAACCTGTCCTCCCTCATGGCAGAGTATGCCGACGATGTGATTTTCCTTTCCAATAATGGCGCCCATATCAGCGACGGCCATACCCATATTGGCTGCTTTCCCCTGCCCACGAAGGCCGTACCCCTCATCCTCCAAACGATTGAAGAAGTCGGGGCTACTCCAGTCATCTCCGGCTTAAATGCCACCTACCTGTTCACTCTGCCTGAAGAGCAAGAACACCTCTACCTCGAAAGTCTGGGTAAGCTGATAATGATTAAGGACATCCGAGAAGTTAAGGATACCATCATTAAAATTTCTGCCTATTCTGCCCCTGGCATCCTAGGCATTTCTGATTACTTGTCTGCCAAGTTGGGAGATCAATACCAGGCAGCGATCTCCGGCCGTCACTGGCAGGATTTCACCCTGGCTTCCAAGGGTAAGGCTTTACGCTACGTTTTGGATGAACTCCATTTGCAGCCAGACCAAGTCATGTGTTTTGGTGACAACTACAACGACCGAGACATGTTGGCCCTGGCTGGCCACTCCTACGCCATGGAGGACGCTGTACCAGCCGTAAAATCCTGGGCGCAAGGTACCGTCAAGCACGTTCCCTCCTTTGTCATGCACTACCTGCACGCCCGGACCTTTTAAGGTATTTGTCCATAAAAAAACTGCCTCTCTGCCCTAGGGCTGGAGAGGCAGTTTTTATTTTAAATTTTGGCTCTTACACCTTGGGCTATGCCCTTAGTTCACAGCCATCTGCAAGAGGTCACGGTTTTCTGGTACATCCGGGACAGCGGTAATATTACGGTAGTCTGGCATCCCCGTACCGGCGGGGATCAACTTACCAATAATGACATTCTCCTTCAGGCCCTTCAGCTTATCAACCTTCCCCTTGAGGGCCGCATCGGTTAGGACGCGGGTCTGTTCTTGGAAGGAGGCAGCAGAGAGGAAGGACTCTGTAGCCAAGGCAGCCTTGGTAATACCCATGAGAGCACGTTCACCCACCGCAGCTTCCTTGCCTTCGGCGATTACACGCTCGTTGGTATCCTTAAAGACAAAGTAGTCCACATTGGTACCGGTTAGGAAGTCCGTATCACCGGGATCTTCCACCTTAACCATGCGCAGCATCTGGCGCACGATAATTTCAATATGCTTGTCATTGATGTCAACGCCGTTGTTCTTGTAGACCTTGAGCACTTCATTAATGATGTAGGTCGCAACACCACGGGGACCCTTGATCGTCATGATGTCATGGGGGTTGACAGACCCATCCGTGATGAGGTCGCCCGCCTCTACAAACTCTCCATCTTCAACCAGCAAAGTCGTGTTGATGGGGATATTAAGCTTCTGCACTTCCCCTTCTTCGTTGGTGACAGTCACCTGGCGTTTGCGGTTTTCATCTTCCTGCAGGTGGACCGTGCCGCTGATGTCCGCGATAATTGCCTGCCCCTTAGGTTTACGGGCTTCAAAGAGTTCCTCAATACGGGGAAGACCCTGGGTAATATCGTCAGAGGATGCAACGCCACCAGTATGGAAGGTCCGCAGGGTGAGCTGGGTACCCGGTTCACCAATGGATTGCGCGGACATAATACCAACCGCCTCGCCTACAACCGTATGGCCACCCGTCGCCAGGTTCTTACCGTAGCAGTGGGCACAAACTCCGTGGCGGGATTCACAGGTCAGGTTAGACCGGATAGGAATCTTCTTGAAGTTGAGTGCTTCAATGCGCTCGGCCTGGTCAGCCGTGATCATGGTGTTTTCAGGAACTAGGACTTCACCAGTTTCGGGGTCAATAATATCTCTTGCTGCATAACGGCCGGAAATGCGGTCTGCCAGACGCTCGATAACTTTACGGTTGGCGCCAGAGCCAACGGCCACAGGGCCCACCTCAATAAACTCTTTGGTGCCGCAGTCTTCCTCCGTTACAATAACGTCTTGTGCTACGTCTACCAGGCGTCTGGTCAAATAACCAGAGTCTGCCGTTTTTAGAGCGGTGTCGGACAAGGACTTACGGGCACCGTGGGATGAGATGAAGAACTCATATACCGCCATGCCTTCACGCAGGTTGGATTTGATGGGGATTTCCAGCGTACGGCCGGACGTATCTACCATGTTACCCCGCATGCCTGCCAGCTGCTTAATCTGGTTAATATTACCACGCGCGCCTGAGTTGGACATCATGAAAACCGGGTTGTAAGGACCTAAGTTGGCCTTGAGGGCTTCCGTAATGTCATCTGTAGTCCGGCGCCAAACATCGATGACCGCACGAGATCTGCCGTCATCATTTAAGATACCACGCTCATACTGGCGGTTAATCTTTTCAACCTTGGCCTCGGCCTCCTCAATCATGGCTTCCTTTACTTCAGGTACAACCATGTCAAAGATACCAATAGAGATACCACCCAGGGTTGAGTAGTGGTAGCCCAAGCTCTTAATGCGGTCCAGCATGTGGGCGGACTCGTTTAGGCCGTGCTTATTAATAGCCCGAGCAATAATCTGCCCTAACTGCTTCTTGCCGCAGAGGAAGTCGATTTCCAGGGCCAGCTCGTTGCCAGGAAGGGTCCGGTCAACGTAGCCCAGGTCTTGAGGGATCACGGAGTTAAGAATAAAGCGACCCAAGGACGAGGAAACAGTTTGTTGGAAAGGCTTGCCGTCTTTCTCACCCTGCAGGCGCACCTTGATCTTGGCATGAAGCTCCAGATCTCCCTTGTCATAGGCCATAATGGCCTCGTCTAGGTCGGTATAGATGCCGCCTTCGCCCTTACAGCCGTCATCCACCATAGAGAGATAGTAAATGCCCAAGACCATGTCCTGTGTGGGTACGGTCACAGGCTTGCCGTCCTGGGGCTTGAGTAGGTTGCCGGAGGCCAGCATCAGGAAGCGGGCTTCAGCTTGTGCTTCAGCAGACAGGGGCAGGTGGACAGCCATCTGGTCACCGTCGAAGTCGGCGTTGAAGGCGGTACAAGCTAAGGGGTGGAGCTTAATAGCCCGGCCCTGAACTAGGACAGGCTCAAAGGCCTGGATACCCAGTCTGTGCAGGGTAGGTGCCCGGTTGAGCAGGACGGGATGGTCCTTAATAACTTCTTCCAGGATTTCCCAAACCGCGTCATCTGCACGCTCAACCATGCGCTTGGCTGACTTCATGTTGTGGGCCAGCTCACGCTTTTCTAGCTCGTGCATGACAAAGGGCTTAAACAGCTCCAGTGCCATTTCCTGCGGTAGGCCGCACTGGTGCATTTGGAGGTTAGGTCCGATGACGATAACAGAACGGCCAGAGTAGTCTACCCGCTTACCTAAGAGGTTCTGGCGGAAACGGCCCTGCTTGCCCTTCAGCAGGTCAGATAAGGATTTAAGCCTCCGGTTGCCCGCACCGGTAACGGCACGGCCGCGGCGACCATTGTCAATCAGGGCGTCCACGGATTCTTGCAGCATCCGCTTTTCATTGCGAATGATAATTTCCGGGGCACCCAGGTGCATCAATTTGGAGAGCCGGTTATTCCGGTTGATGACACGGCGGTAGAGGTCATTGAGGTCAGATGTCGCAAAACGTCCCCCATCCAGCTGAACCATAGGACGGAGCTCTGGCGGCAGGACTGGCAGAACGTCCAAAATCATCCAAGAAGGTTTATTCCCAGATTTAGCGAAGCCTTCAATGACTTCCAAGCGCCGGATCAGGCGAATTTTCTTCTGACCCTTGGACTGGCGCATTTCCTCGCGCAGATCAATAGCCATCTGGTCAATATCCAGGTCCTCTAGGATAATCTTGATGGCCTCCGCACCCATACGGGCATCAAAGGAATTACGGCCATACTTGGCCTCCGCCTCCCGGTACTGACCTTCAGTGATGAGTTCTTTATAGGCAAAGTCTGTTTGGCCGGGGTCCAGCACAATATAGGCGGCAAAATAGAGAATTTTCTCTAAATCGCGTGGCTTCATGTCTAGGACCAGGCCTAACCTTGAAGGTGTACCCTTGAAGAACCAGATATGGGAGCAAGGCGCAGCCAGCTTAATGTGACCCATGCGCTCCCTCCGGACCTTGGCCCGGGTTACTTCTACACCGCAGCGGTCGCAGACAATACCGCGATAGCGGATCTTCTTATATTTACCACAATGGCATTCCCAGTCCTTGGTAGGTCCAAAAATGCGTTCGCAGAAAAGCCCGTCGCGCTCAGGCTTGAGCGTGCGGTAGTTGATGGTTTCTGGTTTGGTGACTTCCCCGTGAGACCACTCTAAGATTTTTTCCGGAGAGGCTAAACTGATGCCAATACTTTCAAAGTTCTTAATTTCAGCCATGCTATTTACCCCTCATTCCTAATCCAAATCGCTATCATCGTCATCATTCGTATAATCGTCGTCCAAGTAGTCGCCGCTATCTTCCAGCTCTCCGTCCTCATTGAAAGAGCCTGTGGAGAAGCCGGATTGGCCGAGGCCTACTGCAGCAGCCCTGCCAAAGTACTCACGAATCTTGGCAGGATCCACTTCGTCCTCATCGTCATTCTCTGGCAGCTCCATCTTAGTATCGTCTGCAGAGTATACTTCTACATCCAGAGCCAGGGACTGCATTTCCTTGACCAGGACCTTGAAGGCCTCTGGAATGCCAGGTTCAGGGATATTAGCGCCCTTAACAATGGCTTCATAGGTCTTGGTGCGGCCTTGGATATCGTCGGACTTGACGGTAAGGATCTCTTGTAGGCTATTGGCTGCGCCGTAAGCCTCCAGAGCCCAAACTTCCATTTCCCCAAAGCGCTGGCCACCGAACTGTGCTTTACCGCCCAGAGGTTGCTGAGTGACCAGGGAGTAGGGTCCGATAGACCGGGCGTGGATCTTGTCATCAACCAAGTGGTTGAGCTTGAGATAGTACATGTAGCCTACCGTGATGCGGTTTTCAAAAGGCTCACCCGTACGGCCATCATAAAGAACGGTTTTACCGTCTGGCGAGATGCCCGCTTGCTTAAAGGCTTCGGAAACATCCTTTTCAGATGCTCCGTCAAATACTGGAGTGGCCACCTTCCAGCCCAGACTTTTGGCTGCCAGGCCCATGTGGACCTCTAGAAGCTGGCCGATATTCATACGGGAGGGTACGCCCAGGGGGTTCAAGACAATGTCCAGAGGCGTGCCATCAGGCATGAAGGGCATATCTTCCACAGGTAGGATCCGAGAGATAACACCCTTATTACCATGGCGGCCGGCCATCTTATCACCCACAGAAATCTTACGTTTCTGGGCGACATATACCCGGACCATCTTATTGACGCCGTGTTTTAACTCATCGTTGTTTTCCCGGGTAAAGGTATGGACGTCCACCACAATACCGGACTCTCCGTGAGGAACCTTGGTTGAGGTGTCGCGGACCTCACGGATGTTTTTACCGAAAATCGCACGGTAGAGACGCTCTTCTGGGGTAAGTTCTGTTTCTCCCTTGGGGGAAATCTTACCAACCAAAATGTCACCCGCCCGGACTTCGGCACCAATCCGTACAATACCTTCCTCGTCCAGGTTGGCTAGGGCTTCATCACCCACATTAGAAATTTCCCGGGTGATTTCTTCCGGTCCGAGTTTGGTATCGCGGGCTTCACACTCATACTCACTAATATGGATAGAGGTATAAACGTCATCCTGGACCAGGCGTTCGGAGATGAGAACGGCGTCTTCAAAGTTGTAGCCCTCCCAAGTCATGAAACCAATTAAGGCATTACGGCCCAAGGCCAATTCGCCATTATCGGTAGAGGGACCATCGGCGATAATTTCGCCCTGGTCAATCCTCTCCCCTTTCTTGACTAAGGGGCGCTGGTTATCGCAGGTTCCCTGGTTAGACCTTTGGTACTTCTGCAGCTCATATAAATCTTCAGTGCCATCATCTCGGGTGATCGTAATCGTATCAGCAGTGACATGACTAACGATGCCGGGATGCTTGGCCACGACACATACGCCAGAGTCCTTGGCGGCCCGGTATTCCATCCCGGTCCCCACATAGGGGGCTTCCGTCTGAATGAGGGGGACAGCCTGACGCTGCATGTTGGATCCCATGAGGGCACGGTTAGCGTCGTCATTGCCTAAGAAGGGAATCAAGGAGGTGGCAACTGAAACGAGTTGTTTAGGCGAAACGTCCATGTATTCGATTTCAGAAGGGTCCAGTTCCTTAAATTCATCCCGCCAGCGGCAAACGACCTTCTTATTAATGAAGGCACCATCCTCATCCAAGGGTTCGTTGGCCTGGGCAATATTGTAGAGGTCTTCCTCGTCCGCTGTCATATAACGGACTTCCCGGGTGACAACCCCCTTCTTGTGGTCATAAATCCGGTAAGGGGTCTCAATGAAGCCGTACTTATTGATTCTGGCGTAAATGGCCAGGGAGTTGATCAAGCCGATGTTGGGGCCTTCTGGCGTTTCAATAGGACACATACGTCCGTACTGCGAAGAGTGGACGTCACGGACTTCAAAGTTGGCCCGTTCGCGGGAGAGGCCGCCTGGGCCCAAAGCCGTCAAACGGCGTTTATGGGTAATCTCGGCCAAGGGGTTGGGCTGGTCAAGGAATTGCGATAGCTGGGAAGATCCAAAGAATTGCTTAATGACTGCTGAGGCCGGCCGAGAGTTGACAATTTGCTGCGGAGTGGCGCTGTCCAGATCCTGCATGGACTGCATACGTTCGCGAATGTTGCGCTCCATACGGGAGAAACCGATACGCACTTGGTTTTGTAGGAGTTCACCAACCGAACGGATGCGGCGGTTACCCAGGTGGTCAATATCGTCAATTTCGCCCACATTGTATTCCAAGCCAATAAAGTAGGAGATGGAAGCAATAATATCGTCCATGGTCAGGTGGAAAGGCAGGAGCAGGTAGCGGGCCTCTCTGAGCATATTTTTCAGGCTCTTTTCCTGGGGATCAGCTTGGTACTCCTGAATGAGCTCATCCAGGACCGGTTTGTAGACTAGCTCCGAAATATCTAAGGCCTCGGGGTCTATGTCAGCCAGTTCTTCCTCATTAAAGAAACGGCCCAAGTAGGTCAGGAGATCTACACGGTTATTGCCGTTAACCTTCAGGGTGCGGTCGTCCACAAAGCGCTGGTGACCAACAAAAGTAACAGGATGAATAAAAACTTCATTTATTCCGGCATACTGGATGGCCCGAGCGGTTTCACGGTCAAAGACGTCCCCTTCTCTACAGAGCAGTTCACCCTGGTCGTCTACTACATTTTGCGCACAAACATGGCCAGGCAGACGGTTATACAGGGCTAGTTTCTTATTGACTTTATAGATACCCACATGCGCTAGGTCATAGCGTTTGGGGTCAAAGAGCATATTCTCAATATAGGTCTTGGCACCTTCAGAGGTATAGACCTCACCCGGACGGAGCTTACGGAACATTTCCCGTGAGCCTTCTTCCTGGTTACGGCAACCATCCTTTTCAGCAGTCTGCATAATACGGGATTCCCCGCCGAAAAGCTCAGACAGTTCTTTATCGGTTGAATAACCCAGGGCTCGGAGCAAGATGGTGATATGGAATTTACGGGTACGGTCAACCCTGATCCAAACTAGGCCATTCGCATCCGTCTCATATTCCAGCCAGGCCCCCCGGTTGGGGATAAACTGGGAGCTGAACAAGGTCACATCGTTTTTATCCTTGCGGGAATCAAAGTAAACACCAGGAGAACGTACAATCTGGCTGATCACCACCCGTTCAGCGCCGTTAATAATGAAGGTACCGGTATCCGTCATAATGGGGAAGTCCCCAATAAAGATCATCTGCTCCTTCACTTCACCGGTTTTCTTGTTGTGGAGACGGACCTTAACCCGTAGAGGTGCGGCGTAGTTCTCATCTCTCTCCTTGCTGACTCTGACAGGGTTATTGGGGTGGCTGGGATCGAACTCTGCCTCCATAAAAGAAAGCTCCACATCGCCGGAATAGTCCGTAATTGGAGAAACTTCATCAAATACTTCCTGTAAACCCTTATCCCAGAACCATTGGTAGGAATCTTTTTGCACTGCTACCAAATCGGGGATATCAATGACTTCGTCAATCTTGGCGTAAGACATTCTGGTGGCGCGTCCATACTGAACCGGTTTTACCATCAACGATTACCTCTCGACCTAGCCGTTTCGTCAACGGCTTGTGCCGTCCAGCTTGACGGCACTGTTCAATGTGCTATAATCACCCTATAAATTCTGCATTTCAGCAGCTCCTAGGAAGTCTTTTCGGAACTTCCGCCCAAAAAGCAGACGGCTTTCTAGGCATAGTGACACAGTAGAGTATTTTACCAAATTTTTTGTAGCATGTCTAGGCATGCTTTTTTTATGTCTGAAAGGCGGCTTCGCTTGAAATAGACTTGATAAACCAAAGCGCCAGGCACTTGGCCTGGCGCTTTTCTATACTTGCTATATAGTTGTCGATCACTACTTTTGGGCTGAGCTCTCTTCCTCTTGAGGGGCTTCGGCTTCTGTAGTGGATGCGGCCTCGGCCTCTCCAGGTGCTGTTTCCGCATCACCGGGCTTCTCTGAAGGCTCTTCCTGAACAGATTTGGCCAGATCTTGAATGCTCTCTCTTACTGATTCTAGTGCGGCCTGATCAATCGGCAGAACTAAGCTCATACTGTCTTCCCGCGGTTCAAAAGAGTAGCTATCCTCTTGAGCTTTCAGGGCATCTGCAAACTTTTGGCGAGCCATAGCTTGCTTGGCCTGGGTCTTCCATACGCTTTCGCCCAGTCCCTTGAAGTAAACGATGTGGTAGCCAGAGTATCCACCGCTTTCTTCACCTTCAACACGGACCATACCCACATCGCCTTCCTGGCGAGCAGGGTCCAGACACCATTCTTCATAGGCCTTCACAAAGCGACCGGGCTGGGTATCTTCGTAGAGGCCGCCCTGGTCTTTAGAACCTGGATCTTGGGAATACTGAGTTGCTAGAGCGGCAAAGGCCTCTTCGGTCTTATCGCCAGCATTGTATTCATCTAGGATCTTTTCCGCAGCGGCCTTGGCTTCGGCTTCTGCCCCTTCTTCTAAGCTCTTATCTCTGATCAAGATGTGACGTGAGCTATAGGTTCTGGCCTCATCGCGGTCGCGTGAAACAAAGTAGAGTACAGAGTGCCGGCCATTATCACTAATCACCGTGGTGTCCCCTTCTTCACGCGCTGCATCAAAGAGCCAGGCGGAGAAAGAAGGAGAAAGGTCTGTGTACTTGGCGCGTTTGACCAAGGTAGCATCCTCGTCCTCAAGGAGGTGACGGTCTTCAGCTAAGGTATAAGCCATGGCTTCATGCCGGAACTTTTCGAAGCTAGTGGAGGCATCGGCCATAGCCTGGGCCTTGGTCAAGGCTTCCGCATTGAGGCGGGCATTGCGCTCGGCTTCGCTTTCCTCAGCTTCAGTTTCTTTAGTTTCAGCGTCTTCGTCCTCGAGGTCAGCAGCTTGCTCAGCCTTCTGAGCGTTTTCATCCTCAGCGGTTTCTTCCTCTGCCTGATCGCTTTCAGGCTTGTCCGTATCCTCATCAAGAGAGTTATCACGGTCTGGCGTGGCATTGTTAAAGCCGAAGGCGTGGAAGCTTACATAATCGTAAAGCTCAGGATGTGCCTCATATTCAGCATCGTATTCCGCATCAGTAAATTCATAAGCGTTCTGGGTATCCAGTTGATAGCGGGCAGCTAAGAAGTGACGTTCGAGGATGGGCTGCAAGGACTTGAAGTTAGCACCACGACCAAAGAGCAGACTCAAGAGATGATTAGGGTTCATCTGCTGCTGGGCTGCGCTCATCTCTATGTTCTGCTTGAAACGGTTAAAAGCTTCATGTTCCTTTTCACCAATTTCGTAGCCTGCCTGGATGGCTTGGTCATAAACTGCGTAAGTCTGACTTGCACTCTTGCCGAAATTGTCAATCAAGATATCGCGCAAGGGACGAAGACTCTGGGCCTCGGGATCCAGTTGAGGGTTAACCAACATAGACTTGCCGTCTACATGGAAGGCTGAAGTTCTGAACATCTGGTTGAAGCTAGACCCCAAGGTATAGTTCATTTCCAAGGGAGTGACTTCGTACTTGCCATTGACTAAGGCTGCTACCTGGTGCTTCTCCTTGTAGCCAGAGTTAATTAAACCCATGACGCACAGGCCCAATATAGCAGCTATGATGATTACGATAATGAGAAAATTGCGGAGGTTAAAGGTCTTGCGGATCTTCTTTTTACCGCCGTCTGCAGTCTTTTGGGCTTGCAGGCGTTCTTTGCGCTCTGCTCTTTGCTCATCAGACTTCCAGTTTTCGTTCATGTCTTTACTCATATACTCACCTTTTTTGTCCGGCCACAGGGCCGTACGTATTTTATAAACAACTTGACTATTATAGCAGGTTTTCTTGGGCTGCCATATTTTCTTCCTGAGGCGCTTCGGGTGCATATTGGATGAGGATTTTTTCAATACGCTTATCGTCCATAGATAAAACCTTAAACAGATAATCCTGGTAGCGGACCTCTGCTTGTTCATCGGCCTCCGGAATACGGTCTAGAAGGCCGATAACCAGGCCAGCAACCGTATCATAGTCGTCGGAGGGGAAGTCCTTATCTAAGTATTCTGAGAGGTCCTCCAAGGTCAAACCAGAGTCAGCCAACCATTCACCAGGCCCCAGGGGCAAGAAGTCCTCCTCATCGTCGTCGTATTCATCCTCAATATCACCCACGATCTCCTCCAGGACATCTTCCAGGGTAATCAGGCCAGCCGTTCCACCATATTCATCGATGACAATTGCCATATGAACGCTTTCTAGCTGCATTTGCCGGAAAAGCTTGGCGATAGACTGAGTTTCTGGGGTATAGCTGGCCTCCTTAAGAATAAGGTCCATACTAAAAGGGTCATTTTGGTGTTTAGCCGCAAAGAGCAGGATATCCCGGATATACACCAAGCCAATAATATGATCGATGTCTTCTCGGTAGACAGGAATACGGGTATATTTCTCATCTTCGACGACCTTTAAGAGCTCGTCCAGACAAATATCGGCTTCTACCGCTACCATATCCATGCGGTGGGTCATGCAGTCCCCTACCGTTTTGTCACCAAAAGCAAAGACGTTCTCCAGGAACTCCCCCTCCTCACTTTCCGCACTGTGCTCCAAAAGGTCTTTGACCTCCTGGTCCGAAATCATGAGGTCGCGTCCATCAGGGTCAATCTGACGCTTCTTCAGGAGGGCGTCAGAAATGGCCAGGGCAGGACGACTCAAAGGCGTGAGAAGGTTACTAAAAAACATGTAGTATTTGTAGCCCTTGAGAGAGAAATTCAGCACATCCTGCTTGGCAAGTTCTTGCGGGAAGGAGCGGGCAAAGGCTAGGATTAAGAAAATGATCAAAACAAGCACCAGACCAATGAAAAGATAGGTCAACCAGGCTAGCTGGCTTGGCAGGGCCGCCTGAAAAAAGTCCTCCAGTGGACAGGTGATGGCCCAGGATAAGAAGATTAAACTGGTAATTTTGATTGCGTTAATAGAGCTCAAAAAGCGTCGGCGCTGAGCTTTGAGCTTGAGGATCGCGTGCAGGCGGTCTGGATTAGACGCCAGGCGGTCGTTCAATTCATCTTCATCTAGGCGAGGTATGACAGCCGCATAGGCCGTTGCGAAAGCATAGAGTCCAGCCAGAAAGAATGCTAAGAGAAAAAATAGCACAAGGCTAGGATAGGACTGGAGCAGGATAAAATAATGTCCCCCTCCAGGATCAGAATCTGACATTGAGAAGCTTTCCTCCTTCGAAAAAGAAAAAATATAGCTAGGGTTTTGTCCCCTAGCTATATTATAAAGATTTATAGCAAGCTGGCAATCTTTAGCCCTAGCCTGGTTATTCTTCCTTTTCTGCCTGGGCCATAGCAATGACCTTTTGAGAAACCTCACCGGGGGCCTGCTCGTAGCGGGCAAACTCCATGCTGAAGTAGCCACGGCCCTGGGTCATAGACCGGAGGTCCGTTGCATATTTCATCAACTCTGAGGTAGGAGCTTCAGCGTCTACCACTTGGTAACCACTTTCTTCTGGGTCTGCGCCCATGCCGAGAATACGGCCACGGCGCTTGGACATGTCACCCATGATATCGCCAAGGTAGCTGTCAGGAATATGAATCTTAACTGAAGAGATGGGCTCCAGGATGATGGGGTCTGCCTGGGGTAAACCGTTGCGGTAGGCCAAACGAGCTGCCTGGATAAAGGACATTTCGTTAGAGTCTACATCGTGGTAGGAACCATCGTCCAGAATGGCCTTCAGCTTAACGACGGGGTAACCCGCAAGTGGCCCTTCTTTAACGGCTTCCTGCAAGCCTTTTTCTACAGCGGGGAAGTAGTTCTTCGGCACTGCGCCGCCTACGACTTCTTCAGAGAATTCTAGTGCATCCTCTGTACCGGGCTCAAAACGAATCCAAACATCCCCGTATTGACCGTGCCCGCCGGTTTGCTTCTTATGCTTACCTTGGACACGGACCTTTTTGCGGATCGTTTCGCGGTAGGGTACGCGGGCATCAGAGAGTACCGCCTCCGTGCCGAATTTATTTTTGAGCTTGCTGCAGAGGGTCATGAGCTGGATTTCGCCTTGGCCAGACAAGAGCATCTGGGAGGTTTCCGCATCGTTGGCAATGGTGAAGGAGATATCTTCATCAGCTAGACGGTTCATCCCCTGCATTACCTTATCTTCTTCGCCAGACTTAACGGAAGTGATCGCCATTGTTAGGCAAGGCACAGGCATGGGGACAGGCTTAACCGCTATGGCTTGGTCCTTTAAGGAGAGGGTCTCGTTGGTTTTAGTGGCGGTGAGCTTGGTTAAGGCACCAATATCTCCGGCATAAAGCTTATCGACTTCGAACTGCTTTTTACCCCGCATAACGTAGAGGCCGTTAATGCGTTCTTCAGCATCCTGGGTCAGGTTATAGGCGTTATCAGAAGCGTCAAACTCCCCGGAGAAGACCCGGATGAGGGAGATACGGCCTACAAAGGGGTCCATGATGGTTTTGAAGACAAAGGCTGCCAAGGGGCCCTTGCTGTCGCAGGGCAATTCAATCACTTCGCCGCCAGCCTGGCTGGCTTCCACGGGAGACCTGCGGGTAGGACGGGGGAAATACCGTGCTACGGTATCCATAAAGAAAGTGACCCCCATATCGTTGACAGCAGAACCGCCAAAGACGGGAATTAAGGTTTCTTCTGAAATCGCATGCACCATGCCCATTTCAATTTCTTCGGCAGTGAAGGGCTCATCGTCAAAGAACTTCATCATCAGCTCTTCGTTGGTTTCGGCGATTTGCTCCATTAGGGCATTGTAATAATGACTGCAAGGTTCTTCAAATTCAGCAGGAATAGGAATTTCGTTGGCCTCAGTCCGGTCACCCAGCTTGTACGCCTTATGGTTGAGCACATCGACAAAGCCGGTCATTTTTTCATTTTCCACGATAGGAATGGACAGGGGCACAACCTTGCTACCGAAGGCCTCTTGGTAAGCCTCTACGGCTTTGGCGTAGCTGGCATTAGGTTCATCAACCCGGTTGATAAACATAGCGACAGGCATGTTGGTCTTTTCGGCCTGGCGTATAGCCTTGTCTGCACCTACAGCCGCTTCTGTATCGCGGGCAGAGGCCACTACGAGGGCTACATCACCCGCAAACATGGCCAGCTTTTGTTCGCCTAAGAAGTCGAAATCACCTGGAGCATCGATCAGGTTAATCTTGCAGTCTTTCCATTCACAGGCTGCATAGCTGGTATTAATTGAAGAACCGCGGGCAATCTCTTCTTCAGTAAAGTCCGATACGGTATTGCCGTCGGTGACCTTACCCATACGGTCCAAGGCCTTACTGTTGTAGAGCATGGCCTCAACGAGGCTGGTTTTACCGGCGCCGGAATGGCCAACCAAGGTAATATTGCGGATTTTGTCTGCGGTGTAAACTTTCATCTGGGATCCCCCTCTAGTGATATGTATAGTGCAGGCAGGCAGGATGTAGCCTGTGCCTTAGGCAACTGTTCTTTATTATAAGGCCGGCTATTCTTTGTGTAAAGTTGAAAGTTTCTGGAGTTTACCAGAGATTAAATTGGGCAAGTTTTCTAAGCTCCCCCGGGGACATTGTGGCAGAAAGCCTGCAGTTTCCTTTTGATAAAAATGTGGACAATTAGGTCGGCTTTTTACCCACTTGCCCGCCTCTTAGATGGGTCCATAGAAAAGATGATGGCACGGGGCTAGGGGCTCACGTGCCATCATCTTTGGAAACTCACTGAGGATTTTAGACGCTCAGGTGTTATTCAGCATTTGCTTCGTCAACTGTCTTGCCTTCGACTACTAGGGTCAGGCTCTCGGGGTTACCAGAGAGCAGGACACGCTCAGCCGGGGGATCAAAAGAAACTGTATAGCCATTCACGCCATCAAAGACGGGTTGCTGGGGAACGGCCGGCGTGGGGTTGATGAAGTAATACATTACGATGGCAGACAGTTCAAGTACATCGTCATAAACGGGATCCTCGTTGTTGCCGCGGTCAAAGCTACCAGCATCAAAGTCAAAGGTGTAGGAATCCAGTTGGCCATATTCATTAAAGTGGTAGGTCAATACAGTGTTGTATTGGTAGGCTACCTTGTTATAGGAGAGCGTTTCGGCTGTGGCGCCACCTTCCTGCATTCCCTCAACGCCCATGACCTGCCAACGGCTGGAGCCCCATTTAAGGCCATAGTCAGCTACATTCAGGGTATTGCGGAGATCAAGGCCGTCGTGGCGGGTCTTTTCAGCTTCCCAATCAGTGGGTGGCACATTGGCTGCCGCAGCGTCTAGGCCTTGACTGTCTACCTGGGTGAAGAACTGCTCCAGAGCCTCCTTAAAGGGCTGAATCTCTGCCTTGGTTGTGTCATAAATAGCAGGCAGATTGGTGGCATTTTTGTCTTCAATCTGCATGAGCATATGGCGGACCCGGTTGGCGCTGAGATATAACTTGTTATAGACTTCCTTAAAATGTTCAGGCGTTTGGTCCGGATCTACGGCCTCAATTTGCCCGGCTACCTCGAGCAGGGCTTTGCGGGTTTTGACATAGTCCGGATAGGAGTCTACATACTTGGCCGTTTTCATGATGTCATCCACGTAGCCCGGCATTTTCTCGCCAAAGTTTTCTAGACCCTTTTCCAGATTTGTCCACTTCTCCTTGGCATAAGCCAGGTATTGGTGGTCAGCTTCTGTGAGGCCTTTGTTATCGCGGGAGAGTTCAACACCCTCTACCGTGGGAGCCATGGTTGGTACTTCCATACCCTTATCTGAGCCACCCAGTCCCAATTTATCGCATCCAGAAAGGAGCAGGGACATGCTGACTAACATTACCAGGGCTAGGCTAAAGCCGCGTAGTTTTCTATTCATTGTTTATCCTCCAATAGGGTCATGGACCAAGAAAATTTGTTAATATCCTATATTATAGTACATAAGCGTGCTAAGGGGTGGGGACTCGTCCCCCTGCCTTAACATAGGATAAAGTATTAGCTAATAAAATAAAAGAGAAGTTTTTTTAAATTTTACATGAGAGTTCCTAAAGACTACCGACAAAGGTCACAAAGCTGGACCCTAAGCAGCCCCCTCTGCTGGGCAGGAAGAGAGCTAAAAAACCGCCTGCAGCTGGCTCCGATGGCAGGGCCAGGAGGCTTGGCTTTTCGCCGCATCTGTGAAGACTGGGGGGCTGGCTTAACCATTACGGAATTAGTCTCTGCCCGCGCCATCGTCTATGATCCAAGTTTTGACCATAATGCCCGCTACCTAGATATTTCCTCCCTCCAGGGACCCGCCACGATTCAGTTGTTTGCCTTCGATCCCCTGGACCTTAAAAAAGCCATCCCCCGGCTCTTGAACCACCCTCTGTATAGCCAAACCGCTTGCATTGATCTCAACATGGGCTGTCCTGTAAAGAAAGTCGTGAAAACCGGGGCTGGCTCCGCCCTGATGAAAACCCCTGACCTGGCCGCCCGCCTTGTAGAGGCTGCCGTGGAAACCGCCCTACCCTACGGCAAAGAAGTTACGGTAAAATTTCGGTCTGGCTGGGACCAGGACCACATCAATGCCCCATACTTTGCCCAGCGCCTAGAAGAGGCCGGGGCTTCGGCCCTAGCCTTGCACGCTCGCACGCGCGAACAAATGTACAGCGGTCAAGCGGACTGGAACATCATTGGAGAAACCGCCTGCAAGGTCCGAATACCCCTAGCAGCCAATGGCGATATCCAGTCCTGGGATGACTGTCACAAGCTCCTTGATACCTATGGAGCAGATGCCTGCATGATAGGCCGCGCAGCCCTTGGCCGCCCTTGGATCTTCGCAGAGATTCTTGCAGCTGACCAAAAACGACCCTTTCAGCCGCCGGAAGGCCAGGCTTGGGCAGACCATATTTTCCGCCACTACCAGCTCTCCGCCCAGGCCCTAGGCCCAGAACTTGCCATGAGAGAGTTCCGCACAAGCTTGAGCTATTACTTTAAGGGCCTCCGCGGTGCAGCCGGCTTTCGCCGGTCCCTTTCTAGCCTCACAAGCCAGCAAGACTTGGAAGCCTTGCTGGCAGAGGTCGTTCATGCCAATCGGTCGGAACAGGACGGTTAGGCTTCGGCCTGCATATCTTGGGCAATAGCTAAAGCCAGGGCCTGGGCAAGCTCGCGATCAGCCTGTTTAGGACTCGACTTGATGGTGAAGCTTTCCCCAACCGCCTTCAAATGCTTGCCCTTAGCAAGAATCTCCTCCGCAATTTTTACGCCGCGGCCACCCCAGGACATGTTGCCAACCACACTATAGGCATGGTTATCCCAGTTCAGCATCATGAGTTCTCGCAAGAGGGCATCCATGGGGGGATAAAGCTCCGTATTATAGTTGTTACAGATAAATACGGCATGCGAAAAACGGAAGAGGTCTGCAATGATGACCGAAATATCAGTTTTAGACACATCATAAGCCCGGATGTTACCAGCTTCCTGGTTTGCCAGATAGGCAGCCAATGTATCTGCTAGGTCTGCGGATTGGTTGTAGAGAGAACCGTAAACAATCACCGTGCCTTCATCCTCAGCAGCATAGCGGGACCAGCGATCATATTTTTCAAGAATATGTGCAATGGACTCAGACGTGCGGAAGACCAAACCGTGGACGGGACAGATCCGTTTGATTTCTAAGCTACTGATTTTCTGCAAGGCAGCCTGTACTGCAGCGCCTTGACGACCAACAATATTGCAGTAGTAACGCCGATTTTCATATAGCCACTCCCGATCATAATCGCACTGGTCTGCGTAGATATAACCTGCTGGAGCTCCAAAAGAGCCAAAGGCATCCGCAGAGAACAGGGTACCCGTGGTCTCTTCAAAGGAAAAAAACACTTCAGGCCAGTGTACATTGGCGGCCTTGATAAAGGAAAAGCGATGTTTGCCTGTATCAAGTGTAGTCGTCTCATCCAGGAGGACCAGGCGGTCTTCTCCGTAGCTGATTTGCGGGTGAAACTGCTGGAGGATCTTATAGCCCAGGGCAGAAACATAGAGCTGGCAATGAGGGTATTTTTCCATAAGCTGGACAATCGTCGCGCAATGGTCCGGTTCGGCATGGTGGCAGACCAGGACATCTAAATCCCTTCCCTGTAGGAGGTCCTCCACACCAGCTATAAAGCCCTCAGCTACGGCGTGGTCAATAGAGTCCAATACGACTGTTTTTTCATCATCTAAAAAATAGGAATTATAGGAAACCCCGCCAGGGAGGGTGAACATGTTCTCAAATTTTGCTAAGCGACGGTCAATACCACATAGCATATAGAAGTGTTGATCAAGTTTATGGGGAATCATTGTAGTTACCTCGCTGTATCAAGAATAGCTGTGGAGAAAAAAGCAGGCAAAAGGACCCCAATTGCCAATTATAAGGGTCTTCACAGCATTTAGAGTATAACAAAATAGCCCCCAGCTGGGGGCTATTTTAAGCATTAACTCAGGCCTTAATTATTCGACGATATCGGAAACAGTACCGGAACCGACGGTCTTACCACCTTCACGGATAGCGAACTTCAGACCCTTTTCCATAGCGACTGGGGTAATCAGTTCAACATTAATGGTGACGTGGTCGCCAGGCATGCACATTTCAATGCCTTCAGGCAGGTGGGCAACACCGGTAACGTCAGTTGTACGGAAGTAGAACTGAGGACGGTAACCGGTAAAGAAGGGGCTGTGACGGCCACCCTCGTCTTTGGTCAGAACGTAGATCTGAGCAGAGAACTTGGTGTGGGGGTGTACAGAGCCAGGCTTAGCAATAACTTGGCCGCGCTCAATATCGGTACGGTTAACACCACGGAGGAGCAGACCAACGTTATCGCCAGCTTCGCCTTCGTCCATCATCTTATGGAACATTTCGATACCGGTAACAACAGTCTTAAGAGGCTCATCCTGCAGGCCAACAACCTCAACAGGCTCGTTCATGTGGATGGTACCACGCTCTACACGACCGGTAGCAACGGTGCCACGGCCAGAGATGGTGAATACGTCTTCGACAGGGAGCAGGAAGGGCTGGTCCACAGGGCGGGCAGGCGTGGGGATAAAGCTATCAACTGCCTCCATGAGGTCATTGATGGGCTTGTAAACGTCAGCCTGGGGGTCGGTTTCCGTGGACTCCAGAGCCTGGAGAGCAGAGCCAACGATGATTGGGGTATCGTCGCCGGGGAAGTCGTACTCATTGAGGAGTTCGCGAACTTCCATCTCGGTCAGTTCGATCAGTTCGGGGTCAGATTGGTCAGCCTTGTTCAGGAAGACTACGATGGCAGGAACACCAACCTGGCGGGCGAGCAGGATGTGCTCACGCGTCTGAGGCATGGGGCCGTCTGCTGCAGATACTACGAGGATAGCACCGTCCATCTGAGCAGCACCGGTGATCATGTTCTTAATATAGTCGGCGTGCCCCGGGCAGTCTACGTGGGCGTAGTGGCGGTTATCAGTCTCGTACTCAACGTGAGAAGAGTTGATGGTGATACCACGTTCTCTTTCTTCTGGTGCCTTGTCGATATTGGCATAATCCGTGAAGCTGGCTTCACCCCTAAGGGAGAGAACCTTGGTGATTGCAGCGGTAAGAGTGGTTTTACCGTGGTCAACGTGACCGATAGTACCCACGTTTACGTGGGGTTTGTTTCTTTCAAATTTGGCTTTGCCCATTGAGAACTTCCTCCTTATGTACAGTTATAACTGAAATCTAAATTGGCAATATCCTGTCACTTTATCTATTTTACACATCTAGAGATATTTAGCAATTATCTCCTGGCAAACCGCCGTGTAACAGGCAACGGCGGTTTGCAAAATGCTTATTGAGTGATTTCTTCGAGTTTGCTCTTGGGAACGGGTTCGAAGTGGTCAGTCTGCATGACGAAGGTACCGCGGCCCTGGGTGCTGGACCTCAGGCTGGTCGCGTAACCAAACATCTCAGAAAGAGGTACGTAGGCATGAATGTTCATGGCGTTGGATCTGGCTTCCGTGCCGGTGATTTGGCCCCGGCGGGAGCTGATATCGCCCATAACATCGCCTAAGTATTCCTCAGGCACCACGACGTCAACCTTCATAACGGGCTCAAGAAGCACAGGAGAACCCAGTCTCATAGCTTCCTTGAAGCCCATGGATCCTGCAATCTTGAAGGCCATTTCTGAGGAGTCAACCTCGTGGTAGGAACCATCCACCAGGGTCACCCGGACATCTACGACAGGATAACCTGCGATGGTACCAGACTTCATCGCTTCTTCGACACCTGCTTGTACGGCAGGGATATATTCCTTAGGAATGACCCCACCCACAATCTTGTCCACAAACTCAAAGCCTGCACCGGACTCCAAGGGTTCAACTTCCAAGACACAATCACCGTACTGGCCATGGCCGCCCGATTGACGGACGAAGCGGCCTTGGGCACGTGCAGGCTTGGTAATGGTTTCCTTGAAGGCTACACGAGGCTTACCTACGTTAGCTTCGACGCGGAACTCGCGGAAGAGGCGGTCCACAATGACTTCCAAGTGGAGCTCACCCATCCCTGAAATCAGGGTTTGGCCGGTTTCCGTGTCCGTATAGGTACGGAAAGTAGGATCTTCTTCTGCTAGCTTAAGCAGGGCAACCGTCATCTTCTCTTGAGAGGCCTTGGACTTAGGCTCAATAGCGACGGAGATAACCGGCTCTGGGAATTCCATAGACTCCAAAATGATCGGGCTTTCTTCCGTACACAAGCTGTCACCAGTACCGGTGTCCTTGAGCCCAACTGCCGCTACGATATCACCGGCATAGACCTTATCAATATCTTCGCGGTGGTTAGCGTGCATCAAGAGTAGGCGGCCGATCCGCTCACGCTTGCCTTTACTCGTGTTGTAGACGTAAGAACCAGCCTCTAGGGTACCGGAGTAAACCCGGAAGAAGCACAGCTTACCCACGTAGGGGTCCGTCATGATCTTGAAAGCCAAGGCGGAGAAGGGTTCTTCGTCCGAAGCGTGGCGCTTCTCTTCTTCTTCCGTATCAGGGTTGACACCCTTAATGGCCTCAATATCCAGAGGTGAAGGCATGTAATCTACAATGGCATCCAAGAGCATTTGTACGCCCTTGTTGCGGTAAGAAGATCCGCAGGTTACAGGAACAATTTCATTGGTAACCGTAGCCTTACGCAGGGCCTTACGCAGCTCTTGCTCCGTAATTTCCTCCTCGGCCAGATACTTATCGGATAGTTCTTCATCCGTCTCGCAAATAGCTTCGATTAAATCCTCGTGCCATTTTTGAGCAATTTCCTGCAAGTCCTCAGGTATCTCTTCGACAACAAAGGTTTTGCCCTGGTCGTCGGCCTCATAGAGTTCAGCCTTCATGGTCATGAGATCAATGATGCCCCGGAAGTTGTCCTCTTTGCCGATAGGCAGTTGAATGGGAACAGCATTCGCGCCTAAGCGCTCCTTCATCATGTCTACGACGTTAAAGAAATTAGCGCCCAAGACGTCCATCTTATTGACATAGGCCATGCGGGGAACCTTGTAGGTATCCGCTTGGCGCCAAACCGTTTCAGTTTGAGGCTCTACGCCACTCTTGGCATCTAGGACGGTAACAGCACCGTCAAGCACACGCAGAGAACGTTCAACCTCAACAGTAAAGTCAACGTGTCCCGGTGTGTCAATGATGTTAATGCGGCAATGTCTCCACTGGGCAGTGGTCGCGGCGGATTGAATCGTAATTCCCCGCTCTTGTTCCTGCTCCATGAAGTCCATGGTGGCAGCGCCCTCATGGGTCTCACCCAGACGATGGATTTTGCCTGTATAGTACAAGATCCGTTCTGTAGTGGTGGTCTTACCAGCATCAATATGGGCCATGATGCCAATATTTCTCGTATCTTTAATTGAGAATTGTCTGGCCATGTGGCTCAAACTCCTTTCTCCGGTGAAAAGCCGGACTACCAGCGATAATGGGCAAAGGCACGGTTGGCCTCAGCTGCCCTGTGCATTTCTTCCTTGCGTCTGTAGGCTGCACCCTGGCCGTTAACAGCATCCATAATTTCCGCCGCGAGGCGTTCTTTCATGGTGCGTTCGTTCCGATCACGCGCAGCAGTAACAATCCAGCGCAAGGCTAAGGTTTGCCTTCTCTCGGGTCTGACTTCGATAGGGACCTGGTAGTTAGAACCACCAACCCGGCGAGCCTTAACTTCGAGGACAGGCATGACATTTTCTAGTGCTTTGTTAAAAGTCTCAATACCTTCTTCACCAGTTTTATCCTTGATGATGTCGAAGGAACAATAAACAATTCTTTGAGCGAGACCCTTCTTACCGTCCAGCATGACCGTATTGATCAGCTTGGCGACCTTGAGGTCGTGGTAAACGGGGTCAGGTAAGATTTCTCTTTTGGGGACATGACCTTTTCTAGGCATCTTGCTTCCCTCCTTTCATGATTATGCGGATTATCCGAAATCATAGGTACTCACGTGTTATTACGTGTGTGCCAATCACCATGTCGCCCTTTGACCTATATGTAAAAGAGGGCAGATGATTGTGAAAACACGTCAACACAACTGCCGAAGCTTACTTCGCAGACTTGGGTCGTTTGGTACCGTATTTGGACCGGCCTTGGGCACGGTTGTTGACTCCGGCAGCATCCAGGGTTCCCCGTACGACGTGGTAACGTACACCAGGGAGGTCTTTAACCCTACCACCACGCACTAAGACGACGCTGTGCTCCTGGAGGTTGTGACCAATGCCAGGGATATAAGCGGATACTTCTTGCTGGTTGGTGAGGCGGACACGGGCCACTTTACGCAGGGCAGAGTTAGGTTTTTTCGGGGTACTTGTTTTGACCACGGTGCAAACTCCGCGCTTCTGGGGGGAATTGTAGTGAGAATAGTTGTTCTTAATCGTATTCATCCCTACGCCCAGGGCTGGTGCCTTAGACTTTTCCTTTTTGCTCTGACGACCTTGTTTAACCAGTTGGTTGAATGTAGGCATCTGACATCTCCTTTCTTAAAATTTTTGTCCATAAAAAAGCCCCTGACGGGCTTTGACGACTTATTCTAACAAAATTAACCTGTTCTTGTAAACGTAATATGCCCTAGCAAGTGCATGAAAAACCGGGAAAATAGAGACTCTTATTCTCTTTTTTCCCCGAAACTCATCTTGAACTTCTAACAATTACTAATTATGGGAGGGGATGACAGCTAGATAGCCATCTTCTACAAAGCGATAGGCATAGCGCGCCAAACCATTGTAGGCACAAGTAAAGAGGGTAAGATCCCAGCCATCTTTGAAAACCATATTTTCTACGTCTGTGGGTTGGAGGTATTCTTGTTCCTGGAAGCGATAAGTAAAGGTATTGCCAGCACAATCAATAAAGCGGGCCGTATCCCCTTCTTCCAGTTCCGTTAGGCCCCCAAATTGGAAGGGATAGTCATGAGAGCAAAAAACCGCATCTTTACGGTAAATAGATCCATGATAATAGCAGGGGAAACGCTTCAATTTATCATAGTCCCAAGTGGACAAGATGGGCAGGACTAGGCCGGTCCGGGGAACTTCTAGAACGCCAATGATTTCCTCTCCCTCCACTTGAGCCACGGGCATAGGCCAGTCGGGATCTGGCCGCTGACCGCTAGGAGTTGTTTCTCCTTGATGTATGGCCTCCTGGATCTGGGGAGGCAGGGCGTGAATGGCTGCAGCCGTAGCTTGCTCCGCCTGATGGGCCTGCCAAATATTGTAGAGGCTTAGGCCAGACGCCAGTAACAGGAAAACAAAGGCCAGGACAAAAAACCAAAAACCAGGTCGACGACGCCTAGCACGAGGGACAGGCGCTGGTGAAGCGCTATTATCTGTAGGGAACTCTTGCTTGTGTAACACGGGATCACCGGCCTAGTGTAAGGGACCTAACTCCTTCAGTGGCCAGATCCGATAGATCAGCCGACCGACTATTTGCTCATCTGCAATACAGCCTATGGCTTCCTTGCGGGAGTCCACAGATGTTGACCGGTGGTCACCCATAACAAAGATTCGACCCTCCGGAACTTGGTAGGGTAAGGAAATATCAGTATCCCCATACGCTTTTTCCATAACATAGGGCTCAGTTAATACTTCCCCATTCACTTTTACATTACCCTCGTGGTCAATATCTATCCAATCACCTGGGTTGCCAATAACACGTTTAATGAGAACCTTATTATTGTAGTAAAAAGCAATAATATCCCCGACCTTATATTGGCCATTATGGAGAGATACGAGGATTTCTCCATCTTCTAGGGTTGGGTTCATGGAATTGCCATAGACCTGGAGGACAGGCAACCAGAGGGTGGCAACCAGGACCGCAATGGCCGCGACAACGACCAGGCTAAAAAAGGTACTACGCAGGGCATGGCGGTAGCGTTCCTGATAGCGGACACGGGAAAGTTCGGCCTCTAGAGCTTTTTTGCGTTGCCCTAAGGGCAGGGCCGATAATTCTTCCAAGACCTCTGAGGATTCCTGGTCTGCCTTACTTTTTCGGGTCCGGCGTTTAGACGCCAGACCATCAAGTTCTTGTCGGATGGCCTCTTGCTTCAGCATCGCCTCGCCCATGGCCTGGACCTCTGCTTTTTGTTTAGCTTGCTTTGGCCCAGCCTTTTTTTTAGATGGGTATTCAGCCTTCGACCGAACGAAGGCAGGGCTTGGTCCTCTCCTATTCACAGGAAGACTAGGTTGGGGACTTGGCCCAAGGGTTACACGTTCCCTGTCATTCATTAGCCTTCTCTACCTTCCGGGTCCCAGTTTTCCGGCATCTGACTATGAGGAGCCATGAGGGGCTCCATTTTGTCTAGCCTGGGAGCTTGAGACCATGGCCTTTCCTGAGGCCTGTTTGACCTCTGGAGGAAGTCTTGCGAAGAGGCGGTGGTCCTGATCGGACACTCCCGCCGCACTGGAGGCCTGTTAGGGATCCGGGCTGGGGGCATCTCCCTATAAGGACCTCTGGGCTGATCAGGCGGGGTTAGCCTGGTCCCCTTGTCCCCCTTGGCACGCTCCAGCTGAAAGTTCAGCTGGTCGATTTTCTCCAAAAGGCGCTCATTTTCCTCCACCTGGGCAATAAGCATTTCAAGAAGGTCCAGACGTTTTAACTTTTTAAGACTCTGATAAGCCATAGGCGACGTCTTTCCTTAATAGCTATAGGCCCGACGGCGGCGCCAGAGACCGAGGAAGGCCAGACTCATGAGGCCTAAACCTCCTAGCAGGTAGGGCAGGGTACCCATCCCACCCGTTTCTGGCAGAACTCCTCCCGCCTCAACATCGTTGCTGACCATGGCCCAGGCATCTGAACCGTCCACTTCTGGCCAGGATGCTTGGGGAGCACCCGTCTGACCACGGAGGAGGAGGGTCTTGGCGCCCTCATCCGCAAAATAATAGGACCGCTCAAGCAAAATAGGCTCAGGGTAGCTAATAGCATAGCCGGCAGGGGCCCGGAGTTCCCGGAGGAGATATTGGTTGGCCTTTAGGCCTTCAAAACGAAGGCTGGCCGGGAGCTTGTTTTGAAGATTAGTCACAAGTCCTTTCAGGGCTGCCTCTTCTTCAGTTGTCAGGCCCATCAAGCTACCGCTCCAAGTCGTCTCAGGCGGATGGGGCGTAAAGCTTTGTGGGCTAGTCGCTCCCGTCTCCTCTACGGCTTTGAGGTAGAAGGTCTGGCCCGTCTTGGGGTCGACCATACTGGGGTTTAGACCAGACAAGAAATTGTACTTGGACTTAATAGCCTGCAAGTCTGCCTGGCTTAACTGCTCAGATTGGAGGGGGGAATACAGGCCAAAGACCGCGCCAGCAAGGCTGGGTAGGCTCTGGTCTTCCGTAGAGGCCGCCTGCCCATCCAACTTCAGAAGGTTAATCGCCCAGGGCCTGCCGACGTTAGTTGCCGTGAAGCTGATCTGGGTCTCACCCCCCGCAAAGGCGGAGGAAGAAAGCCAGAGGGCTGGGTAGGAAGAAGTGGGCAAGCTACTGGCCTGGCTCACTTTGACATCCTGGATATTGGATTCCAAGTCTTGGAAGCTAGAGAGCGAGTCCTCATGGATCTTGCCATCAGGTCCTAAATAGTAGGGCCGGCCTGTTGAAGGATTCATAATCTCCATCAGGTAGACATCGCTATCTTGAGTCTGGCCAATCTGGTCGAATGCCAAGCCACGGCTAGTACCATTTGGCAGGGTAGTCGGGACCATGGATAGCGTTCCGGAGGCCGCGCCTACAGAAAGCTTAGGCGCATAGATCTGATAGACCGAAGACAGGGCATCACCAGATCCCACGGTGAGCTTAGCATCGATGGTTTGATACATGCTTGCCAGATCCTGACCTTCCAAAGTCTCTAGAAAATCAAGGGACTGGGCCAGCTGGCTGGCATACTGTTTGCTTGTATCCATCTTACTCTCTTTAATCGCAAGGAAGAGGTAGGACTTCTCCCCTTCTTCTGCCATGAGAGGGAATTGGTTATTGGCATAGAGCCGGCGTTTTTCGAGCACGGGAGCCTGGGCCCCAGGGAGGCGGATGCCTACCTTTTGGGGCTCGGCCTCAAGATAAACAGGATCTCCTGTCTCATTTGGCTGGTAGGTATGGTAACGGTAGCCGAAGCTATTCCAGGCGATTTGCTCTTCCGTCCGCGGCTTATAAGAAGCGTCAATCTCTGCATCATAAGACACGGACACCACCGCATTAGCAGGAATCAAGGCGTCTGTCGTCTCAGGGGAGGTGTAGGTCGATTGGTCACGCAAGATAAGCCGGAAGGACCGGTCCTTTTGTGGGTTATAGCTATTGTGCCAGTCGAGATCTTCTGGAACCCGACCAGTGCTATCTCGTTTAACTTGGTAGTCCGGATTGCGGCCGAATAGAGTCTTTTCACTATATTGAACCTGGTACTGACCCTTACTCAAAGATCTGACAATAGGCTGACCGCTAGAATCTTTTAAAGCACTCCCTTCTTCATCATAGAGGGCCACCTGAACCTTAAGATATTGGTCAGGGTCAAGGAGATTAACCTGGAAATCACTCTCTCTTTGGGCCGGCTTCCAGCTGAAGAAGTCATCTACCTGGGGCAAGTTATCTACCATAACCAGGTCATCAATATAGGCACTCTTGCTGTAGTTCTTCACCTCTAGGGTATAGCGGACCAAAGTTGAAGCATTGGGTAGGTCAATCATATTAGGCAAGGTGCTAACTGAGTTCGCTTGCAGGAGGAGGGGGTTCCCCTCGGCCGTATTGCTTTTGCCCTTGCTGTCTTTATACACCGCATGCGTATCCGTGAGTTGGGTCACCTGCTTGCGGGAGGATGTGGCAGACTTGCCAAAAACGGGGGCAAAGGCACCATCATAAACAGATGGGCCGCCCAAGTCCCCTACTTGGCCATTACCGCGGTCATAACTACCGCTCGTGGCCTTGTCCACCAGTGGTACGCTAGGCGTGAGCCGGGCCACATTTTCGTACAGTTTAGGCTGGGCCTTGTCTCTTGAATGGACAGAGGTCGTCAGGTCAAAACGCGGATAGTCGTGTAAAGCAACTGGATTTACTTTTGCTCTATATGAATTGTATATGCCAGGATAGGCAAAGCCAAAGAAACCCGGCTCCGGCGTAAGGGTCACCTGTTGATATTGGACACCCTCTCGGTCAATTTCCTGAATTCTCACTTTGAAGGCCGGTGTTTCCTTGTCTCCGGCTGACCCTAAACTAGCCTCTTGGTCCAAGCCAACAGTAATCTCTTGATGGAGGGCGCCTGCTTTTTCAAACTTAAGTGGGGGGCGATCTAGGGTAATTCTGAACTGTTTAGGTGTTGCCTCGCTTTCCTCAATCTTAAAGCTGTAGTAGATGTCCTTATCAGTAATAGTCGTGAATAGGTCATTTTCCTTCTCATAGCCAGCGGGGTAAAAACGGATCTCATCAAAACCATAGGGTTTTTCAACACTATCGGTAAAGCTCCAGTCTTGTACAACACCAGATTTATGGTCAAGATCGACCCGCCACTGCAGCTGTTCTTCAGCCTTATAGTAGCCAGACTGAACATAGGCCGGACGTCCTTCGGGGTCTTGGCTATCCTGGAATGTGCCTATATGATCGGGATCCAGGCGAGAACCTAGATATCGCTTAGAGATGCCAATTTGAGTAGGTTCGCGGTCCATGCCCACTTGAGATGCCAAATACATATCCTCACCCTCTTCTTGCGTTACACAAGTCCCAGGGTAAAGTGAGATATAGTGACCATTTTCACGTACTTGTGTTTCATCAGCTATTCCTACTGATGCCCCTTCAAAAGGAGGAATGTATTTCATACGGATTGCATTATCTAAATGGTCAGTAGTCGTATCATATTTATCCATGATCACGGCATAGGCAAAGCTCAGACCCTGTTGTGGGGGCAGATACCACCTGCCCTGATCATCTTTATAGACTTTGTCCCGGTTGAAGTTGGTGAGATCGGAAATATTAAACTTAATCTTTCCTGCTTCACTTGTATTAGCATCGACCGTATAGTTATGTAATGAATAGTTTTCCTTTTTCTCCTCATACTCCATATAATCCCGTGCAGCTTCTAAAAGGCTTTTATTCCTGTAAGTGATATCAACGGGAAATCCGTTACGAGTATACGGGGTATAAGTCATATTCTGCCAATTAGGATTAAAACGATAACCGGAAATGGTACCCGGTTGGGCCAGTCCAGCAAAATGAGCGCCAACGGGTAGTGTATCCTCAAGGGTAGAGAGGTAGAGATTATCAGAGTTGCTGGCATTAAAGAGGGTCACCGTATAAGTGACTACAGACAGACGGTCTTTCCAGGCTTGATTGGTAGAAAAATCTGTCAAATTGTAGTAAGAAGGGCTATTCCAATAGATGGGTTTATCCCAATAATCCTTCCAGTAATTCGATACAATATACGCTTCCCCTGTTCTATCCTCACTTCCCGGAGAATCATTACGTGGCTGTTGATTGTATTGGACCATCTGGGGACCCGCATAGGATTTCCGTAGGAAAACCTCCTGTTCATTGCCCAAGGAGTGGTGGGCCTGGTCTTCACCCGCGTAGACGTGGATGGTGTTGTCCACACCCTGGTCACCATATTTAGCCGTATAGGCATCCCACAAGCCTTCACCTGGATATGTGAGTTCCAGGTATAAATAGGCTTGCCCATCGTTAACAAAGCTAATGAGGGGATCATTAGGATTACCATTCCAGGTTAGTTTCTGCTGGCCCTGGCCGTCTTTTGGAGAAATGGACACATTTTTATAGTTTGCACTAATCTTGACATCATTGCGGTTACTTACTGCGTAAGAGCTAACCTTGACATTAGAAGAATTCCAGGCAAAACCATCCGGTGTCGCTGGCAGGAGGTCATAGATGTCCTTATTTTGGAGAGTCACATCCTTTTCACCTTTGAGCGTAATGCGGTATGTGACCTTATCGCCGGCCGAGATGTGGGTATGTTTGCTTATTTTATCCTGTTCAGGACTCCAGGATAATTGGGTCACAATACTCTTATCAAAGTCATAAATAGGAGACTTGGTTGAACTCTCATAGAGACGCTGAGTGGCGTGGTCATTGAGCCAGGTTTCGTTGACATAGGAGCCATCGCCTTCTACTTTTTCATCCACTAATGTGAGGACTTCAATTTGTTGCTTAAATTCGCCGCCCTCTTTATGGTCAAAATGCCACTTAGCGACAAAAGTACCGTCAGCTTGCTGGATGACCTCTGCTGTGAGGGGCTCACCACCTTGAGCCTTATAAGCTAGCTTATAGGTGCCCGGTTCGATAATCGCGCCGTATTCTTTCCCTCTAAAGGTAACCGTTTCGCCAAAGTTTTTCCCCGGATTAAGGCCCGTTTCGGCTAGGAACTTAACCTTGTCCGACATGAGGTGGTCGGTGACAGTTAAGACATCCGGTCCTCCCTGCCCTTGATAGCTAGGCACAAGAAAGAAGCTGTCGACGCGACCCTCGCCATTGCGACTGATCGCTTTTTCAATGAAGGCCTCCCGATACACGCTACCGTGTTTCGCATATTCATTACGCACAAGATGGTCATCCGAACCGTATGTGTCAAATGTAGCATCAATCTCGTTGGTTACTGGGAAATTCTTGTTGGGGTGGGTATAACGCTGGTCCTGGGTAAGGAGCATAAAGCTATCCTTAACCGTAGTAGCCAGGTGATAGGTATGTTTTTCCCCTGGGGCAAAGGTATAATTTTGATCTTCTTTTTGATAAGGCCAAAAGATGGCGTATTGGGCCTCTCGCGTGACGATATAGGATTGATTAGCGAAGTCAAAGCTTCCCCGTCTTTGGCCCTTTAAGTCCTCAAGCGGAATACTGGTCTTTTGCTGGGGATCCTGGTTAGAGACTAAGACAAGTTGGTTTCCTTCCTTAGTGATAGTTAGCGTGCAGGTCCAACCTATTTGGTCAGGATCATAATCGGCCTGTCCATGATAGGGTGTCTGAACACCCCGGTTCTGAGCATTAGGAGTTAAGCGAGCGTCCCCTGTCAAAGCCTCTGGCAAGGGAGTAGTGCCTGGGGATTGGACAAACTGAGCCCGTGTGATAGTTACAGTAGGACTTCCCTGGCCTTCAAATTTACCAGGATCAGTAAAGAGCTTGTAGAGATCATCCCAACTCAGATAGAGATTTTCGTTGAGTTCATCTCTGAGGGTCTTCAGATGACTGTAGGGGGAGTTGCCATCATTTTCAGCGGTAATAGTCCACCAAGCAGGGTCACCGTAACGTTGCGGTGAATGTTGGGAGTTGGCCTTCTTCTCTATCGTGAGGTGGGCCCCTCTTTGCTTGAGGATAACGCTCGTCTGGTCCTCAGATGTTTGAGACTCCTTATTTTTTAGAGTCATAGTGTAGTCTACGTGATTACGGACGAGATGTTGATTATTACCGGGATCCGTATCAAATTCTAAGATTTCATTACCTAGGCTATAGCGAAGAGGGGATTCTTTATGCCACAGGGCGACACGGTCAGCTTCTCGTCCTATTTTGTACCAGCTTTTCGCCGTTATTTGCAGGCGACCTTGATCATCGAGTGTTGCTTCATAGGCATAGGAAAGCTCTTCTTGCCGGCTTTCTTCCATATAAGCT
Organism: Clostridiales bacterium; assembly: GCA_004556925.1. Taxonomy (GTDB): domain Bacteria; phylum Bacillota; class Clostridia; order Saccharofermentanales; family DTU023; genus SFFI01. Next base: position 58,782 of record SFFI01000012.1, read on the forward strand.
AAGGCAGTCTTTTGGCCATTGAGATTGACCACTAAAAGACTACCCGGGAAATTTTCCACCATAGGTTTGCCAGCGATATCCAGACTAGCATAATCATTGGGAGTAGTTACAATATGTCTTTCCAGCGTCTGGAGAAGGGCTGCGCTGAGGCCATCCCTAAGCTTCATGCTATTAGGTAAGGTCAGGGTATCTTTGACCACGTCTGGGTATTCCTGACTATGCAAATACCCTAGTTCGGCAAAACCGTCATAGTATTTGCGGGCACCCGTGACCGTGTCGGAAACAGTAAAGCTTAAACCGGCCCCATAGTATTTCCCTTGTTTCTCTTGAATGATGGGTTTTTGACCTAACTTTTTGACCTGGTGGTCTCGAGGCTCCACGACATGGGGGAAGTTAATATAGTCACCCGCTGGGTTTTTAGTATAGGTGGTCTCTTGAGGAGGTGTTTTACCCTCCTTGGCTTCTGCCCAGATGGTGGTATTCCCCCCTAAGCTCCCTTCGGGATAAGTCACGTGGGTGCTAATGTTGGCTGTAGCCCCTGCAGGGATGCCCGTGATGTCATAGTAGTAGAGAACACCTTGCCCATCTGAGTCCGCAATTTGACCGGACAAAGGAATGGGCGCTAGCTGTGTGCCATCACTGACTTCAAGACTGAGGCTAGCCGGAGCTGTATAAGAACTAGGATCACCTTGTTTAGCATGGTCAGCCTTGATGTAAAGGCGGACAGTACCGTTATCGTAGTGGCTATCCGCATTAGACAGAGCAATTTTTAAAAGACTAGCATAGGCTGTCGGATAGGTATAGGAATAACCAGGATTGTTTTGGTTGGTGTAAGGCAGGACATTAATGCGAATAAAACTAGACTTATTAGGATTTTCAGGATGGGTATAGGCATAATAAGAGCTTGCAGGTGTTTGGGCCAAAACATTCTTGGCCGGATCTAAATCGGCCGGCGGGTCTTGTTTGACCGGAGCCCTCAGGGCTGACGCCGGAGCTTTTTGGGCCTGGGCTACTAGAGGCTCAGAGATGTCTAGGTCTGATGTCTCCAGGCCCAAGCTGTCAGGGGCCTCATTTGCAGACTCAGCAAGGATGGCCATTTTTTCCTCTTGTTTTTCCGCAGCCACATGCGCTTCAGAGGCAGCCAGTTGAGCCTCATTCTCTAAGACGGCCGCTTGCCGGGCAGCTTCTGCATTCGCCTCAGCCGTAATTTGGTCAGACAGACCCTGTGCACGTAGGGCTGCCCTGTAACGATCTTTGACCTCTAGGCGGGCATCGTAGTTGACCTCTGGGCCATATAGAATATTACTCAATGCGGATGAGAGCTGGTCTAGCTTTTCTTCCGAAACAGCTTGCTGGCTGATTCCATCTCGAATAATCAGGTCGCTATCCATATACATCCGCAGGGCATAGGTTAAGGTGTCAGCTGTATCGGCAGCCTTTTCTTTCAGCGCTTGGAGGAGGTCAAGAGGCCACTTGTCTGTGTCAACAAGGCTACCCTCTGCATTTACTACGCGGCCCTCATTATCCAAGGCATAAGTAGCTAAGACCCTGTCGCACCAAGCTTGCTTGAGGCTTTCTAACTCTTCTGGCGAAAAACGCTCAGGCGGGATTTCCTCTCCTTCCTTGTTCCGGATCAGGCCATCATCCCCCCATTGGTAGAGGCTGAGGTCATGGCTACCTGGTTCCTTGTCTTGGTCTTGTAAAGACTCCTCAGTTTGTGCTTCAGACCGCTGTTCTTTCAAGGCTAAAATAGCGGAATCGGAAAAGTCACCAATCTCTTGGATCACTCCGTTTTGGTCGATAATTTGACCGTTTTGATCCATTCTATATAAGCTCAATACCTGGTCCAGGTACTTGGCTTCAAGTGCTTGATAGATTTGGGGGCTAAGGCTGTCAGGGGCTATCAATTGGCCTTCTTCATCAAAAACCTGACCCTGACCATTCATGTGGTAATGCTCAAGAGCCATCGCAAGGGCTTGCTCCTGAGCTTTTCGAGCTAGTTCTTTGAGCTGAGATTCACTGAGGATACTCTTGTCAATTTCTTGCCCTGCGGGATCATACACTTTGCCCTGGGCATCCATACTAAAGCCTTCAATAGAATCCAAAGCGGTTGGCTCGCTAGTGAACTCACCGCTTACCTGGCCAGATACATCAACCGGATCTACCTGGTCAGAATTCGATTCTTGGGCAGTTGTTGTTTCCTCGACCGCTTCTGGAGTGCTCGTCTCTTCCGCTATTAGGTCAGCAGGATTCTGGCCTTCCTGGGTGTCCAGGCCAGGCATATCAACCGAATTTTCGAGGGTAATGGCAGGCAGGATCAGGGCATAAGTCGTAACAAATACAGTGACAATTGCCAAAGCCGCAAGGACATTTCTAACCCGGCGGCGGAATCTAGCCTTGCGTATATAGTTTTGTACTTGGATCCAAAAGTTAGTATTCATACGTCAATACCTTCTTAAATTATTGTTGATGCCTGCGACGCAGGAGACCTACACAGATGCAAAGTAAAGCAGCGGCTACAGAGAGATAGACCGGCCACCAGAGAACAGCTGTAAAAGGCAGACCGTCGCCTGGGAGCGGTTTATCAATTTGTGGTGGAATAGTGGGTTTAGTTTCCTTCGGGGGGCGAGAAGGCTTTTCCGTCGGAGGAGGGGGCGTTTCTGGTTTCTGACGATTATGGAGAACAAAGGTGCCCTCTTCATTCGTCACCGTCAAGCTGTAGCCAGCTGGTACCTTCTCCTCGCTCACCACGTAGCGGTGGCCTTCCGGAAGTTGAGTAAAGGTAAATTGCCAATGGTTACTGGCAGAAAGGATAGCTGTTTTATATAATTTGCCGTCCTGGTAGAGGGCTGCGGTAATCTCATCAGGATAGTGGGCTGTCAGACCTTGTCTATTTTCCTCACTCATCTGCTCCATGCTATTGAGGACACGGCCATCTTCAGTCTCCCAAAGCTTGATTACCTTGAGTTCTAATTCTTGCGGTTTGTTCTTCTCTTCTAACTTCGCCTCAATCGTTAAGGCAGAAAGAAAGTATTGCCAATTTTGTGGATCATGGGTTGGCAGCGTCACCATCATAATCTGGGGCAGATATTGCTTGGTTTTTGTTTCATAGGGTGCCACGTCCACAAGATAAAGACCCGGCTGGAGGCTTTGTCCCGCTACGGGGTATCTTAGAAAGCTTTCACCTGCTGGGTTGGTTTGACTCTTAGCTGTTTGGTAGGGTGGAATGCTATTTTTCGCAATGAGGCCAAGAATAGTCTGACCCTGGTCCTGCAGCTTCTTCGCGTAAGCAGCCTTTTCTTCAAGAGAATCCAGAACCCGAGGGGGTGTTTGGAGAAGGGTATTCAGGTCCGTAAGTGCTTGAAATTCTGTTGTGAGGGTGAGGACACCGGTCTCCGGATCAAAATCTGCTAGCTTGTAAAGCTTCCCCTCTGTATCGGGAGGCGCTTGACGAAGTTTTACCGTGAGACTGAGGGGCTCGGAAAGTTGGCCATTGGCTAGAATGGCTTGACCCGGGAGAAAACAAAAAAGCGTGGCCAGCAAGCATAAGATCAGGCCACAAAGCCAGGTAAAAGGCTTGGACGACCTCCCTCGAAGGTCTGCTTTTCCCGCCTTCCGGCTTTGGGCCAACCAGGTCAGCATTAGGTAATTATTGTCTTTCATACCTTCATCCTCTAACTCTCTGGAAGGTAAGGCCTAGAGGCCTCAACCGCTCCCTTGCTAAACTATTTTCGCTTGCAATCTATTTGCGAAAGATCTGGCAGATTTTGAACCAGAGCTTTCGCAAGATGGAGCCGGCATCCCCTTCTTGGCGGGATAGGGGCTCTCTTGTGGTCTCATTCAGATGGACGGTCGCCTGTCGTGACAGGCGGTATTGGTCCTGCAGGGCATGTAAGCGGTCCCAGGCCTGCTGACTGGGGCGTTCTTCAATGCGCTTCATGGCATCTTGCACGCGCATTTCCGCTTCTGAAATGTGTGGTTTCCGCGTCACTACTAGGAGGACGAGCAGAAGGCCGATGAGAATCGGGATCGCGACAAAGAGGGCTACGTAGGTGGTTGGCAACATTCTGGCATCTGCCGAAACCCGAATATTAGTAGCCTTTGCGTTGTCTACGCGATGACCGCGCACCAAAAGGCGGTGCGTATTAATGCCGTAAGGCGTACAGGTTTGTAAAGTACAGTGGTCCTGTCCAGGCTCTATGGCTAAACCTTCCAACTCATTGGGCAGGACGATAAGGATGCGGTCCACTTCATAGGTAAGTGTTTCATCCAGGGTATGGAGGATAAAGGTATCCCCCTTGACCAACTGGTCAATATCTGTGAAGAGCCGGGCCGAGGGCAAACCCCGGTGGGCCGAAAGGACACAGTGGGTAGATGGGCCGCCAATCGGGAGGCTGGTACCTGGCAGATGGCCTACAGCTGTTTGCAAAATTACATCATCTGTACCGTGATAGACAGGTAACTGAACGCGAATTTTGGGTATATCGACATAGGCCATAGGTCCACCTGGTTTGGTGTCCAAGAGTTGATGATAGTGGCTTTCCTCTTCTGGGCGCAGTGTGAGGTGCAAGGGTTCTCTAGACAATTTTTCGTTGTAAACTGTTGCATCGTCCAGCATGCTTTTGTAGACATCATCATTGATATTGGCTACTGCTTGGGCATAGGAGGCTACTGCCTTGGATTGATTAAATGAATTCCAGTAATTGGCGAGACTAGGATAGGCAAGAAGGGCTAAGCCTGAGAATAGGGCTAGATAAAGGAAGGCTGTTATCCATCGGGATTTATCCAAAGCTTCTCCTTGCTTATTCACGCATATCCTCTTCTACGCATTGTCAGCTAGACTAGGGCCCTCCGGCCACATAGACACCTCATGGGTGTGGATGACCGGAGGGCATGATGCAGTTTTATTGATGCTAGATTATTAACGGTGGCTTGCCTGTACCCGTTTTCTGCTCACTAAAACAACCAAAGCGATTACCGCAATAAGGCTGCCAAGGGCATAGAAAATAGTGGTACCAATCCCACCCGTTTCGGGTAAGAGGGTGCCAGGGGTATTCTCTACCGTTACCATATTAGAATTATTGTCACCTAATGTTTCCCAAGGACCATTTGCCTTATCGCTCTTCTCATAGGTCCAGGTGCAATCGGTCTGTCCTTCGACCGGAGCAGTCCAGGAGATCTTGATATAGATAGGCTTTGCTGCAGTGTAGCCGGCAGGAGCGGTGATTTCTTCCAGTTTGTAGATGCCAGCACCTAGACCGGTGAAGGTGAGATTGCCATCAGGACCCGTTGTCAGAGTAACACCCGTAGTTCCGGCATTTTCCTCTTTGACATTAGTGAAGTTATAGAGTTTATAGGTGTCCTGGCTCTCGTAATCCTCTTGATTATCAGTTGTAGGAGCTTCGGTGGTATATTGGCCAGTCTTTAACTTATAGTAGGTGTTAGCATCTGCTTGTACATAGCCCTCTTTAACTTCCGTAGACTTGAGGTAGGCTTGGCCAGTTGTGAGGACGGTCTTGATACGATCGCCGGTCAGCTTAAATTCAGCACCTGCAAGGGGTTGTCCCGCATTGTCCGTTTTATGGAGCTTTAGTTCTGTCGTATAAGTGCGAACTTCTTGTTCGGGAGTTTCGCCTGTGGGATTATCTGGGTTATCAGGCTTACCTTTCGTATCTTCGTCAGGATCTCTTTGGAAAATCAGCTTCACTTTGTTGGGGTTGCCGGTTTTTCCGACCTCAACATCTTCAGTGATTTTGGCTGTATATGTGGCCGTAATTGCAGCACCTGCTTGGTCTGCATACTGAATGAAATTTTTGAAAATAATTTTAAGGTTGGTGCCATTTTTGGCATCCCCATCTTTCTCCAGGGTGTAATCCGTATCTTTTACGAGTGTTTTGTTGCCAACCTTAATAACCAGGCTATCGTCCTGATAGGCTAGGCCTTTGGACAGGGTATCCTTGAAGATAAAGTAGAAGCTCTCATAACCCTTCATATCGGGTACTTTTGAAGTCAGTTCGTAATCAATATTTTCGCCGATAGAGTGGTTATCATTATCCAGTTTATCTTGGGGGTTAGATTTATCATTTTGCGTTGCATTGTTAATCTTTTTCCCAATGGTAACGACATCCGCTTTCAGGTTGACTTCACGATGGGGGTTCGTATTGCTGAGTGCAACAATAGCTTTCGTATCGTTCTGCAGATCGCCCGTAAAATTTGTTGTCTCATCTGCCACTAAATAGTAGCCCAATTCAATATTGTTAAGGCTGGCCTTGTCACCTGCACCATTGACCTCTAGGGAGCCGACAGGGAGCTTACCACCTGCAGTCTTATTGGCATCGAGTACGGCCCGGGAAAATTTTTCCAGATCTGCACTGGTGCGAGCATTATCAGTAAGCCAATCGCTGATTGCTTTGATGGCTTCTTCCTTGGTGCCCGTGGGATTGATCGTTAGGCCATCGACACCGGTTATCTCTTTTACTACTGCAAACTGGTCATCAGATAGAAAATAGCTACCCTTATCTGTTCCAGCAAATTTAGCGCTAAAGAGCTGGTATGCCTTAAGGTCTCTACCCTTTAAGGTAACAGCCGGGTCTGTAGGCTTGTTGACTGTGATGCTACCTGCTCCTTCCAAGATAGGGGCGGCCATAACTGGGAACGAGGTGATGAGAAGCATCGCAACCATCAGGATGGCGACGAGACTCTTGCGTAAAGATTTCATGGAAACCTCCTCTTATTCGGGCCTTTTTCCGCGGCCCAGCGAATTCTTTTTGGAAGATCGGGATGTCTTCCCGACCTGATCCAAACCTGCAAAGCTAGGCTAAAAGCCTTAAAGCGTATGCCTATTTGTAAAGTTCGGATCAGGGTGGGAAGCAAGATGCTTGTAAGGAGATCTGCTCACCCTTTTCTTCCTACTTGTGTTTGCCAAATAAATCGTCGCCATTACCGAATACAAGTAGAATAAATTTATGTGTTTACTCTTTATATATCTGCGCCAATTTATTCAACATAGACAATATAGAATGGGGAGATTATTCGTTCAAGTCAATCTTTATGTTTATGCTTACAGTTCTATTACAAAAAAAAAATACTTCGTTACACTTTTTATTCGCTGGCTAATTTCTACAAATAATTCTCATAAAAAAACACCAGAATGACCTCGTTGGCCATTTTGGTGTTTGTTCAGTTCGCTTGCTATATGGCGCTGAAGGAACCAGTTGGTCTGATTTAGGCGCTAGCGGATGGCTGCCGGAATTGCAGGTTATACAGTTCTTTGTAGAGGCCGTCTTGGGCATAGAGGTCCGCATGCGTTCCTCTCTCCACAATACCTTGGTCAGTGAGGACTAGGATTTCATCTGCATTCCGGATGGTGGACAGGCGGTGGGCAATGACGAAGGTGGTCCGGTCTGTAGACAGCTGATCCAAGGCCTGCTGAACCAAGAATTCGGATTGATTGTCCAGGGCGGAGGTTGCCTCATCTAAGACCAAAATGGGGGGATTCTTTAGGAAGACCCGAGCAATGGAGATGCGCTGCTTCTGCCCGCCTGAGAAGCGTACGCCTTGTTCCCCGCACTGGGTATCATAGCCTTCCGGCAGGGACATGATAAAGTCGTGGATATTAGCCTGCTTGGCGGCAGCGATAATTTCCTCCATGCTGGCCCCAGGCCTGCCGTAGGCAATGTTATCTCGAACAGACATGTTGAAGATATAGACATCTTGCTGGACGACCGCCACATTGTCCCGCAAGGATTTTAGGGTATAATCTCGGACGTCTACGCCATCAATGGTAATAGCGCCCTGGCTCACATTGTAATAGCGGGGAATTAAGGAGCAGAAAGTAGTCTTGCCCCCACCGGAGGGACCCACTAAGGCAATGGTCTTGAGGGCGGGAATCTCTAAATTAATATTTTCTAAAACATGCTCTTCTGCGTCATCGTAGGCAAAGCTCACATTGTCAAAGACAATATTACCCTGCAAGCGGCCTGCTTCAATAGCATGGGGCCGGTCTTGGACCTCCGGCTCGGTATCAATAATCTCACAGAAACGCTCAAAGCCAGTCATGCCTTTTTGGAACTGCTCGGTAAAGTTAATGAGGGTGCGGATAGGATCCAGGAATAGATTAATATAAAGGACATAAATCACAATATCTGAAGCCAGCATATCTCCCCTGGCAACCGCAATCCCGCCCGCTAGGATAACCGAGATATACATGAGTCCTTGCAAGAAGCCATTGATTGAGTGATACCGCCCCATGACCAGGTAGTTACGAGTTTTGGAGTCCAGAAAGTTTTTGTTGTTTTCGTCGAACCGCTCCAGCTCCAAGTCTTCATTGTTATAGGAAGCCACTGTGCGAATTCCCGAAAGGGAATCCTGGGCGACAGAGTTAATCCCAGCCACTGTCTTGCGGTTTTCCATAAAAGTTCTGCGCATTTCCTTGTTCATATGCCAGGAGAAGATGAACATAAAAATGGTCACCGCAATCAGGATAAGGGTGACTTTCCAGTTAATCGTTATAAGAAAGATAAATGCACCCAAGAGTTTGACCGATGAGATGAGGAGATTTTCCGGACCGTGGTGAGCCAGCTCCGTAATATCAAAAAGGTCAGCCAGGATACGTGACGTCATGGCTCCTGTGGAATGTTTATCATAATATGAGAAGGACAGCTTTTCCATGTGAGAAAAAATTTCTCGCCGCATGTCGTATTCCATGCGGGCACCCATAATATGGCCCATGGAGGTTACATAATATTGGCAAAGGGCCTGGACCAAATAGAGGATGAGCAGGATAAGCGAAATCAGTAAAACAGACTCCAAGATAGCCTCGGGCGTCGTGGCCGCCACAAACACCTCATTCAGGAGGTAGCGAATAATAATGGGAAAGACTATACCGCACAGGGAGATAATGACTGCGCAAAACATGTCTAGCCAGAAAATACGTTTATATGGTTTATAATAAGAAGCAAAACGTTTGATACGTTGCATAAGTTTCCTCCCTTTTAGTTCTCAAACCCTTTTATTATACGTGACAGGGGGAGGGCTGGCAAAATAGAGAAGCGATGTCAGATATAGAGCACACACAAAAACCTAAGCCCCTAGACCGACCCTTTTTTCGCAAGTCGGATTTCCTGCTTGTGGCCTTAATCCTGGCTTTGGCCTGTGCACTCTTTGTGGCTAAGCTCTCCACTCGCCGGGCTAGAGGCAGCCAGGACCTAGTGGCAGAAATTTATCAGGAAAACCAACTCCTTGCCAGAGTTCCCCTGGGGGGGCTAGCGGCCGGATCTTACCATTTAGCAGATTTCCCCCAGGAAGATGCTGAAAGCCAGGCCTTAAGCAAGTTCGTACAAGGCCCCGCAGACCCCAGCCCAAACCAAACGGAGACTGTGACTGGTCAGGGCGATTACAGCATTCAATATTATGTCTTTGAGGCAGATGGCCAGGGTGGCTTGAAAGTGGGTGAAGCGCCCTGCCCAGACCGGCTCTGTGAGCGAGGTGGCTACTTACACCAAGTTGGAGACCTCAGCATTTGTGTACCTGGTCAGCTTTTGGTCAAGCTGGTAGCCGCAAACGACCCCCTAGCAGAGGCAGACTTAGATATTGTCATTGGGCAAGGTAAAAAAGCTCCTGAGCCCCAATCCCCCTAGACCTGCACAAGAATAATTCCCTATGAAAGCCAATTTTACTGAAGAGAAGAACTTGCAAAATAGCCTAGCAGGCCAGAGACAGCAAACCCGGCGTCTGGCCTATACCGCCCTGCTTTTTGCCCTTACCCTTACCTTCTCCTACTTAGAAGGGCTCCTTCCGCCCCTGGGCCCCTTTCCCCTCAAATATGGCCTAGCCAACACCCCCATCATTCTGAGTATTATGACCCGAGGGCTCCCGCTGGCCCTAGCCTTGTCCCTCTTTAAGTCCGCTTTTGCCCTAGCCACCCGAGGGGCTATGTCCGCTCTGTTAAGCCTGGTGGGCGGTTTGCTGGCTAGTTTGGTCATGTGGACTGTAGACCGAGCCAGCAAAGGCCGAATTTCCTTCTACTTGCTGTCTGCCCTGGGGGCCTTGGCCCACAATACGGGACAGGTCCTGGTCCTGGTCGCCCTCTACGGACAAAATATGCAGACCTTCTTTTTAGGGATTTTTCCCTTGCTCCTCATTTTAGGCCTGGCATCCGCTTGGATTACCGCGGCCCTTACCCAGCTGATACTTAAAAATTTACCCGCGGATTTCTAAACAGGAGCGCTCAAACGGCAAAAAAAAGATAAAAAACGGCCTCCACTCTAGACTCAGAGGGAGGCCGTTGTAATTGAAAGGCTTTAGATCAATCTAAGGAGATTAGGCTTAGCGGCGGGCCACACCCGTGTCTCTGGCAGCCTGGGCTACGGCTTTGGCTACAGCCTTGGCCACTTCAGGATTAAAGGCTTCCGGGGTAATGGTCTTGTTGGCCAGCTCTTCTTCTGTCACCATTTCGGCGATGGCGTGAGCAGCAGCCAGCTTCATCTCCATGTTAATTTCTGAAGCGCCCACATCAAAGGCACCGCGGAAAACGCCGGGGAAGGCATTCACATTGTTGATTTGGTTGGGGTGGTCAGACCTGCCCGTGGCAACAATCGCCGCACCGCCGGCATAGGCATCTTCAGGCTCAATTTCTGGGGTGGGGTTGGCACAGGCCATGACAATAGAATCCTTATTCATGGTCTTAACCATTTCTGTAGTCATTACATGAGGGGCAGAAACACCAATAAAGATATCAGCGCCCACCAGGGCATCTGCCAAGCTACCGGACCGCTTTTGAGGGTTGCCACGTTGAGCAATTGCGTCCTTGTACTTGTTCATGCCTTCGGGACGGCCTTCGTAGCAGATACCCCGGCTGTCCACCAAGAGGAGGTCTTGGCAGCCAGCATTGAGAACAAGCTCGGAGATGGCAATTCCCGCAGCACCGGCACCATTCATGACAATTCTGGTGTCCTTAATGTCACGGCCGGTAATCTTGAGGGCGTTGACAATCCCCGCGTAGGTAACAATGGCTGTACCGTGCTGGTCGTCATGGAAAACAGGAATATCCAGTTTCTCTTTGAGGGCAGCCTCTATCTCAAAACAGCGGGGGGCGGCGATATCTTCTAGGTTGATCCCTCCAAATGAGCCCGCAATGTTGACTGCGGTGCGAATGATCTCGTCCTTATCCTGGCTCGCCATACACAGGGGGAAGGCATCTACATCACCAAAGGCCTTAAAGAGCGCACATTTGCCTTCCATAACAGGCATAGCAGCCTGGGGGCCAATATTGCCCAGGCCCAGGACGGCAGACCCGTCCGTCAAGACCAAGCACAAGTTCCAGCGTCTGGTAAGGTTAAAAGATTCAGCGGGATCTTTGGCAATCACTAAGCAAGGTTCTGCAACCCCTGGTGTATAGGCCAGAGACAAGTCTTCTTTGTTCTTGACCGGAACCCGCGGTTGAATCTCAATCTTACCCCGCCATTCGCGGTGGGCGGCCAAGGATAACTTGGCGTAGTCTTTCTTTTCACTCATGATGAGTCCTCCTATATTTTCGAGAGTTTTGCTCTCGTTTTTTCTTTAATTTTAGTCTTCCTGAGCCTTGCCCAGGTATTGGTCCATCCACTCCGTAATAGCCTTCAAGCGGAGTTTACGGGCTTGTGGCTTACCAGACCTGGATAGTTCATGGGTCTCTTCATGGAAGATATACATCTCCGAGGGGATGTCCCGATCCTTAAGGGCCGTAAAGAGCTGGTAGCCCTGTTCCAGCGGGCAGCGGTAGTCCTTAGCCGAGTGGATGATCAGGGTTGGCGTCTTGCAAGAGTTAATGTAACGCAGGGGCGAAAAATCCCAAAGTTTAAGGAATCCCGCCTGGTCAAAGGTCAGGGTGTCATTTTGGTCTGTGGCAAAGAAGTAACCAATATCCGACGTCCCATAGAAGGAAATCCAGTTGGTGATAGATCTCTGGGTTGCAGCAGCGGCAAAGCGATCAGTATGACCAATAATCCAGTTGGTCATAAAGCCACCATAGGAGCCTCCTGTGACACCCAGGCGTTGGCGGTCAATCTCTGGTATGGCGGTGAGGCAGGCATCCTGGAAGTGCATGAGGTCCTCATAGTCTACCGAACCATACTTGCCTCGAATATCCGCGAAGGCATCCCCCCTGCCGCCTGATCCCCGGGGATTGCAGAAAAGCACAAAGTAGCCGCGCTGGGCCCAGACCTGCATCTCATGAAAAAAGACTGCGCCGTAGGCGGTACGAGGGCCGCCGTGGATGTCCAAGATGGCTGGATAACTTCCTCCCTTAACAAAATCACGGGGGTAAATGACCCAGCCGTCAATATCTTCAGCCTCACCTGCAGACAGGGGGACAGGCCTCAGTAATTCATATTCTTTAAACAGCTTACAGTTCCACTCACTCAGCCGTTTGCTCGCAAAGCCCGAAGGCCCCTGGCTGATTAAGCAGAGTTCCGCAGGCAGGTAATCCTGCATAGCAGTGCAGAGGATGCCGGGGCCCCAAGGGGCAATGGCCAGAATAGCTCCATCGGCATCCCAAATTTTGGAGGGTTCCTCACCAGCTTGGATGGTGTAGAGCGCATCGTGGTCCTGATCCGTGGCGACGAAATAGAACACTCCATCCTTGACAAAAGAACCCGGCTTGCCGCCAAAATCAATATCCGTGTTCAAGCAAGAATAAAATTCATAGGATTTATCAGAAACCGGCTCCAGCTGTCCACTCGTTGCTTGCATTTGGTAGATACGCGGTGATTGATTGATTCCATACACTTGCATGTCACAGGCCAAAACATAGACGGAATTCTCATCCGCTGCGCTGGCCTCCCAGGCAAAGGAAAAGTCTAGGTCATCGTCCCCATAAATCTGTACAGGGGCGGCCAAAGGAATCGTTTCACCCGCTTCGAGGTCAGCATGCGGCAATTCAAATTTGTATAGGTGGTTGAATAATTCCGCCTTTGGGGCGCGGGTTCTGGCCCCGAAATACAAGCGGGCCTTGTCCTCACTTAGGGTATAGAAATCAACATCGAGCTCTTCTTTGGAGATTCGCTCCAACTGACCACTAGGCGCATGGAAGAGGAAGAGTCCGGTTCGCTCCCCTTCGGTATAGTCTGAGCCATTAAAATAGAAGGGAATTTCCGTAAGGTGCTGGGCAAAGGCCTCTTTCGTCTTAGCCTTCTTCTGCTCCTTGCGTTTATCTTCAGGCAGGATATAGGCATTGGGCAGGTCACGGTTAAAGCCTGCTTGGAGTAGATAGTAGCCATATCCCAGACTTTCTATCGCTTGGACAGCTAGAGCCAGCTGAAAAGCAGGGCCTGCTTCCCCTCCCCCCAGGGAGAGCCGGTAGCAGCTGGTAAAAGCAAGATCTTCCTTGGCCTGGTCTTTTTCTTTGGCGGTTCGGCTACTTGTGAAGAGGAGATGGTCATCATCTTCCCAACAGAAATCTCTGACTTGATCATCAAAGGTGATCTGGCGGAAGTTACTCCCATCATAGAGCCAGAGGTTAGATTTATATTGGTTATCCTCAAAATCTAGGCGGGATAGGACAAAGGCCAGTTGCGTTTCTGCCGGGTTGGCCGCAATTTTACCCGGCATGCTCAGTTTGTCTAAAAAATCATAGTCAATGGTCTTCATACGCGTCATCCTCTAAACTATTTGGCCGCTTTTGCCAGCTCTGAAAGGACAAAATCTGCCACAGGCAGTTCTCCGATGGTGGGCTCAGCATCAGGGTCAAACAGGTTGACTGTTATTTTAAAGAAATTCAGGAACAGTTTATCCCCCTGCAGGGTAGAGCATTCGGTCGTACCAGGATAGAAGATGACCTCCATTTTTTCATAAGGGATACTGTCTGGCAGTTCGCTCAGGCGGGAGTCCAGATTCATGGTTTTTACAGGTTCCAGCATCATCTCGGTCACGCCCAGGTCTTCCATCATCCACATATTGTTGTTCCAAAAGCGCTTCTCTTTTTTACTGGCATCTGAGAGGAGCTCACGGTTGGAAATGGCTGACAAAACCCGACGAAAGGCATTGGGGTCAAAGTCCTGGTCATATGCCGCTGCCATCTCAGGGCTAGCAGCCAGGTTGATATAAAATTCGTCGGCTAATTTTTCTTTGTCCTTGAGGCTAGCCCAAATAAAGAGCATGGACTCCAGGGCCTTCATGTTAATCACCACTTGTTTAAGCATTTTATTTTGCCTCCTTTTGCAGAAGTTTCATGCCGTCACCCGCACCTAGCCGGCTAGCGCCGGCCTCCAGTAGGGCTTGGGCAAACTCTGGTGTACGGATACCGCCTGAGGCTTTAACCCCTAGACGGTCGCCCACAGTTTCGCGCATTAATTTTACATCTTCTAAAGTTGCCCCGCCTGTAGAAAAGCCGGTAGATGTTTTAACAAAGGCTGCGCCTGCTTTCTCCGCAGCTTGGCAGGCCTGGACCTTTTCGGGGTCGGTAAGTAGACAAGTTTCAATAATCACCTTAACCAGGGCAGGCTTGGCTGCAGCAACCACCGCTTGAATATCCGCTTCCACCCGGTCCCACTGGCCTTCTTTAGCCGCGCCAATATTGATAACCATATCAATCTCTTGTGCGCCGTCCCCTACAGCTTGCCGAGCCTCAAAGGCCTTAGCCGCAGTAGACATGGCCCCTAAGGGAAAGCCGACTACAGAACAAGCTTTAACCGGAGAACCTGCGAGCTCCTTGGCAATAAAAGGAATATTTGCAGAATTCACGCAAACGGAAGCAAAACCTTGTTCCTTGGCTTCACGGCAATAACGGGCCAGTATTTCTTCCCTGGCATCTGCCTTGAGCATAGTGTGATCTATATATGAAGCTAGAGACATACCTTCCTCCTTTAGGCCTGTTGGCTACTTCCTAAAGGTAACACAAGAGTCGCTGGCTGACCATAGCTGGAGGCAAGCTCTGCCTCCGAAGTGTGTTATGCTTAGCGTGCTTTGAGCCGGGCCAGGCCCTGCCAAAAAACGCAGGACTGGTAAACCGAACTTGGCCTTAATTGTCGCTAAGGTGACCTAGGGCCTGGCAAATTATAAAGCCTTAAAGGAGTTATTCTTGAAAGAAGCAAAATTCTGCTTTAAGAGGCACAGCTTAAGGCAAGGCGACAAAACACAATTGTGTGCTATTTTGAACATTACCCCTGACTCATTTTCGGACGGCGGCAAGTGGTTTGGGCAAGACAAGGCCCTAGCTCATGCCAGGGAACTGATTGCCCAAGGCGCCGATATGCTTGATATTGGTGGAGAATCCACAAGGCCCGGTTCTACCCTCTTGTCTGCAGAGGAGGAAACAGCCCGAATTTTACCGATTATTAAAGGGATAAGAGCCTTTTCGGACATCCCTATCTCCGTAGATACCTGGAAGGCAAAGGTGGCAGAGGCGGCCTTAGAGGCGGGGGCGGATATGATTAACGATATCACAGGGCTCCTGGGTGACGCCCAGATGGCCCCCCTCCTCGCCAAAAGCCAGGCGGGTCTGATCCTCATGTTTAATCCAGCTATTGCCCGGCCAGACCATGCTTCGGCCAAAAACTTTCCCCACTTTGGTTATGGCGGCAATCCCTTTAGCCCAGAAGAGCTTGCCACAATGGCGGAGGCACCCATTTTAGAGGTCTGCCAAGCGTATTTTGCTAAAGCCCTGGACCGCGCCCTGACCGCTGGCATGAGGCCAGACCAGATCTGCCTGGATCCCGGCATTGGTTTTGCCCTCACCAAACGCGAAAACCTGCAACTTATCCAGGGCATGGACCTTATCCACGACCTGGGCTACTGCATTTTCCTGGGCGTATCCCGCAAACGATTTATCGTAAATATTTTAAGTGAGGCTGGTGCCAATCTAGATGCCACAACAGAAGAGGGTTTTACCAACCGCGATCTAGCCTCCTCGCATCTCACGGCCATCGCGGCCAGCCGAGGGGTAGAAATCGTCCGTGTCCACAGCCTGGCTGAACACATGCTGGCCCGAGAAATTGGTTATGCCATCTTCAAACCAGAAAGCCAGGCCTCTTCTAAGCTGGGCATCTACAAATAGTTTTCCGGGAAGCCATCTTCAGGCCGCCAGGTCCCATTCTCGTAGTCTACGATTTCTTTAACACGGCGGGCATGGCGGCCTCCTTCAAATTCAGCTTCTAACCAAGCATCGACAATCATCTTAGCCATTTCTGAACCCACTACCCGGGCGCCAAAGCAGAGAACATTGGCATTATTGTGCCGACGGGCCATCTGGGCAGAGTAGGGTTCTGAACAGGCGCAGGCCCGGATACCTTTGACCTTATTGGCGGCTAAAGATATACCAATACCTGTGCCACAAATGAGGATACCCTGTTCATAGTCCCCTTGGGCAACCGCTTCTCCTACTATGACACCATAGATGGGGTAGTCCGTACTTTCCGTAGAATAGGTGCCAAAGTCATGCACTTCATGACCCTTACTGGTCAGGTATTCCATAATGATGGGCTTGAGTTCGCTGCCCACATGGTCGCTGCCTATAGCAATCTTCATACTATACTCCTTATAAATTCATATAGGCGGCCATAGCCGAGCCTAGGAGATTTGCATCATCTGTATGGAGAAATTCTGCATAATAACCCATTTGATCTTCCAGGTAAAGTTTACGATTGATCTGGATTTGCTCTTGATAAAACCGGGCCTTGTAATAGGTGGATCCTTCCATATTAACAGCCAGAGGCTGGCTGGGATCCTGACCCGCTTTTAATTTCATATGGAAGCCCGCAAGGAGGATGGCCACATACTTGGCCGCCCGGGCAAAGACATTTTCTGCTATAGCCGTAAGGGCTTGCAGGTCTGAGTCATTAGCGGGCAAATTCCGCAAGGGATTAGGGGCCTGCAGGGCTAGGAATCCGTCCAATTCTTCCGAACTAATGCCCGGCAAACGGGCGAAGGCCTGGCAGAAAGCAGGAGAGAAGATATTGCCCTCTTCACAAGCTATCTGGATGGTTTCATAGGCGTGCGCGCCCAAATACCGGCCAGATATACGCTTTTCCAACAAGGCATTACCTGGATTCACAGACTTGTCATCAATACGCCTATCGACGGGGGAAAGCTGCTTCAAGGGATAGCTGCCACACTCCGTGTTGATGATCATCCGCGAGGGGGCTTTAGCAAACTGTTGGCAATAAGCCTGCACATCAGGCTCAGCGAGCTTTTTAATGCATTTAATAGGTTCGGCATAGGCCACATTAAGCCCCGTCCCTAAGACCATACCCAGGTAATTACTGTAATGTGCATCTCGAGACCGGAGGTAACCTGCTAAAAGTCCAGCCACCGTATCGTTCAGCACAACAACATCCAGCTGGCCAGAATCACCCTCCGCCCGCAAGGCTTCCCGCAGGCTCTCCCCCACCAAAGTTCCAATAACCCCTTCCGCTTGCATCTCCTTATTCAGTTGCAAGACGAGCGCATCATGGTTGGGGAGATTTTGGCAGGCAAAGGAAAAGCAAAAGCCCAACTTGCGGCTGTAAGGCAAAAGCGGTAGCAGGGCCTGGGCAAAGGTCCGATAAAATTCTTCCTTGGTCACCCTACCCAGGGAACCCGGCATGGGGTGCTTGGAAAAATGCCCAACCGTCACCTGGCCATCATCATCAAATTCTACAACGCAGACCCGGAAAAAAGTCCCGCCCGCATCAATGACCAAGACGGGTTCTCCGTTCGGTAGCTGGCCCCCTAAATTCAAGAAAGTCGGCAACATGGGGATTGCTTGGCCAAAATTTTGACCTCGGCTCATTAAACCCGCACTAAGGTTGGCAGAAAACTTTTCCGCCTCGGGCTCAACGGCTATATCCTCCGCAAGGACATGCAAAGACCGCAAAAAGTCTCTTATCATTGTCTCCATCATCTAGCTCCTTTGCCATCAGGTTAACTTATAACCTAGACATGCTTTGCCCATAGATTACCATATCGCTTGGATAAGAGTTAACTAAAAAATGCTTTGAGGGTATTACCAACCTTTATCTGCCTCTAATCCGCTCAACTAAAGTGAAAAAGTAAGTAAGTTCCACATCAAAGGGTGGGAAGCAGAATTTAGTCTTACAGTAAAATCCATTGCGAATTCAGTCTTACACGCTACGGAGTTTTTGAACTCAACAGGGGCTATCCATGAGCCTGCAAATATGCAAGTAGTAGGTGGCCAGAGGGCTATGCCACTTTGGATTTCCAGATTATCCGTCATTTTTGCTACTATTGGGTGGACCGCCGGGCAAGTTTTCAACTAATGGATGATATCGAGGACAAATCTGCAAGTAATGGGTGGTTTGGCCCTGTTTCTGAGAGTAAACCCACCCATTACTAGCAAACTTGTCCGAAATCTAGGAAATCCGAAAGAGGGAGGCCTAGCTTACTGGTTCTGAAGAGAAATGGTCAGGCTATTAGGCGGTAGAAAGGCCAAAATACTTCAACTTTCCGGATTTCCTTACAAGTTTGCAGATAATGTACATCCCGTCCAACTTTTTCTTCTTCTAAATGTATAGAATCTAACGTTATGATGTATATTTGCATAAAGACTACCCTTTTGGGGCGGTTTTGCGGAAAAAAAGTGGGTAAACCTGACTTTCAGAAAATTTCGGCGTACAAAAGCTGCAAACTTGTAAGAAAAATGAGGAAGTTGGATGTACTCAGTGAAAACGAGGCAATTAGCTGTAGTAAGTGAGGAAGAGGGGCAATGGAATCCGCTCTATTACCGCATTTACGCAAAGAAAAACCCTACTCGCAAGAGCAGGGTTTTTTGGATCCGGCAGCTACCTATATTTCCAGGCCGTCTCCAGCCAAGTATTGTGGGCGTAACTGAGCTTAACTTCTGTGTTCGGAAAGGGAACAGGTGTGGC
>SFFI01000013.1 GCA_004556925.1 Clostridiales bacterium
CGAATCAAGATCTCGCTCAACAACTTGAGCCCTCTTGATTACAGAAGGACCATGGGCTTTGCCGCATGAGCCTGTCCAAAATTTTGTCCGCACCCCCTTCCTCATTTTTCTTACAAGTTTGCAGATAATGTACCTCCCGGCCCACTTTTTCGCCGTCTGATTGTATAAGTCCCAGTGCCCAGATGTATATTTGTTTAAAAACTGCCCTTTTAGGGCAATTTTGAGGGGAAAAAGCGGGCAACCGGGACTTTTAGAAAATTTCGGCGTACAAAAGCTGCAAACTTGTAAGAAAATCCGGAATGTTGAAAGTAGTTAGGGCTTTTGTCCCTTTTACTGACTGCTTTCCCTTCCTCTCATAGACTTCCAAGGCTTTCCTGATTTCTTCCTCTGAATTCATATTTCCTTCCTTTCATAGTCCAGTATTTTGTCCGCCCCCTTTTCTTGGATTTCAGACAAGTTTGTAAGTAATGGATGCGTTTCAGTACCCAAACCACCCACTAGCTGCAGATTTGCCCTCGTAACCATCCATTAGTTGAAAACTTGCCTGGCGGCCCATCCATTAGTTGCAAAAATGCCCGGGAATTCAGAATTCCGAAAGTTAAGTTCGCTAAATCAGCACTTTGCCAACCTTTTTCAGTCTCACATTTACATGGGGAAGCCAAATAATGGTTGGCAGATCGCCTAAAGTAAGACTTTGCCAACTCATTTCGGGGCAACCCCATGCAGGGATAGCAAAAAAAGAGTTGGCAAGTCCGCTAAATCAAGAGTTTGCCAACCTTTTCTAGCTCACATTTGCTTGGGGAAGCCAAATAATGGTTGGCAGATCGTCTAAAGTAAGACTTTGCCAACTCTTTTCGGGGCAAAACCAGGCTGGGATAGCGAAAAAAGAGTTGGCAAGTCCGCTAAATCAAGAGTTTGCCAACCATTTTCAGGCCGGTCGGGTCAGCTTGGCGGTAGATTTTGGTTGGCAAATCCTCCAAATCACCACTTTGCCAACCTTTTTCAGGCTCACATTTTCATGGGGAAGCCAAATAATGGTTGGCAGATCGTCTAAAGTAAGACTTTGTCAACTCTTTTCGGGGCAACCCCATGCAGGGATAGGAAAAAAAGAGTTGGCAAGTCAGCCAAATCTGGGGTTTGCCAACCATTTCTAGGCTGGTTGAGCCGGCCCATAGAATCACAAATGTGGTGATATATTGCTTTTGGTCATTTCACAGGCCTTCGGGTGGGGGAAAAAACCATAATTACGGTGAAATGTGATATTAGCTCAATTCACCATATTTTTGCCTGGAGCAGTTTAAGAAAATATATGGTGAAATAGCATATTGAGTTATTTCACATGAATTCTAGCAGATCCGGATAAGCCCAATTTATAGTTGATTGTCATAATGATTTATTTCACATGAATTTGGGCCAAATAGTTAAGTGCCGAAAGCCTGTGAAAGATGACTTCTGCGATTTCCACAGCTAATTGGTTAGAATCTAAGGGCAGGTTATGCTGTGGAAAACAACATCCTCAAGTTCCACAGGTATTTGGCTGCCAAACTATTGTGCAGGTTTTTGAGGCTTGATTAAACTATGCCCGGGTCGGATGACCTGTCAATGGCGCCTTCGGCTCCGCTAAGCGGTCAAATACCATTGACAGGTCATGAAGCCCGGCCTAAAAAAGTCAACAAGCCTCAAAAACCCTTTGAAGAGCAAGACTTAATTTAGTCTCGCTCTCTTTGGCATGTAATTTACATTCTGAGTGGTATGCCTGAATATAAAGCATCCTAGTCATTCTGCCGCCTGCCCGCCTCACCAACTATTTCGGATTTCTTGGATTTCAGACAAATTTGCAAGTAATGGATGAGTTTCAGTACCCAAACCATCCACTAGCTGCAGAATTGCCCTCGTAACCATCCATTAATTGAAAACTTGCCTGGCGGCCCATTCCATTAGTTGCAAAAATGCCGGAGAATCCGGAAATCCGAAGAAACATAGACATCCGCCCACCCACCAGCTGCAAGTTTGCACGCCCATGGACAGCCCCTGTTGGGTTCAAAAACTCCGTAGCGTGTAAGACTGAATTCGTAATGGATTTTGCTGTAAGACTAAATTCCGCTTCGCTCCCTTTGGTGTGGAACTTACTTTTTCACTTTAGCCCAAAATACAAATTTTTATAGGGATTTGACATCAGCCGGTTTTATGCTATACTTGCTTTCGTCGCTCAGAGAAACGACGCAAGTCATGGGCCATTAGCTCAGTTGGTTAGAGCAGCCGGCTCATAACCGGTCGGTCCGGGGTTCAAGTCCCTGATGGCCCACCAGTAAAAGTAAATATGGTACAGGGGGGATTTCCCGAGTGGCCAAAGGGAGCAGACTGTAAATCTGTTGTCAACGACTTCGGTGGTTCGAATCCACCATCCCCCACCAGTTTAAGGGGTTGTCTCCGTTAGAGGCAGCCCCTACTTTATTGACAAGTAGCTTATCCGTCGGCTATGATAACAAGCTGTATCGAGGTGTAGCGCAGGTGGTAGCGCGCCTGCTTTGGGAGCAGGATGTCGCAGGTTCAAGTCCTGTCACCTCGACCAAAAGGGTGGTGTTTCGACTGTTTTTGAAGCACCTCCTTTCTTTTTGCCCTAGCGAAAGTAAGCGTGTCAGCTTTGCCTTGCTTAGGACTTCCCTCTCTGGTAAGCTCCCTCTCCTCTACTAATTTCACATACTTTATTCATTTATGCAGATCGACTTTATTTAACTTCACAATTCTCTCGTATGGCCTTGCCTTCAGGGAATTTTATGCCTAAGATAGAGAAAATTTACCTTCTCCCTGGGAGAACGGAAAGGAAAAAATGACCAAGTTACAGCTTCAGCTTAATAACATGATGATGTGCCACTCCAGATCAGCCCGGGGCGGGTGACCTTCGGGTGGCTTGAGCTACAAGCAAAGCTTTTTACATGGTGTCCCCACAGGGGGCACTTTTTTTATGGAAATGCAAGCTGTATGAATTTACGGCCATGACAAAGATTAATAATTAAAGATTAATAATTAAGATCGTTGCTAAAGATAAGAAGGAGATGCCTATGCGTGAGGAAGAAAAAACACTTAAGACCTGTGATGAGTCACAGGAACCCCTGCTCAGTTTGCGACAGGTGAGCAAGAGTTTTACTCAGGCAGGTCAAAAATCTAAACTCTCTGCTGTAGATCAAGTGAGTCTAGATCTATACCCGGGTGAAATCGTCGGTATTATTGGTTTTTCTGGTGCAGGAAAGTCTACCCTCCTGCGCATGACTAATTTACTAGAGCGGCCAGATCAAGGTCAGGTGATTTTTAAGGGACAAGACCTTTGCGCCCTGTCCCCCCAAGAACTCAGGCTCCAGCGTCGCGAGATAGCGATGATTTTTCAAGACTTCAACCTTTTTTGGCAAAGATCAGTGGAAGATAATGTCATCTATCCCCTCCGCTTGGCTGGTATCGGTCGGAAGCCTGCTCAAGAAAGGGCCCATTACCTACTGGAGCTTGTAGGCTTGAAAGACAAAATTAAGGCCAGACCCGCATCTCTTTCCGGTGGGCAAAAGCAAAGAGTGGCAATTGCTAGAGCCCTAGCCAACCAGGCAGAGCTTTTACTTTCGGATGAGGCCACTTCTGCTCTGGATCCTAGCTCTAAGGAGGAAATTCTCCAATTGCTAATTGATCTCAGAGACCAGCTAGGCCTTAGCATCCTGCTCATCACCCACCAGATGGAGGTCGTAAACCGTATCTGTGATCGGGTGGCTCTTATGGAAAAGGGCAAGATTGTGGAAGCAGGAGCAGTCAAAACCATCTTCAAAAACCCTCAATCCACAGTTTCTAAGTCCTTTATTTTGCCTAAGGGGGCGCTTTTAACAGATAAGACCGGTGAGTTTGTCCTAAGGCTTTCCTTTGATGGACAAGAGTCGAGCCTCCCCCTCTTCGCCCAGATGGTACTAGACACCGGGGTTGCGCCTTCGATTTTATCAGCGGACTCTCATGTGATTGAAGGACGCTCCTACGGCCAGCTCTTGGTCCAACTCCCAGATAATAAAGCAGACCAGGCCCGGGTAATCGACTGGCTTAACCTGCATCACGTTAGCTACGAAATCTAAGACTTTATTCCTGCGATAAAAGTACGATAGAAAGAGGTCCTTATGCCATTTTCTCAAATTCAACAATTACTCACACAAGGCTTGCTGGAAAGTCTCTACATGCTCATAGCGACGACAGTCTTATCCTATGCCTTAGGCTTACCTTTGGGTATCCTGCTTTTTCACTGCTCACCCAACGGCTTAAAACCCCAAGCCCTCCTCTATAAGACCCTTAGTCTAGTGGTCAATATCCTCCGGTCTGTCCCCTTCCTTATTCTAATGGTCTACGTCATTCCCTTAACTAGAGCCATAGCCGGCACTAGTATTGGGCCCACAGCCGCTGTCATTCCTTTAACCCTGTCTGCCTTTCCCTTCATAGGCCGCCTGGTGGAATCCAGCCTGCGGGAGGTGCCAACAGGTATTATTGATGCAGCTCGTTCTATGGGCGCATCTGATCGGCAGATCTTGTGGGATGTTTTGTTGTCCGAAGCCCGGCCCTCCATCTTATCTGGCGGCATTATTGCTGCGGTCAATATCATTTCCTACTCTGCCATGGCCGGCTTTATCGGCGGGGGCGGGCTAGGCTCCATTGCCATCAACTACGGCTATAACCGTTATAACACAGAGGTCATGACCTGGACCGTCATCCTCATTGTTATCCTCGTTCAGCTTATTGAAGGCCTCGGCCATCGTTTGCTCAAAAAAATAAACAAGTATTAAATCAAAAAGATAGGAGAAAAATCATGAAAAAACTTGTATACTTCGTCAGCCTTATCGTAGTCAGTATTTCACTCGTCAGCCAGGCAGCCTGTGCCCCTAGGACCGGGGACCAAAAGCCTAGCGAGAATCCCCATGAAAGCACCAGCAAGGCAGCAGAAACTTCTGATCAAGCAAGTGACAAGGATAGTAAAGACCTAGTCAAAATCAAGGTCGCCGCTTCCCCCCAGCCCCATGCTGAAATCTTAGGGGCAGTCAAAGACCAGTTAAAAGAAGAAGGCATCGACTTAGAAATTATTGAATTTACTGACTATGTCCTGCCCAATATCGCCACCCAAGAAGGCGACGTGGATGCTAACTACTTCCAACACAAGCCCTACCTAGACCAATTCAATGCTGAAAACAAAACAGATTTAGTGTCGTTAGGGCCTGTACATTACGAACCCTTTGCCCTCTACCCGGGAAAGCTCAAAAGTCTTGATGACGTCAAAGAGGGGGTCACGGTAGGCATTCCCAACGATGTTTCTAACCAGGCCCGGGCCCTGCTATTACTCCAAGACTTGGGCTGGATCAGCCTGCCCCAGGACAAAGACAGCCTGGAGCTGACCATCCTAGATATTGCTGAGAATCCTCACGGGCTAAAATTTTCAGAATTAGCCGCTGCCCAACTCCCCCGCAGCCTGGACGACTTAGACTATGCTATTATCAATGGGAACTATGCGCTTGAAGCAGGTCTATCCGTGGCCAAAGATGCCTTGGCCGTTGAGAAAGAGGACTCTCTAGCCGCCACGATCTATGCGAATATTTTAGCCACTAGCAAAGACCGGGCAGAGGATCCCAACCTGGGAAAACTCTATCAAGCTCTGCAGAGTGAAACGGTCAAAACTTTCTTGGCTGAAAAATACCAGGGAGCTGTTCTACCTGTACAAGGCGACTAAGCTAAACTTGCCCAGCTTGCGTCGGTAGATCCGGTGCAAGCTGGGCCTCTAAAATGAGGATTTTCTGATGTTTGATGCACGCGCAGCTTACTATTTTGATCTGCAAGCCTCTTGGGCTAAGGATCTGCTAGAAGGACGAGACCTAGTCTGGGAAGCCATAGCAGATCTCAAGGCCTTTATTCTCAAGCTACAAAGCCAGCTCAACCCGGCTGACTATGATATTTTAGGCCCGGAGGATGCAGCGATTTACCTCCATAAAAGCGCCAGGGTTGCCCCCTCCTGCGTCCTGCAAGGGCCGACGATCATTGGTCCTGGGGTAGAACTCAGGCCCAATGTCTTTATTCGAGCCACGGCCTTAATTGAGGCGGGAGCTTCTGTGGGTTTTTCCGTGGAAATTAAAAACGCCCTCCTCTTACCAGGAGCCACCCTGGCCCATTTCAACTACTGTGGTGACTCAATTTTGGGCGGCCATGCACATTTAGGGGCTGGTGCGATCACCTCCAACCTCAAATCCGACCATTCCCTCGTGACTGTTCAGGTGGGGGCAGAGAAAGTAACTACCGGCCTGAAAAAATTTGGGGCTATTATCGGCGATTATGCAGAAATTGGCTGCAACGCGGTTTTGAATCCCGGAAGCATGATAGGCCCTCAGGCCCGCGTCTACCCTGTCTCCATGTTTAGGGGTTTTTTACCCGCCAGGCATGTCTTTAAGCAAGACGGCCAGGCTTATCCATTAACGTAGCCAGCGCTGAGGGAAAATAGGTCCAAGGGGCGGTCTGGGGTATGGGAGCCCATACCTCTATTCGCTCTTGCCGCACAGGATGGATAAAGGCCAAGCCCGAAGCAAAGAGGGCTGGCCCCTCCAGACTATGATCAAAACGATCATTGAGGCCATAGCGGCGGTCGCCCGCCAGGGGCCAAGACCGGACAGAACTTTGTACCCTGATTTGATGGGCCCGGCCTGTGTGCAGTTGGATTTCCAGCAAGCTCAGGCCCCCCACCCCCGGTAGCTCATGGTAGCCAAGGGCTTGGTAGTTGAGGCTACACGGACGTCCTGCAGGGTCTAGCACATAGCGGCCCCCTTGGGGTTCTTTGGAAAGGGAGTCCTGCCAGAGGGCGGATTCCGGCTCAACCTGACCACGGACCACAGCATGGTAGGTCTTTTCCATCTCTTGGCGGCGTATGAGGTCTGAGAGCCGGGAGGCCGCCTTAGAAGTTTTAGCAAAAACCATGACACCACCCACAGGCTGGTCAAGTCTGTGAACCAGTCCCAGCCAGGCCTTACCAGGCTTGTGATACTTTTCTACCAGATAAGCCTTCAAAATATTTAAGATATCCGCTTTACCTGAATGGTCCTCCTGAGCTAAGAGGCCAGGAGCCTTCAGAGCAAATAAAAGGTGGTTATCCTCGTACAGGATGGGTACAGGATATTGGGGAGCAAAATGAGCGGTATAGGTTTCGATAATAGGCATAGGGACTCCTTCTTCTACTGTGTAGGATAGCATTTATGCGGTCTGCAATCCTAGCGGTCATGTTATATAATTTCCAGAAGGAGATCATTAATCCCTATCGAGATGGGATTAGTTAGAAATGGGGTTAACATGAATTCTAAACCTTTAATTTTAATTGCCGACGATGAGCGGGTCGTACATGAGTCACTCGGTCTATATTTGAAGGAAGAAAACTATGATTATATTTCAGCTTTTGATGGCGAAGAAGCCTTAGAAGCCTTCCACAATCAAAACGTGGACTTAATCATCTTGGATATTATGATGCCTAAGAAATCTGGTATTGATGTCTGCAAAGAGGTCAGACGGGAAAGTAAGGTGCCCATTATTATGCTGACGGCCAAAGGAGAGGAAATTGACCGTATTCTAGGCCTGGAGCTGGGCGCAGACGATTATATCGTCAAACCGTTTAGCCCCCGGGAAGTTATTGCCCGCATCAAGGCGATTTTCCGCAGACTCAATACTTCAGAAAACGAAGAAGACCGGAATTTAGTGCGTTTTGAGGGTTTAGAAATTAACTTGGGCAACTACCAAGTTTTAGTAGATAACAAGCCTGTCGCCTTCACCCCCAAGGAAGTAGAGATTCTATACCTGCTCGCCTCGAATCCTGGCCAGGTGTTTGATCGTGAAACGATCCTGTCCCGAGTCTGGGGTTATGACTACTTTGGTGACACCCGGACAGTTGATACTCACATTAAGCGCATTAGACAAAAAATCAATTGCGACGACCATAGTTATTCCTTGCTTACGGTCTATGGTGTAGGTTATAAATTTGATCCAGGCCCTAAAGCCTAAAGTGAGGGATTATTCCGGGTATGTTTAAGTTTTCTGACAGCCTCTTTTTTCGCAGGATAATCAGCATTCTGATCCTGTCACTCCTCGTCTGGGCCTTAGCAACCAATGCTCTTTTCACCATGTTCGCCCGGCCCCTCTTGGTGGCAAACCGGTCCAAGGACCTCTTTCCTCAAGCCCGTTGGATCGCCGAGCAAGCAGGTCCTTACTTTCTCAAGGAAGATGCGCTTGTCGAGAATATGGTCAATATCTCTTACAATTTCTTTAACGTCTGGACCATGATTAACTTTGCGGATGGCCGCACCCTGGCCACCCCCTTGCCTGATAAGCTCACACAGGAAGTGAAGGATAACATACTCCAACAGGCCCTAGCCTTAAATCAAGAATATCTGGACTCCTTCCCTCTTGCAGAAATAAGCCAGCAAGAGGACCCAGAGGCGCTGGATCCTAAGCTCCAGGACTTTCTCCAGGGCAAGCATGGTACCATCATGCTTAAATCCACAAATGAGGAATACCTCTTTGTCTTGGTCCCCATTTATTCCCCTTATTTCAGCCAGCTCAGCCGCATGCCCTTGGGCACGGTTATCATGATTCAGCCCTTGGCTGAATTTAATCTTTCTATTTCCAGCCTCAACCTCTCCCTCTTTCTGGCATCCTTGGGTTGTGGTCTGCTCCTCCTGATACCTGCGTTTTATATGACCCGCCGGCTGGTCCAGCCATTACATAATATCCGTCAAGTGGCCATGTCTATCACAGAGGGGGACTTTACACAGAATGTCGATTACAATCCGCACAAACATGACGAAATTTCAGACCTGGCCAAATCTATCAATCAAATGAGCGAAAGCCTAAGCCACTCTTTGGCGGCCTTAAACCTGGAACGTAACCAGCTCAAAGAAATTGTTGACGGCATTAGTGAGGGGATAATCGCTGTCGATAGCGACGGCAATATCACCCAAACCAACGAGGTGATTTGGGAACTCTTCCAAAGAAATAAAGACTTCTACAGCGTGCACGACCTGGTCGCCTCAACGGGCTTAGACCCTCTCTTCCAGCTTTGTCTGGAACAAGGACAGGCGGTCAGTGAACACATCCAATTGGGTGATGATAAAAAAATTATTCAAGCTTCAATCAACCCCATCTTTGACCATAACCACACGGTTTCAGCTGCGGTCGGCCTTTTCCGAGATGTAACCAAAAGCACCCGTCTGGAGCAGACCCGGAGAGACTATATTGCGAACGTCTCCCATGAATTGCGTACGCCTATTACAGCCATGCGGGCTTTGATTGAGCCCTTACGCGATGGCATGGTCAAAAATGAGGAAGATAGGCAACGCTATTACGAGATTATCCTACACGAAACCCTGCGTTTATCCCGCTTGATTGATGATATGTTGGAATTGTCCCGTCTCCAGTCTGGAACCAACTACATTGAGCAAGGCCCCATCAATCTCAAGCTCTTCTTAGAAAATTTAGCATCACAAATGAAGCTCATCACCCAGGAAAAATCTATCCATTTCCAGGTGGAAGGACTAGACCAGGATCTCGCCATGATTTGGGGCAATGAAGACCGTATTGAGCAGATCCTTCTCACCTATTTAGATAATGCCATAAAATTCACCCCCGAGGGTGGCCAGATCATCTTGCGCGCCAGACCTACGGCCAAGGAGATGTATTTAGAAATTGAAGATAATGGCGCAGGTATTGCTGCAGAAGACATTCCCTTTGTCTTTGAACGCTTCTACAAGGCTGATAAGGCCCATAACGAGGCGGGTACAGGTCTTGGACTCTCCATAGCCAAAGCCTTAGCAGAACAGCTAAAAATGGTTGTTGCTGTACGGTCGAGTAAAGGCGAGGGATCTGTCTTCAGTTTAGGCATCCAATACGCCGCAGATGTCATGCAAAAGGAAACCCACATGAAAGAAGTCTTTGATTTTACAGACCCAGACCTAGGAGCAAACAATGACTGAGCAAGCCATGCGGCTCAATCGCTTTCTTTCAGATGCTGGCTATTGCAGTCGGCGCGAAGGCGACCGCTTGATTGAGGCGGGCCGAGTGCTTGTGGATGGCCAGCTGGCCACGCTAGGTCAAAAAATCCTTCCTGGCGAGGTCGAAGTAAGAGTGGACGGCAAACTTGTAGCCGCACGGACAGCTGAGGAGGCATATGTCTATCTTGCCTTGAATAAGCCGCAGGGTATCACCTGCACATCCGACCCCCGGCGGCGTGACAATATCATAGATTACCTGAACTATCCCAAGCGGGTCTTCCATATTGGCCGTTTAGACCGCGATTCAGAAGGCCTGATCTTACTCACAGACGACGGATCAATCGTGAATAAAATTTTACGGGCTCAGAATCGGCATGAGAAAGAATACCTTGTTGAAGTGGACAAGGATTACGACCAAGACTTCATCCAACAGATGCAGCAGGGTGTAGAGATTTTGGGCCAAACCACCCTACCCACCAAACTCAAACCTATCTCATCTCGGCGTTTTCGCTTAGTCCTGCGCCAAGGCTTGAATAGGCAAATCCGCCGCATGTGCGAGGCCCTGGGCTATCAGGTCATTTATCTACAAAGGCGGAGAATCATGAATATTGACCTGGGTAGCCTGCCACTCGGCCACTGCCGTGAACTGACCCCTAAGGAAGTGAGGGATTTAAAGCACTTACTTAAGGACAGCCAATCGGATCCAGGACCAGCTAAATGCTAGATGCATCGTAAGAGAGCTCTAGGCTAGCAATTTCCGGATGCATACATATATATTTAACACCGGCCGCCTCCATCATGCGTTTAGAGGCCTTAATTTGATCAGATTCAGCGTATTTATCTGATAAATAAATGACCTCTTTAATGCCGGACTGAATAATGGCCTTGGTACACTCATTACAGGGGAAAAGTGCTACATAAATACGGCAGTTCTTCATTTTAGGGCTGGAAGCATTCAAAATAGCGTTAAGCTCTGCATGGCAAACATAGGGATATTTGGTGTCTAGGTAGTCCCCTTCCCTATCCCAAGGGAATTCATCGTCGGAGCAGCCCATAGGCATACCATTATAACCAACAGAAACAATTTTATTGTCTTCATCCACAATGCAGGCCCCTACTTGTGTTCCCGGATCCTTGGACCGCTTGGCAGCCAATAAGGCCACACCCATAAAGAAGTCATGCCAGTTCAAATAGTCTGTACGTTTAGTCATCTGTCTTTTCTTCCTTTACTTCAGAATTGTCTATGCGAGAATTGTCTATGTGCTGAGTTTCAGGTGGCTTGATGAGAGCTTGCCTTTGCTTGGTAGAAAGTATATCCAAGACTGCCAAGCCTAGTGTGAAGACCAAGGCAATCCCGCTCAGTATAGCGCCCCTGGCAAAACCGGGTGGGGTAAATTTTAATTCCAATTCATGGGTGCCGGCTGGCACTTCAACCCCCAAGAAGGCATCATAGAGGACATAAATAGGAACCTCTTTACCATCTAGGTGCGCCTTCCAGCCGGGATTCTCCGTAGTGGAAACAAAGAGGATACCTGGCTCAGGATCCTGTGTTTGAACCTTGAGGGAGTTGCCCGTGTAAGACACCAGTTCACTTTTTCGATCGTGCAAAGCGCTCATACCTTGATCAAAAAGCGCTTTATCCAGGCGGACCACATGGAAATTAAGATCACCGCTACCATCGAGGCTATCCCCCCCGGTCAAGTCAAACTGCAGTTTTAACTCAGCACCTTCCTCTAAATAACCAAGTTCGCCAAAACCTTGCGACTTATGGCCAACGCGTTTAATGGGTTTGTCAGGTTCTATGAGATTGATTTCCCGTAGGCTCAAGCTAGAGAGCTTCCAGTCCACATAGTAATACCCTGTTTCTTCTATCCTAAAGGGCTGGGTAAACGAAGCGCTATAAGCGCCGTTGCGGGTAACGTGGACGGCTCCGTTCTGGTTAGTAGCGCTCAGGCCTTCGGTAGAAAAGGCATTATCCTCAAAGCTTAGGGGAATAAATAAGGCCTGTCCCTCTTGCCCACTGAGGTGGCTAAACATGCGTGACTGATACTGGAAGGCGTTTGTGACCTCCCCACTAAGGTTTGTATCTTCTGCTTTTTTTTGGCCCAGCACTTGCGTAAGTTTTAGTTGAGAGGCATCGGCTAAGAAG
The DNA here is from genome assembly GCA_004556925.1 of Clostridiales bacterium. Classification (GTDB taxonomy): domain Bacteria; phylum Bacillota; class Clostridia; order Saccharofermentanales; family DTU023; genus SFFI01. Next base: position 12,175 of record SFFI01000013.1, read on the forward strand.
GCCACCGGCAAGGCTTGGTCATTCTCCCAAACTTGGATGGGCCCATCCTCAAAGACCTTCTTATACAGGCCATCCTGGATCTGATTGTTGTCGCGATGAACGACATAGCGTAAGCCTAAGAGAGAATCCAACACAGGCGTTCCACCAGCATATTGGTAACTATTAATACCATTGTTTGCATACCCTAATTTAGACATATACTTAACAGGGTCATGCGGAACAGTAGAAGAAAAAATAGTCACCCCATTGGACCGGTAGAGCATGGCATCATTAACACACTTATCCGGCTTAATTTCCATACGTACCAGCTGATTAGGGTCTTCATTCTGGAATTTGGCCAGGGCAGAACGCAGTTTTTCCACCTCTTCTCCCTGGCTGTAACCTTCTCTGATGCCGAAATACTCGGCACTCTCAAACTTATCAATAGAAACAAAAGCATTAAGCATAAGTTCAAACAAAATCAAAGTTAAGAGCAGGTAGGAAACTGTCTGTAGCTGCTTGCGCTTGGCTTGAGGACTACGCATCCTTGCCCCAAAGTGAGGGCGGGAGGTCCTTATGGTAAAACGAGCAAAAAGAAAACCATAGAGGAGTAGGAAAGCAATTCCAACATATACCGATAACTTCGCAAAGCTTCCTTCATCTATTTTGTTCAAGAGCAAATAGAGTAAAGTGTAGAGCCCCGTCACTCTCATGATGAATTCAGCAGATAAGTCCCGGAGCTGGGGTAAGGCATCGTAAGCCAAGAACAAGAGGTAAAAAACCAGGACAAAAGAGTTGCGATAGGGCAGCTGGTTGGGGAAATGCAGGCCATGCCAAATAAAGTTCAAGACATTATTATTGAGACTGGCAAAGAGAAAAAGGAGAAGGGTAAAACTGACGGCTTTTTGCTGCCACCGTATGCGCCTGGACTTAACCAGCACAAAAAGCAGGAGCAAAACAAAACTACCGCAAAAGATATTAGCCATACCGGACCGCACAGAAACGCTAGAAAGCGGAATCAGGCGGGAGAGGAAGTCCAGGTCAGCAAACTTCATACTGTAGTCGGAGGGGAAGCTGTCCCCCACAGCAGAGGTCAGCCCCATCGCTTTAAGGGTGGGATATAAAGTTATAGCGCTCAGGGCTAAACCAAATATGGTGGCTATCCCCACCCGGGCAAAGACTAAAAGCTTTGCCTTGCTACTTGCTAAATTTTCCCGAGAAAGTAAAACAAAAAAGAAAAAGAAAGTAAAAGCGCAAGCAAAAAAGCCTGTATAAAAGTTACTGATCAGGGTTAAACCCAGAATCAGAATATAGGGGGTATAAAGCTGATTACGGATGAGTTTGGTTAGGCTCCAGGCTAGAAGTGGCAGGCAATAGAGGGTATCCAGCCACATGATATTAAAAAAGTAAGCCATGGTATAGCCACTTAAAGCATAGGCCACCGCAAATCCCAGGCACAGGGGACCATCACGATGGTAGTAATCCCGCAGGAAAAAGTGAAAGCTAGCGCCCGCAAGGCCAATCTTTAAGAGGACTAAAATCAAGACCAACTCGGAAAGCAGCTGGTCGGGAAAAATCAAGGCAAGAAAGTTTAAGGGTGAAGCGAGATAATAGGCATAAAGCGCGTAGAAATTCACGCCTAAGCCGCCAGACCAGGTGAAAAACCAGGAGTCACCGCTGAGAAGCTTTTGGCGGAAGTCACTCAGAAAAGGGGCGTACTGGTGGAAAAGATCAACTGTAAGAATATGGTGATTGCCAAAGGGAAAAACGCCCTGAATACCAAAGGCAAAGAACATCACCACAAGGGGAATAAAGAAAGCTAACAAAGTTCTTTGCCGAGAATACTTACGGCTGACTGCCGCCAAGTCCTGAGAAGCGTGTTGTCTAGAAACAGTAGGGTATGTGGACGAAGCCATACTTGTATCTTGCATACTATCTTCCTTAAAAAAGTTATTCCGAGAAAACCTGTAAGCCGGGTTCTGTCAGGGGCAATCATCTATCTAGGCCGGGGCTCTCACCCCAGCTCCAGCCACCTCCTTGAGACCTGCGGACCACAGTATATGTCTCGCCACGGTGTTGCTCCAGGTGGGGTTTGCAGGGCCAAGCTGTCTCCAGCTTGCCGGTGAGCTCTTACCTCGCCATTTCACCCTTACCAGGTTTAGCACCTGGCGGTATCTTTCTGTTGCACTTTCCTTAAAGTTGCCTTCACCGGGAGTTACCCGGCACCCTTGTCCTATGGAGCCCGGACTTTCCTCACGGCCCAGCTTTCGCTAGGGCCCCGCGATTGCCCAGTTAACTCGGAATGAGACTATTATAAGATAAGCGGTGGAAGGAGGTCTAGGATTTGTTGGTAAACCGTATTGTAGGCCGGATCCCGGAGCCGCCTCTTCGCATAAACCCGGGCTAAATAAGAGAGCCAAGCGTGCAGAAGGGCGGGCTCATGAGCCAGGTAATCTTGATAAATAGGGCTATCCGCCAACCAGGCTTCGCCAATTGCTGCAGCAGCCAGGCTCAATTCCCGGACCTCCCCTCCCCTTATGAGTTTAAAAATACTGTAGGTCCGGCCACGGTCTTGTACCAAGCTTTCCTGGATAAGGAAAGCTTGGCTAGCCAAGTAGCGCCGCAAGACTTCACGATTCCAGGTGGGCTGTAGGCAAATGGTCAGCTCTTGCCCCAGATCAATACTCTGAAGAATAGACCGAATTTGGTAGGCCCCCATGCCGGCAATCACCACCGTGTCGCCGGGGCTGGGTACCAGCCCTGCAAAGCCATCCCCTAAAATGAGCGTAACCTGATCCGGCCCCAAGCCGTAGGCTTGAGCAAGTTTTTTTGCTTCAGCCAAGGGCTTTGCTTTAATATCCGTAAGAATGGCTTTGTGGCAAGATCCTGTAAGATACATATTAATACCTAAAAAGCCATGGTCACAGCCAATATCCCAAAACTGGTCACAGGGACTAATCAAATCCTTAATATGCTGGAGCCTCGGCATCAACTTGGGTGGCTGGGTCAAGTGCTCACTCCTCTTGCATCTCATCCCGGCCTAGTCAAGATAATCCTTAAGCTTACGGCTACGGTTAGGGTGACGCAATTTCCGTAAAGCCTTGGCCTCTATTTGACGGATGCGCTCACGTGTCACATTAAACTCCCGGCCCACTTCCTCCAAGGTGCGGGTGCGTCCATCTTCTAGGCCAAAGCGCAGTTTCAGAACCTCTTCTTCTCTTGGGGTGAGTTCTTTTAAGACCTCGAAAAGCTGTTCGCGCAAGAGGGTATAAGAAGCTTGTTCCGCAGGAGATTGAGCATCCTCATCTTCAATAAAATCCCCCAATTGGCTGTCTTCCTCCTCACCAATAGGCTTTTCTAGAGAGACCGGGATCTGGGAAATCTTTTGGATTTCCCGCACGCGGTCAACCGTTATACCCATGCGTTCTGCTATCTCTTCGGGTTCAGGCTCCCGCCCCAATTCTTGCAAGAGTTGTCTTTGGTGGCGGACCAGCTTATTAATAGTTTCAACCATATGGACTGGGATCCGAATGGTCCGCGCCTGGTCTGCGATTGACCGGGTGATGGCTTGGCGAATCCACCAGGTAGCATAGGTGGAAAACTTAAAGCCCTTATGGTAGTCAAATTTATCAACTGCCTTAATCAAACCCAGGTTACCCTCTTGAATTAAGTCCAGAAATTGCAGCCCCCTACCCGTATAGCGTTTAGCGATAGAGACGACCAAGCGTAAGTTGGCCTCTGTTAAATGCTGCTTGGCCTCCTCATCACCCGCAGACATTCGGGCGGCCAGCTCGCGTTCCTCCTCCGCAGTTAAGAGATCGACCTTACCAATTTCTTTCAGATACATCCGTACCGGGTCATCAACCATAATGATGTCATCTACGGTCTGCCTCTTGGGCAGGTCGCCAGTGCTGTCGTCATCTTCTAAAACCGTAATGCCGGACTTTTCCAGGCCGTCAATCACATCATCCAAAAGCTCCTCATCCAAATTGAGGTCTTCAAAATAGTCTAAAACTTCCTGCTGAGCAATTTGTTTGTTGTGCTTTTTGGCCCGAGAAACTAACACATCCATGACCTGCTTAGCCGAGGCTTTATTAGCAGTTTGGTCCTCTAGGCTGAGTAATTCGTCATCGTCATCCTCTTCTTTGGCTTCATCCAAGGAAGAGTCTAGGCCCTTGAACTCATCGCGATTACGTTTAGGTCTTTTCTTAACAGGGGGAATATAAATATCCACACCTGCCATATTCACTTTTTCTCTTATTTGATCATCTGCGTCGTCCTTGACCGCTTTGTTCTCTACGGCAAGGGCAGATTCTGCTGCTGGATCCAGCTTATTAACCTGTTGGTCTGGGTCGGATTTCTTATTGGTCATGCTGTACCTCATTTCTTAATTTGCTCAGTGCTAGGTTAAGGTCATTTAATCGATTTAAGGCCGCTTGTTGGCTGGCTAGGTCATCTGCTCTTTCAATCTCTTGAATGGCCGCCTCTCTTTGTTCATTCAGGCGGTCAAGCCTTAAGAGGCGCAAGGCCTCCAGGGCATAGTCTTCTCTAGCGCGTAGTTTTGATTTGGTCAGGCGAGAAAAATAAGGCAAAATACTGCGCGAGAGATTTTCACCCGCGCCTGCCTGGTCTAAGAGGCCCAAAAACTCTGGCATGGTCAGCTTGCCCTCTTCTGCCAAGGCTAAGGCCTTGACCATTACCTCCTGCATACCCGATGGGAAATCCTGGGGCGCAGCCTGAAGTTCCGGCTTACTGATCAGACTATTATCTTCTATCAAGGCATTCAAATAGGTCAAACTGGCTTGATCAAATTCGAAATCTACCCGCTGCAAATTTGTTTCAGGATTAAAGCTAGGGCTAGGCATGGAGCTTGCTTCCTTAACCCGTTTCTTATCGATAACCTGCAGAATACTGGCTGGAGAAACCGAAATTTCCCGAGCCAATTTATCTGCATAAAGCTCACGCACCACAGGGCTTGACTCTTGAGCCAGAAGATCTGTTATCGCTTCCTGATAAGCAAGAATATCTAAACTGCCCAGGTCAGTCGAGGCTGCTTGTCTGGACAAATAGATACGGTAGTCTAAGGCAGGAAGGGCCTGGTTCAATAAGCCTTGGAAGCGCTCCTTGCCATTTGCATGGATAAATTCATCAGGGTCTTGGCCATTGGGCATAACCAGAACCCTACAATCCACCTGCTCTCTGGAAAGCAAGTCCAGGGCTTTGAGGGCAGCATTGCGGCCAGCGCCATCCGCATCATAAGCAAGAATTACCTGCCTGGTGTATTGGCTTAATAGCCTAGCTTGACTAGAAGTGAGCGCCGTACCCAGGCCAGCGACCGCGTTGGTAAAGCCCGCTTCGTGTAGGGCAATAGTATCCATATAGCCTTCTGTGAGAATCAGAAAGTCACGGCTATCCTTTCGCGCAAAGTTCAGGGCGTATAGATACTTCCCCTTATTATAAATGCGGGAATCAGGAGAATTAATATATTTAGCTTCTCCCTGGCCCATGATGCGACCGCCGAAGGCACGTAAACGTCCAAGGTGGTCAAAGACCGGAAAAATGACACGATCTCGAAAGAAGTCATAATAAGTCCCCTTACTTGACTTGCGGGTCAAGCCCAAATCCAGCAAGATTTTTTCCGGATAAGTCTTCAGTAAGTTTGAGGTCAGCGCATCCCAAGAATCGGGCGCATAGCCAATGCCGAAGCTGGTCAGGATGGCAGGGCTTAACCTGCGTTTGACCTGCATGTAGTTTTCAGCGGTTCTGCCTTGGGGCGACTTGTAACTATGGTAGAAAAAACGGGCGGCATCGAGAAGGCAGGCCTGCATTTGTTTGTATTCTGCCTGTTTTTTACGCGCCTCTGGTGCATCATCTAGCTGAAGTTCAATCCCCACACGTTTGGCAAGAAAGGCTACCGCATCAGGAAAGCTAAGATTTTCTATCATTTGGATAAACTTAATAACATTGCCACCCGCGTGGCAACCAAAGCAATAGAAAAACTGCTTGCTGGTATTGACGGAGAAAGAGGGCGTTTTTTCACCATGAAAGGGGCAAAGGCCAAAAAGATTTTGTCCTCCTTTGCGTTCCAAGCGGACATAATCCCCTACCACCGCCTCAATACTGTTGCGGGCAATAACTTCATCAATAATATTTTGGGGAATAAAAGCCAATCCCAGTTATCCTTCTTTCCGTACTACACTCTATACTACGTAAACTTTTCCGCAATCCCCCTAAAAGAAAACTGCCTCAGATCCTAGAATCCAAGGCAGCTGCAGAAAGCTCATTAAAGAAGAAATCTGCAAATTAATCTTCTTGATCGTCCTTGCCTTTTAACTTGTCCATAAAGGAGTGTTTCTTAGGCTTATCATCTGCCGCCTTAGCCTTCGCCTCAGCTTCTACTTTACGCTGTTGGGCTTCTGCCTTGGCAGCTGGACTCATCACATGCGCGATAGCAGACTTTTTGAAGGTCATGAGGGTATTCTGCACACTGGTAGAAACCGTGACTTCATCATCTTGTATGTTAAAGATACGACCTGTAATACCGCCAATGGTGACGACCTCATCCCCCACCTGCATGGCATTGATTTGCTTCCGCAGTTCTTCATCCTTCTTCTTTTGTGGACGAATGGTAATAAAGTACATCAAGGCGAAGACAATGATCAGGGGTAAAAACATGCCTAGCATGCTGCCACCAGGTGCGGCTTCAGTGCCTCCGGCTTGTTCTAAGACCATAAACTGTAATAATGTCATGAGTTTCTCCTCAACTATCTATTCGCTTACCTATTTACGAGAAAGTCTGAGCCGGGCACGCATTTAAGGCCCAAGACTAACTTCCATCAGCTTTACGATGATAACACTTGTCGGCCTGCTTCAGCAATAGCCGGCCAGCAGAGCCTTGATCTAGGACCTATTTGCCTGCCTTTTCTAAGGCCTGGTTCTCTTCCCTCTGCCGGTAAAAGGCCTTCCGGAAATCTCCATACCGGTCTGCTTCAATCGCTTGCCGAATTTCCTGAATCAAATGGAGCAAGTAGGCGACATTGTGATAGGAACAGAGGCGGAGGCCTAAGATTTCATTCGCCTTAATCAGGTGCCGGATATAGGCGCGGGTGTAGTTTTGGCAGACCATGCAGGAACAGGCCGGATCTAAGGGACGCCAGTCTTCTTGATAGACTGCATTCCGAACGGTGAGATTTCCGCGCGAGCTAATGACCGTACCATTCCTGCCCAGCCTGGTAGGCCAAACACAGTCGAACATATCTATGCCCCGGTAAACTCCCTCAATCAAATCTTCAGGCGTTCCAACCCCCATGAGGTAGCGGGGCTTATCTTGAGGCAGGTAAGGCTCAATATCAGAAAGGATGTCATACATGACGGCATTTTCCTCACCCACAGATAGGCCGCCAATGCCGATACCAGGTAGGTCATAGAATTTAGTCGCCATAACGGACTTGCGGCGTAGGTCTTTGTACATACCACCCTGCACAATGCCAAAGAGGGCCTGGTCTTCCGCATAATTCCAGACATCAATGCAGCGTTCCAGCCAGCGGATCGTTCGCTCCGAGGAGGCTTTGGTATAAGCATAGTCCGAAGGATAAGGGATACACTCATCCAACTGCATCATAATATCTGAACCCAACTTTTGCTGGATATGGATAGAGCTTTCAGGCTGCATAAAGTGCCGAGATCCATCAATATGAGATTTGAAATGGACCCCTTCTTCCGTGATTTTTCGATTGTCTGCCAGGCTAAAGACTTGAAAGCCTCCCGAATCTGTGAGAATGGGATGGGGCCAGTTCATAAATTGGTGTAGGCCGCCCGCTCTGGCAATGAGGTCAGGACCAGGCCGCATCCAGAGATGGTAGGTGTTCCCTAAAATAATCTCTGCCCCTACATCTTCTAATTCTTGAGACGTAAAGGTTTTGACGGAGGCCTGGGTGCCCACAGGCATAAAAATAGGCGTCTGGACCTCACCATGGCAGGTCACAAAGCGGCCGCGCCGGGCGGCAGAATCTGTTGATTGATGGGTTAACTTAAATTCAAACATGGCAAATTAAGAGAGTTCGGGCAAAATCAGCATACAGTCGCCCAAGCTATAAAAACGATAGCGTTCTTGTACGGCCTCCTGGTAAGCAGCCAGCATGGCCTCTCGACCATAGAAGGCGGAAACCAGCATCAGCAGGCTAGACTCGGGTAGGTGAAAATTCGTGAGCAGCCCATCCATGATCTTAAACTGGTAACCAGGATAAATGTAAAGGTCCGTCTCCCCTACGGCTGGCTTGATCAAGCCAGTTTGCGGATCCGCTAAACTTTCCACCGTCCGGCAAGAGGTAGTCCCCACACAAATAATCCGCCCACCCGCTTTTTTCCGAGTGTTGATGAGGTCAGCAGTTTCTGTGCTCACTTCATAAACTTCGGAGTGCATCTGATGGTCTAAAATATGGTCTTCCTTCACCGGACGGAAGGTTCCGATACCCACGTGCAGGTAAACGCCTGCAATGGCTGTGCCCTTGGCTTGTATGGCAGCCAAAAGGTCCTGGGTAAAATGCAAGCCAGCTGTTGGCGCCGCCACTGACCCATCCCGGTTTGCGTAAACGGTTTGATAGCGGTCAGGATCTTCGAGCTTGTGGTGGATATAAGGCGGTAAGGGCATTTCTCCCAGTTGAGAAAGCACTTCTTCCCAAATTCCTTCGTACGCGAAGGTTAAAAGGCGGGAACCATCTTCCTCAATGCCTACGACCTCTGCTTCCAGCAAATCTGGGGCAAAAACGATAGTGTGTCCCAGCTTAAGCTTGCGGCCCGGTTTGGCCAAACACCGCCAGGTTTTTTCTGCCAACTGGCGGATTAAGAGGACCTCAATGAGAGTTTCCTGGCCAGGAACCTTCCCATGGAGGCGGGCGGGAATGACACGCGACTTATTGATGACCAGGCAATCTTCTGGCTTCAGATAATCCATGATGTCCCAGATATGCTGGTGGATAGGCATGTGATGGTCTTGAAGAACCATCATGCGAGATTGATCACGCTTTTCCAGAGGATCTTGCGCAATCAAGTCCTCCGGCAGGTCGTAATCATAGGCCTGGAGAAGGAGGTCTTTGGGGGTCGTTACTAAAGCTTTAGGTGGCATCTATTATCACTTCTTCTATCTATTTTCTGTATGCATTATAGTCCATGTGCTTCCACGAGTGCTTGAATCGCCTCATCACTAAATCCCAAGTGCTCTAAGGAGCGAAGGCTGTAATAGCTTCTGCGCAAGGCCCGGCCCCGGCCCTTCAGCTTATATTTTTTGCGAAAATATTTCATTTCCGAACCCTCTAAGCCTCGCAAGAGCGAAAAGTTCGCCTTCATGGGTTGAAAGTTTTTGCTCTCAGCCTGCGAGACATAGGCGGCGAGGCCCCCTAAAATAGTCTCTCTTCCGGCAAGTTTGAGAATTTCTGTCTCCTGCCCCAGATCCTGGGCTAAGGCCAGAGCCGCAACCAGGCCAGATGCAGTCGACTCTAGATAACCTTCTACCCCCGTCATTTGTCCTGCAAAAAACCGTTGAGGCAGGGTCTTACTGCGGTAGAAGTCTGTGAGCAGACTAGGAGAATTGAGAAAGGAATTGCGGTGCATGACCCCATACCTAGCAAATCTAGCCTGGCCAAGTCCCGGAATCAAGTGGAAGACCCGGTCCTGCTCAGGAAACTTTAAGCGTGTTTGAAAACCCACCATATTCCAAAGGTCCTGCGCAAAGTTATCCTGGCGAAGCTGAACAACCGCATACGCTTCTTGCCCTGTGCGGGGGTCGGCCAAACCTACCGGCTTCAGCGGACCAAAGCGCAGCGTATCATAGCCGTCCCGCGCTAATTCTTCAACGGGCTTGCAACCTTCAAAAAGAAGGCTCCGTTCAAAACCAGAAAGTTCAGCCCGGTCTGCTTCGACCAGGGCTTCATAAAAAGCTCGGTACTGGCTTTCATCTAAGGGGCAGTTCAGATAGTCCCCTCCGTCTTCTTCGTACCGGTTGCCCCTATACGCAACCTCCAAATCAATAGAGTCATACTCAACAAGCGGAGCTGCCGCGTCGAAGAAGTACAGATTGTCCTGACCTGTAAAGTCCTGGATAGATTCAAAGAGACCGCCAGCGGTCAGGGGGCCGGTGGCAATAATCTGGTAGCCTTGCTTTAAGTCCTCTAAACGATGTACTTGGGCTTGCACAAGATTTATGAGGGGCTCTGCCTGGAGTTTCTCCGTAATATACCGGGGAAAGGCTTCGCGGTCGACAGCCAGGGCATTTCCAGCTGGTAGCCGGCAGGCCAGTGCGGCCTCCATGATAAGAGAAGAAAAATGTTGTAGCTCCAGCTTCAACAAGCCGCTGGCCGTGGTCAGTTTTTCGGACCGCAACGAATTGGAACAGACAAGCTCGCCAAAAAAACTTTGTTCATGTGCAGGCCCTAGGGTCTCCGGCTTCATATCAATCAGGTCTACCGCAAACCCATGCCGAGCTAGCTGCCAGGCAGCTTCCGACCCTGCAAGGCCCGCTCCTAAGACACAAATATCTGCCATCTTACTCCCTTATGTATTTGCTTATTGATCCGCTTCTGCTTGAGCAGAATCCTGCTTTTTATCCGTCTTCGTTTTTGCTTTGCGGGATTTATATTGTCCGTTTGGGCAGTCTTTATTAGAGCACAGCTTGTACTTTCTGCCCCGGTAGCGTTTTTCTACCATATATGAACCACAAAGCCCACATTTCTCTTCCAGGGGCAAATCCCAAGAAATGAAGGGACACTCGGGGTCAGCGCCTTTTTTATCGCATACATAGAAGGTGGCAGAGCGTTTGCGGGACTTCTTCACAAGCAAGCCAGAACCGCAAAGGGGACATTTACCAGGCGCTTTGACTTCTATATTTTCTGTGTAATCACAGTCAGGATAACGGTTGCAAGCAATAAACTCACCATAACGGCCATGCTTGATGACCAGTTGACCTTGGCCACATTTGGGACAGGCACGGCCTGTCTCTTTATCTTTAAGGACTTTTTCTGTGATCGCTTCATCCGCCTGATCAATTTGCTTATGGAAGGCGGGGTAAAACTCGTGCAGGAGCTCTACACCAGAGACTTCGCCAGACTCCACCAAGTCCAGCTTTTCCTCCATCTTGGCAGTGAACTGTGTATCCACAATATTGGCGAAATTATCCTCCAGGAGTTCGGTAACAGCCTCGCCTAGTTGGGTAGGCTTTAGGTAGCGGTCTTCTTTTTCCACGTATTTACGATTGAGGATGGTAAAGATCGTCGGCGCATAGGTAGAGGGTCTGCCTACGCCTTCCTCCTCTAAGGCCTTAATCAAACTGGCCTCGGTATAGCGGGCAGGTGGCTTGGTAAATTTTTGTTCAGGCAGAAGTTTTACAAGGTCTAGGGGCTGGCCTTCTTCTAAGGGGGGCAGACTTTCCTTGTCGAGTTCCTCGCTATCTTCTGAGGATTTAGACGTGTTGCTTTCGTAGATTTTCATCCAGCCAGGAAAGAGCATGGTCTCACCCTTAACCCGGAACAACTTGTCCTCCCCGGCCAAAATATCACAGGTAACGGTATCAAATACCGCAGCTGCCATTTGTGAGGCCATAAATTTATTCCAGATTAACCGGTAGAGCCGGTATTGTTCATTGCTTAAATCGGCCACAATTTTATCCGGACTGAGTTCAAAGTGAATAGGCCGAATAGCCTCATGGGCATCTTGGGCAGATTTTTTATTTTTGAAATAGCGGGGCTTGTCTGGCAGATAATCTTTGCCATAGTTGTCCGCGATCAGCTGGCGAACCTCTTGAATGGCATCTGAATTCACACGCAAGGAGTCTGTACGGATATAAGTCACCAAGGAGGTCTGCCCCTGTCCGCTAATGGACACACCTTCATATAGCATTTGGGCCACCCGCATAGTACGGTTGGCGGAAAAACCTAAGGCTCTTGAGGCTTCCTGCTGGAGTGACGAGGTCGTAAAAGGTGGGTAGGATGCGCGCTTTGACTTGCGCTTTTTGACCGTCTGGACCTTATAATCGGCATGGTCAATTTCCCCTACTAAGCGTTTAACCTCATCTTCATTCTGAAGCTTAACGACCGATACCTTACCCTGCTTCAGCAAGCCATGGAAGCGGGCGCGAAAGGCCTCATCCTGTTTGGTCTTGAGCTGGGCATCCAGCCACCAGTATTCTTCCGGCACAAACGCCGTAATTTCACGTTCGCGGTCTACAATCATCCGCGTAGCCAGGGACTGCACCCGACCCGCAGAAAGACCCTTCAGGACCTTTTTCCAAAGCAGAGGACTCAACTCATAGCCTACCAAACGGTCCAAAATACGGCGTGTCTGTTGGGCATTAACCAAATCCATATCAATAGGACGCGCATGCTGGAGCGCCTCAGTAACCGCTTTTTTGCTAATTTCATTGAAAGAAATTCGCAGATCGGATTGGGGGTCCAATTTGAGCGCCGTAGCTAAGTGCCAGGCGATGGCCTCCCCTTCTCTATCCGGGTCAGTCGCAAGCAGAACCAGGTCTGCCTTCTCTTTCTTTGTTCTCAGGTCTCGAATGACTGACTCTTTACCCGGCATGGTGATGTACCTCGGCTGGAAGTCATTATGAACATCCACCCCCAGGGTCGACTTGGGCAAATCACGGACATGGCCCACAGAGGCGGCCACATCATAGTCCTTGCCCAAATAGCGGCCAATCGTTTTGGCCTTGGCCGGAGATTCTACAATTACTAAAGTTTTTCCCATGCTATATCCTTAATTATTCACTCAGCTGTCCTGGCTTGAATGCTAGTCGCTAGTCGGCTGAGAGCTTGCCTATACTTTGTCATATATACAGGATACGGCGGTCTCTGTCAAAAGCAAGTGTCCCCGTGAACGTTTTAAATAACCCTGGCTTTCTAGTCTAGCAACGCTGCGAATAAGGCGATTCGCTTCATGCGGGCTCTGTTGGGTTAATTTCTCTAAACTATTCAGGCCCGCATGGACTGCCTGAATAATGGCCAGATCTTCTGAGGCTAGAGAGGACGGCTTGTCTGAAACCTGGTCGTGCGCTTTGCTGGTCGTTTGACTTGTCTGATCATTTTGCCAGTAGCTACCTGGCTTCCAGGCTTGGGCCAGCTTTATATCCTGTGTCTTGCTGTAAGCAGATAAGCGGCTGGAATTCTCAGGCAGGAGATCATCCAAAAGCCCATAGGAATCTATGATTCTCGCTCCGTCAGCTATGAGGCGAAGAGAGCCGCGATAGGCTTCAAATTCTAAACTAGCGGGTGCCACATAAACCTCTCTGCCCTGCTCGGCTGCCAGCCTGCCAGTAATTAAGCTACCAGAGCGCTCCCCTGCCTGAATAATAAAAACCGATAGGCCCAGGCCTGAGATCAGTCTGTTCCGGTAATGAAAATTTTCTCTGCGGATAGGATAAGCTGGCGGAAATTCAGACGCTACAAATCCCCCCTGACGGCAAATCTCCTGTAAAAGCTCTTGGTGACAGGCAGGATAGCAAGAATCTAAGCCACAAGGGAGGATCGCTGCTGTTAAGCCCTCATGGTCAAGGCAGCTTTTATGGGCCAGGCCATCAACGCCAACTGCCAGACCAGAGATAATCGGATGGCCTCTTTCTACAAGGCGACCTACAAGCTTTTCCGTTAAGTATGCCGAGTAAGGTAAGACCTTCCGTGCACCCACGACTGCAGCGGTAGAACGACCATTCAGTACGGCCGGCGCCACCCCCTTAAACCAAAGCCAAAGCGGTGGATCGGGAATACTATTAAGATAGCTGGGCCAAGCCTCATGGCCAGGATAACAAAGGCCCAAGCCTTCCTCACGGTAAGTTGCTGCGCGGGTCAGAAAGCTTTGCCAGGACGCAGGTTTAGGCGCCAAATCCAAACCGGTCCTTTCTCCTAACTGCAAGCATAAGGCTTGTAGCGGGAGCTCGAGAATTTTTCCGCGTTGGTAGAGCTTGTAGCGGTCAAGCCAGGAAATATGTTTTTGCCAGGCAAGATCTTCTAAATATAGGGCTTTAGCCAGAATTTCTGTATCAGCGTATGTCTTGACCATCCGTGAACCTCCTTACATCAGACTTTGCGGGTCGGGGTGGAAAAACACAGCTTCTTCTATGTCAGCGACTAGGAGGTCCTCCCGCTGGTCCAGGTCTGCAATTGTGCGAGCCTTACGCAAAACTTGCTGGTAGGACCGCATGGTAAACCGGCGCTGATTGGCTATTTCATTGGCACGTTTGATAATGTCGGGACTAAAGCCATAAGACAGATTGGGAGCAAAGTAGGGATTGACCCCATTCTGGTAACTAAAGCCATCGAGATGGCTCCCCTCATCTACTCTTGACCTAGCAAGCTGCCAGGCTTGCAGAATTTTCCCTTGGGCTTTCTTAAAACCCGCACGATCCCCTTCCCTAATGGGGCGCCCTATAAATTCCAGGTTTTGTCGCTTCATGAGGACCATAAGGTGGAAACGGTTCCAAAGGGCACCCGAGATAGATTTCAAGTAGCTGGCAATCGCTTGATCAGAGCAGTGGCAGAGACCATCATCTTCTAGGGCATGGCCACATCGGCAAGGATTTGCTGCAGCGAGTAGAAAAAATTCGCCGGCAAGACCAGGCTGTGCTGGGCCCGAACCAAATAGATTTGATGGGAAGACATCGGTTCCCTCAGTAGCTCCAATTTGCTTGGACTATACTCTCCCAGTTCATCAAGGAACAAAACGCCTGAATGTGCAAGGCTAAAAAGCCCTGGTTTGAGATTTTGTCCCCCTCCGGAAAGCCCCGTAGGTGTTACGGAAAAATGGGGGGCTACAAAGGGGCGCCTGCCCCAATCTAATACTTCCGTATCTTGAACCTGGGCCACGCTGTATATCTTGCGCAAGACTTGTAATTCCTCCTTTTCCAGGCCAGGTAGCAATGAAGCCGCCATGGAGAGGAGCATGGTCTTGCCACAGCCCGGAGTCCCCAAGAGTATTAGGGGGTGAAGGCCGGCTAGGGCAAGCATCAAAGCATGCCGGGCCTGGGCCTGTCCCTGATAGGCAGAAAAAGCCAATAGATCAGATTCCCTAATGGGTGGAGCTGGCAAATCCTGGAGAGCGCTTTGCTTGCAAGTTAAACTTCTGCCTCCCCTCAGATAGTCTAATACCTGGACCAGCTTTTGCAGGGGGAGGTAGTGGAGGCCATCGACAAGCTCCGCATCCCCCGCATTCGCTTGTGATAAAAAGACCAATTCTCCCGCTTGCGCCGCAGCTTCCAAATTAGGGAAAATGCTCGGAACTGGGCGGAGGGTGCCATCTAAGCCCAACTCCCCCATGACACAGTATTTTTCCTTCAGTTGAAAGCGACCCAGCTGGTCAGAGGCCTCAATGATGGCCAATGCCAGTCCCAGGTCATAAAGGCTGCCGGTTTTAGGTAGCCAAGCCGGGCTAATCCCGCAGATAATTCTGCCCTTAGGCCACTTAAGTCCCGCCGAAAGCAGGGCGGCCCGCAAGCGGCTCTCCACCTCACGGCTCTTACCCGAAGAAAGGCCCGACAAGGCGAAGGCAGGAAGGCCCGGTAAAATACTGGCTTCAATGATGGCAGGAATTGCTTCAAAACCTTGGGGAATATAGGTCTTAATCTGAGAATACATGTCTTGGTCCACTCCTCTGCCCCAAGCATAGGAGAGGAGCAAGGCCCTGAGACAAGAGAAATCCGACATATGGTCCTAAATAGGGACAATTTGTCGCATAGGGGCCAGGCAAAGCTCTAAATTTAAAGGAGGTCTTGAAACTTAATGCCGCGCGTAGCGAGTTGATCCTGCAAGATCTTCTGCGCCTGCCTGCGCAGGTCCTCCCTACTTCCATTGTTTAGCACCAAAAGATCCGACAGCTTTTCATATTCTGCTTGGGAAAGTTGGACAGCCATCCTGCGCTGGGCCTCCTCGCGAGGCATTCCGCGTTTCTCCAAACGCTCCAGACGGACCTCCTCATCTGCCCACACACTAATGACTAGGTCACAGCGGTCTAAAAAACCATGCTTGACTGGTATAGGGACATCCAAAACTACGGCCTGTGCCTTACTTTGACTTAGTTCTTGCAGGCGGTCTGCGATCGTCAAAAGCACATCATGGTGGATAATGGTAGAGAGGGTATCTAAGCTTTTCTTATCTTGAAAGGCTAAGGCTGCCATCGCCTTACGATCCAAGCTGCCATCCGGATTCAAGTAATCAGCCCCGAAGCAGGCTTCGATTTCTGGCATGGACCGACCGCCAGCCTTGGTCATTTCGTGAGAAATTTGATCGGCATCTAAAAGTGGGAGCCCTGCTTCCGCCAAAAGTTCAGCCAAGCTTGACTTACCCGCTCCAATGCCGCCTGTTACACCAATAATAAACATTTAGACATTAAAACGGAAAAGGACCACATCCCCATCCTGCATGACATAGTCACGGCCTTCCGACCGTAGCTTGCCTTGGTCCTTGACCTCTTTCATGGACCCCAAGGCCTTTAAATCATCAAAGGCTACCAATTCCGCCCGGATAAAGCCCCGCTCAATATCTGAGTGGATTTTGCCGGCTGCTTGAGCTGCCTTCGTTCCAGCTTTGATGGTCCAGGCACGGGACTCATCTTCCCCCGTGGTTAGGAAGGAAATAAGCCCCAGGAGCTCGTAAGAAGACCGAATAATGCGGTTGAGACCGGGTTCCGTGAGGCCAAGATCTTCTAAGAACATAGCCTTTTCATCCTCTTCCAGGTTGGAAATTTCTTCTTCAATCTCTGCGCTTATGGCCAAAACAGAGGAGCCTTCCTTTGCCGCCATCTCCCCTAGTGCAGCAACTTCCGGCAGATCCTGGCCAATCTTATCTTCAGCAATATTAGCAACATAAAGGACTGGCTTGGTCGTCAGCAAGAAAAGATCAGGTAGATAATCCTCCTTTTCCTGGTCTGTCCAAGGGAAAGAACGGGCAGGCTGTTCTGCCTCCAAATGGGCTATAAGCCGGTCTAAAAAATCCAACTCGGCTAGGATATCTTTGCTACCAGATTTGGACATTTTTGCCAGCTTCTCTTTTCTGCGTTCCAGCCATTCGAGATCAGAGAGGATGAGCTCTAAATTGATGATGCTGACGTCACGTAAGGGATCCGCCGCTCCTGAAACATGCGTAATATCACCATCTTCGAAGCACCGGACCACGTGTAAAATCGCATCCGTTTCACGGATATTAGATAAAAATTTATTCCCCAAACCTTCACCGCGAGAAGCGCCGGCCACCAGGCCTGCAATATCCACAAATTCCACGGTCGCCGGTGTTGTTTTTTTGCTCTTGCTTAGCTCTGTCAGCCAGGTCAGGCGGGCATCAGGGACCGCTACAATACCATGATTCGGCTCAATCGTGCAGAAGGGGTAATTGGCCACCTCTGCACCCGCATGGGTAATGGCATTAAACAGCGTGCTTTTGCCTACGTTAGGCAGACCAACAATTCCAACTTTCATTTTTCACCTTTGCTTCAATCACTATATCCTAGCTACTTGCCTGGTCCCTACGCTTTTAACAAGCTTGAAGGCAGCGCAAGTAAGCGCTATCAATCTACTCAACTTCTCTAGTCTAGCACGAAAAGTCCCTCGGAGGAGTTTGTGGCCTGACCAGACGCTTAGTGCGGATGATAAGTTGACATTTCTCCCCAGCTTTTGCCGATATCCAAATCAACCTTGAGGGGGACGGATAGCGAAAGGGCAGATTCCATAACTTGCCGCAGGATAGCTGCCGCCTCCGGGACCTCCTCGTCTGGCACTTCCAAAAGCAGTTCATCATGGACCTGCAAGATCAGCTTAGCTTTTAAGCCTGCAGCCCGGAGTTCCTTTTCAACCTCTACCATGGCGATTTTAATGAGGTCTGCTGCCGAACCCTGGACAGGGGCATTCATGGCTGCCCTTTCTCCAAATTTTCTCTGGTGGAAGTTCCGACTCTTAAGTTCAGGGATATAACGGCGCCGGCCTAGAATGGTTTCGACATAGCCTTGCTTTTTGGCCTGATCTACTTGGGCCTCCATCCAGGGTTTCACCTTAGGATAGTGGCTGTAGTAAGCGTCAATATAAGCTCGTGCCTCTGCCACACTTAAGCCCAAGTCCTGGGAGAGGCTAAAGTCAGAGATCCCATAGATAATGGAAAAATTGATGGTTTTAGCATTCCGTCTTTCCTTGCTGCTAATCTCTTCCGGAAGCTTATTGAAAATCCGGGAGGCTGTAGCCAAATGAATGTCTGCATTTGTCTGGAAGGCCTCTTGTAAGCCGGGATCCTGGCTCATATGGGCCAAAAGGCGGAGTTCTATCTGGGAATAGTCTGCATCCACAAAGGTCCAGCCCGGCTTGGGCACAAAGAGCTTGCGAATCGCATCCGCCCGGTCAGATTTTACAGGAATATTTTGCAGGTTAGGTTCGGCGGAAGAAAGGCGCCCGGTGCTTGTTAGGGTTTGCTTGAAGTGGGTGTGAATACGGCCATCCCCAGAAATTTCCTTACTCAAGCCTTGAACAAAAGTGGATCGTAGCTTAGACAGCTCACGATACTCTAGGATAAGTGGGATGGCGGGATGGTCATAGTATAGTTTATCTAAAACATCCGCCGCGGTAGAGTAAGATCCGTTTTTATTTTTCTTGCCCCCCTTGAGACCTAAATCCTCAAAGAGTACCTCTCCTAGCTGCTTGCTAGAATTGAGATTGATCTCCCGGGGAAAGTAGGCAAAAATTCGCTTTTCTAGTTCAGTCAGTTCTTCTGCCATCTTGTGCGATAAGCGGTCTAGGCTTTCCCGGTCAATCCCGATGCCTACCCGCTCCATCTCTGCCAAAACCCGGGCCAGAGGGAACTCCAAATCTGTGGCCAGCTTGGACAGGCCCAGGTCAGCCAGGGCGAGGTCTGCTAAGTCACAAAACTTCAGGAGGGCAGCCAAGCGAAAATAGACTTCTTGCTCTAAGGCAGGACCTGACAGCTGGGACAAGTCCTGGAAGTCTATATTTTCGCCTCCTACAGCCTGCCAGGCGCTCAGAAAGCCATCTGGATAGGCCTTGCTTAGGTCACCTGCATTGAGCAAGTAGGCGGCAATCTCTCCGTCATAATAAGGGTAGGCAGGAATGCTTAGGTTAGCCTCGCGCAGGGCTTCCTTCCCGGCCCAAAAGCTTAAGTGTGGCGAGACCGCTAGAATTTGCGGCCAGACGAAGTTCAGTTCAGTGAGGCTCAGGCTGAGCAGTTGGTCTTGATCCGTTAAGAGGCTCCAATGACCAGTCGGTAAGGCTAACAGCGCAATTTTATTTTCTGGACTCAAAGTCAGGTCCTGCCAAGTATCCACCTGTGTCCACTTCTTCTCCATCTGCTGGGCGGACAAGACCTCCGGCATCTCTAAATCGAAACGCTCACGCAAACTTTTAATATTGAGCCTTTGCAGGTATTGGTCCAGGGACTCTGTATCTACAGGTAAATTAGCTGGGCAGGCTTCAACGGGAGCTTCAAAATTTAATTTCGCCAGCTTGTAGGAGAGGTAGGCATCTTCTCGCCCCTCTGCCAAATTGCGTCCCTTGGCCCCTTTTATCTCTGCCAGGTGGGCATAAACTTGGTCTAAGCTGCCATAGTCCTGGATTAAAACCATGGCTGTTTTCTCACCGACCCCTTTCACACCAGGAATATTATCTGAGGGATCTCCCATCAAGGCCTTGAAATCCAAGAAAGACTCGGGGCCAAAGCCATATATCAGCTTAAATTCCTCCGGGGTCATAAAGTCCTTCCCAGAGCCCCCCTTATTCTTGTAGGGGTAGATCAGGGTCACCTGGTCAGAAATCAGCTGCCACAAGTCCCGGTCGCCGGAAAGCACATACACTTGATCGCCTGCCAGAGTCCCTTGCCTAGCCAGGCTGGCGATCAAATCATCTGCTTCACAGCCAGGTTCTTCAACCTGGTGGAGCCCCATATAGCGCAGGCCTTCCTTAACCAAGGGAAACTGGATGGCTAGGTCCTCCTCCATGGGTTTGCGACCTGCCTTGTAACCCTCATAAAGCTGATGCCTAAAGGTCGGTTCTGGGCGGTCAAAACAAACACAGGTGCGTTCAGGTTGGAGTAAGTCCAGATAGCTAAAGAGCATATTAAAAAAGGTGAAAATAGCACCCGTTGGTGTGCCATCTGGTGCCGATAACCGTTGATTCCTTCCGATCCCATAATATGCCCGGTTAAGGATGGAATTACCATCTACTAATAGTAAATCGGCCTGTTTGAACTCGGTCTGTGAACGCATGTCTCTACCTCCGCTGAGCTTGCAGCTTGTCCGTTTAAGTGTAGGTTATCTACTGATACTTGTCTAAGGCATAACTTAAGACCTGGCCCGCAAGGGAAGAAACATCCGCCCATTGTCCTTCAACCACTATCGCAATAGCCAAGGGGCAGTGGGGATTCTGTAAGAAACCTGTGAACAGAGAGTCCGTTTGATTCTCCCCCTTGCTGGAGGCTCGCTCTGCCGTGCCGGTTTTGCCGCCCACCACCTGGCCAGGGATCTGGGCCCCACCTGCCATCCCCTCCTGTACAGAGTAAACCATATCTTGGGCTAAAGTATGCATAGCGGCCTCTGTGCCGACAAGATACGCCACACGGGGATGCGTAAGCTCACCGCTCTGGGCTCCAGGATTCAGGACCTCTGCTAGCAAATGCGGCTCCATCATCTGCCCGCCTTGGGCAATTGCTCCTGATATCATGGCTAAATGTAGGGGCGAAAGGCTAAGCTTCTGCCCCTCCAGGGGCTGGCCAATGGCCAACCAGCTCAAGGTATAGTCATCTATTTGCGGGGTCATTTCCAAGCGGCTCGTTTTAACACTCAACTTACCCAAATTTAAATCCGCGTTGAAGGCAAAGTTTTCCGCAGTATAAAAGACTTGCTTGGCGCCCATGTTCACAGCCACCTGGCCAAAAAAATGGTTGCAGGATGCGGCCAAGGCCTGGGACCGGTTGACTAAGCCATGCCCCGCATCTTGGCGGTTTTCTAAAACAGAGCCTGGCCCCAAAAGAGGTTCGCTGCCCTTGCACATCACCTGGTAATCAGGCTGGTATTGGTCAGAGGATATCCAGGCGGCATCAGTGATCAATTTGAAGGTAGATCCCGGCGTGTATTGACCAAGCAAGGCTTTATTGAAGAGCGAGCCTTCTGCTATATTTTCCCAACGGATGACATTTTCTGGCGGGACCAGAGGGGTATTGACCAGGCACAGGACTTCCCCGGTTTCGTAATTCAAAACGACAAGGGAGGCCTTGTAAGGCTCCAGGAGTTCAGCCGCCTTACGGCATAGTCCAGCATCCAGGGTCAGGCGCAGATCCGACCCTCTTAAGCCATGGCCTTGCAGGTCAAAAATCAATTGTTTGAAAAGGCCACGGTTGCTTCCGGTGAGTTCGGCCTGGTAACGCTCTTCAACTGTATTGGCGATATTGTGGCTATAGTCACCAATCGTCTGGACAAGCGCAGAAGCTACAAGTGCATCTTCTGCGTAGGACCGCTTGCCTTGATGGCTAGAAGCCAAAACGACGCCCTGACGGTCTAAGATGCTGCCAGCCTTGGCGTATTGGTCGGCCAGGGCTAATTTATTTTCGCCCTCATGGCCCTCTAGTTTGGTTTTACTGCGGTCTTGCTGAAAAATAATGCCTAAGAGCAGGAAGGCAAACACCAGAATAAAGGCGACACTTACAAAGAGTAGGTTCCGGATTAATTGTTTCATGAGCCCACCTCCGCCTGACGGTTGGCTAGGCCTAGTAAAAGCCCCGCCATGAGGTATTTAGCCAGCATGGATGAACCGCCGCGGGCAATAAAAGGTAAGGTGACGCCTGTCAATGGCACCAGGCCAGTCGAGCCTGCAATAACAACCGCTGCCTCAATAAAGAAGGAAGAAGCCAGCCCCAGGATGAGGGCCGCAGAAAAGCTATCCCGCGTTACGATAAAGGCATGTGCCCCTCTCAGCCAAAGGGCCATAAAAATAACCACGAGGGCTAAGCCCACCAGTAGCCCCTGTTCTTCAACCAAAAAGGTGAAAATCATGTCTGAGCTTGCCAGGGGTATGGCACGGGGTTCCGCCTGGCCACAGCCAAGGCCTACCAGGCCTCCCCTAGCCATTGCTTTCAAGCCCCGGATGATTTGGTCGTTCTGGGCATTCGTTTCAGTCCAAAGGGTGAGCCAGCCGTAAATTCTCCGGCGCACATAGGGAAACAACTGATAGGCCGCGAAGAAAAAAGCAGAGCCCCCTAGGAGGATTAAGCCGGTTTTGATGTACTCCGAGGTCATGACCAAGAAGACAACCAAACTGACGGGCAAGAGGATCATTAGGGACCCTAGATCTGGCAAGAGGAGGATCAGGACAAAGTTAAAGCCCGCCCAGGCCAGAAAGAGCAATTGCCGCTTAAAGGACAAGCGCACCTTAAAGGTCCAGGCCAAAACAAGAATATAGGTAATCTTGGCAAATTCACTCGGTTGAATCGTCAGACCTAGTGGAAGCCGGATCCATAACCTGGTTCCTGTACCTGTAACATCCGAGCCCAAGAGGATGCTAGATAAATAAAGGACCGGGGTCAAGACCAGGCAGACCGGGGCCAAACGTTCAATCAGCTTTGTACGGCTGACCACTACAATAATTAGGGGCATAATGCCCAGGCCTAAAAGCGGAAAGAGCGCCTGTTTGAACATATCAGAACTGAGAAAGTCTAACCATTTTTCTGCATTCCAGTCCGGAGTGTCCGGCATGGTCCGGTTTAAGAGCGAAAGCCGCATCTGCATGACAAAACCCAAGGACATGAGGAAGGCAAAGCAGGTAAAGGCCATGCTGTCGAAATGGCGGAAAATGCGGGGCCAAAGTAAGGAAGAAGAAAGGATAAGCAGCATGAATAAGCCAGAGAGCAGGAGGAAACCAGGTAAAAGGGCCTCAAGGTCAGAGGGTAACACAAAGGCGACCTGCAGGATGGCTAAGGGTAAATACAGGCCTAAAAGCAAGGAGGCCAGGCTGGGGGGTTGGTTTTGATCCAGGGATAAGCGTTCCTCCACCTTGCGCAAAGATAGACCCGATTTTTGTGCGGATTTTGCTTCATCAAAAAAGGACAAACTATGGCGGCCCACATCAATCTTATCCTCATGGCGCAAACGTTTACGTCTTTTGATCTCTTGACCGTTAACCTTGATCAGGGCTTTACCAGAAGAATTGTCAATGTACCAAGCCCCCTTGTACAAGTAGATCATGGCATGGTGGCGCAGGATGCCCCGGCCCTTTAATTGAATATCAGAAGACCGGGCTTTGCCTAAAGAAGTCGAAAAATAGAGCGGATAGTAGAGGATGCCGTCTGGCTGACTCTTGTCTTCACCCAATAGAAAATAGTGGTCCACCCCCTGGCGGTGCAGGGTCAAGCGTTCACGCAGGCGGCGATAAGCAGCCACATACAACAAGATAGCGGCCACGGCGAAAAATGCGCCGGTTAGGTAGCGCGATACATAAGAAAAATAAGCAGCTGACATTAATGTACAAGACATGTCCATTAATTTTAGCTTATTTCAGCTATAAAAAAAGCCTGTCGTTATGACAGGCTAAGAAGTTCAATCGCAAAATAGAACTAGCCGTTGATGCGTTCTTTGAGGTTTTTGCCAGCTCTGAAAGCAGGAGCCTTGGAAGCAGGAATCTTGATGACTTCTTTGGTGCTGGGATTGCGGCCCATGCGCTCAGCACGCTCACGGACTTCAAAGGTACCAAAGCCAACGAGAACAACCTTTTCGCCTTTTTCCAGGTTTTCAGCAATAGCATCAAAGACAGCGTTAACAGCCTTTTCACTCTCTTTTTTGGTCAGCTCTGTTTTTTCAGAAACAGTAGCGATGAGTTCAGTTTTGTTCATATGAGCCTCCTTTAAGGACTTGATTCCTGAGCATTATGCTAAGTGGAAGCCTGAATGTCAAGAGCCAAGCCTGTTTTGAGACTTTTTCGGCTTAGAAAAAATCGATTTTAATAAATATATCTAGAAATATATTTAGGCCCAAGCTTTCTCTCCCCTATCCTCCTCTAGGGCCATTTCTGGAAAAAGATCGCATTTTATTAACTTTTGTATTTGTTTATGCAGAGTTCTCACCGCTTCAGCATTGGTATAGCGGTCTTTGCATTCAATCAAGACGCGGGTTTTCACCGCCTGAAAGATAGGTTTACCCTCTTCAATCGCTAAGGGTAACATCCTATGCCTGTAATCAAGACCGGTCTCCTCCATTTCTTTTAGTTTAAGGAGACAGTAGCGCACATTGCGTTCGACATGGCTGGTTTCCACTTGGAAATGTTGAGCAGTCATGGGGTAGAGCATTTTAGACAAGGAGGTAGAGAGTCCAGGATCCATGGTTAATTGTATGAGCATATACCGCAAAAAGTGGTAGCCCTTGAGCGAATCATCAAAGGCATAGCAGGATAGGACGGAGTCGACATAAAATTCTACGTTAAATTTTTCTGCCTTGCTACTGCGTTCCGCATCCAAGATGAATTTTTGCGTGACGCCTGCAATACGGCGCGCAGCGTAGGGAGCCCCCTTGCGGCCATCAATAACATAGTGATAATGCCCTTGCGGGTCACAGACACCTAGGTGGCCTTTATCACCCATGATTTGATTGATACGATCTAAGAGTTCAGTATTGCTACCTACTACATAAAAACCCAAACTTTGCACGGTCTCATTGTCGAAATACTTCATGGCTCTCCTCCTCGAGGGATGTAATTATCTCTAAGAAATTTCCTTATCACTAGCATAACGAGTGACAGAGCCAAAGATTTCAAAAATGCAAGAATTATTGTCGAAATGTAGACCAGGCTTAAGAGGTTAGTGCTAAGGCGTTGTACTAGGTATTTCCTCCGGCATTTGCACATCCTGCTCCAATATCAGGCCGGAATATTTGGCGTAACGCAGCCGATAGATAGTGTCCGGTTTTAAGGCTGGGGCCCAGGGGCTTCTGATGAGGAGCTTGTCCCCATGCTTAATCCGCGTTCCTACAAATTCCATATCTTGAGAATTGGCGCTATAGGTATAGATATTATTTTGAAGAATATCCAGGGCATCCAGGAGGCGGGGTTTGCATTCGAAGATCGTGAAGGCCAGGAGTATAAGGGTTAAGAGGCTGGGTAAAATAAAGCTAAACCTACGGCGGTTTTGCTTTGCCCAATTAATTTTAAGCCTCCGAAGTAACAAGCTAAATAGACAAATCGTGACAATCAGCGTAAGTGCCAGGGTCAAATAAAAATAAGTCATTGTTCACCCCTGATCAAACTGGCAAAATTTTCAGACGGAATCAATGGTATGCCTAAATCTTGGGCCTTGGTCAATTTAGATCCTGCATTATCTCCCACTACCACAAAGTCTGTTTTGGCTGAAACAGAAGACATAACCGAAGCGCCAGCTGCTTCTAATAGGGCGGTAGCTTCTGACCGGGACAGGCCTTCCAAGCTGCCAGTTAAGACGACACGCTTCCCCGCAAGGGGACCCGGGCCGCCCGAGTCAGCCTGGCTATTACTTATAAAGTTAAGTCCTAGGGCTTTGAGTTGTGCCAACAAGTCCTGACTATCAGCCTGACTAAAAAAGTTAACCAGGCTCTGTGCGGTTTCCGGACCTATGTCTGGGACTTGCTGGAGGGCTTCTAGTGAGGCTTGACTCAGCGCGTCAAGGCTGGGATACACTTGGCAGAGTTGTCTGGCCGCTTGGGGGCCCACATGGCGAATGCCCAAACCCGTCAGCAGCCGCCAGGCCGGATTAGACTTTGAGTTTTCAATGGCTGCAAGCACTTGTCCCACCCGTTTTTCCCTGCCAATCAAGCCATCTGCGATTAAATAGTCCCTCTGTTCTTTCAGACGGTAAATATCCGGCAGGCTACAAAGGAGGCCTTGCTCATATAGAGAAGCCACTGATACCTCGCCCAGACCCCGTATATCCATGGCAGGCTTGGACGCAAAGTAGATCAGGTGGCCCAGAGCCTGAGCCGGACACTGGGGGGATTCACAGTAAAGGTCCACACCGGAAGCTTCTCGGTAGAGGGGGCTACCACAGACCGGGCAATGGCTGGGTTCTTCCCAAACGGGAGGCTCTGGTTGGGGCCGCAAGGCATAATGAACGGAAATAATATGCGGGATCACGTCTCCGGATTTAGAGAGCCGGACCGTGTCCCCAGGGCGTAGGTCCATAGCCTGCACAATGGAGGGATTATGAAGGCTGGCGCGACTTACGGTAGACCCCGCGATTTGTACGGGCTTGAGGAGGGCTACAGGAGTTACCCTGCCTGTCCTGCCCACCTGTAAGCCAATATCTTCCAGAATAGTCTCTTTGATTTCCGCCGGATACTTGTAGGCAACCGCCCAGCGCGGTACCTTGGCGGTAGCCCCCAAGGTTTGCCGCAGGGCCAAATCA
Organism: Clostridiales bacterium; assembly: GCA_004556925.1. GTDB lineage: Bacteria > Bacillota > Clostridia > Saccharofermentanales > DTU023 > SFFI01. The sequence goes on from SFFI01000013.1 coordinate 38,541, forward strand.
TCCACTTTAATGACCGCCCCATCAATTCCATAAGCCAGCCTTTCCCGTTGCTCGCCTATGTGTTGAATAGCGGCGAGAATATCGGCGTTCGTCTGACACTTTTGAATATCCGGGATTACGGAAAAGCCCAGACTATCCAACCAGGCTAAGCTTTCCAGGTCGGACGCGAAGGTCCGCCCTTCCAGAGCTAAAATATCGAAGGCAAAATAGGTCAGACCTCTAGCCGCAACCAGGTCAGGATTAAGCTGGCGTAGGGTACCAGCGGCAGAATTGCGAGGATTAGCAAAAGTCTTTTCACCCTTGTCCGCTTGCTCTTGGTTGAGTCGACTAAATTTGTCATAGGGCATGTAAACTTCAGCCCTAAGCTGCAGCAAGGGAATGCTGGGATCGATCTGCAAGGGTAGGCCCTTTAGCCTCTTTGCCTGCTCCGTAACATTTTCACCGAAATGGTGGCCATCTCCCCTGGTATGGGCTAGGACCAGCTGGCCATGCTCATAACGGATGGCCAAGGACAGGCCATCAATTTTTTCCTCAACCGTAAAATCCAAGGGCCCGTACTGCTGCCGCAAGTTCTCCACAAAAGCGAGGACTTCTTCGCTGGAAAAAACGTCCTGCAAAGACAGCAAGGGATACTGAATAGGCACCGGAGGTAGGTCAGAGGAGACTTGCCCCCCTACCTTTTGGCTGGGAGAGCGAGGATCTTGCCATTCAGGATACTGTGCCTCTAAGCGCTTCAGCCTTTGCATGGCCTGATCATATTCTCGGTCACTCACCAAGGGGTCGTCCAGGTCATAGTAGGCATGGTTCAGTTTCTCTATATAAGCACGGAGCTCTAATAGCTCCTGCTGGTCTTGTTTGAGCTCAGACACAAGTCCCTCGCTTCCCTAAGCCTAGCCCGGCCTAGTTCTGTTTAATCTGCTCCAATCTTTGCACGCTAGCGGCTAGGGCATCTTCGTTCGCTTGGAGTTTCGCTTTTTCTTTATCTACCACCGCAGCGGGAGCCTTAGAGGTAAAGTTGTCATTAGCCAGCATCTTTTTGCCTCGGCTAATTTCTCCCTGCAGACGTTCGATTTCCGCCTCCAGCTTACCTGCTTCCTCCTTGAGGTCTACCAGGTCTTCCAGGGCCAGATAGACTGTGCCCGGGCCAAAAGGTGCAGACACCGCATTAAGGGGCAAGTGGCTATCATCCTCAAAGGTCTTCACTTGGCCTACATTAGCCAGATGGGCCAGGATAGCCGGATTATCTTCAAAAATTTGACGCACTTGAGGGCTTTCGGCTACAACCATAATATTGAGTGACTTCTTGGGGCTTACTTGTTTGTCCGCACGAATATTACGGATGCCCCTGACGGCCTCACGCATGATGAAAATTTCTTCTGCATCTTCCGGGAAGTCTAAGCGGGCATCAAGTTGGGGCCAACTGGCACGGATAAGCTGGCCCTCTTCATGAATGAGGTGTTGGTAAATATCCTCAGTAAAATAGGGCATGAAGGGATGGAGGAGCTTAACGGCCAAGACGAGGACCTCGTTTAGGACATACTGGGCTACTAGGCGGCTTTTACCCCCCTGTCGCAGGCGGGGCTTGACCATCTCAATATACCAATCACAGAAGTCATCCCAGAGGAAGGCGTAGATATTGCCCACTGCATTGCCCAGCTCAAACTTCTCAAAGTTCATATTGACATTCTTTAAGAGGGCCTGGGCCTGGTGCATAATCCAGCGGTCTTCCCGCTCTAAGTCCTCCAATTGGACGCTGGAGAAATCCATCTCGTCATCAAAGTTCATGACTGTGAAACGGAAGGCATTCCAAACTTTATTAATAAAGTTACGGGCGGCCTCAATCTTTTCAGTAGAAAAACGCTGGTCATTACCAGGAGAGGCTCCATTCACCAGGGTAAAGCGCAGAGCATCGGCCCCATATTGCGCAATCATCTCTAAGGGATCAATACCGTTACCCAGGGATTTAGACATCTTCCGTCCTTGGTTGTCGCGAACCAGACCATGGAAAGACACATACTTAAAGGGGATTTCACCTGTCTGGTGCAGGGAGGAGAAAATCATTCTGGCCACCCAGAAGAAAATAATGTCATAGCCTGTAACCAAAACATTCGTAGGGAAGAATTTATGGAGATCCGGCGTATCCTCTGGCCAGCCCAAGGTAGAGAAAGGCCAAAGTGCCGAAGAGAACCAGGTATCTAGGGTGTCAGGATCTTGGTCCAAATGCGTAGAACCACAGTGTTCACAGCATTCAGGGGTATGGTCACTCACAGTTATCTCTCCACACTCCTGACAGTACCAGGCAGGGATCCGGTGCCCCCACCAGAGCTGGCGGGAAATATTCCAGTCCCGCACATTCTCCATCCAGTTGTCATACACCTTGGTAAAGCGCTCGGGAACAAATTGGATAGCCCCTGTTTTGACCGCTTCAATAGCGGGTTGCGCCAATTTTTCCATGGCCACAAACCACTGTTTAGACAAGCGGGGCTCAATAATGGTATGGCAACGATAACAATGCCCTACTTGGTGAACCATAGCTTCGGTTTTAACAAGGAAGTCTCCAGCCTCCAAGTCTTGCACGATCGCTTGACGTGCTTCTTCCCTGCTAAGTCCGGCATACTTACCACCCTCTGCGTTAATTCGGCCATCCTCTTCCATGACATTGATGATAGGCAGATTATGCCGCCTGCCCACTTCGAAGTCATTGGGGTCATGGGCAGGGGTAATCTTAACCACACCCGTACCAAAGTCCCTTTCGACATAGGCATCCGCTACAATGGGAATTTCACGGTTCACCAGGGGTAGGATGACCGTTTTACCTACATAGGCCTTATAGCGTTCATCCTCCGGGTGAACCGCCAGCGCCGTATCACCCAGCAAGGTCTCTGGCCGCGTGGTGGCAATTTCTAAATAGCCAGAGCCATCACTTAAGGGATAGCGAATATGCCAGAAAGATCCCTGCTCTTCTTCGTGTTCTACTTCTGCATCAGAAATGGAAGTTAAGCAATCGGGGCACCAGTTAATCAGGCGCTCACCACGATAGATGAGGCCTTCCCGGTACATATCCACAAAGACCTTGGTGACAGCCTGGGAAAGTCCCGCATCCATGGTAAAACGTTGCCGGGACCAATCACAGGACAGGCCCAAGCTCTTGGACTGCTCTACAATATGGTTACCATAATTTTCCTTCCAATCCCAAGCGCGCTCCAAGAAAGCCTCTCGCCCAATATCTTCTTTAGACAGGCCTTCTTTCCGCATGGCTTCTACTATCTTCACTTCCGTCGCAATAGACGCATGGTCTGTTCCTGGCAGGTAGAGCGTTTCATAGCCCTGCATGCGCTTTTGGCGGATGAGCATATCCTGCAGGCCCAAGTCCAGGGCATGGCCAATATGTAGGTTGCCTGTAATATTGGGGGGTGGCATGACAATGCAAAAGGGCTCTTTGTCCGAGTGGGCATCTGCCCCAAAAGCGCCCTGGTCAAGCCAGGCCTGGTAAATGTGTTTTTCCCTTTCTTGGGGCACAAAGTGGGTCGGTACGCGGTCAATTCTCGCCATGTTATCTCCTCCTAGATCAGTTCCAGTCCCTGAAATTCGATTTGGTCTAAATAGATTGAGCCTTCTGCTTCCTTGTCTAGCAGGAGGAACTCGAGTTTGCGCAGGCGCATGAGGTCTACCGGGGCATCCTTAAGCTTAAAAACCAGGGTTTGCCAGGATAAGACATTCTTGATCTCCAAAGGCTCAGACACAGTCTCCCTGTTGTTCACGTCCTCCAGCAGTAAACGCAGGGTCTTAATCCTGTGTTCTGTATTAAAAATTTGCAGATGCAGTTCAGACCACATATGCAGATCCAAGGGAGGATAGTCAGAAGCGTAATCCAGGACTGGCCCAAAGCTCAGAGGCTTCTCATCTGCCTTGCTATAGCGAATTAAAATAGAGGCATTGCCCCTGCGTTTATTGTTGGCCTCCAGCTGGAAGCTGGCTCTGCCGGAGTAAAGCTTCCATAAGGGATAAATACCCGGCGTGGCCTTCCCCCCCATACGGGGGCTACGGGGGTCCGTAATAGGAAATTTGAACGCCTCCAGGCTATCACAGTAGGACCAGGGGCGTGGCTTTTCGGCCGGACGGTTCTCGCGGTCCAGGCGGAAAGGGACCAAGGGCATTCCGCTAGAGCCACAAAGGTTTGCTGCCGAGTTAAAATTCCAGAAAGCATAGGAGCAGGAGCGAGGATTCTTGACCTCATCATGCCAGACGATCACCCGCAACTGATAAAGCTCCTTGGCCTCAGCAAGAACATATTGGCCATCTTCGCCACAAATACTAAAACCCTTTAACTGCGTTTCTCCATTGCGGAGCCGGATCCCCTTGCCTGCGTTATCAAAGGTCAGGAGCAGCTTATTACCTACACTTTCCGCCCCGACACATTCTGGTGCAGAATCTGGCATATCAAATTGATAAGCCAGGCCTTGGGCCACCCGGGACATGCGACGGCCAATTTCAAACTTGGCGCGGGGGGTATTGGGACTATCATAGTAGCCTGATCCCTGCCGGAAGCTCAGGGGTAAATCATAGTTGGTAATCATGCCCGCCTTAAGGGGGAGTCGCCGTCTGATAGCCGCCAAGGCTTCGTTAAAATAAGCCAAACGGGCGGGGTCTATATCCGAAGCCAGGCGGGGGGTCATTTGGGAATAGATGAAGCTCAAGCCCGAGAGGGGGCTCTGAAATAACTCTTTAAAAACCTGGCAGAGGGCTGGCAGGGCCCGCATATAGTAATCAGGATATTGCAGGTCTTCTTCCCCCTGATACCAAAGAATTCCCCGGAGGCTGAGGCTCGTATAGGGCGCCAACTTATGATTAAATAATGCCCCGGGTTGATTGTGCAGGGAAAAGGGCAGGTTTTGTGCAGCCTTATCCTTGTTGCCATAGTTTTGACTTTTGAGGTAGCGATCTGCCGCCTTTTCTTCCGGTGGCAAGGCATTCCAGTTGGACTTATCTCGATAGTGGCGGATCTCCCGTACGTGATTCTTAATGATGGCATCTGATTCAATCACCGCACGCGGCAGCCAGGAATGGATATAGGAAGCGGGGCAGGGTAAGGCAAAAACGGCCAGCGGGAGATTTAAGGCTTTTTGCAGGTCAATAGCAAATGCTACCGCAGTAGCACTCAGCTTTAATACAGCTGCCTGCTCCCCAGCCTGGTACCAGCGGCCACCAAAAATCCTGCCCACAGGATCATATGAATATTCCTTGCTACCAATACGCAAGCCATCTTCATTTTGGGTAAAGAACCGCAAGCCGGAATCGTTAGTCAAGCCCTTAATTAAAGGGGCGACGTCTGTGTGCTCTACCGCCATAGACATGTTGGAAGAGCCCGCAGCCAGCCAAACCTCGCCAAAGAGGATATCCTCAAATACCAAGCTCTCCCCTACAGCCTCCACGGTCAGGCGAAATCTATCGTAGGAGCCCTCGATCATGGGAAGTTTGAACTCAAAAAAGCCGTCTTCTTCCGCATAGTCTTTCTCTTGAAAAATGAGGCCGTATTCTGCTTCCAGGGAAGATAGGAGCCGGCCAGAGGGAAAACGTTCCAGGCTAATGGTAACTTGAGCAGAGGGGGCCGTATTCCCATATATGCGGGTTCTTACCTGCTGCTGTAAAACCATGTGGTCACCAAACCAGGCAGGCAGGCTAAGATTATTTTTAGACATCCTGAAGCTTATCCTTTCCCCGCGAACTCCAAATTATTATATAGGTCGCGGAAAGGGCCAGCAAGGTCACGGGGAAAGCCCTTCAGGTAAAGGGCTTCCCGGATAATCCGCGCCCCCCAGCAGGCAGGCGCAAGTTCTGGCTTAAACTCTGCTAAAGCTTTGAGCATCAAGTCTGGCCTAAGATTTTCCGAGGAGCCAGCCTTGCAGCAATACATAAAGCTATTCTCATCTATAACCTGCCACTGATAGAGATAGGAAAATAATTGCAGGCTCCGTTGCTTACCCTTGTGTTCTCTGATGATTTCTACGCTCTCAGGCTTCTGGGCCAGCTGGGCAAAAGTTTGGCCTAGCCCGGGGCCCTCCAAGCGATAGGCTGCGGCTTGCACCAAGGCCATGAGGGACTTTTGATGGTCGGGACTGACTCTAACCTCTACAATAGTCAAGCCCCGGGGAAGCTTTGCGTTCAGGTCCTGCATAATGTCCTGAGGCAAGAGCTTTTCTGTCGTCTCTATCTCCAGAAGGTCGCGCCGGCATTCCACTCCCAGCCCCAAAGGCAGGGCAAAAACTAGGGAGGGACGCGGATTATAACCCTGGCTCCAAACCAGAGGCAAGCCAGCCCGGCGGAGGGACCGCTCAAAAACCACCATGAGGTCCAAATGGCCAAGCCAGGCTAGGGTGCCTTCGCGGGCAAAGGTCAAGAGATAGGTATACTTATCCATGCTGGGTTCTCACTTCACGGCAGATGCCGGTGGCAAACTGCTGTACGCCGCATAAGTTACAGGCCTTCCGGCAAGACTTGGTCGTTTGGGCTTCCAGGGCCCGGTGTCTTTCACCCAGGAGGTAAGCCTTCTCCACGCCAGGGTCGATAAAGTCCCAGGGCAAGACCGCTTGCTCAGGGATGCTTGCACTCACCAGCTGGTCTAAGTCCAAGCCCACCTGGGCCATGGCCTGGGTCCAGCGCTCATAGGAAAAGTGTTGTCGCTCTCCTTCTAGCCAGGCACCGTCTTTATGGACCTTATAAAGCACCTGAGCCATGCGCCGGTCCCCCTTGGCCAGGGCTGCCTCAATCCGGGATGACTCATAACCATGCCATTGATAGCTAATGGCCGGATGGCGCAGTTTCTCCTGCAGAATTTTCACCTTATGATCCATTTCTTCCAGAGATATTTGTCCTTCCCATTGGAAGGGAGTCCAGGGTTTAGGAATAAAGATCGCGGTGGAGACCGTAATATGTAAGCGACGTCTTTTTTGCTTGCGCCGACAAACGTCGGACCAGATCTCTAAGAGCTTGTAACAAAGGTCTGCAATGCCCCCGACATCCTCATCCGTCTCCCCAGGCAGGCCTAGCATAAAATAGAGTTTGAGCCTTTCCCAACCCAAGTCAAAAGCATATTCTGCAGTCTCCATGAGGTCTGCCTCAAGAATATTCTTATTGATACGGTCCCGGGCTGTCTGGCTACCCGCCTCCGGCGCAAAAGTCAGGCCGGACTTGCGGTTGGTAGCCACTTGATCTAAGAGGTCCATGGACACAGAATCCAAACGCAGGGAAGGCAAAGAAAGATTCACGTGGTCTTCGCCATGCCGGTCTAAAATCTCCTGGCAGAGGGCATCTAAGTGGCTGTAATCCCCAGTGGATAGGGATAAAAGGCCTATTTCTTCGTAGCCCGAATGGGCCAGCATGTAATCAGCCTGAGCCAGCAAAGTGTCTAAAGTCCTCTCCCGAACAGGCCGGTAAATCATACCGGCCTGGCAAAAACGGCAGCCCGAAGCACAGCCCCGGTAGAGTTCCAGGAAAATTCGGTCATGGACAATTTCAATGTTGGGAACCAGAACATCAAGAGGGGTAAAGACTTGGTCTAAATTCTTGATCAAGCGTTTTTGAATGCGGGCAGGGACCTGGTCGGTCAAGGGTTGAAGCCTAAGAAAATGCCCTTTTTCATCGTATTCAGGCTGGTAAAGCGAGGGGACATAAATACCCGGAATTTGGCTGGCTTCCTGCAAAAGATGCTTTCTGGTCCAGCCTTGGGCTCTTGACCTGCGGTACAAGTCCATGAACTCTAGGAGGACTTCTTCGCCTTCGCCAATCATAATGACATCAAAGAAATCTGCCACAGGCTCGGAATTATAGACACAAGGGCCCCCTGCGACAAGCAAGGGATCTTGGTCCGTCCGGTCTTTCTGCCACAGGGGGATCCCCGCCAGGGCCAGCATATCAAGGACGGTTGAATAGGAAAGCTCGTATTGCAGGGTAAAGCCCACAATATCAAAGGCTGCAAGGGATCTTTGGCTTTCCACACTAAAGGGCGGCAGGTGAGACTGCCGCATATAGTCCCGCATATCTTCCATGGGGCAAAAGACCCGCTCACAGTAAACATCCTCCTGGGCATTCAGGAGGCCATAAATAATCCGCAAGGCTAGGTTAGACATGCCCACTTCGTAAATATCGGGAAAGCAAAAGGCAAAATGAATGAGGGGCTGACCATTGGGGCCACGCTCCCCCTTTTCTACCATGTTCCACTCCCCTCCCAAATATTGTGCAGGCTTTTGAACCTGGCGCAAGAGTTGGCGTGTGAGTTCAACATTTTTCATAAATTTTTATTAAGTAAATTCCTGCCGAGTTTAGATACGGCCTTTTAATTGCTGCGCTAAGTCCTCCATGCCCGGCTTGCCCATGAGGGCGAACATATTTTTCTTATACGCTTCTACCCCCTCTTGGTCAAAGGGATTAATCGCATTCATATAACCGGAAACACCGCAGGCCGCCTCAAAGAAGAAAATTAGCATCCCCAGATTTTCTTCATCCAAACGATCCAGCGTCAACTTGAGGTTAGGCACTCCACCATCCGCATGGGCCAAAGCCGTGGCTTCCAGCGCAATATTTTGAATCTCGGAAAACTTTTTTCCCGCTAAATAATTCAGCTGGTCCTTATCTTCTGGGTCCTGAGGGATTTCCAAATCCCGCCTGGGCTCGGCCACGGACAAGAAAGTCTCAAACAAAATGCGAGATCCGTCCTGGAGGAATTGCCCCAGGGAGTGTAAGTCTGTCGAATAAGAGACAGAAGCGGGATAGATCCCCCGTTGGTCCTTACCCTCACTTTCACCAAAGAGCTGTTTCCACCACTCACTGAAGCTTTTGAGCTCCTGGTCGAAAGAGGCTAAGACCTCTATGCGATAGCCCTTGCGGTAAAGGGCATTGCGGATCATGGCATAGCGAATAGCTGCTCCTTCTATATCTTCTTTCTCCAACTGCAGTTTATAATCTTGGGCACCCTGCATCATCCGCCCAATATCCAGGCCTGCAGCAGCCATGGGCAGGAGGCCTACCGCTGTAAGCACCGAGTAGCGTCCGCCAATATTATCTGGAATAACAAAACTTTCGTAGCCCTTTTCGCTCGCGAGGGTTTTCAGTTTGCCTTTAGACTTATCGGTGGTGGCGTAGATCCGGTTGGCGGCCTCCTTTTCCCCATACTTTGCCTCCATGAACTGGCGCAGGAGGCGGAAGGCCAGGGCTGATTCCAGGGTACCGCCTGACTTGGAGACAATATTCAGTGAGAAGTCACGGTCTCCCAGATAATCCATGACGTCCAGATAGTAGGCGGGAGAAAGGTTATTGCCCAAATAGAGAATCTCCGGCAGATGCTGGGCCTTCCGAGAGTCTACAGTTTCCATCAAGGGGCCCCTAGCTTCAATAAAAGCCTTGGCACCCAGGTAAGAGCCCCCGATACCGGCAACAATCAGGACTTCACTTTCCTCACGGATTTTGGAAGCGCATTCTAAAATCCAGTCAAACTCCTCACGATCGTAATTTATCGGTAGGTCAAACCAGCCTAAGAAATCTTGGCCAGGTCCTCCCCCATTTTTGATCAGGTCCCAAGCCGCTTGGGCTTGACCCTGCAGGTACTCTAATTCATGAGGGACTAAAAAATTTTGCAAGTGCTTGACATCAAGATCTAACACGTGTGCTTCCACCTTTCTAAGATGCTTACGCTCTCTTTTTATGAGGCTTAAGTCCTATGGTAACCTAATTCTTCCATGGTTATGAGGCCCTTTTCCACCGCTTCATCTCGGATGGCCGCATAAAACTCGGCCTGGGCCTGGTGGTAGCGGCTATCCACAAACAAATAGAGGAAGGGCAATAAAACTGCGCTCAGGGTCAAAAGGAAGGGCGCCAAGATTATGGGAAGTAAAAGCCAGGGGAGATAAGAAACTGCCAATAAGAGTAGGGCTCCCTTCTTACCCTGCATAAGCTTCTCACTCAGCTCCAAGGCTCTTTGTCCGCCTATTTGGGGATTATCGGCTAAAAACCAATCGGCTTGACTGTAGCTCAGCCGTTTAGAAATATAGAGGACAAGCGACAAAAAAAAGAGGGTCACCAGGACAAAGCCCAAAAAGCCAAAATCTTGCCATTCTGTCTGAAAATAGATATCCGCCTGGTCTGGATTGCTATCGAAGAGATAATTGATGGTTAAATTCTGCTTCAATATCTGCCAATTCATATAGCCAACACCCAGAGTAAGGAGGTAAAGGGGTAACCCCCAGAGCCAGAGGCGAAAATTCTTGTAGAAGCAAGCTTTCACTGTGGTTTGATAAGTGTCTTGCTTAAAAAAGGAAAAAAGCAAGCGGCTAGATGGGGTCGGCCTCAACCCATCAGTACTTGTGAGCTCTCGGTTGCGCGAAAACCAACGGCGGTAGCCCTCCCTGATGATGGCATCAAAGAAGATAAAAAGGAGCCAGCCCAGTAGCATAGATAATACCGAAGCCGCTACAAGCTTAGGCACATTCTGTTCTAAGCTTTGGAGGATTTCCCCCTGTTTAGCCTGGTCGGAAAAACTTAAGTCCTGAATGAGCTGATCCAGGCTAGCCCAGTTTTCTCCCATCACAATTCCGCTCAGCCAAGACCGCAGAGTCTTAACCAGTCCAACTGCAAAATTTAAAATGAGGGCCATACGCAAAGAGGGCCACAGAGTAGCCTTATGGATGTTACGAGTACGCTCGAGTAATTCCTTATTGGTATAGCGCATAGGAGTCTCCTTGCTCATAAAAGTCTTTTAACCAGTATAACACTGACCGAAATAGGACTTAGGTCACATCAAAGTAAAAGGCATCCTGACGGTAGCCTACTTTGACGCCAGATTTATTTTCTAATTGACCAGACAGCAAGAGGTCAGACAGCTGGTCTTCAATTTCCCGCTGGATCGTCTTGCGTAGAGGCCTGGCCCCAAACTTAGGATCATAGCCCTTCTCAGAGAGGGCATCCTTAGCAGCAGGCGTCACCTCCAATTGATAGCCTGACAGCTCCATAGACTTTTCTACCTCTTCGAGCATCAGACTGACGATTTGCCGCAGGTCCTTCTTGGTCAGAGATTCAAAGATCACGATATCATCAATACGGTTGAGGAACTCGGGGCGGAAGATATCTTTGAGGACGGTATCAACCCGGGCCTTCATGGAGATATCGTTATTCTTTCCAAAACCTAAGCCTTGGGCCTTGAGGCTAGTCCCCGCGTTGGAGGTCATGAGGATAACGGTATTGGCAAAATTCACCACCCGGCCATGGCTGTCTGTCAGGCGACCGTCATCCAAAATTTGCAGGAGCATGTTGTAGACATCCGCATGGGCCTTTTCAATTTCATCCAAGAGGATAACGGAGTAGGGATGGCGGCGGATCTTCTCGGTTAATTGGCCCCCATCATCATAGCCCACATAGCCCGGAGGAGACCCAATGAGCTTGGAAACTGTATGGGCTTCCATGAACTCGGACATATCTAAGCGAACCAGGGCGGTTTCGTCCTCAAAGAGGACTTCTGCTAAGGCCTTGGCCAATTCTGTCTTTCCGACACCGGTAGGCCCAACAAAGAGGAAGGAAGCCGGTTTATCCTTTTTGCCAAAGCCAGCCCGCTTACGCCGGATGGCCTGGGATAGGGCGGTCACGGCTTTATCTTGGCCGACAACCCGCTGGTGTAGGCGTTCTTCTAAGTGCAGGAGCTTTTCCCCTTCACTTTCGGTAATCGATTTAACCGGAATCCCCGTCCACATTTCTACCACAGAAGCAATATCATCCTCCGTGATTTCCACAGGCTTGAAGTGGTCTTGGAGTTCCTCAAATTCCTTATTGATGCGCATTTCCTCAGAGCGCATGGTCGCCTGCTGTTCAAAAACTTTCAGCCGGTCTTCCTCTGACAGGTCTTGGCGCAATTGGTCATTGAGTTCTTCCAAGTCCTCCTGGATGACGGCTAAACGGTCATGGTCCTGCTTCATCTTGACCAAATCCTGGTTATCCAGGTTCACACGCGACCCCGCCTCATCCAAGAGGTCAATCGCCTTATCAGGCAGGAACCTATCCTGGATGTAGCGCACAGAAAGCCGCACAGCGGTTTCTAGGGTCTCATCAGAATAATGGACATGATGGTGATCTTCATAATAGCCCTTGATGCCTTTAAGGATCTCTAGGCTATCTTCGGGGGAGGGTTCGTCTACAATCACCTTCTGGAACCGTCTCTCCAAAGCTGTATCCTTCTCGATGAAGCGTCGGTATTCATCCAGGGTAGTCGCCCCAATCACTGAGATTTCACCCTGGGCCAAGGCAGGTTTCAGAATATTGGCCGCATTCATGGCACCTTCTGCATCACCAGCCCCCATGATGTTATGCAATTCATCAATCACTAAAATGACATTCCCCGACTGCTTGGCGTCTTCTACCACACCCTTCATGCGGTTTTCAAATTGGCCACGGAACTGAGTCCCCGCCACCATAGCCGTCATATCTAGCTGATAGACTTCCTTATCTAGGAGCTTGGCCGGAACCTGGCCCTGGGCAATGCGGAGGGCTAAACCCTGCGCAATGGCCGTCTTCCCTACACCGGGTTCTCCCAGGAGGACAGGGTTATTTTTGCTGCGGCGGTTCAGGATTTGGACAACCCGGTCCAATTCCTTTTGCCGCCCCACAATTTTATCAATTTTGCCTTCCTGGGCTTCCAGCGTGAGGTTGGAGCCAAATTGGTCCAAGAATTTCTTTTTCCGCTCACGCTTCTTGGGCCGGCGGTCTCCGGCTGCCCGGTCATTAGCCTGGGCTTTGGCGGGCTCTCCCTCCCGTGCGGTAGAGACATTCATCAGTTCACCTAAAACGTTCGCTAGGCCAGTCTGGCCCTCCTCAGAATCTTCAGCATTATCCCCTAAGACAGAGCCGGACAGATCCTTGAGGCTCTCTAAGGCATCATTAATATTGAAATCAGAATCCATGAGGGATTTAAGCAGGAAATTGGCCTGATCCCCACCTAATTGGGTGATCATCTCATTGATGCGGCCTTGGATTTCCCCCACATTGTCCCGATTAATACCCGAGCGGGCAAAGGCTTCTTCCAAGCCGGCAATGTTCTTTTTGAGGGCACACTCCAAGCAGATACCCTCGCTAATGCGTTTATCCCCTTCAATGCGGGTCAAAATGATCACCGCTTCATTTACTTTACAAATTTGACACTTTGGCATAGTTTACTTCCTTTATCTTTTCCACCGGTGCTAAGACCTCTTTGAGGTAAAAGCCCGTGTAAGAACCTTCTACTTGTGCGACCTCTTCGGGGCTACCACTCGCAACAAGTTGGCCGCCCCCCTCGCCTCCCTCAGGACCAAGGTCTATTATATAATCTGCATTCTTGATGACATCTAGATTGTGTTCAATGACCAAAACAGTGTTGCCATTTTTAGTCAGCCTCTGCAAGATGTCAACCAAAAGATGGACGTCCGCCGCGTGTAAGCCGGTTGTCGGCTCATCCAAAATATAAAAGGTACGGCCGGTCGAACGTCTGGCTAGCTCTGTGGCCAACTTGATCCGTTGGGCTTCACCTCCAGATAAGGTGGTAGAGTTTTGCCCCAACTGGATGTAACCTAGGCCGACATCCACCAAGGTCTGCAGTTTGCGTTGGATACTGGGGATATTCTGGAAAAAGATGAGGGCTTCCCCCACGGTCATCTCCAGGACATCCGCAATGGTCTTGTCTTTATACTTCACTTCCAAGGTTTCACGGTTATAACGCTTCCCCTGGCAGACTTCGCATTTTACATATACATCCGGCAGAAAGTGCATTTCGATTTTTTCTACCCCATCCCCCTTGCAGGACTCACAGCGACCGCCCTTCACATTAAAGGAAAAACGTCCAGCCGCATAGCCGCGTGCTTTGGCCATGGGGGTAGCGGCAAAAAGTTTGCGAATATCATCAAACACGCCTGTATAGGTCGCGGGGTTCGAGCGCGGGGTCCTTCCAATGGGCGACTGGTCTATGGAAATCACCTTGTCCAAGTATTCTGCGCCCTCCACTTTTCGGTAATTGCCCTGCTTGGCACGTGCCAAGTTAAGTTTTGACCGCAGGTACTTCTCGATAATCCCATTGACCAAAGAGGACTTACCCGAGCCCGAAACGCCGGTCACGCAGGTAAATACCCCCAAGGGAATGGCAACATCTAAATTCTTAAGATTATGCTCCGAGCAGCCGTAAAAACGCAGAAACTCGTCGCCTAAGGGCCGACGCTTTTCGGGTACAGCAATCGCTTGCCGTCCAGACAGGTAGGCCCCCGTTATAGAATCTGGCACAGCCTCTACGGCTTCTACTGAGCCTTGGGCGACCAAGTGTCCGCCGTGGACACCTGCGCCCGGTCCTATATCAATAATGGTATCCGCCTCTCGAATCGTCTCTTCATCGTGCTCCACGACAATGACACTATTCCCTTGGTCGCGTAGGCGCTTGAGGCTAGATAAAAGTTTACGGTTATCTCTTTGATGCAGTCCAATTGAGGGTTCGTCCAAGACATAGACCACGCCCGTGAGGCCAGAACCAATCTGCGTTGCCAAGCGAATACGTTGGGCCTCACCTCCAGATAAGGTGCCGGCTGCCCTGGCTAATGTTAGGTAATCTAAGCCCACATCAATCAGAAATTGCAGGCGGTTCAACAGCTCCCGCATGATGGGCGCCGCGATTTTCTCTTGGTAGGCAGTCCACTCCAAGCTATCTAAAAAATGCCTAGCCTCTGTAATAGAGAGCTGGGTAAATTCGTAAATATTGAGGTCTTTTATCTTGATCGACAAAACCTCAGGTTTCAGCCTTGCACCCTGACAAACCGGACATGCGCTGATCGATAAATAGGGGGCATATTCATCACGGTAGTCCTCTGACCCATGCGCCCGGAAGCGGTCATTCATGGATGGAACCACTCCCACCCAGGAGCGGTAGTAGGGCTTCTTGCGGTGGTAGGGCGTACGGGAGGTATCAATTTCCATACGCTTACCCTTGTTGCCAAAAAGCACCAGGTCCTGGATATCTGAGGGCAGGTCTTGCCAGGGCGTATCCAGAGAGAAATCGTATTCCTTGGCCAAGGCCTCAATAAAAGCCCGGCCCCAGGACTTGCGGTCAGCAAAGTTCCAACCAATGACCTTGATGGCCCCCTCATTTAGAGAGAGTGAGGGATCCTGAACCACTAGGTCAGGATCTATTTCCGTTAGCTGGCCCAAGCCCAAGCAATGGGGGCAGGCCCCCAGGGGATTGTTAAAGGAAAAGAGCCGAGGCGAAACTTCCGCCAGGCTAATATCACAGTGCGGGCATGAAAAGTTCATAGAGAAGACTTCTTCCCTAGAGTCATAGCCTTCTCCGTCCGCCTTTGGCTCCTGCACAATAATATTGGCTAGGCCCTGGCCCAGGCTTAAAGCCAGCTCCAGGGAGTCAGCCAGGCGGGCCTCAACATCTGGCCTTATAACGAGCCGGTCAACCACCACGTCCAGGTCATGCTTCTTATTTTTTGCCAAACGAAAGTCGTCAGGCAGGCTGTCCAGCTCTATCAGGTCTCCATCAATTCTCACGCGCACGTAGCCATCCTTGCGGAGCTTTTGAATTTCCTTGTGATACTCGCCCTTACGTGAGCGTACCAAGGGCCCCATAATGATCAGCCAGCTACCCTCAGGGTAAGTCAGGATCTTCTGCAACATCTGGTCTATAGATTGGGGCTCAATCAAGCGCCCACACTGTGGGCAGTAAACATCGCCCAGCCTGGCATAGAGCAGACGGAGATAGTCATAGATTTCCGTGACAGTAGCTACCGTAGACCGGGGGTTACGGCTAGTCGTTTTTTGGTCTATGGCTATGGTCGGCGATAAACCTTCAATGGAATCACAATCTGGCTTTTGCATCTGCCCCAAAAACAAGCGGGCATAGGAAGAAAGCGACTCCACATAGCGGCGCTGGCCTTCCGCATAAATGGTATCAAAAGCTAGGGAGGATTTTCCGGAACCTGAAAGCCCCGTAATCACCACTAGCTGGTTACGAGGTATATCAATATTAAAATTTTTCAAGTTGTGCTCTCGGGCACCCACTATCTTAATTACGTCGTTCATCTTTAATAGTTTATCCTATGTCCGTGAATAACTTGGTAACAATTACGAAATTGCTGTGGCAGTCTCAGCTCGAGAGTGCTAAACCCAGGATAACAAAGATGCCAAGACTAAGAAAGTCCAAATTAAGAGCGTCTTAGCTAAGGAGAACCAAACTAGAGCAGTCCTGATTAAGAGCGTCCTAGCCAAGGCGGTCGAACTAGTGCACAAAAAGCAACAAGCTCTGCGGCAGGAAAACCACAGAGCTCGTCTGGTGACCCTAAGGGGAATCGAACCCCTGATTCCGCCGTGAGAGGGCGGCGTCTTGAACCGCTTGACCATAGGGCCATAACTCGTTGAGTTTACACTAAATTTTTCAGATAAGCAAATTTTTCCCCAAAAAGGCCAGAGTAGCTAAAGTGAAAAAGTAAGTTCCACTTCCACACTAAAGGGTGGGGAGTTGCATTTAGCCTTACAAGAAATTTTACCGAAAATTAAATCCTACACTCCTCAGGTTTTTGAGGCTTGTTGACTTTGTGGGCGGGCTTCATGAACTGTCAATGGTCTTTAACCGCTTTGCGGCGCCGAAGGCGCCATTGACAGTTCATGTGGTCCGGCCATAGTTTAAGCAAGCCTCAAAAACCTGCACAATAAATTGACAGCCATTACCTGTGTAAACCGCGAAAGTCATCTTTCACATGCTATTATATCCTTCGCTTTCAGCCAATTACCTGTGGAAATCGAAGAAGTCACTTTTCACATGCCTTTCGCCCTTAATTATTTGGCCGAAATTCATGTGAAATAAATCATTATGACATTCCACCATAAATTGAGCTTATCTGGCCCTAGCAGAATTCTTGTGAAATAACTCCATATGCTATTTCACCATATAATTTCCTTATCTGGTCTGGGCAAAAATATTGTGAATTGAGCCAATATCACATTTCACCATATTTTTTGGCTTTTTTCCCTGCCCAAAGGCTTGTGAAATGGACAAATGCAATATTCCACCACATTTGTGATTTTGTGGACCAGTCCGGCCGGCCTGAAAAAGGTTGGCAAACCCCTGATTTGGCGGAATTGCCAACTCTTTTTTCGCTATCCCAGCATGGTATTGCCCCGAAAAGAGTTGGCAAAGTCTTGCTTTAGACGATCTGCCAACCATTATTTGGCTTTCCCAAGCAAATGTGATCCAGAAAAAGGTTGGCAAAGTGCTAATTTAGCGAGATTGCCAACCAATAAAGCTGCCTGACAAAAGCTAGCTAAGAAAGGCAATTACAAATTTACACACTATTAGGGACTAGACTGAAACTAGATATGGAAGCGGACCTTTAACTCAAAGACAATCAACCTATATTTGAGGGCGACCGTAAGGGCAAAAACCAGGCCACAGAGAGAAGCACTCAGGGCAGCAGGCCAGACAGGTTGGAGGTCTGACCAGGCCAAGAGCAAGAGGGGCAGAATGCCTATTAGCGAAGTGGCTAAGAGGTAAAGAATGTAATCTCCCAGCTCATAGCGGACCAGGAGCATGGTCACGAGGATGGCTATAACCGCTAGGCCCGCAAATAAGGGAATCGCATAGACAATAGACCAGCCCTGCCAGCCAGTCAAATAGTCCCAGGCCAAGGCCAGGCTTGCCAGAATGGCCAGCTGATAGAGGACGCTCTTGGCAAGGTTACGGCGTTTGCGGATGAGGGCCGTGCCCAGGGACCAAAAGCCCGCTAGGATTAAAGCGGCATGGATCCAGCTTAGGCCTATGTCGGGCCAGGCCAAACGCATGGCCAGCAGGATGCCCAATAGAATTGCGGATAGGCCCATGAAGACCTTAAAGATCAAGTGCTGGTTGTAACGCAAAGGAATGAGGGGGAAACTATCTTGGGTCAAGTCCTCTCCACTCTGGGAGAGGGGTCGGTCTTCCAGGACTTCCTGGCAGAGGGGGCAAGAGATTCTTTGTCCCTTGACCTCTATTTTGCAATGGGGGCAGTAGGCCATCTTAAACACGCTCCTCTACTAGGTTATTGGCGGCCACTGTAATGTCTACACCCTGGTCTACCAGGAAGCGTAAAAAATGTCGCTGAATGTTTGTCTTCTGGTAGGGAGAGCAGAAACTCAGGCTGAACGTGTCTCCAAAGCTTATACAGGTAAACTGCGGCCGTCTAGCAGAAATGCACAGGGTCAGCTTATCTACATAAGGGGCAACTGGGTCTGGTAAGCTAAACTTGCCCATATTGGACAGGGCACTGGTCAGTTTAAGGTCCTCCAAGTGGGCTGAAAATTTGAGGACAGCATCTTTCAAGGGCCTCGGGATGGGCCGGAGGGCCAGATTTTCCTCCAAGTCAAACAAGCGGTAGAGTTTGGCCGCCAACTTGTCTTGGCTGATCTGGGTCTGGTACTGACTTTTGACTGCCTGGCAAAGCTCAGACAGGCTAGGTTCAGGGCCAGTGTAGGTATAGCCAATGGTCACCGTGGCAAAAAAGTTGCGGGCAGATTGGGATGGATAAAAAGACCGCAAATTAACCGGCACCGAAAGGGTAATACTGTAGGGACGTTGGCTCGGATCCTTAGGGTTCGGACCCTCTTGGTCTTGCTTTGCCCGATTGATGGACTGGATAAATAAGGCCGTTAGGTAGATCGACAGGCTGACCCCTTCCTTTCTGGCGAGCTTTAAGACGGGGGCGAGTGGCATATTACATTCCAGGATATGCACCCGATTGTCAGGCGTAGGCTGGCCAGAAATATGATAGACACGCGGCCATTTTTTCTGGAGGTCAGCCGCTTGGCTTTTCACCTTGGCTTTCCGAGCCTGCCAGGCCTTGCGGTCGGCCTTGTTGTGGGGGCGCGCAAAATAAGTGGTAAAGGCATCTTCGGTCTGCTGGGCAAAAGACAGGCCTTCTGGGGCCAGGTCCTCCCAGATTGTCTCTGAGGCCTCTGCCTC
Source organism: Clostridiales bacterium (assembly GCA_004556925.1). Taxonomy (GTDB): domain Bacteria; phylum Bacillota; class Clostridia; order Saccharofermentanales; family DTU023; genus SFFI01. The sequence goes on from SFFI01000013.1 coordinate 57,526, forward strand.
TCGAAGATAGCGCAAGTGTACATAGTGGGAGATCAGAAGGCGGAAGAAGTCAGCGGCCCCGTTACCATCTGATAGGGCATGAAAAACTTCCAGGCTGATCCTTTTATGATAGTAAAGCACCCTAAAGAGCAGGTTCTGCCGGTCCAGCTGATAAAGGCCTTGGACCGGCGCCTCGGCTTCTGGCTTGACCTGGGGCCTCAAGTCACTCTCCTGGAAGTAGTACCAGAAAATACCTCGGCGCAGAACCACATGGTAGAGCGGAAAATGGTCGTAGGCCAGGTCTAGAGCCTCTTGCAAGATCTGAGGGTCTACCTCCTCCCACATAACGGCCGTAAAGCGGAATACCTTGGTATCTATCGGGGTGAGCGTTGCAGGAAAAATCTTAGAAGCATTGTCCAGAGTCATCCAGGCACGCTTTTGCCGGGCCTGGGCCACAGCCGTGTCCAAATTGGTGCGCTGGCGGGCCGCCTGGTCTGAGACCAGGTCTTGCATCTTGTCATCCAAATCGGGATGGTCAGGCAGAGATTTTTCCGGGCTGATCTCCTGGAGCCATTTTCGGGCTTGCGCCAGTTCCTCTGGGCTAAGCTTGCGGGAAGCTGGCGGGTCTGGAGAGTCTTCCCCATCCTTACTCTCCTCTACACACTCCTCTACATAGGCAGGGCTTGTCCCTGCTGGGCCTGTAGCCTCCAGGAAGGCGGAGATCCTTCGGTAAGTCTCCTCTACCGCCCCCAGCCAATCTGGATAGGCCAAATAGCCATGGGGAGCCCCTAAAAGCCGGTAAAGTTCCACCGTGTTACCCGCCTCCTCCAGAGCCAGGGCGAAAGCCTCCCCCTCATCCCGCAAGGGATCATATTCGGCAGTTAGGACCAGGGTGGCCGGGAGATTTTTCAGGCTATGGGCCAAGAGGGGCGAAACCTCTGGGCACTTTCTTTGGAGCGGGTCTGGGATGTAGAGGGTCATATAGTCCTGGACTTTTTGGCTCGTCAGGCCATAGTCTTCTCCCATACTACGTATGGAATCAAAAGGGCTCGTGCGGGGATCGTGGTCCCAATAGGTGGCTGGATAGAAAAGGATTTGCCGATCAGCCGGCCGGGAGTGGGACTCCCGCAGAAATAAGGACACTACGGCGGCAAGATTGGCCCCGGCTGAATCCCCGCACAGGGTGATCATACCCTGGTCTCGCTGGTCGCCGGCATGGTAAAAATCAATGAGGAGGTGGGCCGCTGTCAAGCAGTCTTCCAGCCCTGCGGGGAAGGGATGCTCCGGTGCCAGGCGGTAGTCTACCGAAAAGACTAGCTGGCCAGTCTCCTCTGCCAGCTTGCTGCAGACAGGCGTATAAGTCTCGATATTGCCGATCACCCAGCCCCCGCCGTGAAAGTAAATGATCGCACCAGGCTTGCGTCCAGCCGAGGGGTAAAAAATACGGATGGGGATGGTCCGGTTGGCATCTAGAGAAGGCAGGCCGTAATCCTGAATAGGCGCCTGACCGTCTACAGAGGGGGCAAAAAGAGATTGGAAATCCCGCACCATTTGATAGTTTTTCTTCATATCAAACTTGGAAGTCGACAATAATTTGAGTAACAATTTCATGGCTTTATGCATGGTCAACTCCTTACTCTACCCTTCAATGCGTTAGCCCTACTTTAGATAAGGTAAAATAGCTGTGCAAGTATTGTAGAAGAACTCATAGGCTCACTCATTGAGCGTAACCTTTATAAGGCGTTAGCTATTGTCAACTAACAAGAACTAGTCAAGAAAAGGCTCCAGAGCAGAATGAACTGATCCGGGGCCTTGAGAATGTAGTGATAATGGCCTATTTGCTATTTAGTCTAGCCGCGCCTTTTCAGGAAAAAACCTACGAGGGCAAGGCCCAGGCCTGTCCAAAGAATCAAGCTCGTCTCTACACTACCTGTAGCCGGCAAGGCATAGACATTTGGGCTGGGCGTAGTAGGCATCACTACGACTTGTCTTGTCGGCTGGGGTAAAGTTTCCATCGATTCAACTACAGTTTCAACAGTAGTCTGGTTAGGATGAAGAGGCATGCCAATGTTATGCAAAGGTAAGGTTTCCACCGGCACAACCACAGTTACCGCAGTAGTCTGATTAGGATAAACAGGTATCTCAATGTTAGGAATATCATTGCTTTCCCATTCTGCGATAAAAGTATGGTCTCCCTCCACGACATAAGTGTCTCCCGGTTGATACACAGAATCCTGTCCCTTCCAGTAGAGAAAACGATAGCCCTCCCTAACTGGCGTTTCGATGATTATAAAGTTTTGATCTTTCACTACAACAAAGGTCTTATTGGAGCCATTGCCATCCCAATTTCCCCCGTTGGGATCAAAGGTCAGGAGGCAGTCTTCTGCAGTATATGCGGCCTTGAGATCCGCCTGCCAAACCTCCTGTTGGTAATCGAGCTTAATAGCTTCTTCTGCGTGCTCTATGGCATCGAAGCGCTGCCCTTGACGGCCATCTTCAAACCAGCCTGATGCCCGGAAAGGAGTCATCTTGCCGGTGGCCGTCATGCTTTTACCGGTGGGGAGCTTGACCGTGTGAGCGGTATCATTATCAATGGTTATATCATCTCCGGCTGTTGTCGCCTTGTTCTCATAAATAACTGACTGATCATCAACCGTCAGGTCACATTCAAGAAGACCAATAGCGCCACCCCTATTTGCCTGATTCTGCGTAAAGGCGCTTCCTGCTACGCTTACAGAACCGGTTGCATAAAGTGCGCCGCCAGATTCTATTGCATTATTGTTCTTGAATATGCAGTTTTTCATGTCCAGCGTGGTGCCGGAATAAATCGCACCGCCATATTGCGCACTATTTTCCTCGAAAACGGCATTTTCAATATGGACGCTCTTTCCATTGAAGTTGGCAATGGCCCCTCCGAAGTCGTTACCCCATTCGCCGGTCGCACGGTTATTTCGGAAGATACCACCGTACACATTAAGAACTGCCGTAGCTTCTGATTGCCAGGGTGGAAGACTGATCCCTCCACCCATCATCTTAGACTGATTATTCTCTACCGTTCCGCCATACATATTGAAGGTGCCATAAACCACAATACCGGCTGCGCCTGTCCCGCCATGACCATTCGAGTTACGAACGGTAACACCAGCGTACATGTTAATAGTCCCATTATCATGTGCGATCAATAAGGCGTTAGTGCTGTATTGTTCTTTACCATCAATAACAAGTCTGCTTTTTTCCGGTTCAGTTTTGCTACCCAGATTGACCACTGCACCATTCTTGGTGAAAATCACATTTTTGTAGGCGTATGTTGTATCATCCGATCGCGTAATGGTGTGCCCGTTTCCTAAGATGGTATAGGTTCCCGGCTGGTCGAATCGCAGGATCCCATCAGTGTCAGAAGTAGCGCTGTCATCTGTTCGATTGCCGGAGAGCTTATTTAATTCGACATCCTTCAATAGTTCGATCGTATCCCCATCATTTGCCGCATCGACAGCATCCACCAAAGTGTCATAGTGCATTGTACCGATCATGGCTTCATGCGGGCAGTCACCTGTACAATTATCAGTTGGTTCTGCATGAACGCAGAGGGGCATAAAGGTTAGTGCGAACAGGAGTAATAAAATAAAGAGGATATACCCATTATGTTTAAGATTAGTCTTATTGATCATGATCATTCTTATCATCCTCGCAGTTTCATCAGAGAATTTATGGAAATTGTATAATACAAGATAGAGAAATTAAAGGCATAGGAGAACAATATGGATTTTGCAAGCACACTGAAGGACCGGGTTCAGGTCATAGAAGGTATCTTAGACGGCTACCTGCCCCCGATAGAAGGCCCCCAGGCTCATGTAATCGAGGCCATGAATTATGCAGTCAGGGCCGGTGGTAAGCACATCCGCCCTCTCCTCATGCAGGAGACCCACAAGCTCTTGGGTGGCCAATCCCCTGCCCTTCCCGCCTTCATGGCGGCCTTGGAGTTTATCCATAACTACTCCCTCATTCACGACGACCTACCTGCCATGGATAATGATGACTTCCGCCGCGGCCAGCCCACCGTTCACAAGGCCTACGGAGAGGCCCTAGCAATCCTTGCCGGCGATGGCCTCTTAAACCTGGCCTTTGAAACGGCCAGCCAAGCCCTAACCCTAGACGATTCACCCAAGACCAGCAAAGCTCTCCAGATTTTAGCCCAAAAGGCAGGCATTTACGGCATGATCGGCGGACAGGTTGTTGATATACAAACAGAAGGGCAAAGCATTGATTTAGAGACCCTGGTCTTTATTCACCAGCTCAAATGTGGGGCCCTCTTTGAGGCCGCCATGGAGATAGGGGCTATCCTGGCTGGCGCCTCAGCGGAAGAAGAAAAAGCCATAGTAGCGATCGCCGCCGACTTAGGCCTGGCCTTCCAAATTCAAGATGACATCCTGGATGTCACCTCAAATCTTGAAGCCTTGGGCAAGGCCAGCCAGGCCGATGCAGCCTTGGGTAAAAATACCTATGTTAGCCTCATGGGCTTAGATAAAGCAAAGGAAAAGGTCAGCAGACTGACCGATAGAGCCCTAACGCAGTTGCGCACTTTGCCCCAGTCCAATGCCTTCCTAGGAAGTTTAATCCTCGCCCTTTGCGGCCGGGCCTATTAAAGACCCGCCCCAGCCCTAATAAGTCGCCTAGCCATTGATAGTCATGAGCTCCTGGACCACAATTCAATCTGCAACTCTTGCAGAGTTAATAAAAGCCCCAGACCAGACTAAGCTGATCCAGGGCCTTTGGGGTTTAGTGATAAATTGACTTCATACCCAGGCTAAAGCTCTCCTATGTTACGAAAAAAAGACCGATGTGGCGTCGGTCTTTTTAGGCTTCGATCAATTGTGCTAAGAAATATCCCTTACAGGGTAAACGGCAATGTGCCTTTGGTCATCCGCTTGATGCTTATAGGGCGTCTTTAATGACGATGTCCCCTTCCTTCATAATGACCTGCATGTTATCAGGGGTCAGGTTATGAATATCGGCCGCCACGTCGCCGGTGACAACCAGCAAGTCGGCATACATGCCTGCTTGCAGGGTACCGAATTCATCTTCTTTACCGACCATCTTAGCCCCGTTGAGGGTAGCAGCCACAATGGTATCCATGGTAGAGATGCCAGCCCGGTCAACAAAGTCATACATTTCCTGAATGGTGACATAGCCATAGGGGGTCGCATTCGCAAAGGAGTCAGAACCGATGTTGATGGTAACACCCAGTTCATGGGCCCGGCGGAGGTTGGCATATGTACGGTTCAATTCTTTTTCGGTGGTGGTAGCACCGGGGAATTTGGCATTGGCTTCTGAGGGTTCAGGCGGATAGGTGCTGTACCAGGTAGGCAGGAAGCCGATGGTCGGTGTGAAGAAGGTGCCTTTTTCGGCCATCAGGTCCATGGTGCGGTCGTCCAGCTCAAAGCCGTGGATCAGCTGGTGGCAGCCAAAACGTACGGAGTCATAGGCGGCACTGACACTATTGTAAGAGTGGGACCAGACGGGTACACCACGTAGGGCGCATTCATCGCAGACGGCTTGAATTTCTTCGGAGGAATAGAGTTGGAAACGGCCAGAATCCCAGCGCCAGATACCGCCGCCGGTCGCCCAGATCTTAATGGCATCTGGGTTTTCACGCAGGCGCATACGAATAGCTTTGCGGAGTTCCCAAGGGCCATCTACCTGGTCGCCCCAAGGGTGGGAATCCTTGCTCATTTGCTGGGGTAATTTATGTGAATCGCCGTGGCCAGCAGAGGCGCAGAAGCCTAGGCCTGTGGCAAAAATCCGGGGACCTTTTAATTCGCCCATATTGACCAGGTCACGAATAGCAATACCAAAGCGGCCAATTTCGCAAACCGTGGTCAGGCCGTGGGTCAGGGCCATGTAAGACTGCTTAACGGCTTCAGCCTGCTTTTGCAGGAGGGGCTCGATAACCCAGTCAGAGTCGTTATCAGTCAGGTTGCCAGAGAAATGTAAGTGGGCATCGATGAGGCCAGGCATGATGGTGCAACCTTTGATATCCCTTACCTCATAACCTTCGGGGATCTCTTTGGCCTTGCCGGCATATTCAATTTTCTTGCCATCAACCAGGACTAGGCTGTCCACTACTGGATTGGCACCGGTACCGTCTACCAGTTTGCCGCCTTTAAATGCATATTTACCCATAATATTAAAAACTTCCTTTCAAATAAAATAGCTTTGTTAAATATTTTTAATCTAAATCGTTTTAGGTTAAAACAAGATCAGGGGCTACTGGCTCAATCACTTTTCTATCGCTTTGTTTGACTGGACCAGCAGCCTTATGTAAAGAAGGTAGGTGATCAGGCTTGCGCTTTTGTGGGATCTTGCTGGCGTGCGCCATAAAGACCCAGGATCAAGAGACCAATCAGCAACCAGGCGCCCGTGATCATCCACTCAACAGAGTTCAGAGCGGCCGGACTGAAAGGCAGGACCATCAAGCCGATAATAAGAGCCGCTGCGGCAATGGCACAGCAAATCACAAACTTACCACCGTTGACTTTATAGGGCCTATTTAAGCCCGGATCACTTTTACGTAATTTCAAACAAGCGACACCTGCCATCATGCAAGCAAAGATAAAACCTAGCGAAGCGACATTAGTCAAGGGGACTAACATGTTGCTCCCCAGGAAGGGGCCAATCAAGGTCAGGACGCTCATCACGACCAAGGCCTTGGTCGGAGTCCCCTTTTGCGGATCTAGTTGCGCATAGGATTCCGGCAACAGACGTTTCCGCCCCATGGCCAGGATCAGGCGGCTAGAGGCTCCGAAGAAAGAATTCATGGGACCTAGGGGGCCCAAGGTCGCAATTATCAGCATGACTAAATAAAAGAAGAAACTCAACTTTTCCGGAATGCCTGCCAGGTGTTGCAGGACCGCTAAGGCTGGCACAGGCTCCTTAACAAAGTCCTGCCAAGGGATAATGGTTCCGAAAGAATAGATACAAATCAGATAGAATAAACCACTCGCCAGTAAGGCCAGGGCCGGGATCAGGCCAAATTTCTTCCAGTTGATATTAGGCGAAGCTTCCTCAGCCTGCTGGGGAATGGTGTCGAAGCCTGCATAGAAGAAAGGCGTCATAACCAAGACGGCAATCATACCGCCCAGGAAGGAGGTCGCTTTGGTATCGCCAACGCCACCAGCTGCATTCGTTACCTGTGAGAAGGCCGGGGTTGCATTTTGGAAAGATCCGGTCGCAAAAGAGATAATCATGGCCAAAACCATGCCGGTGAGCAAGGCCTTGGTCAAGAAACTCGATAATTTAGCCGCTGCACCAGCGCCCGCAAAGTTAAGGCGAATCACTAGGATGGCAAATAATAAGGCAATAACAGTGGGCCAGAGGTAAACATCTGATCCCATAATGGTATAGAGCTTAACGCTGGTCAACCAAGATAAACCGGGCAATTTTGCGAAGCGCGTTGTTAATAAGGTTGAAATGGCAATGGTCTCCCAGGGGCAAAGTGGGGCATTACCTAAGATTAGCATCCAGCCGGTAAGGAAGCCCATGGACCGACCATTGGTCCTATCTACATATTCAATGATGCCCCCCGAGATGGGGATAGCTGCCGTGAGCTCACCGAAGCACATACCAATGGGTACTAAAAAAATAGAACCAATCACAAAGGCCAAAATAGCCGGCAATGGGCCGCCACCCAGGACCATCCAGTCCCCTACCAGCATGACCCAGCCGGTTCCGATAATGGCACCGAAACCGATCGTAAAAAAGTTGAAGAGGGTCAATTCTTTCTTCATACCCTCTCCTTGAGTTTGTTGACTGTCTGACGACAATTTAACCATCTCCTATCTAAGTTGATACACTCGAAATATCTCTATTTCTTATCCAGGAGGTATTGTATACCTCCTATTTTATCAATTCAATGAATAGGAAAGGTTAAACTTGCCAAAATTAGCCTGGCAAATGCCATAGTTTTAAACAATTTTATGGTAAGAAGCATGGCATTAAGTCATGCTTCCGATCTGCTTTTGCTGATCCTTCGATCTGCTTTTGTTGATCCTCCAATGATGGTCAAATTGAATAGTTGCTCTTGTCATCAACACCCTCTTGACTATGACCTACACTACTCGCTTGATCCGTAGCGTTTTCTTTCTTAGCTTTAATAAATCTCCAGACGGAGAAGGCAAGCAGGCCAAGACCGATGACTAGCATGACCACACCGATCGTCTTGTTACTTGTCTTATAATTGCCGATGATTTCCTCCGCACTGACCTCCCGGTCATAAAAGAATACAGGCACATCCTCTGGAACAAGGAGGCTATCCCCTTCTAAGCGGCCGGCTGCCGTATAAACCGGGGCAAAATCCTCAGGATCTCCAACTTGCCAGTAGATCTTAATGTCCCCGACTTCCCATTCATCTGTATCGCTGTTGGTGTAATACTCATCTAATTCAGGATGGAAGCCCGCAACTTCAATCCACCCATCCAAACCGTCTACAAGATAGAGTTTATTCTCTTTATCAAAATTCACATAGGATTTGTAAGACAATGTCTTCAAAAACTTCTTGTCCAGATGTACCTTGTCCTTGCCTATGACGACATCGCCATAAAACATGTCAGCCTTGACCGTATCAGGAAAGGGAGGATTTTTATATTCAAAAAGTCGATCTCTCTTGGGTACAGTCTGATGGTCGGGGAAAAAGCCATATGCAACATCTTGATTCCCATCTTCGTAATATTGGAACATCTCTACATTTCTCTTGAGAAAAGGGCTATCCATTTCAATTTCAAAATCTGGATCATAGGCTGAACCGACCAGCTCTAACTTGCCGGTGATCACATCCAATTCTCCAGGTCCTTGTACACCACGCGAGAAAGTATAGGCCCCCCATGCCAGGAGCAGAATGCCAATAACAACTAAAATATACTTTTTATACTTTTCCATAAAAAAGCTCTCCCCCTTCGCCTACAAGCTGGGAACTTCTAGCAAAGTTACCCTCTGATTGTCCCCAACTTCTCCCAACTTCAGACACAGCAATCGCTTTGCCTACGTCTATATAGCCAAATTATGGTGAATTAAAGCGGATACTAAATCGCCCGAAAGGATGATGTTGTTAAAAGGCGGGTAAAATCTAGAGCCATTAGCCTCTTACCTAGATATATTGGTTGGCTAATCAGCTCAAACCAAGGTTTGCCAACCTTTATTTTCCAAACAAGTCCGCATGACTGCCATTGCGGTAGAGCATCAACACCAGCAATGAAGACTGAACTTCGTAAATCAAAAGCCAGTCAGGATCAATATGACACTCACGAGTTCCTTTATATTTTCCAGATAGATTATGGTCTCGAAAGTTTCTTAAGCTCATCAATACTATGATATCCTACTGCACTCGGATCAAAAGCAATGCGCCTTCCCTCTTCTATAGCTGCTGATGTCTTTGCATTCGGGACATCCAACTTTAAATCAAAGGGCAGACCATTTTCACGCACCGTCGCCCTAAGAAATAAATTTACAGCTGTAGTCATATTCATGCCAAGCTCAGAAAAAATAGTCTCAGCCTGTTTTTTAATAGTCGTATCGGTTCTAACATTCAAATTACTTGTAGCCATGACTATCACCTCCTAGGCAATTTTATCATAATAAAGCTACTAGCAACATAATATGTTGGCATAAGCTTCATCATAGAAGATTTAAGGAAATATCCGTTTTGTCGTCCTTTTTACCTTCTTAGTTGGGTTCACCTTGAGATTCTACAAGCGTTTCTCCAAATCGAGCTTTCCATATAAAATACGCCTAACTTCCATGATACGTAATTTATAATCTTTCATTGTCTTTTATGCGCTCTTTCACTCTAGTAAAAACTTCGTCAGCACAGTAAAGCTCAGGTATTATTTCTGCCATTCTATCTGCCTCATCTAGTCTTTCTTCTATGTCCTCGGTAAGTGCAGTATATTGCTCCAAACTCATAACAACCATCGTCCCATAGCCGCTTTTTGTTAAATAAACAGGCGTACCTGATTTAACAATTTTCTCAATTTCCTTAAATCGGTTGCGTAAATCGGAAACAGGTCGAATTGTAATCATGTCCATTACCTCCCTAAGTGGCTTTATTTTGTCATAATTCCGCCATCAGAAACAGAAATATAATAGCGACTATCAAGGCTAAAACTTGCCTCATCATAAAGGAGACCTTAGTCAATGCGATATTCGCCAACTGATTTTGACAACTGCCGGTAACCTCCCCGTGGTTATCAATAATCTTCTTAAAGAAGACCTCATCAGTAAACGCCCCCATGAAGCAGATGGCAGACGTCAGGTTTTATCCTTAACTTTAAAAGGAAGGAATCTCCTTGAAGAAGTATTTCCTAAGAACCAGAAATGCATTGAAGATTGTTTCTCTGTTTGGACGGAAAAAGAAAAGGAAATGCTACATGCAGCTATGAAGAAATTTAGAAAGGAACACTATGAAAGCTAAAATCTTAGAAAGAGTGAAAGGCATAAACACAAGTGATGGCGCAGGCGTTAAACTTGTTCGTGTCCTTAGTAACAAAACTGTTGAAAGCTATGATCCCTTCCTCATGTTGGACAGCTTTGATTCTACCAATTACGATGATTACAAAGCAGGATTCCCCATGCATCCACATAGAGGAATTGAGACCATCACTTACCTATCTGCTGGTCATGTAACCCATCGAGACTCTTTGGGTAACGAAAAAACTATTGGACCAAAATCCATTCAATGGATGACCGCTGGATCTGGAATCCTTCACTCAGAATTTTTTGATGAGGAAGATCGTCTCCTAGGTCTTCAACTTTGGTTAAATTTACCCAAGCATGCCAAAATGACTTCTCCAAGTTACAAGGAAGTGCTCCCTGAGGACATCTCCGTCGTAAATCGAGAAGGAGCAAACATCCGCGTTTATAGCGGAAGTCTCGAAGATGCAAAATCTGACCAAGCTAAATACAATCCACTAGATTTCTATGCCATTGACTTAAATGGTTCTGTCACCATCTCCCCTAAAGAAGGCTATACAGTGAGTCTCTTTACCCTGATCGGTCACATTAAAGTCAACGGTGAAAGTGTAGAAGAAAAAACATCTGTACGACTTTCAGAAGGTGACGTAAAACTAGAAAGTGATGGTGAAGTAGAAGTCATTTGGATGGCGTCTCCCCCACTAAAAGAACCTGTTGCTTGGGGTGGACCCATTGTTATGAATACAAGAGAAGAGGGCAATCATGCATTTCAAGAATTATCAAAAGGAACATTTTTAAAGGAGAGCATACAAGAGTGAAATTTTTAGACTCAGAATAAAAATATGGTGGGATTAGGTTAATTCTCGACTTCAATCATACCAAGAAAAAAGACGTAGCAGGATTTAGTTCTTGCTACGTCTCTTTTATGGCATCGTACATCAAAACGAATACAATCCACTCAGAAATATTGCTCGGGTGCATTGGGGTGCAAAATGAAAAACCAGGTGCAATTTGAACCCCTAGAGCACGTCTTTCGATCTTAACTTGAGAGTGGTACCCTTCCAAACTAAGATTTGCCTCTATCCCTTTTTGAAACGTGATACCTACTTCCACAACCTATACCAAAAAGCATAGAACCTATTATCCATGCATACTCGGTTTTCCCCGTTTTGTTGGACATATATATTGATAGAATAAGCACGATTCCTGAGATTACAGTTAATACTAACCACATGTTCTTTTTATTCATTTGTGAGTCCCCCAAGTTATAAGCAGAGCTCTCACCAACGAAACATTAGACCTAAAGGCTCATCAAAATTCCCTTTTCTCATAGATAACTCTTGAACAAAAGTAGGAAATCCCGTTTACCAAGATGGCGGCGGCAGCCAAGATAAGGGCAAGGTAGCGACTATCCAGGTTAAATCCTGCCTGCAGCTTAGCCGCAAGCCACTCCTTATTAGAGGCTATACTGGAAAAAAAGGCAAAGGTGACAAAGTAGAGTCCGACAAAGATGAGCCGGGCTTTCGTTTCACCAAAACGATACATCAGGGGCAACTGGACAGCTGAGATAAAACTGGTCATGAGAAAGATTCCTGGAACGAGTAAAATCCAGTCCAAGGCTAAGGGGTTGTTGCCCTTGGTGAGCCAAGGCATCATTAAAGCTAAGATGACGGCCAAAGTCGACATAAACCAAACAATGACATAGCGACTCAAAACGATCGTTGACCTTTTAACAGGAGACGGTACGAGGTAGTGGTCAAGCCGGTCTTGGCTATCGGCACCAAAGAGCATACCCAGAATAATAACCGGTAGCAGGATAAAAAAGAGGGGTAAAAGGTAGATCTGATCTTCCTTATAAAAATAAAAAGCGATAACAGCTAGGATTACCAGCATCAAAAGCAAGACCTTTTTTAAGGCTATAAAATCTTTATAGAGCAAGGCTTTCATTTTTGTCCTCCTTAATGGTGAACACCATAATGTCTTCGATACTAGCCTTATCCAAACTGAGATCGGCCGGTACAAGATTACGCTTAACCAGGGCTTCTATACCAAATCGGTGCTTCCGCAAACCAACCACAGCCCCGGGATCAAGGGCTTGCAACTGGTCTTCCGTGAGAGAAGCAATCCCATATTCTTCAGCCAGACTGTCCTTGTTCTCCATAAAGAGCAATTCCCCCTTATGGATAAAGGCAATGTAATCGGCTATTTTTTCTAAATCCGATAGAATGTGAGACGAGATAAAGACTGTATGGCTTTCGTCTTGGAGATAGTCCAATAAAATATCTAGAACATCGTCCCTGATAACAGGATCAAGCCCGCTTGTGGCCTCATCTAAAAGCAAAAGCTTTGCCCCATGAGAGAGGGCAACCGCCAGGCCGAGCTGCATCTTCATCCCTCGTGAAAGATCCTTTACCCGTCTTTTTTCAGGAAGGTTGAAGGACTGGATGAGCTTCTGAAAAGTATGATCCTGCCAGGCTTGGCCATAGAGCAAACCATGAAAGCGTTGCACGTTAGCCACGGTCATCGACCCGGGTAAAAACAGGTCATCAAAGACATAAGCAATGTCCTTCTTTTGTTCCGCTGTTATTTTCTCAAGCGGTTTGTCCAAGATCTTGATTTGGCCACTATCGGCCTCCATCAAGCCTAGTATGAGTTTAATCGTCGTACTCTTTCCTGCTCCATTCTCCCCAATGTATCCGACCACACAACCGGTCGGGACAGAAAAAGTGAGCGGTCCCAAGTGGAAGTCACCTAGCTTTTTGGTAACCCCCTTTAATTCGATCGCCTTAGTCATGATCCTCCTCCAAATTATCCAGCATGCTCATCAAATCTTCCCGCGATAGGCCAAGGATTTTGGCATAGTCGAGAACAGCTGTCAGATTGTCCTCTATCTTCCTGAGGAGACTTTCCCTGACAAGCTCCTGGTTCTGGGGAGCAACAAAACTCCCTTTCCCCTGGACTGAATGGATAAAGCCATCCTTTTCGAGCTCGTCATAAGCCCGCTTAGTGGTGATAACACTCACCCTAAGTTCCTTAGCCAGAACACGGATCGAGGGCAGGGGCTCGTCAGCTCCCAGCTCTCCGTTCAGAATAGCAAACTGGATTTGATTTTTTATTTGTAGGTAAATCGGATCATCACTCGAGTTTTTGATATGAATATTCATAAAAACCTCCGCTTGCCTACTGTGCATAGTGTATATGAACAGTTTTCCATTGTCAATGCTTTTCAAGACTATGGAGGTTTGTTGAAGTGGCCATCTAGTTATCAAGGTCACCCAGCTAGCAAGTATTATTTACTGTGATTTATGCTTAAACAGCTCAAAACATTCGAAGAACAAGTCGCTATACTAAAGCAACACGGTTGCGTCATAGATGATGAGGAAACCTGTATTCGTGTACTTGCTAAATTCGGGGCATTAGAAGCAATCGAGATTTCTCTAAAAACTCGTCTAGCCTATCTCCACGGACATCATTATGGCCCACTTGGTTATCTTGATCAAAAATATGACGGACGATTTCCTATCTGGGTTATCACTGAGCTCTTCAGCTTCAGTCTGATTGATCACGTCAGCGTTCCTACAGGTGGTAAAAAATCATTCATTTACCATCTGCGAAGCGGTGAGGCAAAAGAAATCACGCTGGAATAATTCAAAAGTTTTCTCTTCAATCCTTACCGGAAGTAGTCCTACCAGATAACAAAGCAGAAAGGGTGACCAACGGGGTCAATGAGCGTGATCCAATCATCTGTTCCTTTTTCATCATTGTGACCAAATTGTACTTCCGCTATCATAGCACCACAGTCCAAAGCATGTTGGACAGCGGTTTTCATTTCTATCTGACTACTAACTTCAAAATCCAGGTGTGCCTGCTGCTGTTGAAACAATCTTTGTTCAGGCCAATTCGGGCGGTCATATATCTCGTTAAGTTGAATGAGAATTCTGCAACCTCCATTCGGTGAGGAAACACGGCCAACAGTCTTTTCATTAATAAAATCAATATTCCAGTTCAGAAGCTTTGCGTAAAATTCAGTTAAAAGTCGGACATCCGGACTATCCAAAACTACCGCATCAAGGACATAGGGCTTCATATCATTCTCCTTCTAGAAAATAAATAGCTACACATCTACAACTGATTTATAAATCCTACAGCCAATAATACCAGCTACACGAAAATCATAATAGCTACACGAAACTAAACAGACGATACGAAACTCCGAGTTTCGTGTAGTTGGTTTCACGAGCAAATAAAAGGGTGCAGAAAACAGCCAAACAATCAGCTATTAAGCCTAAATTGCACCCTTTCGTTTATTTAAGGGTTTCCTGAAAGCTTTGCCCTGTCAGCATTTTAAGACACAAAAAAGGACGACTCAGGATTGTATCCGTTTGGTCGTCCTTTTATGGCATCGTACAACAAAACGAATACAATCCACTCAGAAATATTGCTCGGGTGCATTGGGGTGCAAAATGAAAGACTGGGTGCAGTTTAAACCCTTAGGTGCGTGAATCTTTCCGCTCCCATATATCCATTTAGCATAGAATACTGGGATGTCATTTCATAATGCACCAAGAGCCTCCTTTTCGATATCGTCTCTGACCACATAAATATATAAAAGCACAGGACAATGCGGACCACAACTCTTTTATGAAGCTCCTAAATCATTACACTTCTAATGAACGTTTAATTACTTAATTTTTAAAATCAAGCAGTCAGTCTCCATGTGTATTAAGAGGTACCGTCAATAGATTCCATAAGAGAGTCCAAAAGGCATAAACCCTCGCATAAAATTGATCTCTGTTCGTTTCTCTTTTTGAAATAAAGAAGTTTCCAACTTTTTCCAACCCGCAAATTCTGCCCCATTATCTACCATGATTGTTTTGAATTTCTCTCGAAAAGCTCTCGTGCCAAGCTGCCGTTCAAGAGAATTCAGTTTCCGTAAGACCGCTTCCTGTGTTTGGCGACCAATCTTCAATAAGATACTCTCCCGACTTAAACGATCAACCAGTGTTAAGAGACAGGTTCGATCAGCTTTCACTGACTCAATACAGTCCATCTCCCAGTGTCCTGTTTCTAAACGTTCTTGTGCTTCTTTGGGTCGCTGATCAATTCGCTTCTTATCCGGTGTGGATAGGCGTTTTTCTAGCCTCCGGTACCGTCGTTTCGGCTTTGCTCCTTTCCGTGGAAAATCCCTGCTTGTCACATGTAAAAAGACTTCTTTCTCAAAATAATGATAGATGGTACGAGCACAAAGTCTGGTGGCTGTTGGTCAGCCTTGTTTCTCAAAATGCATCACAATAGCTGTCGGAGAATATCTTAATTCCCCAAACGAAACCATTGCTTTCCCCAGTAGCATTTCTTCAATCGTTTGTGCAAGTTGATGATCTTGACCAATTTTTAAGGATGGCCCTTTCTTCTCCCAATTCTTCTTCACGTTACTTTGAGCTACATAAGAAGAGTAGGCTTGATACGTTGTTAAATCACTTGCTTGTTGCTTGACCATACCACGTTTGAGTTCGCGGCTTAATGTTGCTTCACTCCAGCCTAGCTGGCGCGCTAATTCTTTTTGGGTGTACCGTTCTTTCTGACTGCGTTTTAGATTTTGATTATAAAGATATTCCAATATTTTCCGATCTTCTAATCCTTAATGCTGACCTAGTTCCTTTTCCTGCCACAATTTAAATGGCTCAAAACGATTCTCCTTTGTTTGTTTTTTCCAATAACATTGTACAGGATTGTGGAGAGCCTTTTTATTTCAGTTTATTTTACAACTCGCCAAAACCGTTCCGGTTTATCAGCGATAAACAACTTGGAACGGTTTTATTTATATCACCTATCAAGCAATAAAAATCATTCTTCAATGAACTTTGGTCGCAATACATACTTTGTGTGTAAGAGATGATGTGCCTTTTCGCCTCCGACTTCTCCCAGAAATTCCTGATAAAGTTTTTGTATTGATTCATTCTCATAGGATCGTCTAGTTGCTTTTTCACGATCCGCTTGATGGATAGCTGCTTCACGCTGATCTAAAATTGTTAAATCACCATGATGGAAAGGCTGACCACCACCATCAATGCAGCCACCCGGACAAGCCATAATCTCAATAATATCGTAATGCTTAATACCTCTACGAATATCATTCAACAAATCTGCCGCATTACCTAAACCGCTGGCTACCGCAACTTTTATTTCACGTCCCTGAATATCGACTGTCGCTTCCTTTAAGCCTTTCACCCCGCTTAATTCAGCGAATTCAAGATTTTCTAAATCCTCACCGGTAATCATGTGATAGGCCGTTCTCAGCGCAGCTACTGAAACACCGCTGGAGGCGCCAAAAATAACACCTGCACCCGTTGACTCTCCTAATGGATCATCAAAATCGTCTTCCTCCAGTCCGGGGAAATCCAAAGAATATTCCTTGATCATAAACGCTAACTCGCGTGTTGTAATAACATAATCGACATCAGAAACTTCATCTGACTGAGCGAGTTCCGGCCTTTTCGATTCATACTTTTTAGCAACACAAGGCATGACGGAAACGACCACCAAATCTTTCGGATCAATCTCATATTTTTCAGCAAAATAAGTTTTGGCAATCGAACCGAACATTTCATGTGGTGATTTACAGGTACTTGGAATATCCAGCATATCGCCAAAGTTATGTTCAATAAACTTGACCCAACTTGGGCAGCAACTGGTCAGGATCGGCAAACGACCTTTGCCGTTCAAACGATCAGCAAATTCCTTTGCTTCCTCCATTGTCGTTAAATCAGCTGCAAAATTCGTATCAAAAACATAATCAAAGCCTAAAGCCCGCAAAGCTGCAACCATTTTACCCGTGACAATCGAGCCCGGTTTCATATCAAATTCTTCGCCCAAAGCAACGCGTACTGCCGGAGCGGTCTGCACAATAACTGTTTTCGTCGGATCGCTCAAAGCTTTGATCACCTGTCGGATCTGACTAATCTCCTGCAAAGCACCGGTCGGACAAACTGCCAGGCATTGCCCACAAAATGTACAATTGGTTGTATGCATCGGTTGATGATATTGTGTTCCGACAACTGTCGTAAAACCTCTACCAATATCCGTTAATGTTCCTACCTTTTGTACTTCACTGCACATGGTTTCACAGCGTTTACAGAGAATACATTTATTCGGATCTCTAAAGATTGAATAACTGCTGTAATCAACAGGATATTCAATTCTCTCGCCATCATAACGTACTTTTTTGATACGAGCCAGAGCTGCCAAATCTTGCAGCTCACATTCACCATTTTTACCACAAATCAAACAATCTTTGGGGTGATTAGATAAAAGTAATTCAATATTTACTCGTCTGGAGTTGATCACTTTATGCGTATCGGTACGAATCTCCATCCCATCTTTTACTAAGGTATTACATGCCGGTACTAAAGAACCATTTTTTTGTTCAACCAGGCAAATACGACAATTCGCCTCTTTATTAATAAAACCCAGTTCATTTAAGTCAAAATGGCAAAGCGTGGGAATATTAATATTCAAGCTTTTAGCCGCTTCTAAAATCGTCGTACCTTCTTCTACCTGAATCGTTTTATTATTAATTTTAACTGTAATCATCTCATCACCTTTATTTCCGTACAATCGCTTTTACCGGACAAGCTGCTAAGCAAGCATCACATTTGATACAAACATTCGTATCAATCTCATGTTTTTGACGTTTTTCACCAGAAATTGCATGTACCGGACAATTTCTCTTGCATAAGCCACAGCCAACACATTTATCAAGCACGATATATTTGAGTAAGGATTGACAAGCCGAAGCACGACATGTTTGATCCTGAATATGTTCCTCATACTCATCTAAGAAGTATTGCATAGAACTGATCACAGGAGTTGTTGCCGTTTTACCCAGACCGCAGAGACTGGTATCTGTAATGACCTGACAAAGCTCTCTCAACAAATCCAGATCTTCCATCTCTCCCTTGCCGGAGGTAATCTTTTCCAAAATTTCCAAAACCCTTTTATTGCCAATCCGGCATGGTGTGCATTTGCCGCAGGATTCATCCACGGTAAATTTCATAAAGAATTTGGCTATATCGACCATACAGTCTGTCTCGTCCATCACAACCATACCGCCGGAACCCATAATCGAACCGATTTTACTCAAAGAAATAAAGTCTACTTGTGTATCAAAGAGCTCAGGAGGAATACAGCCGCCGGAAGGGCCGCCGGTTTGTACAGCTTTGATCTTTTTACCATCCGGTGCACCATGCCCAATTCCATAGACAATATCATTGATCGTTACGCCCATCGGAACTTCAACTAAACCTGCATTGACGACCTTGCCCACCAAAGCAAAGACCTTTGTTCCGGGAGAATCCTCCGTACCGATTGATTTAAACCAATCCGCTCCATGTTCAATAATCTGGGCTACATTGGCTAATGTTTCTACATTATTGATAATCGTCGGTTTATCAAATAAGCCTCTCTCCGATGTACGATAAACTTTGGCTTGCGGCATACCTCTTTTTCCTTCAATCGATTGGATTAAAGCAGTACCTTCACCGCAAACAAAGGCACCTGCGCCCAGGCGTACATCCAGATCAAAACTGAAATCGCTACCCATAATATGATCCCCTAAAAGACCATAGGCTTTAGCAGCTTCAATCGCATGGCGCAAACTACGCACAGCTTTAGGATATTCCGCCCGAACATAAACATAACCTTTATTCGCTCCGATAGCTCTGGCACAAATCGCCATACCTTCGATGACAGAATGCGGATCACCCTCCAAAATAGAACGATCCATATAAGCACCGGGGTCTCCCTCATCAGCATTACAGATGACATATTTTATATCCGACTCATAGCGATAGGCCGTATTCCACTTCCAGCCTGCCGGAAAACCGGCTCCACCTCTGCCACGTAAATTTGCATCAATCATCTCCTGAATGATATCACCCGGCTGCATCTCAAAAATTGTTTTATATAAAGAAAAGTATCCACCAAATGCTATATATTCATCAATGCTCAGCGGATCAATGATCTGATAATTTTTCAAGGCGATACGCAATTGCTTCTCATAGAATTCACCGGCCAAGCGAACCTGTTCGCCTTCGACAATATATTGATCATCTTTTGCAGCTCTCTCCAGAATGACGGGAAGCGTTTTCTCTTTAGCAGAAGATAATTTTTCTTTGAAATTCATGATACTGCCTCCCCGATCTCAGCTAAAATACGCGGAACATCTTTGACTGTCACTTTTTCATATGTTTTATCATTAACCGTAATAACCGGCGCTGAAGCACATTCACCGACACATCTGGTCTCAACTAAGGAAAAGATAAAATTATCTGTTGTTTCACCGGGCTCAATATGTAGCAACTTTGAAAATTCTTTGAGAATTTCTTCACCGCCTTTGACATAGCAGGCTGTCCCCATGCAAATATTAATCGAATATTTTCCTTTAGGAATTAAGCTGAAGCGCGAATAAAACGTAATTACACCATATACTTCCGAAATCGGAATTTTTAAAGTTTTGGCAATTAAAGTGACGATATGCTTTGGAATATAGTCAT
>SFFI01000029.1 GCA_004556925.1 Clostridiales bacterium
GCGTGCTTATTCTCTCACATTAAGCATCGGTATCTTACGAATCACCCAAAACACAAACGACCACAGAAAATACGCCGCATTGAGAAAAATTACCAACTGAAACAACAGCGCAATCACACCCATAGCCGTTGAGCCAATGAACGATGCTATGATCTGAATACCCGTCTGAAAATATCCCGTGATCTGAGTCAGGATCGTCATGATCGAATCCGGCATATTGGGAAGCTCAAAGACCAGCAGAGCCGAAAGAACCGTGTAAATCAAATTCAGCAACCCACTAATTATCATCGTGCTTCCCTCCTCTCATGAACTCGAAATAGCTTGTCCCACTAATCAGAGCCGAGACCATATCATGAGCCATATTAATAAAGCTCACCACACAAATAAACGAAACAATAGTACCCAGCACCGGACGCAGCACGTCCATAAGACCATTCTCCAGGCTGACTTGCTGCTCCTGGAGTAAGACCATATTTGTACCATCCGGCAGCGGAACAGATACCCCAGGGAATGTAAACTGATACGTATTACCACTCTGTAAAGTAGATAGCATTGTCTGAGCAAAGTCCGTAATCCAACTAGCCGCCTGATAAATAAATCCCAGCCTCTGCGAGAACAAAGACTCATATTGACTCTTAATCCCCGTAATATCCTCCTCGGATGGAATAAAAAGCCCTTTCAAACCCTCTATAATCGCACTGGCAATATTCCCGGGAAGCGAAACAATAGCATTATAAATCGTCTGCAAAAAAGCCAGGATACCAGATAAAAGCCCTGTGGCCTGATCTGACGTTGTAATAGACATATTGCCAATCCGAGGTAATACTTGATAATACACTTTATCCGAGACAGTCCCGATATCTTTTTGAACTTCACGAACACCAAAATAAAACCGGAAACCCGCCTTAGTAATCTCAGGAAATTCAGCCCCCAACGGAATTTCCTGACGCACAACAGAGCCCGGTTCTATATCTGACACATACTCGGAATCATTCACAAGCACATGAATTGACGTAGGCTCAACCATTAATGAACCATAACCGTTATATACCTGCAAATAAAGATTGGGATTGCCATTCACATAAATATAAGCCGTATCATCCTCCGAAATAACTACATCCTTATAGACATCAACATAAAATACTTCCGGAGCTTGATAAGCAATTGTAGATTTCATGTTGTTAGAATTTGTATACGTAGCTAAGCGAATAGCCCCAGAAGACAAAGAAGAAGAATTTAAAACGTCCTTAGTAACAGGCCCCATACTAGTCCATTGTCCAGTATAACGAGTACTAAAACCAAAATATTGTTGGCCTGTTTTTTCGATATGCCACTCAGCCGCCGTATCAGACGCAACTACCGCCGACATCACCGCCATAGGAGACCTACGAAGTCCATAAATCGGCTCTATCTCACTGATAAAATCAGGGGTCTCGGATGGCTGTAAACCACCCTGAATCTCCGCAAGATCACCCCACGGATCTATGCCCATATTATCAATGGTCAATATACCGCTGGCGAATGTCCGCCCACATGTGGTGGAACAAATAATAAAGGCCGAAAGAAGCAAGGATAATACACGCCGTCTTTGCATAATCCTCCCCTCCCCTCTCATATAAAGTCGGATAATCCCCTAAATCTGACCAGACAAGATAATTACCCGCATCCAATGAAAAAGACGCCTCCGACGAACGAACGAACGTAGCCTGAGAATTGTAGGAGTTGTACGTCTGGTACGTAAGTACAGCAACATCCGATCCAGTAAATCGGCTGCCGCTGAGTGCCAACGAAGCCGAATAAGCAAATTTATAGGTATACTGTCCCTCCCGCCAGTACACATAATGCGTACCGTAAGGAAGCTTAGCAGCAACAGGTCCAAAGATAGCAATATTAGAGGTCCCCACCCCATAGCTAGCATCGATACTAGCCATAGGAACGGCGACAAGAGCAAAATCACCATTCAACTCTCCCTCCTGAGCCACATAGACAGCCGTATCTCCCAGTTGATAAACGATATCCCCCTCAACGGCCACGGCCCAGCTGAGACCGCTCAACAACAGCAGGAGTATCATAAGGCAAAGCAGTCGGCGCACGAGTCCGCCCCCTCCATTCTTTCTTATATCGCTTCATCTTGGCATAAGTGTCATAACAGCCATACAACTCCGGCGAATGAACCCACCAGTAATTCCCCAGGACGTCACACTGTAATTTACCGTTCTCCTCTATAGCCGTCGTACCGTCGATCAACTGATTATGCTGGATCAAACCGAAATACCCCTGACACAAAACCACATTTTTTATCTGCTCCCGCAATGGTTTTGCCAATCTCATAAAAACCTGACTTGTACCGACTATATGCTTCCGCTGCTTCCGCTGCTGCGCAAACTCGGTCATTTCTTCGATAGACATATTTTTACTTTCAAGACTATTAAATTCCAAGTGGATTTCATCAATAAGATAAAGGACCCCGGCATAACCGTTGGAAATATTAAAGAGAGAATCCAATCCATCATACTCAATCACCTCCAACGTATCCGGCAGACCCGATATCTCAACATTGGTCACAAACTTACATCCAGGATACCGATCTATAATCTTACGGCAATACTGCACCGCCGAAAGCGTCTTACCACTCCCCTGCGGACCGCAAAAAACCATCAGCCCTTCCGGATCAAAATACTCCGGATGAGCCGCACGAAACTCCGACTTATACCGAGCACTGCGAAACAAGCCAACCGGACTCTTCGAGCCTTCCAATAATTCATTCTGCATCCCACCACCTCAAAAGGACTTAAACATCAGCTTGCCGCCAAAGGCCGCGCGAAGGAAAGTCGTAACGATCAGATCACACATATAAAAGCAGATCGTCACCGGAAGAGCTATCGTAATACACTCCACGTAGAGCGATATAATGTCAGAAATAGCCATGCTGCTACGCTCCTTTCTGTTGTTCAAGAGGTGGGCCTTTGGCCCACAGGGGACGGGAGATGCGGTTGTTCATGGCCTGCGGGCCATAGGACGGGGAAAAAGAAACGGGAGCACCCCCGAGGGCGCTCCCGTTTCAGGGTGCTTAGAGAGAAAGTTTGCCTTTCTTAAAGGCTGCCATAAGGGCACGGACGCCTTTCCGACCAGCCCACCACATGAAGACCAGACCCACGGAAATACCCGCCACAGCGGCCAAAACCGCCACGATAGTACTCACACTGATCTGAGTCTGCAAAGCTGTGATAACCGGCTGAAAATCGGTAAAGGTCACAACGCTGCTACCACTAGTCTCGGCTCGTTCCTCCCTTCTTTTAAATTTCTGGGTGCGGGGAGTGGATTCGAACCACTGTTTCCGGGCTGAGAACCCGACGAATTAACCCTTACTCTACCCCGCAAGATGGACGCTGGAACATTGCCGAGTGAAGCCTGATCCCATGCTCGCGACAAAGATCTACCAACTGAGTATTGATCATGACCTCACACCTATATAAAAACTCTGTCCGATTGTACGCCTGACGAAGCTGCTCCAACTGATCTTCCAAACGAGCAACATCGGTACGCAGCTGCATCACCTCATCACTGGGAGACAACCGGACAGAGAGCTCTATCGGTCTACGCCGGAATAATGAAATCCACCTTCCCGTACCGGTTATAGCCGACTCTAACCTCATCCCCCAACGCTGGATCATAGCCATCCAGTTTTTTCATCGTTACCGACACCGCCTCACAGCACACACCGGCAACTCCATCCTCGACCCATTGGAGGTAGATGTTATAGCCCTGTATCTGCTCTCCGGTCTTGCTGTCCTTAAAATCATACGGACGCATACCCACGATCTCTTTAGACATCTTCCTTACCCTCCTTATTAAAAAGAATATTTTTTCAGATAACATCTGATTGACTTAATTTTATATTATCGGATAAAATCTGTCAAGAGCTTTTGACATATAAAATCTGATTTTATAAAATAAAGAAGGGTGATTCCAATGGACGATAAAATTAAAAAAACCATAATATTTGAAAAAGAACTGCACGACAAAATCTTTAAAATGGCACAAGAAAGTCAACGCGATTTTTCTAAGCAGGTAAAATTTATGCTCAAAGAATATATCAAAATGAAGGAAAATCAGTAATGGAAATTGCTATAATTGTCTTCTTGGTAATTATCCTTTTGACTACTCTTATTCGAAAAAATATATCAAACACTGACCCTAACTCCAAAACAGATCAGGAAAATAACAACAATATCGCATATTACGTGTCAACGGGGTTGACATTGAAAAAATAGAACCCCAAATAGCTGAAATATTTTTATATACAACAAAAAGCCCCCCGGCCTAAGCCGAGGGGCTTTCCCTATCAGAAACTTTATTTTGTTTACTTAGAGGTCTCCAACTCTGCCGCCGGATGCCTCCTTCCTTTCAGACATTATACCATACTGGTCAAGCAGCTGCTTATATTTTCCCGGAACTTCTCTTCGCCGACGATTTCCAGCAAAGTAGTCACGGCTCCACCGGCCTGCTTATAAACGAAATCCTCCAAATTCGATAAATTATACTCAGCGCCAGGTTTTGTATAGAGCCGGATCGGCGCCACAGCGCCGAGCAGTTTCTCCCAATACCACTTCATCGGCCAGCGCCATTTGTTAGAATCAAAATCATCTGAATCCACATACCGAAGATAATTCCGCAGCACACCAGAAAACCGATCCCCAATCTTGCCCGGAGCATCCAGAAATGCCAGAGCGCGGCTATCCCTCAGCTGAAGCTCTACCCGAACCCAATGACGACCATCATCAAAGCCACGCTCCGCAGCCTTATCATAAATCCGAATCATGATCTCGCTCGCCTTCCGGCCATGATAAATAGACAGGCCCTTGATCAACTTATCATGAT
This sequence comes from Clostridiales bacterium, assembly GCA_004556925.1. GTDB lineage: Bacteria > Bacillota > Clostridia > Saccharofermentanales > DTU023 > SFFI01. The sequence goes on from SFFI01000029.1 coordinate 4,882, forward strand.
CCCATTCCCATTCTACCGCAGTTTTCCGAAACTTGCTGACAAAACTCAGTTCCCGCGTATCCATCTCCAAAACATCAATATCCAACAAACCCTCATGATCATCAAAAGCAACATCCAAGCGCGTTAAATTCATCTCGCCTGGATTCTGGCGGACCTCATCAAAAAGAGATTCATAGTCTCCATTACCAAAAGTCTCAAAGGACCGGCAGCCCTGACCGGACATCTCCAGCCAAACGCCCATATCCTCCCTGCCATTATAATGGATACTGATACTACCCCAGTAAAGCCGATCCATATAACCCCGAGCACCCTTCACCAATTCCCAACTAACATGCTGCATACCAAGCAACTCTATAAAATTCTGAGGACTATGTATTTTGGAGGTTATAGACACCCAGTCATACATAACCAAATTCATAACTTTTTCACCAACTTGTGTAGGTAGTACCCCCCTGTTAGCGAAGGGGGGTCATACGAAGGAGCATCCTTCGTTGCAAAAAAGTTCACGCAGAGAAAGCACGCGCACGCCTCCCGGCGTACGCGCGTGCTTATTCTCTCACATTAAGCATCGGTATCTTACGAATCACCCAAAACACAAACGACCACAGAAAATACGCCGCATTGAGAAAAATTACCAACTG